>NZ_PUHY01000005.1:0-600000 GCF_002967765.1 Blastopirellula marina | reverse complement strand
TTCTAAGGCTATCCGTACTTCTGTCTCACACAACTCAAGTGACAGCACAGCCAGGTTGTGTTGTCACTTTTTTCGTTTATCTCAAGGGATCCCAATCATGCGTCTGCCGTTTCGGACAGCGTCAAGCTTTGCCTTTCTTTTGTCTTTGATGTGTGTTGTTGGCTGTAGCGGTGACTCGATGGCTCCGGTCACTGGCGTTGTCACATTGGATGGAAAGCCGGTTTCCGGGCTTGAAGTCAATTTCGAACCAACCGGTGATACCAAGGATCGCACCACGGCAACCGGTTATACCCAAGAGGATGGCAGCTACTCCCTGGTCTACCCAGGCTTCAAGGAAGGTGCTCCCCTCGGCGAATACATCGTGCGGATTGTGGGTGGAGAAGCCCTGGATGATGGAACGGCCAAACGCGTTCCCGCAGAATACAACACCGATTCGACCCTCAAAGAAACGGTTACTTCTGGTGAGAACAAGTTCGACTTCGAATTGACCAGTAAGTAATTTCAACCAACGCTGGTTATTGAACCCAAAGAGAAAGCCACCGATTTCGCAAATGCGAATCGGTGGCTTTTTTCAATGATGATCGTACCAACCAAACTGGCTTCGAATCCTGTCAGTGGATAATTCCCATCCTAGTGAATATCGCGTTGTGACCTTCGGCACATCTTTGAGAACGCCTGCAACTCAATCGCCAACGGAGGATTCAATCGATGAAAGAGAATGTTGCCCAGACTACCCTTGAAAGATCCGACGATGAACGGGAATTTGCTCTGAACGAACGTATCAACGATTGAGCAAGCCAATAGGCTCAGGCAACAATTCAGGTGTAGTTAGCCACTAATCCCCAATCATATTTGGGGCCGTGCTTATCGTACTCTTTGGACTGAGTTTAGCTTGAAGTTCTGCCAGTCCGCTTAGATTCTCTTGCAACGACTCTTTCGAATCGAGCTCATTACGATGATCGAGAATTCCGATCGGTCCGTCGTAACCGCTTTCTAACACCGTCTTAATCATCCCGCGTTCGTACATCCCTTTGCCGATTCCCAGTATCTTCGGCTGAGCGTTGTCGTTCATGCCGTTGAGGTTGACGCACAGCAGGTAAGGTTTCATCTGCTTAAAGCTTTCGGCGAAGTCCGCGATATGTTCGTGACCGTGATGGAAGTTGTAGACGATACCCACGTTGTCAAATCCTTCCTGACGCATCGCCTGACATACGTCGACCATGTTCCGTGGTTCGCCAGACCAGCCGCCATGATTGTAAATACCGAGTTCGCAGCCGAGTTCTTTCGCGCGTTTGGCCAGTGGGGTCAAATTATTGACGGCGGAGGCCACCTTTTCCTCTTGGATGTTACCTTCCGGCTGGGGAAGCATCAACCAGATTTGTGGATGCAGGTCGTACTTCTCGAACAACTTGAATGCTTCTTCGTGCACGCCCCAAAAGGCAAAGAACTCGATGTTGTGCTTTTGATACGCTTCAATTTCCTGTTCGAAAGTTGGCACATGCTCGGCGCGCCAATCGTAGGCGCATCGACCGATGCCAAGCTCTTCAAGCATCACGGCCCGCTGCTCTGGCGTGCGTTTCGCGGCATCGAAAGGCACGATACACCAAGCAACCAGGTTATCCTGCCTTAATGGGTCGGCAGCTTTCACCGACGCGATTGGAACGAAACAAGCAAACAACAACACAGCCGTGGCAAACAAACGCATGGGAGTGGCTTCTGAAGAGTGGATAGTAAGGAAGTTCAACGTTACGGCGTTTTTTATCTTGCCTGACTTATGAAAGAAAGGCAACGCTTTTTGGGGGAATGCTTTGCGATGCCGTTTTACGGTAAATCTATAGGACTTCGCTCGTTGAAGCATTACAATCGAAGTGTGCCACGCACGACCAACTCCCGCCTTAGATCCTCCCTCCTAAGTAATCGTATGCGTCCAATGCTTTCAGCACGTGGAACCCATTTCAGTTTGCTCTTGCTTACCGTTTCTCTCGTACAGGGTTCTCTGTTTTCGTCGTTGGTAGTCGCGGAGAAAACGCCTTCGTTCGATCGGCTTGGTAACCAGTTTCAGCACGATATCGCTCCGCTGCTGAAGACGTACTGCAACGACTGTCATTCGACGGCAGATAAACAGGGGGAACTCGATCTCGAACAGTTTACGGACCTGGCGGCAATTCGGCACGATCCTGCGGCCTGGCAGAAGGTGCAGCAGATGGTCCGCCACGGCGAAATGCCGCCGGAGGATAGCGACCCGTTGTCGGCCGATCAAACCAAAACGTTGTTAGCGTGGGTCGACCAGTACTTGGTTGTTGAAGCAAAAGCGAACGCCGGCGATCCTGGCCCGGTTGTCTTACGCCGGTTGAACAACGACGAGTACACCTATACGATTCGCGATTTAACCGGTGCCCACCTCGATCCGGCGAAAGAATTCCCGGTGGATGGTGCCGCGGGAGAAGGATTTACCAACACAGGCAACGCCCTCGTGATGTCACCATCGCTGGTTCGGAAGTATTTGGACGCTGGCAAGCAAATCGCGGATCACGCGGTGCTGCTGCCCGATGGTTTCCGCTTCTCGGCAGGCGAAACGCGTCGCGACTTCACCGATGAGATTCTCGCCGAAATCCGCGGCATTTACTTCAATCACATTCGTGACGTAGGCAATGCCCACGCGCTCGACCGCTGGAACGTAAGCGATCCGAAGAAGGTCATGGCCGAAGAAGGACGAATCGACCTAGAGCCCTATTTCGCCGCCTTGATTCGTCATCGCGATCAGCTGAAAGCGGACGTCACGCAAGCCAGTTCGTTGGCCGCCCAGGAACATCTCAACGCCAAGTACTTCACCCTCCTGGCAAATATGCTGGTCGATGCCAAACCCCGGTCAGCATTGTTAGAAGATCTTCGTCAGCGTTGGCAATCCGCTGAAGAAAACAAAGCAGCGGACCTCGCCAAGACGGTCCGCGCATGGCAAGACACGCTGTGGAAATTCAACTCGGTCGGTCACTTCGGCAGCATTCGCCCCTGGCAGGAAGCGATCAATCCGATCGTGCCTCGACAAGAGTTTCGCGTGAATCTTGACTCGCCCGAGGCGCTTACGTTGTCGCTAAGTGCGATTCCCGTTACTTTCCGCGAAGCAACTTCCGACGTCATTTGGCGCCGCCCTCGCCTAGTACGACCAGGCCTACCTCCTATTCTGTTACGAGACCTGAAACCGACCGTGGCGGCCATGCGTGAAGCACGTCATGACATTGCCAATCGGACGGCAGACTACTTGGCTGTGGCCTATAAGATTGCCCATAGCGAACAGCCGGTCGAACTACCACAGCTGGCCTCCGCCGATTCTCTCGATCCAAAGTTGTTGTCCCAGTGGCTCGACCTGCTTGAGATCTCGTATCGCGGCGACACCACGATCACTTCTCACTTGCCACAGCGTCTGACCAGCGTGGCTGGCAAGACGGGCATCAATGGCTGGGGAGCCCCTGGGCTTGATGCCTTATCCATTGCAGGCAACGGCACCGACCAGACCGTTTATATCCCTGGCGAGTTGAAAGCCCACGCGGTCACCGTGCATCCTCGCCCCGAGCATTGGATTGCGACGGGATGGCAAAGCTCATTTGAAGGCGAAGTTTCGATCAAAGCTCACGTCCGTGATGCCCACAACGCGTGTGGCAATGGAGTCAGTTGGTGGCTGGAACATCGTCATGGCAGTCGCGTCTCGGTTCTGGCCAGCGGCGATGTCGATTCGGGCGCGGAAGCAGTCATTGCCCCAGTCGAGAAGCTAACGCTCGCGCGCGGTGATGTCATCGCGCTGAAAATCGGCCCCCGGGCCAGCAGTCATGTTTGTGATTTGACCGAGATCGATCTGACCATTCACGAACTCGGAAACGAAGGAAAGAAGTGGCAGTTGACGGCTGACTGTGCGGACACGATGGGGGAAGCAAACCCGCACGCTGACCACTACGGCAATCCCGAAGCGTGGCATTTCTATTACGGCCGAATGGACCAGCAAGCCGAACCGAGCCGGCTTCCGCCAGACTCGCTTCTGGCGAAGTGGAAAGCAGCAGAGAGTGCAGAAGAAGCCAACTTAATCGCCCAGCAGATTCAGCAGCGTATTGCCAAGGTGGCCGGAGACACGCCCCTGGAAGAGGCAGATTACCTGTATGCCGATCTCTTGGCCTGGAATGGGCCCCTGGTGGGCGGGATCACCGCTCAGGCCGATCCATCCGGAAGCGAGGACCTGGTCGCCACGATTCCAGCTACGATTCCCATATCGCTGCCGGACGAGATTTTTACAGGCGCCGAGTTTGTCGTCACGCTCGAAGTCCCATTGGGCGGCATGCCTGTTCAGGGGAGCGTCGGAAGAACCCCGCTAGTCAATAAACACCTTCTCGCCGGTTCGCCAATCGTCGCTGCCGCTGATCAGCTTGCTGCCCCGCAGATTACTGGGCCCTTGGATGACTTCCGCCACTACTTCCCGGCGATCGTTTGCTATCCGCAAATTGTGCCCGTCGATGAAGTGGTCACGTTGGTCTTATTTCACCGTGAAGATGACGAGCTATCTCGCTTGTTGCTCAGTGAGGAAGAGCATGCGAGGCTCGATCGGCTATGGGACGAACTCCATTACATCAGCCGGGATGCCCTCGATATTACCGTTGCGTTAGAACAACTGCTCGAGTTCGCCACGCAGGATGGCGACCCAACGCAGTTCGAGCCGCTTCGTGAACCGATTACCAACCAAGCAAGCGCCTTTAAGCAGCGGCTTATCGATACGCAGCCCGCTCACGTTGATGCGTTGGTCCGATTTGCTGAAAAGGCGTATCGCCGCCCACTCACGCCGCGCGACGAGCAAACGATCCGCGAACTTTACGCTGAACTTCGGACTCAGAAGCAGCCGCACGAAGAAGCGTTCAAATTGTCGCTGGCCCGCATCTTGGCTTCCCCCGCATTCCTATACCGCTCAGAGACTCCCGGTGCCGGGAAAATGGCGACCCAGATCGACAACTGGGAACTGGCGACTCGCTTGAGTTACTTTCTGTGGTCGACCACGCCTGACGTAACACTTCGCGAATTGGCTGCCACCGGCCAGCTGCAAGACGATACGGTATTGAAAGAACAAACGGAGCGAATTCTGAGTGATGAGCGAATTCGTCGCCTGGCGATTCAATTCGCCTGTCAGTGGCTCCATGTCCGCGATTTCGATGAGTTCGATGAGAAAAGTGAGCAGCACTATCCGCAATTCGCTGAGCTACGGGGCCCGATGTATGAGGAGTCGGTCTTATTCTTCCAAGATCTGTTTCAAAACAACGGCTCGATCATCGATATCTTGACGGCGGATCACACTTTTTTGAACGAGCAACTCGCCAAACAATACGGTATTCCCAACGTTGAAGGTCAAGAGTGGCGCAAGGTCGAAGGGGTCCGTCAGTTTGGCAGAGGGGGCATTCTGACCCAAGCGACCGTGCTGGCCAAGAACTCCGGCGCTTCCCGCACCAGTCCCATCTTGCGAGGAAATTGGATTTCCGAAACGCTGCTCGGGGAACGTTTGCCACGCCCACCTTTGAATGTGCCAGTCTTACCCGAGACAGCTCCGGAAGGACTAACCGAGCGGCAGTTGATCGAGAAGCATAGCAGCGTGGCTGAGTGTGCCAAGTGCCATAAGCGAATCGATCCATACGGCTTCGCCTTGGAAAGCTACGACACGATCGGGGCCTTTCGCCAGAAAGATCAGAGCGGACTTTTGATCGATTCAACCACCACGCTGATGGACGGCACGCCGATCGACGGACTGGCGGATATTCGTGACTATATTGCCGTGCAACGCAGGGAAACGTTCGTCAAACAGTTCTGCAAGAAACTGCTCGGCTACGCGCTGGGACGCTCGGTGCGTCTTTCGGATCAGCCGCTATTGGATCAAATTTACGCGGAGCTTAAAGCGAACGAGTTCCGCGTGCAAATCGCGATCGAGCGAATCGTGCTCAGCCCGCAATTTCGCGAGATTCGCGGCAACGAGTTTTCAGGGATCGAGTGAACACGCCACAGGATACCAACCATGAACCAACGTTTCTCACGACGTACGATGCTACGCGGCCTTGGGGTGAGCATGGCCTTGCCTTGGATGGAATCGATTCCGGTATGGGGAGAAACGACCGCCTCGACCGATAAAACAGGCGAAGCACCGCTACGTTTCGGCGTGATGTTCGCTGGCAACGGCTTCCATCGCGATCACTTCTGGGCGAAAGGGGAAGGGGCCGACCTGGAGATCGGGCAGGTGCTCGATCCGCTGGCTCCCTATAAAGACAAGCTGCTGTTCATCCGCGGCTTGTATAATGCCGAAGCGTTGAAGGGAAATATCCATAGTTCACAAACCGGCAATTTGCTGTCTGGAGCTCCGCTTTCCTCCGGCGGTGAAATCCGTTCCGGCACAAGCATCGATCAGGTGCTCGCCCAAGAGTACGGGCAAGACACCAAGGTACCCAGCTTGGTCCTGGGCTGCGAAAAGTCGAACCCGTCGGTGCACAAAAACTATTCCATGCTGTACAGCTCGCACATTTCGTGGAGTTCGCCGACAACGCCGACGCCTTTGGAACTTTATCCGGCATTGGCATTCGACCGCTTGTTCGAGGATGGTGCGAAGCGGGAAGAAAAGAGCGTGCTCGATGCGATTCTCGGTGACGCGAAGGATCTTCGGCGCAATATCAGCAAGGCCGATCGCCGCAAGTTGGACGAATACCTCGATTCGGTCCGCGATGTCGAAGAACGAATCGATCGCGCCGGCAAGCGAGGAGAGATGCAAGGTTGGAAGCCGCCGCTCGAGAAGCCGAATATGGCCCGACCGGCCGACGGTATACCGCAAGACATCGCCGAGCATATGAAGCTGATGTGCGACATCATGGTGTTGGCCTTCCAGACAGATGCAACCCGCGTCTGTACGTTGAAGCTTAATAACGACCACTCGTCGCTGCGGTTCTCGAACTTGGGAATCGATTACATGATCCACCATTTGCTTTCGCACCAGGAATCGGAGGACTGGCTGAAGGTCAACCAGTTCTTCTTCGAGCAATTGGGCTACGTTGCCAAACGCCTCAGCGAGACGCAGGAAGGAGAACGCACGACGCTCGACAATACCATGATTATGTTCTGCTCAAGCATGCTCGCCGGAAGCCAGCACGATGCCACCAAGCTGCCGGTGGTGATCCTCGGCGGAGGTGGCGGCAAGCTGCAAACAGGGCGAACGCTCGACTACCTCGATCAGCCAAACCGCAAGATGTGCAGTTTGTATCTCTCGCTGATGGACAAGTTCGGCATCCACAAAGAAACATTCGGCGACTCGGCCGAACGTCTGGCAGACATTTAATACGCAGCCATCATCCGTCCCTTCCGGTTCCCTCGCCCCTGTGGGGAAAGGGCCAGGGGCGAAGCGGGTACCAGTCCAATCTTTTAAAAAAAAGCAACGGCGAACCGAGGATCAGACGGATCCCAGACAGATGTCGGCAGCTAATCCTCCGGCGTTAGTTCCACAGCCACGGCCCAGTCTTTCGCGTGGCTGGGGCGCTGCGAAAGGAGGTTCTCGGCGGACTTCGTCGGTGGAAACTTCCGTAGTTGCCAGTCCGAGTCGAGCATACCGAAGCGAAAGACGATCCGTGTGGTCATTAGGTCGCGCCGCTTTTTGTAGTAGAACTCTAGTTCGAACGGCGACAAGGCATCAGGAAAAGTGCCCACGCCAACGATCAGGAATGCAGTGCGGCCGAGGTGGAAGAGATTGAGCACAGTCACGCCATCACACCACGTGCCCAGCTTTCTCGTGAATTCAATTTGAGAGAACGGCATCCAGTATTCCAAGAGGGATGCCAAGTCTGATTCGGCGAGGAATGTCTTGCGTTCCGCGACTGCCGTGAACCTCCACTGCCAAAGAATCGCCGAAATTCGGGCCTCTAGAGAATTGGTTTCATTAGGTGTTGTGTTGGGGAAGTTGCGACTCCTTCAAGTAGTTATGCTCTTGAACGATTGACTTTCGTCATACTACGCGATCAGTTCCGGAATAACTTTGCCGCCGAATTGACTCAGCTGCTTGAATCGACCTGCATGATAGAACGTTAGCTTGTTGTCGTCTAAGCCCAACAAGCGAAGCAAGGTCACGTGAAAATCACGGATGTGATGGACGTTTTCTACGGCGTTCATGCCAGTTTCGTCGGTGGCCCCGATCGTGTGACCGGCGTTCACACCGCCGCCAGCCATCCAAAAGGTCATCGCGTGCGGATTATGATCACGTCCATATGCCGTGCCACCGCGGACACCGTTATCGGGCGAACGACCGAACTCGCCTCCCCACACGATTAGCGTTTCGTCGAGCAAACCGGTTCGCCTTAAATCGGCAATCAGGGCAGCGATCGGCTGATCCACCGCTTGAACCAGGTTGCCGTGGGCCCGCTCGATGTAGTCGTGACTATCCCAAGATCCGTGATAAAGCTGCACAAAGCGCACGCCTTGCTGCACCAGCTTACGAGCCAGCAAGCACTTCCGGCCGAAGGAGTCGGTTTGCTGCTTGCCGACGCCATACATGTCGAGGGTCGCTTGCGGTTCGTTCTTCAGATCGAGTACGCCAGGTACTTGCATTTGCATGCGGAAAGCTAGCTCGTAGTTTTCCATCCGGGCACCAAGTTCCTTGTGCCAGGGATGTCGCCTGTAATGTTCCTGGTTCAACTCAGCAATCAGGTCAAGATTCTTCCGCTGATGTTCCGGCGAGATACCTTCCGGGGGGAACAGATCGAGAATTGGCGATCCCTTGGGACGCAGTGGTGTGCCCTGGTAACTGGCCGGCAGGTACCCGTTGCTCCAGTTCGCTGCGCCCCCTTGTGGATAGCTGACCTCAGGCAACACGATGAAGCCAGGGAGGTTTTGATTGGCCGAACCGAGGCCGTACGTTACCCACGCGCCCATGCCAGGATCGCCGCCGAAACGGTTACCACAGTTCAGCTGGTACATTGCGGTCGGATGATTCACGCTATCGACCTGACAACCACGGTAAAAACAAAGTTCATCCGCGACGCCAGCCAAATGCTGCCAATTCTCAGCCATGTCGGCACCAGATTGGCCAGCTTGGCGAAACTTAAACGGGCTTTGTACGAAGTAGCGTTTGCCACTTTCCATGGCCGACTTCTGCTCGCCGCTGCGGAAGAACTCGTTCAGGTGCAGCTCGCTGAGTTTCGGCTTGGGATCAAATGTATCAATGTGCGACGGGCCCCCTTCCATCGTCAGGAAGATGCAGTTCTTCGCTTTAGCCGGCAAGTGCGCCGCTTTCGGGGCGAGCGGATCGCTACTTCCCGCTTCTTCGGCTGCCAACAACGAGCTGAACGCAATGCTTCCGAGGCTGGCTCCCAAGCCATACAGCAAGTCGCGGCGGCTTAGCGGTGGATTAGTAGACATAGACAAACTCGTTGGAATTTAGAACGGCAAGGCAGACATCGGCCAGGGCTCGCGTCTTCACGTCAACGTCTGACGGCTGCAGGTCGGGCACGAACTCTTGGTAGGCGTACAACGTTTCATCAAACGAAAACGGCTCGCCGGTGTTCTCTTCAATCGCATCGCGCCGGACAACCAGTGGTCGATCGGCCGGAATCACTTCTCGTTTGTTCTCGACCGCTTCCATCTGTTGCCAATGCTGGAGGCACAACCTACGCTCGCCGTCGGCCGCCGATCGTCCGTAAGCCAGGCGGAACAGTCGGTTGATCGCGGCTTCCCCTTGGTGTCCTTCTTCGAGCACGCGATGCGCCAAGGCAAGGGCTCGGCTGTAACTGGCTTGCCCGTTGAATAAGGCGAAGACTTGCGGAGTGACGGTCGACGCTGTTCGCATTTCACATGAAAAGTCTGGGGCCGGGGCGTTAAACACCTCGCGGAACGGATCTGGTAAGCCGCGGACCTTGAGGGCATAGATCGAACGACGATGCCGATCGACCGCAAGTGGATTCGGGGTCCAGGCAGCGGCGAACGTTCCCATGACTTGTCGTGGCTGAAGCGCCACTTCAAGATTGATCTCCGGCCGATTGGGAATTCCGCCCATCTGCGGATTCAGTTCGCCGGTAGCGTGAAGCATGGCATCACGGATCTCAGCAGCGGTCAACCTTCGCGGCTGAAACGCGGCGTAGCTGGTGGCAAGCGGGTCTTGCTCGGCAACCTTCTGCGGAGCAGGGTGCTGGCAACTACGACAATAGGCATCGCTGTTCATGATTCGCCGATGCATGGACTTAATCGACCAGCCTTCTTCGACGAACGTAGCGGCCAGCCAATCGAGTAGTTGCGGATGCGTCGGCCGCTTGCCGGTGCCACCGAAGTTATTCGGGTTGCCGGCGATCGGTTGCCCCATGTGCCACAACCAAATTCGATTAACGATTGCCCGCGTGGTGAGCGGGTTCGCGGGGCTGGCGACCCACTGGGCAAACTTATAGCGGCGACCTTCGATCGAGTCGGGAATGTCGCCGTGAGGGACACTCGAGAGAACGCTCAATATCCCAGGCGATACTTCCGGACCACTGGCAAAGGGATCACCACCGATCAGGATGCATGACTGTTCAAGTTCCCCATGCTGCAGAGGCTGTTTCGGCATCCGCTGAGGCTGATAGATCGCTTTGATATCTGGACTTCGGCCCGTGTAAACGGCCAGCGCGTACGGCTCGTAACGTTCCTCTTCCCAGCTCAGCCGCTGCAGCCCCTTCGTCGCGACGCGATCGTTGCCGAAGTCGGCGACCGTGAATCCAACACCCTTTGGTGGAATCTCTTCTTCCGGTATACGATGCTGCATCAGCACTTTGCGGGCGCCGTCGAATGACTTCTTGGCAGCGACCGCCTTGTTCCATTCCAAGGAATCGATCCCTTGCTCGGCATACCACTCGAGCGCGGCAACCAACTGTTTGGTGTTCAACTGATCGAGGGTCTCGCGGTATTCGCGACGACGCTGATCCAGGAATCGCTTTTCGTCGAACCCGTCGATGTTCTCCACGTCGAGAAAAGGTGCTTTCCGTTCTGCCAGCTGAGTGGTCGCGAAGACCGCTTGGATCGCGTAGTAATCGTGCGTCGGGACAGGATCGAACTTGTGATCATGGCACCTGGCGCACTGCAGCGAATGCGCCAGGAACGTTTCGCCGACACTGTTGGTTACGTCGTCTAGGAACCTTTGTCGGGCAATCCTGGGGACTTCCATCCCGGTCAGTTCCCACGGGCCCATCCGCAGAAAGCCGGTGGCGATGATCCCTTCCGAATCATCCGGCCGCATTTCATCGCCGGCGATTTGTTCGCGGACGAAAAGGTCGTAAGGCTTGTCTTGATTGAAGCTACGGATGACGTAATCGCGATATCGCCACGCGTTGCCTCGTTCGTAGTCGTTGGCGAAACCAGACGTATCGGCATAGCGGGCGACATCGAGCCAGTGCTGTGCCATCCGCTCGCCGTAATGAGGCGATGCCAGTAATCGTTCGATTACCTTGGCAAACGCTTTCGATTCGGAGTCGGGATCGTTGACGAACGCGTCGATCTCGTCCGGGGTGGGAGGCAACCCTAAGAGATCGAATGTGGCACGACGAATCAAAGTCGCACGGTCGGCACGCGGCGCAACGGAAAGCCCTGCGGGCAATTTTGTCTGGAGAAAGGCATCGATCGGCGTCGTCGCCTCGACTTGGGGTGGCTCCGGCTTCACCACCGGCTGGTAGGCCCACAGGGCTTCTGGTTTGTATTTCCGATTGGCCCATTCTTCGGAGAGGGCTCCAGTGGTCTCAACGGTGATGCCATCTTCAGCCGACCACTTATCGGCGTAACTTTCCTCGATCTCTTTGATTCGAGCTTCCTGCGGCCAAGGTGCTCCGGCGGCAATCCATTGCTGGAGCCAGGCGATCTGCTGCGGGCTCAGTTGTTCGGCCTCTTTCGGAGGCATGGCCGACCAGCTATCGTCGTCCCGTTTCACCGCCAACAGCAAGGGGCTTTCGTCGGGTTTGCCGGGGACAAGGCAAGGTTCGCCACTGTCGCCCCCGGCATGGGTCGCTTCAGCCGAGCGGAGATCGAGCCCTCCTTCAATTTCGTCCTCGTTTTGGCCATGGCAAGCCAAACACTTTTCGCTGAGCAGGGGGGCAATCCGCCGAACAAAAAGAACCTCGCCGTCCGTTTCCGCAGCCGAGATGGCATACGGAAAAGAGGCAAGCAAAAACAATCCCAAGCAGGACCCGTGTGCCAGCAATGCTCGTACGGTTACCGTCATACGATCCGCCGAATGGAGTGAAGGAAAAGGGGAGGAGGGAGACGTTCAGTATAGACCTCGCCGGATTCCTTGTCACGCTCGAACTGGCCGTCGCTAGGAACCGTTTTCCTTCTTGACTTCGGCGTGGTAAAGCTGGCGAATTTCGTCCAAATCGACAGTCGGTTCTGGGAACTTCATGTCAAACGATTCAAACGCGGCGACCAAGATGCGCGCCACGACCAGATTCCGAAACCACTTCCGATTCGAGGGGATAATGAACCAAGGCGCGTGTTCGGTACTGCAACGTCGCAAAGCCTCCTCAAACGCTTTGGTGTAGTCATCCCAGTATGGCCGCTCGGAGTAGTCGCTTTCGCTGATCTTCCAATTCTTGGCTGGCTTGTCCAACCGCTTCTTGAAACGCTCGAGTTGCTCTTCCTGGTCGATGTGCAAGTAGAACTTCAAGATGTGCGTGCCGTTCTCGTACAACATCTTCTCGAAATCGTTGATCTGCTGATATCGCTTCGACCAGACTTCTTTCGGAACGATATTGTGAACCCGCTGAACGAGGACGTCTTCGTAGTGCGAACGATTAAAAACGGTAATGTGGCCCAGGCCGGGCGTGACTTTGTGACAACGCCACAGGAAGTCATGTTCAGCTTCGTCCTTCGAGGGAACTTTGAAGCTTACCACGCGGCAACCCTGCGGATTCATCGCTCTGAAAACATGTCGGACGGTTCCATCCTTACCGGCAGCATCGCGTCCCTGCAGCACGACCAGTAGCGATCGCTTCCGTTCGGCATACATTTCGTATTGCAGATCGCGAATTCTTTCGCGAAGGTGAATCGTCTCTTGCTCGGCTTCTTGCCGTTCGTTGTGCAGCTTCTTGTGCGAAGGATCGAACTTGTTGAGATCGACTTTGCTGCCGGGCGTGACACGAAAACGTTCGTAATAATCCATCAAGCACCTCGCGGATTTCAAAGGGTGCGAAACCAATAGCTCCTTATGTTGTATCCGCTGCGGCGTGATTTCCCAATGCGGCAGGCGATTCCGTTGAGGTTTCGACAACCGAGTTAGCTGCGTGGTCCACACTTGCCTCGCGGGCTAAACGTTCCTCACGAATGAAGTACCAACCACTGACCAGTAACGCAACAAAGCCAATCATCGACAACGCCAAGGAAAAGTTTTGAAAGAAGAGTAGCCGCGATTGTTCTGCCTTCCATAAGTCTTTGTAGACTTGGATTGCCGTCGATCCGGTGTAGCCGAGCGAGTCGATCAGATAGATCGCGAACACGGAAGTTCCTGAAGCACGCGTCGCCGCGAAGATCCGATCGAACAGCACCGTGTAAGGTACGTACGCCAGGTAGGCCCCGAGCCCGACGAATATCATCCAAGCCAAGCCGCTCACCAGTTCCGCTTGAAACAACAGCGTCGTCCCTCCCAGCATGACGACACCACTTAACATGATTGCAAACGTCGCGACCAAGGCATGCCGGTTATGCCGAAAGAAGCTGAGCCCGGCCAGCGTCAAAGCAATGATCACCGCGCTGACTACCTCGACCTTGGTGAAGATTCCTGGCACGTCGGCCAGGCCAAGTTCGTGCAGAATATCGGCCGCGTAGTTGTCGCGAAAATCACGGAATGCCGTAAGCAGGACGTAAATAAAGCTCAGCAAGATCAAGCCCACTGAAAAGTGTGCCAGAAACGCCCATTGATCGTGCGTGGTCATTGCCGAACGGTGCGATCGTTCCCGCTGGTCGTTCAAATCTGGCTGGGGTAAGGCATCTAACAGCCAAGCCGAGATCACCAGCGGCGGTAAGAAGACAAGCCCCGTCCAAAACGGCATCCAAAATTGATCGACGTGGCCGAACTCCAGGATGCGCTGCCCAATATCCTTAACGGCTCCGGTGGCAAAGATGTACGAGCAACTGAGCGTTGCTACCATGATCTCGGTAGCACGTCGCCCTTCTAGGTAGCGCATCGCCAGGCCCCAAACCATGCCGAGTGGAAGGCCATTGGCAAAGATGGCAGCCACCTTCCAACCGCCAGGCAAGAGGGCAAATCCTAGCAGGGCAGCTTGGGCAAGGAAGATCAGTCCGATCGTTGCCATCAATAAGTTCTCGCGTTTCAACTGCGAGCAGAACTTGATGCCAATGTACTTCGACAGGGCATAACCGAGTAGTTGTCCGAGGACGAGTGCGGTTTTCAGTTCGATGCCAGTTTCGCCAAACGAAAGCCCTGCATAGGTCGCCACGGTAAACGGCTTACGAAAGGCGTACATGCAGAAATAGACAGCAAAGGAAGTGCTCGAGGCGAATAGGACGACCGCCCATGGGCTCGCTTTTTCCAATCGATCGTGCAAGGCACGACTACCGCGAAACGGGTTCATTGCAGTCGCCTTCTCTGTCGATACTCCGAAGGAGACATGCTGACCTCGCGCCGGAACGCGCGGCACATGACTTCCGGGGAATCGAAGCCGCAGCGCGCCGCGATCTCTGACATAGAAAGGACCGATCGTCCTAATAGTTGCTTCGCGGCATCTAAACGCACCGCCAAAATTTGCCGACTGGGAGAGATATCGAGATAGCGATCGAAAAGTTGTTCGAGCAAACGTCGTGACGTACCAGCATGTTCCGCCAGATCGGCGACTTGGATCGGACGGTGGTAGTTATCCCGCACAAATCGCAGCGCATGTACCAGTCGCTCATCGGGCAGTACGGTCCAGTCGGTCGATTGTGCCGAAATCACGTTGGTTGGCGAAATGGTAACCAACTCGCTTCCATCGGCCTGACCATGCATGATGCGGTCGAGAAGTTTTGCCGCATTGTGTCCAACGCTATGGGCAGCATTGTCGAGCATGGACAACTTGGGGCGGGTGATGCCGCTGGCCAGTTCGTCGTATTCCCCTGCCAGTACGGCGATGGCATCGGGCACACCGAGCCCGACCAACTTGGCGGCTTCGATCAGCTGACGAGACGTTTGCGTATCGATCGCCAGCACAGCACACGGTGTTGGCAAAGTCTTGAGCCAAGTTCCCAACTGACGAAGCTGATCGATCCAAGGTTGCTCGGGATCGATCTCGCGGGGAGGAAAGTTAAAACAGGGAAAGCCTGCGGTCGCTAAGTACTGAGCATAGGCTCGGCCGAATAAGTCGTCGTAATAATCGGGACGCCAAGGGGAACCGCAGTACGCAAAGTGGGTGTACTTCTTCTCTAGATAATATTTAGCAGCCAAACGACCGCTCTCTTCTTCATCCAGAGTACAGCGGGCAATAATCCCTTTGCCGTAGTCGTACCACGAGACATTTACACACGGGATGCCCGACGCGAGGATCTCGTCCGCTAAGAGCGGATTGTTGACCCTGGCGATGATACCGTCTCCATCCCAACCTTTAGGAATTCGGAGCGGTTCGAACTTGCCCCGTGGTTCAAGAAAGACGTTCCAAGGCTCGCCACACTCATCCAGGTAATCGGCAATTCCTCGTACCATCCCCGAGCCCCAGCCGGTGGAGGTTTCAATGAGGACGATGACGTTCTTCATACCACGTTTCCGAAGGTCCGCCCCCTGTGGGGAGTGTTCGCCACTGTGCGCATTTCGTCAGGCAACATGCCAACTATCAGCCGTCATTGTGACCGAATCACATTTCATTGGGGACCAGCGAGGTATTAATTAACGATATATTAACATTCTGTTACATGATTTACGAGGAAATCATGAAGTGCGCGTTTAATCAAGATCAATGCGCAAATCTCCGTGGACCAGCGCGCCAACGGTTTGCAAAATAGCGCTCGTCACGCCGGCATCCATGGCCGTGAATGGAACAGAAAAGAGCTGCTGGGTGCCTCGGGTGCCGGCGTGGTTCCGGTTTCATCTATCCGTTGAACGCTTTCCATCCTTTTGCCTGCTACTCGGAGAATTATTGTCATGTCTCGAACGAGAAGATCGTCCGGCTTCACCCTCGTCGAGTTGCTGGTAGTGATTGCCATTATCGGCGTCCTGGTTGGCCTGTTGCTGCCGGCCGTCCAACAAGCCCGCGAGGCCGCCCGGCGGATGCAGTGCACCAACAACATGAAGCAGCTTACGTTGGCGACGCACTTGTACCACGACATTAATCACGCCACGCCGCTGCACATGCATCGTGCCGCGCATGATTACGGCTCCGGTACCTCCGGCAACTTGTCTTGGTACTTCGGTATCTTGCCAAGTGTGGAAGAGATCGCGGCGTTTGATTTCGTTCCGTCCGAGCTGACCGGATCAGGTTACTCGTGGAGCGGTTTGGTCGACGGTAGTACCGAGCTGGGAAAGATTGCTCGCGTTCCTATTGAAACGTTTGTTTGCCCAAGCGAAAGCGTCACCAACAGCAACGTGTCCGGGCTGGCTAACTTCAATTACGTCGCCAATGCAGGTCCCCCGCGTCAGTTGAGTTTGCCGATTGGTGGCACGAGCTCCTCGTCGCGCGGTTACATCTCGCACTCGCGAATGTCGAGTCAGGGACCAGGCACGGCGAACTGCCAAGGACAATGGCTCGCCGGGTCGAACCATACCGTTTCGTTCAAAGACCTGACCGACGGGCTTTCCAACACGGCGGCGATGAGCGAATCGCTGGTCAACGATGGCCAAGGTAATCATCCTGATAAGCGACGTAACCTGTACTACACCGGCTCGGGCATGATTCAGCAGCCTGGCACGAACATTCGTGACGTAGTCGCCGATGGTTTGGCCAATCACGTGAACTGGAGCGATTGGAGTCAATACAAAGGACTCACCTGGTTGTATACCAGCAGCTGGGAGAAGCACCTTTACAACCATGTGTTCCCTCCCAATACGATCTCGATCCCTGGCTATAACACCGATTGGTTCCGCTGCAGTGAGGCGGATGGTGCGATCACGCCGTCGTCCAATCATCCTGGCGGCGTACAGGTTTCACTAGCCGACGGTTCGGTTCGCTTCATCCCCGATACGATCGATATCGAGGCTTGGTGGGCGCTTGGTTCGTCCAATGCCGGCGATATTGTTGGTCAGTTCTAAATCGATGTATCCGTTCTACCTGCGACAACATGACAGGTTGTCGCAGGGCCACCTAATGGTTGCCACGCGTCTATCACTTCCTTCTATACCAACGGCCACGATCATGAACGCTGCCAAAGAATTTGTTTCCTGGGGAGAATTCCTCCTGTTCGCCGGTCTACTGGGATGTATCTTGGGCGTGATTGGCTGTGGATATCAAAGCACGGCCCTCAACGACCGAATGAAAGACTTCCAATATTCGGCCGAGTCACTTGGCAAGGAAATGGTAACTCGTTTGAAGACGGCTCACATCGGAGAGATGCGAAAGAAGCCATCGGCCAACTCACGCTCTTCGAAGGTAAGTCAAATGGAGGCCGATCGTGGCGGGGACGGCAATCGCCCAGATCCCAACAGTGTGCAAGCGATCGCCAGCGACTGCGCGGCGAAAGTGCGTCACGTTCAATCGCTTGGCGAAGGGGAGGGGATCGCCGCAGCGATAATTGCTCAGGTCAACGGCGCCAGTGAAATCAAAGAAGACATTCGCGAGGCGTTCGCGACGTCGTTGAAAGAAGAACTCGGGCCGGACGCTTCTTAGCACGCATGTAAGTCGCCCACAGTTTTCTCAACCGCAGGCGTTACAGTGCCCTTTGATCAACACTTCGCCAAGTGCCCCTGGAAGCTCTTGCCCGGGGTCGTCTGGCACAAGCTCGACGTGAAAGCCAGACAAGCAGGTAACCTTGCCGCAATCGACGCACATGAAATGCGGATGTCCAGAATTGCCTTGGGCATCTTGCGGCAAGAGTTCGAACCGACGCACCGAGTCTCCTAAGTCTAAACGAGCCACCAAGCCCGATTCGTCCAGTTCCGTCAATGAACGATAAATCGTCGACTTATCAAAACCGAACTCGGCTAAGTTATCGGCAACTTCCATCGGACTAAGTGGTGTCTGGTGATCACCTAGCGTCTGAATTACGGCGATGCGAGCCGCAGTACAGCGTAGGCCGGCCGACCGCAACAAAGTCTTGGCGGCTTCGATCGAGAACTGTGCGTTGCGATTACGTGCCATCTGCGAACCATACAATTGAACGAAATAGTTCCTCCAAGAATATCGCACTTGCAACCTACTTGCAACTGCGAGCCCGCCCGATATGTGCCAACAGGCCTCCGTTCGCAGATGCCGAAATTATGAATTTGTCTCGCGGATCCATCTAAATCGACTCAAGCCAAGGAATGTGGGAGATAGCCCCTTGAGCGATTCGCGCCGCTAATGCAGATTGGGCTTTTGCCACAAAAACGGGGGAAGGTGCGTGCATGAAGGTTTCGATTATCGGTGTCGGCAAGGTGGGCGTTACGCTGGGATATGCCATGGTGATGAAGAACCTGGCCAGCGAACTGGTCCTGGTTAGCCGCAGCGCTGGTCGGACGCGGGGTGAAGCCCTAGACTTGCAGCATGCGGCCGCGCTCTCGCCAGGTCGTGTGGCGGTTCGCTCTGGCGATATCGAAGCAACGAAGAACTCGCAAGTGGTGATCCTGGCATTGGCCGAGTCAGCAGATAAAGGTGGGAATGCCAAAGATCGCCTGGCTTCGGCTGAGCCGAACGCGAAACTGTTTCAGTCGGTTGTCCCTAAGGTGGCCGAACTGAGCCCCGACGCGATCTTGCTGATTGTTTCCAATCCGGTCGATGTACTGACGTACGCTACGCTCAAGCTCTCGGGCTTTCCTCCTCACCGCGTGATCGGGACCGGCACATTGATCGATAGTGCTCGGTTTCGTTCGTTGCTCTCGGCCCATTACAACATCCACTCGGACGACATTCGGGCTTATATCTTAGGTGAGCATGGCGATTCGCAATTTCCTGTTCTAAGTGCCGTCTTTGCGGGTGGTTGGCATATGGGTCAAGATCCGGTGGTCAAGCAATCGTTCGAGAAGACGCTTAGCGTTGCGCCGGAAGTCTTTCTAGCGAAGGGGTACACCAACTTCGCTGTGGCAAGCGCGGCCGCGATGATTCTGGAAGCGATTCGCGACAATTCGCATCACACGATGCCGGTATCGACGCTGGTCCAGGGATATTACGGAATCGAAGACGTTTGCCTCTCTCTCCCGGCCGTGATCGGACGCACAGGGATCGCACAAACGTTACAAATCGCGTTGAACGAGGAAGAACAAGCGCAACTTCATCACTCGGCTCGCCAGTTAAGCGCAGTCAATTCGAGCCTGCAGTCGTGTTGGTAAGAGACGAATCATTAACAACACGCGGACTGGCACTGCCTAACCGTTACAACCACTACCAATTTCGGTGATAGGTCACCGATGGCTCGCGGGCAACCGCGACCATTCGTCCAGATCCGTAATATGCTTTAGGCATGAACGCAGAAACTTCTCCATCCCGCGCGTCCGCGCTGATCTGGCCGAGGATGCCGGACTCTTATCTCCTTGCTCGCGAGAAAAGCACCGTGATTGCCACCAACCAAGAAGCCTTCGAGTATTTGTACGATCGCTGGGGTCTCGTATCGGTTCAGGTCATGATCAGCGCCGTGGCGGCTTATGGAGCCGACACCGGTAGCGTTCAAGTCTTGACCCTCCTGACCGGCACCAGTGAAACGGTTAGCCACGAAGAAGAAAAAGCCCTGGTGCGTGCGATGCACTACGTGGAGGAGAACTTGTCAGCTTGGCAAGAGCAACGTGTGATCGCAATGCCTGACGGCCAGACACTGACCATCGATGCGGCATTGGTCGCAGAAGATTAGTCCGCAGGTGGTAAGCGATCGAAACATTCCGCGAGAGCAATGTAGTCGCACGCAACCCACGAAAACGGTAGCGACGCGAAATCAAGATTTCCGTCGCTGCTCCAAAGCATAAACGCATCGCCTTCGTGCCAGTCGACGGGAAAGATCCTCGTCACCTCCGCGAACGCATGTTCTTGCGTGGAAGCCATCTCGACGCTGAGCTGTATGTCGTACACCTCTGCAATCTTCCAATAGGGCTGAACCACTTCGACCTTCGTGCGGCCCAATCTTACTAAGCGATCGCGGAACTTCTGGGTACTCATGTGCGCATATCTTTCTAGATCCGTCGGAGTGAAAGCTCGGAAACTCAGAAGTGCTCTTGGATTGAGCTTGCTCGTATCTGCAGCTAGTATCATTTGAAATTCCATTTTTCACGAAATCAGGAACCGAAAATTGCTTCGCCGCGTCCTTCTGTCTTTCGGCTTGGTTGTCTTGCTGGTCGTCTTGGGAACTTTCACTGGCGCAATCGATTGGTCGGGATGGGAGGTACTCTTGTCGCTCCAGTGGCAAGATTCAGGCGGCGATCTGGGTGCCGACCTAGTCACCCATCGAGTATTCCTGCGGCTTCCGGTGATCGCCTTCGCTGCAATGGTGCTGGTATCCACCGCAGTATTCACCATGCTGAGCTCTGTCTTAATTAGGACACGAACGAACCCTTCCGATCCTGATACGAAATAAGTTTCCTCATTCGAGCATCCGTGGTATCGTAGCGGTCTCCTACCTCGATCGCTCCCGCCTCCTCGGATCACTCGCAATGCGTCTATTTGCTCAACTGCTGTCTGGCTGTTTGCTCCTCTCGATCTTCGCCCCAACTTTGGCTCAGATGCCTGAACGCCAATTTGGGCCGCCTCTGGCAGGCACTCGTCCGCTGGAAATGGATGACGATATCGCCTCGAAATTGGTCGACGGGGTCGATCGATTTCTATTGCAGCAGACCGAGCTCGCCGCTCAACAGCGAGAAACGTTTTGGCAGCGCGATACCAAGTCAGAAGCCGCCTACGAGAAGTCAATCGCGAAGAAGCGCGCTAAGCTCGGGCACCTACTCGGTGTGCGTGATCCACGGCACGAAACGATTCAATTCCAGCGTAGCACCGCGATCGATCAGCCAGCGATCCTTGCCACTTCCGACACGTTCGATGTGCTGGCGGTTCGCTGGCCAGTGTGCGGTGAGATCGAAGGCGAGGGATTGCTATTGCTACCTAAAGGAGAAATCCGCGGCAATGTGATCGCGATTCCCGATGCGTCGCAAACGCCAGAACAACTCGTTGGCTTGGAAGAAGGTATCCCAGAAATTGATCAATTCGCACGACGATTAGCGGAAAACGGAATCCGTGTGATTGTACCAACCGTGATATCGCGTGAGCGGGGTCTCTTGCAGTTTGCGGGACCGCGGCAAAGCCAATTGCCAGGTCGCGAACTCTTGTACCGCTCCGCATTTGAACTTGGCCGCCACTTGATCGGCTACGAGGTGCAAAAGGTACTTGCAGCAGTCGATGCGTTTGAGGCAGCTAACGAGTTGCCGATTGGAGTGATCGGCTACGGGGAAGGTGGGCTACTCGCGTTTTATTCGGCGGCTCTCGACACGCGGCTGAAGTCGGTCGCCGTGAGCGGTTACTTTGGACCGCGGGAAACGCTTTGGCAACAACCGATTGATCGCAACGTATTCGGCCTTCTCAACCAGTTCGGCGATAGCCAAGTCGCCTCGATGATCGCCCCCCGCACGTTAATTATCGAGGACGAACACTTTGCGACGGATGACATCCCAGGCCAGCATGGTTCCGCCCCGGGAAAGATCGTGGCTCCCGAGCGAACGGAAGTGGTCAAAGAGTGGAAGAAGGCTCTCGACGTCGTAAGACCGCTGACCAATGAGACTTGGTCGACGATTAACGGGTCACCCCAGGACATACGTTTTGGCAAAGAGATCACTTTGCTGTCGCTTCTCGAAGGCCTGCCCGCAAAGTTCGATCTTAAACCACCGGGCAAGTTGCCGAAGTATCAGGCCAATCCGATCGATCCCACCGCCCGCATGGTGCGGCAGATGCAGCAGATCGATCAATTCAATCAGCGTTTACTCCGCGAAAGCACGTATGCTCGTAAAGCGTTCTTCCAACCCGACACCTCATCCTTGGAAGCGTTCGAGGAGAGTGTTGCGCCGTATCGGGAAACATTCGCCCAGGAAACCATTGGCCAGTTCGATTTACCTCGGCTGCCCGCCAATGCCCGTAGCCGACAAGCTTATCGAACGGACCAATGGACAGCCTACGAAGTGGTGCTGGACGTCTTTCCTGAGGTTATCGCATACGGTCTACTCATTCTTCCCAACGACTTGAAAGAAGAAGAGCAGCGTCCAGTTGTCGTCTGCCAACATGGACTTGAAGGGCGACCTCGCGACCTGATCGGCGAAGAGAAGCATGCCGCTTACAAGGCATATGCCGGAAAGCTGGCCGAGCGAGGTTTCATCACCTTTTGTCCGCAAAACTTGTACATCTTCACCGATCGTTTCCGCTCTCTTCAACGGAAGGCGAACCCGCTGGGCAAGACGCTATTTTCAATCATCATTCCGCAGCATCAGCAGATTGTCTCTTGGCTTAAGGAGCAGCCATTTGTCGACCCCGAACGAATTGCCTTCTACGGCCTCAGTTACGGGGGCAAGTCGGCGATGCGGATTCCACCGTTAGTCCCCGAATATTGTGCCGTGATTTGCTCGGGGGACTTCAATGAATGGATCGATAAGAACGCGTCGACTCGCAACCCGCGTAGTTACATTTGGACGGGCGAATATGAGATTTTCGAGTTTGATTTAGGGAGCACGTTTGGCTACGCGGAAATGGCCGGACTAATTGCACCGCGGCCCTTCATGGTCGAACGTGGGCATTTCGACGGGGTCGCGGACGATGAGACGGTGGCTTACGAGTTCGCCAAGGTTCGCCACCTTTATGCCGCTCGGCTCCATCTACCTGATCGCTGCGAGATTGAATGGTTTGATGGTCCCCATACGATCAACGGCGAGGCAACCTTTGACTTTCTGCATCGCCATTTGAATTGGCCTAAACCGGAGTAACCGCGACCTACCACTCCGGAAGCCACATGAGTCCCGTGACGTAAGGAGAGACTTGGACAGGTCGATCACGCTCAAAGAATTCGCTGACCTCCCAGACCGGTTCTCCTTCGTGGTGCAAGCGAAGTGCCCGATAAGTGAATCGAACTGGCTGATATTGCCAAATGATCCCATCCTCTTGCTTCGTCGCTTCGATCCGCACAATTAGCTCTGGATCGGTTCCGTTGTCCCACACAAACGCAAACAACGCTCCGTCGCGTTCCTGTGTCGAATCCTTGTATCGATAGATCGGCTGAGCCAACATTCGTAGCCTGTTCTTTTGATCACGATGATCCATCTCGGCACTGAATTGCCGAGCCAGGGCGCGCATTTGTGCAAGACGACGGGCTTCATTGGGTGCCACCGGGCTCGCCTCAGGAAAGCTCTTGAAGGCGAGGGCCGTTACGTCTGGATTCCAATTTTTTCCGGGGAAACCGACAAATTTCATCGGCTCGATTGGCTGTGGCTTTAGCAAGTGAAATTCGGTGAACTGCGTTTGAACGCTATTAAAGGGAAGCGACCCCAGCGTTCCAATCGCTGCGAGCCGCTGATCGGTATCTTCCCAAACGTAGACCGATCCGAAAATGTTTCCTTCAATCGAGAATCGCATCAGGGGCGGCATTACCACCTTGAACGGTTTACTTGCCGACTTCTCTTTCATCTCCAGCGACACTACTTGCTTATCGAACTTGTCGAACCACACTTTTGCGCGGGTCACTTCTTCGTTTACAGGCTCCTTCGTCTCGTCTTCCTGAGCGTTGGCTACGCTTACAAGAAGAAACGCGGCCAGACACCATGCGGGCACGGTAGTACGAAGAAATAGCTGACGGGACAACCTGGGCATCACTGGGGTCTCCTCAACAAGATTCGTTGTGCACGGTAGCCATCCATATTCGACTCGAATTGGATGGTTACCTCGGGGCGCACGCCAAACGGGTTAATGGGGGTTTCCTCGACTGACGCGTCATCGTTCGACGCCGCCTCATCTTCATTCGGCTCCTCGTCCTCAGCGGCGATTTCTTCCGTTACATCTTCGTCATCCTCCGTGACTTCCGGGTCTTCGACGACCACCGGTAAGTAGGGCAACTGCACTTCCTTCCCTCGACCGTCCCCATTGTCTTCTAGTTGGGCATGCTCGGTCTGCAACCGGTCGAGTGTTTTGAATGTGGCATCGATTTCGAGGTTTACGGAAAGATAAAGATCGAGCAGCGAAAGAGATCGAT
Source organism: Blastopirellula marina (assembly GCF_002967765.1). Classification (NCBI taxonomy): domain Bacteria; kingdom Pseudomonadati; phylum Planctomycetota; class Planctomycetia; order Pirellulales; family Pirellulaceae; genus Blastopirellula; species Blastopirellula marina. The sequence goes on along the minus strand of NZ_PUHY01000005.1, from coordinate 575,682 downwards.
CTTTATCGACGTCTTCCAATTGATAATAGTCGCCACTCCCTGCCAGGTGACTGGCCAACGCGTACGGCATTTCCGTGCCGGTGAACTCAGCATCAGCCTCGGTGGCAGATACGATCACACGAGTATCATTTGAGAGCGGTTTGATCCAAAACCCACTGACTGGCATGGTCACCCAGAAGACTTGTTCCTGGCACTGAATCACCTCGGCCCACTGAGCGAACTCTGCTTGATGAAAGTCAGGTCCAGCGACGTTGAACTTGCTTTCGAGTCCGTATAAATGCGAATGCCCCAAGAGGAATACCCAACATCCATCACGACGTTGCGCCAAGCCACCAAGTTCGCTGAGCGTGGCGGGCATAGTTTCCTTGGTACAAATCCCTACGTCGATCGCTTCATTGGCGAGGTCGTTTTTCATCGTCTCATCACCGGCGAGGATGCGGATCTGCTCTGGCGAAGCGCCAAGAGTCGTCTCGGCTCCGCTTATCAGCTGACGACAAGCCTTTGTTAGACGCACGCGATGTTCGTCGTCCCCTGGCAAACCGCACGCAATCAACACCCATCGCTTAGGCAGGTCAACCTTCGTTTCCTCCGCGGTCTCTTGTGCATGAGCGAATGTAGCAACACAAACGAAGGAAACGAAAACGATCGCTGACAACGGGTGGCATAGATGAAATCGCATTAGCCTGTTTTCCTTCATGGCGACTTTTGTAAAGGTGAGTCTTGGCACAATACGAGCGATGAGACATGGTGTTTCGGTATTTGCCCGAGAAGGACTCCTGTCGTTAAGTCAGTGATATGGCCCGTCCATCGCACGGAGTACCAACCTCCTGTCGTGGAGGGAACAACCACGGCCGTACCGATCGGCGGCGACACATTGAACTTGGGGCGAAGAGTTTGACTGTCAACAACGAACAATTGTTGCGGTTGGCCGAGGTCTTCCCATGCCCCGCATAGGATTGCCAGCGACTGGCCATCGTTAGACAAGCGAACCGATTGAACCGAAGAAGAAGTTTCAGCCCACGTGGCGAGGACCTGGCCGGACTGAACATCCCACCGCATCACCGAGCCAGCTTCATCGGCAGAGAAAAGGCCTGCTTTCTCGTGATAGGCTACGCTCGTCACGGGGGCAGGGTGCAAACCAATCAACGAAACCGGCATGGCGGCGGCCAGGTCCCAAAGTCGCAACTGTCCCTCCTGATTGCCGATCACAACACGCTTGGTTGCGGCGATCTCGGCGACCGAAGTTAGCTCCTCCGTCTTGAATTGCAGCGTCTTTCCGTCCGCTGTCATGAAGCGTACCCCTTCATCTGCGTCTGCCACCAATCGCGCTCCTGGCAGCGAGAGCGACACGTCCGCCCAGCGTGTTTTCGGACGACTATTCCAAAATCCTTCCGGTTCTGGTGGCAAATCGAGAGGCTCGGCAGTATGGTTATTCGCCGGTCTTGTTGAATCTGATTTCAACTGGTTGAGGTTGGAATCGGAATCGCGTGTCGCAACCACGTTCGTCGGCAAAGGCAGCGGACGGTAGAGCTTAACGATCGGGTGCAACACACAAAGCATCAGACAAGCCATGCCGAACCAAGTACGAAAGCGGCGTGCTTGTTCGATTGGTCGGCCACCTTTCATGATCAGGTGCAAGCGTTCTTCCAGCGTATAAGTTGGCTGCATCCCGCTAGCCAGTCGCACCATCCCCACTTCGTACTCACTGATGAAGTCGACCACCTGTAACAAGGCTTCGGCATATTGCCTTGGTGACGCTTCCAGCATCCGGACTGCCCAGGCATCGCAACAGGCTTCTTCATGGCGTTCTAATTGACGGCGAGCGAAATAGACCAACGGAAACCACCAGTACAACGCCGTGACCGACCATTCGAGCCACCGCACCCAATGATCGCGGCGGTGGTAGTGAGCCGTTTCGTGGGCAAGGAACGCGTTTCGCTCCTCTTCATCGAATGCATCCCACAAAGAATCAGGGCAAACGATGTAAGCTCGGGTTCCCCACCCGAACAGCATCGGCGACACTCGCATGGGAACTCGCAACACTTGCGGACATCGTGGCGGCGAAGTGCTACCACGTGCCCTAACGAGCAAACCCCTTACGAATCCGGTCGCTGCTTCATCGACGGTACCGTGGCGTCTCAGCAGCCGATAAAAGCGGATTAGCTTGACACAACCTCGAACCGCAATCCAAAGAAAACCCATCAACCAAACGCCAACCAACACATACGACCAATGGATTGGCATAGTCCAATTCCAACTAGTTGCTGGAGTTGCGGCCGGTAGATCTGTGTGAGCGCTGCGATTGGAACGAGCAGAACTGGTTTCTTCACCACTGTGAGCGACCGTAGCCGTTTCGCCCGCGGTGACTGCTTTGTTGTCGAACTCAACGACGGCGAGTTCGGTCGGCCACCAAGTCTCAGGGAAGGGGAGTGGCACCGTTACTAACGGCGGCGTAATCAGTTTAACGAACAGCAACAACCACAACGTATGCGCAAGCGTTGCCTGGCGACCATTACGGCCAACCAGCCAAGCCAGGCTGCCGATCAGGCAGGCCATGACCAAGTTGCTTGCGATTAGTTGGCCCCAAAAGCTCATTTGCTATCCAGATCGTCCAGAAGTTTACGAAGACTCTTCCGCTGTTTCGCGTTAAACTTGGCCGACTTCACCAAGTGCGTTAGCAAACTGTTCAACGTTCCATCACACAGCTCGTCGGCAGTGGCCTGCAAACGTTTGCTGATCAAGTCTTCACGCTTGATTGCCGCTTGAAACAAGTGAGGCCACTCGTCTCGGTTGCGTTTGATGCATTCTTTGGCTTCCAGCCGCGCGACCAGCTTTTGCACGGTGGCAATGTCAGACGCACTGGTCGATCCATACAACCAACCTGACAACTCTTTCAAGGTGGCCGACTGGTGCTCCCACAGTTGTTCTAAAATCGCCAACTCCGCGGCGGTGACATCCTTCGAAGGCTTAAGCATCCGATAATCCTCTAGTTGGTAACCGAACGTGATCCGGTATTCCGCAAGTTAGGTCTCGATCGATCGCATCTGGCACGATCTCTGTTTTCTTTGATTAGGCCAGTCCTGTTACGCGCCGCCAAAACCATTCGGTCGACAGGAGGCCTATTAAGCTTAACCATAACCACCAGTGGCTCCATGCGGGAGTGACATCCCTCCGTGGGAGCCCTTCGATTAGCTGGCGTGTTCGCAGCAGTTCGGCCAGTTGGCTGGGATCGGTCAACACTTGCCCCCCGGATACGGCAGCCAACCGTTTGAGTAAATCGTGATTGGGAAGTGGGTTTTGTTGCTCGAAGGGATCACTGAGGATCTGAATGGCCAACGAGGTGCTATCGACTTGCGTTCCGTGTCCAAAAGCGGATTCCGTCTCGGCTCCTTCATACGCGGTTAACTCGATCCGCAATCCGCTATCGACTGCGTCTGTCATCTCGCTAAGCAGCAGATCAAGTCCATACCCATCGGCGGTCTTCCCACGAGTTAGCGGCAACTCTTCCCCCCAAGCAACATGCGAACCGACTTCGCCGCTTTCGCGAACGACGTTGTCAGGCCAAAGTACAGGGGAATAAAGGGAAAGATCATCGAGCGAATCAGGTTCGAGCATAGCCCACAACCGATATTTGGTGGACGGACGCGCGGCTTCATCAAACGCGGTTGCGAAGATCGATATGGTCTCGCCAGGACGATAAAACTGCTTGTCGGCGCTGGCAACCAAACGACGACGACCAGTCGAAGAACCCTCCGTCGCCCAATACACCAGGTTGCGCCATAACTTCGAAGCAACTCGCTCTGGCTGAGGACCCCAGCGGTCGGCTAGGTCGATCAGCGAACCTCCACCTAAGCTGGCCGTGGAAACGATCACTCGTCCGCGGCCCGCTCGGTGTGCCATTAACACGGCCGCTCCCGATTCGGATTCTTCCGCGAGCACATCCGCGGTCGACTTGACGCGGTAGCCCATTCCTTGAATGGACAAGGTTGGCAGCAGACCTAACAGTTGATCGTTGAGGGCCTTCTCAAGCCGCAATCGCCACACAGGATGATTGGGCCGCGTCGCGGTGACCGCGGCTGCCCGAAGGCCGATCGGACGAGCTTCTTCCAGCAGCACAGGTAACAGTGGAAGTAAGGGAGACTCGTTCCAAAGCTGTGGGTTGAGGGCCCCCCCACCGGTGACGATCAAACCGCCGCCTCGTCCTTCGATCCACTGCGCCATCCATTGATTCTGCTCTTCGGTCAGCATGTTCGGGCCAACATTGCTGAAGATCACGCAGTCGTAGGCGAACAGCTCCGCCCTTGTGCGGGGGAACACAACGTCTTGCGGATTGCTGCCCACAGCAACCGTTCGTGGGGTGCTGCCACCGCTGGAACTGAACGCGACGCACTCGATGTCAACATCTTCTTGCAGAGCAGCGCGAACATTCAACGCACTGGAGGTTGTCGAATTGGATTGAAAGAATCCGCCGAACAGATTATTCAAACTAGCCGATTGTTCCCCTTCGACGTAAAGCACGCGGACCTTTGTACGATCAATCTCGACGCGCGTCTTTACTTTATTGTTGCGATCGGTCAATTCTCCATCAATCGGGTCGATGACCACCTCCAGATCTTCGGGGCGGTCGTTCATGCGGAAGGTAATCGTCGCGGCTTGGGCTCCTCCGCTGAGAGTGATCGGTACAGTCGCCAGTGTTTTTGCTGCCGTACCGTTAAGAGTATCACGACTCAGCACACGCACCATCGTTCGTTCGCCCGTAAAGCCGTAGCTCCGGAGGAATACCTGAACCTGATTTTCGGTGAACTTGTTGACGCGCGGCGGAACCACCAACGAGACAATCGCAATATCGCCAGCCCCAGAAGAATGACCGATCGGTACCACATGAATCGGCACCTTGGCTTCGCCACAGATTTCTGCCAGCCTTTCGACCGCTTCCGATCCACGAACGCGACCATCGGAACAAAGGACGATCCCTGCGGCCGAGCGAGCTTGAACTTGAGGGAGTAATTGCCGCAGGGCATCTCCCAATCGGGAATCGCTCGCGGAAGGAGGAGCGATTCGATTGCCACCACCGTTTCCTTCGGGCAACGAAGCACGATCGATCAACGAAAGTGAGCTGTCCGCCGTTCTTACTGAATTATCGACCAGCGGCTGGAGACGATGCCCGAAGCGGAACGCTTGGAGATTACTCCGATTCGACTGGCCGGCGGCCGATTCCGCTTCGTCGAGAAATCGCAAACTCTCTTCCCAGCGAGTTTGCTCGTTGCCAAGCTGCATGCTTTGTGATCCATCGAGAAGATAGATCATGTTCGGCCGACTCACCTCGCCGGGCTCTTCATCGACGACCGTCGGCCCCATTAGAATCAAGAATATGATCGCCAGGGCGCAACCTCGCAGAATAAAAAGGCCAACCTGATCACGAACCTGGGAAGGACCTGAAACGAGTCGAAGCACAAGCCACATCGCTACACAAACGAGTACAATCGCCAATATGCCATAGCCCGACACAGCCGGCATCCAAGACAGGTATGTTTCGCCGACAAGTAGGAAGCGATCACATATCATGGTTGCCCTCCTTCGCTTTCCACAGCGCTCGCTTCCCCTGCCAAGACACGCAAATAGTTATCGACGGCTTGCTGATACTCTGGCGGAACGGAGATGTCGCGATCGGGAACGATGTCTTGCAGGATCATTTCCTGAATGCGTGCTTGAATCTCTTGTATCACCAGCAAAACCCGTCCCCGGGCATGTTGCGCTCTGGCAGGGTCAAATTGACTGGCCATCATCCCGCCCCCAGGTGCATCCCCTTCGCCGGAGCTGCCTTGTTGCTGTAACATCTCAGCCAGTTCCTGCAGGCCCTCGTCTTGTAACTGACGCTGCAGTTGAGCGACGCCCGCTTTGGCTTCTGGTGTCAACTCACTCTCCTGTTGTGCGTCTTCATTTTGTTGACCACCACCTTTTCCCTTCCCCATTTGCTGGGCCAAGGAAGATGCGTTTTGTTCCAGCTGGCGTAGCCGAGCCAAACGCGGTTCGACCATCTGACGGAACAACTGATCGAGTTGAATTGCCACTTCGGCGTATTGAACCGCCCGGTCGTAGGCCTCCTTAGAGCGTGGCTCTCTTTCATCAGCAGTAACTTCCTCGTCGAGTAGGTCACCACTTGCCTTTTGGCTGTCGGTCAACAATTGCGAAAATTCGTTCTCCTCAGCAAAACGTTGGAGCTGATCGTTCACTTCGCCTGTTTCGGCATCTCCAAGTTCGGCGGGCGCATTGAGGACATCCTCGATCGTTTCTACGCGACGTTGCAGTTGGCGGGCACGACTCGATACCTCATCACTCGGCTGACTGCCGTTCTGTGACTCACCATCCTCCGAATTACGTTGTTGCGGCGTGGGTTGAAGCTGATCGGAGAGGCCGTTCTCGAGATTGGCCAAAGAGGTCGTTAAATCGCGTATCGAGGCAATTCGGTTCACCGCCTCGTCTGCCGACAGGGCCTTCAGTTGCACGCCTATCTCAGCCAATTGCTGGCTCGCCTGTTCGGCTTCGCCTGGGTAGGAATCTAACTCAGCATCACGTGCTTGCGTTGCCAGACTATTCATACCGGATTGGGCTTCCTTCATGCGATCGGAAAACAACTTCGAGCTGTTCAACCGCTCAGAGAGCTCCTGTTCGATGGCCTTGACGCGTTCTAATAGGTCGATTTGGTCGGCGTAGAGTGACTCCAGCTGCTCTTCGCGTGTCGGTTCGGCGTCGGTTGAGGTACTCTTGGTTGCTTCCGTCGCGTCGGCGGTGCCACCGCCTGCTTGTTGAGTGGGTTGATTCAACTGCTTGGCACGGGTTGCCAATTGTGCTTGTTGTTGAGCTATCTTTTCCAACGTATCGGCGATTTCTCGTTCCGTTGTTGGGCGATCCCGACGCAGCTTCTGTCTTAGTTGTCGTGCGAACTGTTGCATGGCGGCCTGTTGGCTACGGGAGCGATTCTTCATGATAAGCAGCTCGACTGTACGTCGTGCTTCGGCGAGCGATCGCAGCGCGTCCTCCTGCTGAACCAAGGCCAAATCGAAATTGGCGGCAGCTAGGGAGTCGGAGGCTTGCAGCATAGTCGCTTCCGCTTGATTAAGAGCCTCGACGTCGTCGTTACCACGCGAAACAAGAAATTCGACGAGAAAGCGAGTTAAGCCAGCTAGTTCGCTTTGATTCTCTACCAAACGGTCAATTGTCCGCAGTTCGCTGGCCAGCTCTTGCCCCGTTGCTTTCGTCAGCCGCCGGGTTCGATTAATCATGAACCGCTGGCGCCGGATGATTTCATCCAGCTGAACGATTAGGCTACCACCGCCATTCTGCGCGGCGGGGTCTAGTTCGATCTCCGAGTAGAACTGTCGCAGAGGACGAATATCGATATAGCGAACATCGCTCTCAATCCGCATCGGATTCGGTTGTCGGTTGTCGATCGCGTAAGCATAGTAACTGATGTAGTCTCGTTCGGTCAGCCCAAGTGTTTCGAGGGGTAAGATCTCTTCCAGGCGTTGACGAGTGGTCGGAGGTGAACCCGCCTCTTCCGATTCGGACGACCAAAAAGCGAACTCGTATTCTTCTTCTCCACCAAGCTGGAACAGGATACCTGCCTCTCTGATTCCATAGTCATCGGACACCAGTAAATGCATGGGAACCTCCGCTAAGGTCGACACGCGGAGTTCTTGAGTTGGCTCACGCCAGACGAGCGTCGGGGGCTGATCGGCTCGTACGCGAAGTCGCCCTGAGACTGGCTTCATTGGCGTCTCGTCACTTCCGCTGCCCGAGAACTGCCAGGTCAGCGTTTTGCTACTGGGCAAAGTGAATGTCCATTGACGTCGATCGCCTGACACGCTAGTGGCATCGATAGATGGAGTCTCTTCGCTATTAATCAACAGCTTAGTAATCTGTAGCGGATGATTGGTTTCGATGACGACGTCAACTTGCGATTGTTCCAGTACGGTGGCGTCGCTGGCGGCGAATGTCCGAGACTCTAGCTGCGTATAAGCGGGAGGCTGAACGGTGGTTGTCACCCGAACGGCTTCAATTCGGGGGCGAACTTCGATCTGAAACACATCGGTCGCGCCGACGCTGGTGACGAACTGATATTCTGTCGGGCGGGATGCGGAACCGACATGCACGCTGAACAGAGCCGGGTCGTCTTCGGTGGGTGATAACTCCAATTCCGTCCAGGGTTGATCACCACTCTCCGCGGACGATTCGCCTGCGGCCTCGAAGGGGAGCGTGCGATAACGCAAAGCGACGTCACGATCGATACGACCTTTCAATCGAAGCGCGACCTCAAGCGGTAAACCTTCTAAGATGCTGTCGTTGCCAGGTATTACCTGGAACGTGGTGTAAGGGACATCCTTGCCAGCAGCGCGCAGCATGGCCGTATGCCACTGGTCACCGGCCACATACAAAAACGATGCAGCGACTGCCATCATAATGCAAAGGGCCAGGCTCAAGAGCAGTTTACGAATGGGAAGAATTCGATCTGGCGTCGAAGTCTCCCAGCGGCCAAGCGTCTGATGGCCAAGGGCGGCAAGCATTACCGACGGTCCGTCTACGCGTCCTTCAACCGTATCGAGCACAGTACGGATTCGTTGACCAAATTCTTCAAAAGATGTTTCCAGAAGCGTGGCGAATGTTCGCTTTCTCGTCTCACGTAGGACGCGATAGGTTTGCCAGACGAAGCCCAGCAAGACCATCGCAAGCGCTACTCCACCCACAATCTGCCGCGTTTGTAGCGACAGCTCCCACAGGTAGTCGCACCCCCCAAGCACCATCCAAGTCGCCAATAACACAGCGACCGTCACCAACAAGACGATGCCTAATCGCACCGACATATGGCGTCGACGGAGCGTATGAAAACGCTGCGATAACTTCATCAACACGGCAGGTGCGTTCATCGGATTAACATCCTATACCCAGAAACTGGCATCACGCGGAGGTTCGATTCGCTAAGGCAAACTCAAAGACCATCAGCACCAAACAAGCCGCAGCAAACCACGGCCACAATTCTTTTCGACTTTGTCCTTCCACTGCGGCATCCGCTTGGTCGTCGCTTTCATTCGCCAATACGAGACCGAAGTGCTTCGCAAATGTTTCTCGATCGATACGAGCCGGATCGGATTCTTTCGCAGTTGAATTAATGACGTACAACGCTTCGCCGCGCGACTCGAAGCCCGGCCGGGTGAACGAGGTAAGCAGCCGTTCACTCCCTTCCTGAGCGGTGCCGTTAGCCGGAACCGTAGGATCGTCGTCCCCAACTTGTCGTTCTCGGATGGTTCCTTCTCCGGTCAAATGGACCAGGTCCGCAGCCATTTGCTGAACGAGCGGAAGGTAAAGCGGACTGGTTGTCCAATTTCCCCAGCTCGAATCGGCACTCGAAAGAAACCAGGCGACCTCACCTTGCTCAAGCTGCTGTTTCGTGACGGCTGGATGACGACTATCAAATGAGGCAAGCACTTGAGTCTTTTCGTCGGCTTTGACCGACAGGAACTTTTCAAAGCGTAAGCGGCTTAGGTCGCTTCGCTGCGGGTCTTCAAACGGCTTGAGCATTGTCCCCGTACTTACCGAGGTGATTCGATACGGCATCGCGCCGCTGCGTTTCACGCTCTGGAACTTACCCGGAGCAAGGCCCTCATTTTCCCACGAGGCCCAGACCGGTCTTCCCCCGTCATCTCCGGCGAAGACTAGTAGTTGACCTCCGATGCGGACATAGGTTGCTAGTCGATTGATCGTGTCGCGCGAAACTTGCCCTGCATCGGCAACCACAATCAACGGATACTTCTCCGGATTGAAGCTTGGCGTGCCGCTATCTTCCAAATAGTGCACCTGGGTGCGAAAGCGTCCTTCGCTGATGTGGGGCTGGTCGGATTCGTCACTACTTACGTTTAGATTCTTTCCATCTTGCTCGAGCGCCGTCGCCAAGTAGTAGCTTTCTGCACCGGTACCGACTTTGTGCGTCCCGGAATCGAGAATTAATACGTTAACTCGATCGGCGACCTCGACGGCGGCAAATCGGCGGTTGTCAGCTGCCAGGTCGTCTTCGATATCCAACGAAAAAGTCCCACGCCAAACACCGGGATCGAGCTTGCCGAAAGAAAATGCGATCTCAGCTGCTTGTCCCGCTGGGACGCTGATTGATTTCCTGATCCGTGCGGTTCGTTCGCCGTTAGTAATCGCGGCCGTCAAAGGAACTTCCTCGAAGGGGAGGGCACCGTAGTTGAATAAGGTGACCACCATTTCAAGATCGCTCTCCGTGCCGATCCGATCGGATGGAGTTCGAATCGCATTAATTGCCAGGTTGTTTGCCGCGGGACGCCCGACGTCGATCAGATGAAACGGTACCGTTGCAGGCAGTACGTTCCCATCTAACGGGAAGCCCTCACTGACAAGCCCGCTCTGTTGGAGATCGGTTACTAGTAAAACTTCCGCTAAGGCATCCCGATCAAGACTGAGTCGGTCACGTGCCCAGTTCAATGCGGCCGCATAGTCGGTATCGCCGCTGAGAACCTGAGGGGAAGAAGGACGTGTCTCGCCTGGCTCCAGTGGCTCTACCTGGGAATCGAACCATGCCCACTCGACGGTTGCTTCAGCTTGGCGGTTGGCGGTCCATTGACTTGCCGCGCTGACTCCATCGTCGATTAACCTCCCGGCGTTCCCTTTCATCGCCATGCTCGCCGAGCGATCGACCAACACCAGTCGCAAACGTTCCCCTTGTTGTTGGCGGTTCTCCAAAAGGAATGGGCGAGCGAACAGAAATGCCAGCAACGCGACAAGTGCGCATCGCGTTAATAAAAGCAACCAACGTCGAATCTTGCGGCGTTGAGCCCCTTCACGAATGACTTCCTCCAGGAATCGCATGGTTCCTAGTTCGATTTGCCGAGCTTGCCAACGATTCAACAAGTGCAACAGCACGGGAATCGCGACGGCAGCCGTAGCAATCAGGAATGTGGTTTGGAAGAAGCTCATGTTTAAGTCGATCTTCGTACCAGGTAATCAAACAGGATCGCCGCAGGGGGCTGATCCGTCGTCAATTCGATTCGGTCGACCCCTTGCTGTACGCAAATATCGGCCAGTTCCGCGCACCATGTGTCGACGCGGCGGAGGTAAGCAGTGCGAATTCCTTCGACATCGGTAGTCAGCTGACCAGCACCTTCCATGTCGACCACTCGTAAGCGTCCTTTTTGCGTTAAACGACGCTCACACGGATCAAGCGTGTGAAACAGGACAACCTCGTGCCCACGATGCCGCAGTTGAACGAGTCCGCGTTCAACGGCAGACGTATCATCGACCAAATCGCTAAAGATCGCGACAATACCACGGTGTCGAGCCAAAGCGGACGCTTGTTCGAGTGACTTACCGAGGGCCGTCACCGGCTGTGCATTGGTTTGGGCGAGAAGTTTCAAGCATTCCTCCCACCGTCCCGGCTTGGCAGACGGGTCGAGGTAGTCGGTGATTCCGTCGTCCATCAGGCCGAGCGCCACGGCGTCGCGTTGCTTCATCGCCATCCAAGCCAGAGCAGCGGCCAAAGTCGAAGCGTACTCGTGCTTCGTCATCGCCCCGTCGACGCGACATTGCATCGATCGGCTCGCATCGACAAAAAGATACAAGTTTAAATTGGTCTCCGCATCGAATTCTTTCACGTACAACTTCCGTTGCCGCGCGAATACCTTCCAATTCACGTGCCGTAGGTCGTCACCAGGTCCATATCGCCGATGCGATGAGAACTCCACGCTGTATCCCACGAATGGACTTTGATGGAGACCTTGAAGGAAACCTTCAACCACTCCGCGAGCGCGTAGCTCCAACGAATTCAAGCGAGCCAGTTCTTCAGGCTGCAGCCAGCTTGCTTGCGGTTTCTCTTCTTGTGTTGTCGAGCGACGACTACTGATCATTCGTCTTCTTCCCGCACAGTGGCCAAGAGCTTGTCGATCACATCGTCCGAATCGACGTTGTCAGCGCGACCATGAAAGTTCAATACCAGACGATGACGTAATACGGGATGAGCGAGCGATTTCACATCCGCGAAATCAACGTGGTAGCGACCTTCGAGCACCGCTTTCGCCTTGCCGGCTAGTATGAGGGCCTGACCAGCACGCGGGCTGGCTCCATAAGTGACGTACTTCTCAATGGCCTCGATTGGTGCGCGATCGCCCTTGTCGGTTCGCAGCGGTCGAGTGGCGTTGACCAATCGAGCAGCGTAGTGCACGACATCGTCAGAAACTGGAACGCTCCGCACGATCTCTTGCAAACGCAACAAATCGTCCGACGACAGGACCGAATGAGGCTCGACGGTTTGGCTACCAGTTGTGCCCCGGATAATTGCCGCTTCCTCCGCCACGGTTGGGTAGCGGACACGAATGTTGAACATGAAGCGGTCGACCTGAGCTTCCGGCAACGGATAAGTCCCCTCCATTTCGATCGGGTTCTGGGTGGCCACAACAAAGAATGGGAGTTCGATCGGATACGTTGTGTTGCCAATCGAGACCTCGTGTTCCTGCATGGCTTGCAAGAGCGCGGCCTGTGTTTTCGGGGGAGTTCGGTTGACTTCGTCGGCAAGTAGAAAGTTGGTAAAGATTGGCCCAGGGACAAACTTCAAGCGATGCCCGCCGCCTCCTTCCTGTTCTTCAATTACATCTGTCCCGGTAATGTCCGACGGCATCAGATCCGGTGTGAACTGGACTCGTTTGAACTGTAGATCAAGCGTTTTGGCCAATGTCCGGGCCATCAACGTTTTGCCTAAGCCAGGCACCCCGTGTAGAAGAACATGTCCGCGACATAACAGGCCAAGCAGTAACAAGTCGACCACGTCTTGCTGACCGACAATGACTTTGCCGATCTCTACCCGCAGTTGCTCACGAGCCTCGCGGAGTCGCTCTACCTGTTCGAGCAGTTTGCCGTCGTGATTCATGGTTGATTCGATGGTATTGCTCATAGGGTCTTCTCGCTCGCTTGTTTCGCTTCCGCCGGATCGAGTAGACCGTCCCGGTCGGAATCTAATTGTTCAAATACTTCTCGTGGTCCTAAAAATTCATCCCAGGTCAAGTCGCCGTCTCCGTTGCGATCCATACGTTGAAACCAGATTGGGCCGCCGTTGCTTCGCAGGGGAACCGTGGGGGTCGCAGCATCCGTGCGATCAACTCGACCGAATAAGCTGACGCCACCGCGCTCGAACTCAATCCGAAACGATTTCGCCAACTGGGATGGATTGATCGCGTTATCTTGACTGGCATCGACCAATCGCTGCTCGCACCGTCGAAGCTCGCGAATCGAAATCCGCCCGTCGTCGTTGGCATCGAGCATCTGGAAGAAGCCGTTCCCAGCGTCGACCAAAGTTGCTTGGCACGAAGTCGAAGCGGCTTCCGCATAGTTGACGACGTACTTCATCATCTCGGCGGCGAAGACACGTTCGTCGTCGTCTTCATCCATGGCATCGAACAGGTAACGCTCAAAACGTTGGTGTTCGGCTATCTCTTCTCGATCAAGGTATCCGTTGGCATCGATATCGATCGCATTGAAGGCAGCTTCGGCATTTCGGCGTGCTTCCTCCACCGGATCACGATAACGGTAGCCAACGCTGAGCATGACATTACCGCGATTGAAACGGAGGGAAGCCGCGGACGCTTCGCCATCCTTCTGGTGTTGGTCGACAAGCTGCATTGCTTCGCTGGAAGCTTTTGCCAGGTCTACGGCCAGCTGAATATCTGGCTCGGCATTGGAAATCGAGCCTAGCTCTTGCATGCTCAGTCGGCCATCGTGGTCTGTGTCCAATTTGGCGATACGCTCTGGCCTCCAGCTGAGTTCCTGCTGCGACAAATGGGCATCGCGATCTTGATCGTACAAACGTACCATACGTGCCGCGAGAATCGGCTCGCTGGCGTCGCGTAACAATTCGGAATGAAGCGAGGTCGGAGGGGAATCGTTTACGGTCGTGATCACCACATCCGCCATCATCAACGCCGGCTGCTCGAGAAACTCGTTGAACGTGATGCACTGGTCAAAGTCGCTATCTCGTTCAGCGATCCGTGCCGGGGCCAGCCGCATTTCGGCGCGATCGATCAGGCCTGATTCATTCTGATCGAGCACTCGGAAGACGCTCAGGTCTTGTTCCGCAAACGCATTGTTTTGCCGAAATGCGACTGGTTGTCCGGCAACCCGATCGACCGCGAGTTCAATCTCACGGTCGGTATAGGGTCGGTTGCTGCGGAGCGAGTTTAGGAATTTATTGTTTTCGTACCGACGGCCGCTGACGAACAACGGATGCTTCATCGTTTCGTTGCGTCCCAGTTTGCCGTCGCGATCGGTATCGAGGGACGAGACTAGATCGTCGATATAGTTCCGACGAACTTGCTCGAGCGGTTGTCCGTTGTCGGTAATCCACGCCCGAACATGGATCGGTCCATCTGGCAACAGAAGCAGCATATCGTGCTGGCCTGGTCGTAAATCTTCGGCAGCTAGTTGGGGCGTGAAGTGCGCGACATACGACACGCTTCCCAACCAAGCTGCCCAAAGAATCCATGGAGCGACTTGTTTCGACCTTCGATCGAACTTCATCCCAGCAGCTCCTTAATTGGCTTGCCGCCATCGACGATGGGAATAGGACGATCCCCCATGTAGTTATCCGAGTCAGACGATACGCCGATCCCTTCTAGCACGGTTGCGAATAGATCCGCGGCACTGACAGGACGGTCATCGACACTCATTCCGTCGACCGTTGTCGAGCCAATGACACTGCCCCCTTGAATGCCGCCTCCCGACAAGGCAACGCTCCAAGCATCAGGAAAGTGATCGCGACCTGAGTTTTGATTGATGCGCGGTGTCCTACCGAATTCCCCCATCCAGACCACCAAGGTCGAGTCGAGCAATCCTCGTTGCTTCAAATCGTTAATCAGCGTCGACCAAGCCGGATCAAGTGTTTCGCACATAGTTTTTACTGTGCGGAAATTATTGAGATGCGAATCCCAGGTTGCGTCGGTGGAAGTATCTAACGTCACTTCCACAAATGGAACGTTGCGTTCCACTAAGCGACGGGCCAGCAAACAGCCTTGCCCGAAACGATTGCGACCATAGGCATCACGTAGTTCGGCAGGTTCCTGTTCGAGATCGAAAGCCCCCTCGCCGCGTGTTTCGACCATCCGCATTGCTTGATCGTAAACGGCCGCATGCTTCTTGGCCGCCGACGCATCCCCTGGCATACCAGTTCGCAGGACATCAAGCAGGAACTTGCGCTCGCTCAATTCGGAACGTTCGATGCCGGATGGGTCGAGGTTTTCGACTGTCAAATCAGCACGGGTATTTGGGTTGTTGCTGACGCCAGAGACCATCAACGGAGCATATCGAGGACCTAAGAAACCGGCGCCCAAATTGCCCGGTCGGAACGGGGAGATCGCCACGAAGCCGGGCAATTGGGCAGCGGTTGGTTTGAGTCGCTCTGCCACAAGCGAACCAAGGACCGGATACTCGATGTTGCCTCCCATCGGACGGTATCCGGTCATCATCAATTGCGTCGCCCGACCATGATCTCCTTCGCGGGTCTTCATGGAACGAACGAGCGCAACATGCTCCATTTGTTTTGCCAGCAACGGCAAATTCTCGCTAAGCTCGATGCCAGGGACCGAGGTCGAAATAGCTCGGGTCGGGCCACCGTTGGCGTGCTTTGGTTTTGGATCGAGCGTATCAATCTGGCTCGGTCCACCCGCCATCCAAAGCAGAATGCATGCTTTGGGAGGGCGTTGGCCTTCGGTAGCTTGGGCCAGTTTGGGCAACCAGCCGGAACAGCTCACGCCACCGAGCGAGGCAGCTGCGATCCGCATCAGATCACGGCGGGTAAACTTTTGGAACGAGCGATTTATCGACATAGCACAAACTCCGGACTGTTGAGCAGGGCCCACAAGATCTCTCCGTAGGCTTGCTTTTGGGATTTTTCCGCAGGCTTGTCGGCCACGAATTGAACGAGCGCCGTTCTCTCAGCTTCGGTCGGTTCACGCGTAAGTACGGCGAGAAACAGTGTTTCGATTCGGTCCCGATCGTTAAAGAACGGAGACTCCACGACCGCACGCAGCAGGCGGCTTCGATCGAGGTCGATTGCTTCGCTAGTAAGCTGCCCATTCATCAGCATTAATGCTTGCGGGATACCGGATGCATAATCTTCCGGTGTGGCTCCCACCGTTTCGCTGAGTCGATTCACGAGCTGCGATCGTTCGCCTGTCCAGCGGGCTGCTCCCGGATCGACGCGACCAACCGGCAGCAGCAAGGCTTGCTCCAAGGAATCAAAGACTTGCTCAGGGCTGAGTACCTTCAAGCGTCGTTGGAAATCCACTTCTTCCGTGGTCGCTTCAAGGCTTTCGGCCTGATACCAATCCGATTTGCAAATTGCTGCGATCAATCCTTGGACATCAAAACCATCGTGAGCAAACCGATGGCCGAGTTCGTCCAGAAACTTGCGATCTTCAGGGGAAGCCTGATCCAGATTGTCGACATCGGCGTAAAGTCCGCGACCGACGAGATATTGCCAGATACGGTTCGCAGCCGTGGCTGAGAACTGCGGATTTTCGCTGGATGTCAGCCATGCTGCCAAGCGAGCACGAGGTGAACTCGCCGTGTCGCGAAGTGGCTGATCGGTCCACAGGAACTTGGCAGGGTAGGTTTTACCTTCGTAGGTAATCGAACCTTCGCTGGACGTCGACGCTGCGGCATCATTCGGACCTCGCATGTTCCCATAGAACGCAGCGAGCCCCCAGAAGTCTTCCTGTTTCCAATCGACGAAGGGATGGTCGTGACACTGGGCACATTCAATTCGCACTCCCAGCGTGCTACGGGTAAGTTGGCTGGCGTAGTTTTCCGGTTGGGCACCTAGCAGTTGATAGTAACCACCAGCTTCCCCGGCCGAGCGAATCGCGGCTAAGTCCCGCATCATTTCGTCGTAGGGAGTACGCTCAGCGAAAGCATCTTTCAGCCACGCTTCCAGCGTAAGTGGAGAACCAACAACCGTTGTGCCGGGCGGGATTAACACGCGTCGCCAATGTCGGGCCAGATTCTCAGCACTCAACCGTTGGTAAGCTGACGCCCGTGGCCCCTCGCCGAAGATCAAACGTTCGACCAAAACATCTCGGCGATTCTCTCCTAAGTCTTGAAAGTCACGTAACTCTGAGACGCTTGGCGTACGGCCGACGATATCAAGGTACACACGCCGTGCAAAAGTCAGATCGTCGCACTTCGCTGGCGGCTCGCCCCAGGCGACACGACCTCGCTCGTTAATCCACTTGGAAAGGGATTCCCCGCGTGAGTCAGCCCACGAAATGCTTGATCCGCAAGGTGCATGCACAAGTAGCATCAGGAGAAGAGCTGTCAGCAATCGCATGTTCGGCTTCCCAGAAAGTGGTTCGGCCAACAGCGGTCAGGACACATTCCTAACCGCGACAAAAGAGAATATAGACATTGCGTCTATTTTGAGCAAGCATTTTTCAGAAAAAACGTGAATTGATTCCCTACACGTAAAAAGGTGGGGACTTAACTCAATCGAAAACCGCGTTTAGATACGCCTAGTCGGACGTCGCTTTACTCTCCGGGAATTACTTTGTAGGGCGTACTGTAGCTTTGATGAGCCCAGTCAACTTTCCAGACCGATTGATCTTTGTGTAGGACTTCCATCGGGACCATGCTCATGCGTGCGAGACCATAACGCCACGAAGTTTCTCCGTCGCTATCCGCCACTGCTTCAATCAAAAGCAACACCTCCGGATCGGTCCCTTGCACAAAGGTAAAGATCGTTCCGTCGATGATTTTAGGAGAGCGATCCGATGCGTACCGATACAAAGGGGATGGCAACATGCGGAGCGGAATTGTTTTGCCTGGCGGAATCAGTTGGGCCGTGAACTCGCGAGCCAGGTTTCGCATCTGACGTAGCCGTGCTGGTTTGCTCGACACCGGGGGCGCATCGGATTTAAGCGATTTCATCTCAACGCCTGGTTCTTTAGGGTTCCAAACGCTTAGTCCTTCTACGCGTGCTTGTAAGGAATGGAGTGAGAGGGATTGAAACTCTTGGTCGATCACGGCATTGTTTGGATACAGGGACATCGCGACTTCCGGTCGTCCATATAAAGTCCAAATGTAGACCGCACCGGCTGGCGTGCGTCGTTCTGGGTTCGACCAATTGAGCAGGGGCTGATCCACCAATTCCAAATTCTCGTCCCCGTTTGCTCCCCCCTTAAACGCAAATTTCAAAGGTGCGGCATCGAATGCCTCTTGCAGTTGCTCGGCGGTTCTTGTGGGTTCTTGGGTACTCGCATCATCAACGACAAACAGGGTTACCAAGATGGCGCCGACCCAGCGCAGAGCGAGTGAATTCATCGATGAGCCTTCCTCGAGAACAAGCGTTCATAGGGTGAATAGTCGAATCCAATGCGTTAACCTACGAGGACACTCACACGCAGGCAACCATCACGATGAGCGATTATCGACAAATATAGCGTGCTTGTCTATATTTTTTACACCCATCCATACGAATGCATCGATCGTGCTTAGAACTTGCGATAGATTTCGTGGCCGGCGTCCGACCCCAAGGCGACACCGTTGTAGAAAGTGAAGTCCCCCGACATGTCACTGAAAGAGATCCGGACTTTGTCGCCAGATTTTGACCAGCTACCGGAGCGGATTCCGCCAGAGGCGGTTCTGGCACTGATCGAACCGCCGGAGGTTAATTCCAAGACTTGCAGCTCAGGTTTCAAGCGAACCCAAGTCCCAGCAACGCCAGGCGTTTTGTCGAGAAACGCGAAAGCGTTGGAGTCCGCTTCCGTAGCGGCAGCGGTCACTCCGCGTGCGATCACGATCTCGCCACTGGGTGTTTTCGCGAAGACTCGAAATTGAATCAAGCTGTCGCCATCGAGTTTCCGGCCGAGTCGAGCCGCTTCGATGATCTTGTGCATGGCCTGATACGAACCTGGCATGGTCCGCGTCTTGGCGCGGATGGTCGACTGGCACTTGTTGATGAAGCCCTGCATTTGGATAAGGGCACGCGACTTCGCCCCATATTCGTCGTTATTCCGCGGAGTCGTCGCTTGTAGCTTCTTCATGTTCGCCAAGTGATTCGGCAAACTGGCATAGGCGGAAGCCAAATCTCTCGCATCGTCCGAAAGCAACCGTTGCAAGCGATTCAATTGGCTGACGAGCTTGTCATCAGTTAACTCAGAGAGTCGCCCGTCATCCGTTTGCCGGTACTTTGGGAGCACGGTAACTTCCAATTCACCATTTGAGTTACGTTTCGTGACCACACGAATCTCGCCCTGAACAACGTCGTCGGAATCTCCCAGGGTGAGAATTACATTGTCGCCCACGGGCGTGGTTTGATCGACAGGCTTTGCAACCATGGTCACGGGGATGGATTGCTTGAAGTTGACCGCCACGTGTAACGTTTCCTCCAAAGGAGGCGCCGTCAGAGAAACGGTGGAAATCAGGCTCTTACCGTCCAGATTCATTGCGATTGCGGGAAGCGTTTCCGGCACACGCAGGGCCATCGCGTGCTGATGACTTTCAAAAGCGCACACCAGCATCGTGTTCTGCAATTGCTCCGCTTCGGCCGGCAGGGTGTTGGCATTCCAATG
This sequence comes from Blastopirellula marina, assembly GCF_002967765.1. Lineage (NCBI taxonomy): Bacteria > Pseudomonadati > Planctomycetota > Planctomycetia > Pirellulales > Pirellulaceae > Blastopirellula > Blastopirellula marina. Next base: position 556,060 of record NZ_PUHY01000005.1, on the reverse strand, counting down.
GAACTTCAGCGTCCCTGATTCGTCCGTATGTAAATGGCCAACTGGTTTGCTCTGCTCCGGTTGATCGGCACCATTGGTTACCACATTGACATCCCAGTTCCGCGTGCCAGATCCGGTTGTGGAGTTCGAAGTCACATCGAAGCGTTTTCCACTTAAGTCAACCGCGGCGCTTTCAATCGCTATTTCCATCTCAGCCGCAACGTCCGCCACGAGGCTTCCGATGGCGGTCGCTCCTTCTAGCGTCGAGAACTCTGGTTTCAATTCAGGTAGCCCGACGAATGGTTCCAGTTGCGAAAACGGCCTCGGTTTGGACGGCGTCGGGACAACCTTTTCAATTTGATCCGCCAAGCTCGGGCCGGACGGCGTCGCGATCGACCCAAACGGATCAGAAGAGGGTGGCAGCGGCGTCGACGATGCTACCGACGTCGCACTCGAATTCGGTGTCTTTGGAGGAGTTGTCGGCTGCGGTGAAGAGGGAGTATTAAGTGATGGGGCGGTTGGTTTCGGCGTTGTCGCGACGACTTCGTTCTTTTCAGAACGATTAGGAACACCCGTGTTGTTCGCTTGAGCTTCTCTCTCCAGCGTCGTGGTGGGTGTCGTCGACGGACGATTCATGTAGTCGTACGCGTACCAGTAAATCGCGCCGTGGGCAGCGACAAACATGGCAGTGATCAAGACGCGCGCCCATATCGGAACGTAAACGCGCGAACGTTTCAGCCCTGGGTGCTTCTTTCTAGGTCGAGCCGTCGCGGTCGGAGCCTGCATCGCAGGTCCCGTCCTGGCAACGGCTGGCGGCGCATAGTTACCCGCTGGCGGAGGTGGAGAAGGGGCAGGAGGGGCCGGCGGAGCTGGCCGCAGGCGATAGTCATCGGCCGCTGCTGCTGGTGCTGCGGCAGACGGATTCATTGTTTGTTGTAGAAGGATGCCGTCGTACGATTCCTTGAGATGCGGAGTCAGTAGCAGATTTCCGACCTCGCGTAGATGGCGGATCATCTCATCCCCCATCGCTCCGCGCTGGGCCTGCTGAACCAAACCTACTCGCGAGTTGATGGCCTGTTGGATGATCGCAGGATCGCGCTCGAAGTTGTTGAGCCCCAACAACCGGTAATGACTCGGTGGGCACTCGTGGCGTGGGATGCCGAGGATTTCCGTGTAAAGGAGATCTTTAGAAATGGGAACAGCCATTTTCGGCTTTCACAATCTGGCTAATGGAACGCTGGCTGAAGAACCACCGTAGCCGGAAGCAACATCACACCACCTTGCCTGGTTTTTCGTGATGCATCGGTGTGCGCTATCGAGCCGCCGAACCGAACGATTCGATGGCTATTATTGAAGTCTGCAACAGCAATCTAATAGGGGCGACCAACGGAAGCCCCGGATTCGTGGCCAATCGGCCCATTGCCACGTTGGATTACGGGCGCAGACATCAATAATCGCCCGAGCAAACGACACACACCACTCCAGCGAGCGGTATCCTATGAACTAAAAATGTAATCAACATCCACCTATGGGTGCAAGCTGCATTGCCAATAAAAGGGTCAATCGAAGTTAGTATGGCATGCCCAGTCTGAAATCTGATCTGGCTTCCGAGATATTCATCGTGTGATTTGGAACGACCGATCCAAAACGCTTATCCTTGCGAGGCAAACGCTTCCAAACCATCTCAGGCTTCAGAAAAATCGATTTCCAAGTCAGAAGATGGACAAAAGAGGCGACGTCCAATGGTCCGAACATGATGATGTCTGTTCACGCTCGCTTTACACCATGAAAACCCGGAGTCATACGGCATGTTCCTTGAAAAACTGGAAAGGGCACAAGCACTTCCGAGATCACTCAGTCAAGACAGTCTGAAACCACGCGGACAGGCAAAGGCAAGGTGGGCTGATTTTTTCGAGAGACTTCGAAAACCGAGAAGACTCGATAACCACTTCTTTCTGATCGTTGAGATCGACTCGCAGATCATCTACTTGGATCAAGTTAGTTGGTTCGATTCTAAAATCGCCGGACGTGACGCGCTGGAGCCAGTGTATCGTTCCTTTCCCGAGGAATATGTTAGAGAGAACGTTATCTATTTCGGGTACCTCGAGAATGGCTTAGTCGAGGAAAGCCATTGGCTCACGGCCGTCTATTTTTCGAAGTACGATCCGGACGACATTTGTGACGATTTCGTATTGCCGGCTCAGTTGGAGCTTTCGTCCGAACTCTACAAACATTACTTGGCCATAGCGCAGCACGACAATTCTGCAATCGAACGAATGGCAGAGTTTTCACTCGACGAAATACAAAGTGTGCCGTTTAAAATGACCCATTACTATCTGGACGAGTTTTGTCCTTTGGGATATGCCGTGGCTTGTGAGAACATTGCCTACGTTAATGCGGCGCATGGCCAGGTTCAATTTTCAGACTGCAAATCGTACCTCGAATTCGGCCAGGGACACCTCGCTACGATTTATGGTAGCTGTGCGATGCTGCAGTCTGTGCTTGCCGCCGGGGGGATGATCAATGACCTGAACGAAGACGGATACACACCTCTTGAATTGGCCGTGGGGCACCAAAAGCTTGGGCATGTGGACTGCTTGCTTTCACATGGCGCAGATCCAAATTTTGGAATCGTCCCCTCTGTAATTGAAGTAAATCATGCCCTAACGCTTACCGAGATGACACCGGTCTTTTATCAACGCCTAAGGGATGCAGGAGCACGATTTGATCTTCGCAAAAGCCACTATCTTTGGACACCTTTGCACTACAATGCCAGGCGGTTTCGGCGGGATACTTTCATTGAAATGGTGAAGGATGGCCTGAATCCGCACGCCGAAGATTATGAAGGCAAGACGCCGCTCGACGACTTGAGGAAGGATCTTCCCGAGGAAATCTTCCAAGAGGTTTACAGCAGTTGCATGGGCAAATGACCCTTTACGTTAAGACCACCGCAAAGCGCTGTGGTCGAACTTGTCATGAACAACATTTTTGTGTGCGAGATTTACTCGTGCAACTTTTTTTCAATTTACGGACGAAGTTGGCGACATGAGTTTGAATTGGATGGAAGTGTGGGCCGACCTCAGCCTATCACCCCCGTACGTTCTCATCGTTAAATCAACGCCCCACATGCAGGGCCGATGTATCGTCTTGGACCCACACGAGGACGGAAAGCAGGTCTCCAATGCGGAATCCTACGAAGCCGCGAAACTTTGGCTACTAGAAGATGAATACGAGCGACTAGGTACTCGCGTGGATGAATAGAAGTACCGAGGTCAATAAGCAGCGCCAGCAAGGTCCACGATGGCCTAGGACTTGTCCCTAAAAGATGGACAACGAGCAGCTGACAGCCCACCCTACATTATCGCCTGCCCAAAACGATGCCTGGCAACTTGACTCGCACACCCCGGAGCCCATCTCATCCGATGGATAATTCACGACAATCGTCGTCAAACCACGACAACATCAAAGCACCCCGAGGAGACACATTTCACTCTATCATTTTCCGTCGAAAATGCTTCTGGCGCGTTTAGTTTACTGTTCGATTGCTTTCATGGGGAACTTGGCAGCCCGTGGATGGTCGCCGGTGCTAATATCTTGAGCTGTACCATCATCCCGAACTAAGCGTTGATTATTCAGTTGATGAAAACCAATTGAACTCACCGACCCATTGTGGCCCGGTTGACTTCCCAGCGGACAGGACACCCGTCAAGTCTAGGCGTCAGGTCATCTATTTATTGTTTCCAGTTGCATGAACAAATTGACGACGTCCAGGAAACTTTCACCTTCGTCATGTTGGCCAATAGGCGTCATATGTGTGGGAATCTTCGCACAGTATTGGGCGCAAAGATGGAGACGCGCCGCAACTTTGACCTTCTAACAGCAGACCATCTCGCTCAATAAATAGGCACAACAGATATCCGACAGGGGTTATCTCTACCGCCATAGGCAGTACGATTTCGCACAATTCTTCAAGTCCTACTTGGCCGTCGGCGTAAGCATCCACTCTCGGCAGGTCGGGCGTGCTCTTCGCCGAAGCACATCGTAAACAACTACTGGGCTTAAGGTTACGCGACCTGAAAGCCGGCCTGGATTCTGTGTCAGATCGGGTATGACGACCGGGCAGGCATAACAGCTGGTACAGACGTTGCTGAGATATTTCTTGACTCCAGGATCCACCGTACAAACCAAACGCGAAGATCAATCATTCTGCCTTCCATTATGTCACGACCAGATAAGCAATCTCGCGCCATTCACGTCCAAGAGATTACGCAGCGTACGGAAAACCACACCACGGTCGAATCCAAGCCGGACAGTGCTTCAGTCACAATAGAAGTTTGAAAGACAGGCCGGAACCACGGCAGGTTTCCATTTATGAGGAACTGTTTCCGTGACAGCGCGGGAAGCCTGGAGAAGATTTGATGTGAGGAGATACCAAGTTATTCATAACTTCCGCAACTTTCATGACGTCGGTGGTCAACACGAATCAGAAGCGTTTCTGCATGATCGCCTCCGATCCGATCTCCACCCTGTTCCGAAATCTCTTCCCTTGATTTGAAACGCGAAAAACTGATAGGGCCCCGTATGGCAGACACTTTCGACACACTGCAGAGAGCCGAAGTAACCAACTACATTGAACAAGTCCGGCAGCGGATCGGTACTGTAGTCGTCGGACAAGACATTGTTGTAGAGCGATTGCTGATCGCCTTGCTTTCGTCCGGCCACATCCTATTGCAGGGGGTACCTGGGCTGGCGAAAACATTACTTGTTTCCGTTCTCGCAAAATCAATCTCGTTACATTTTTCGCGCGTCCAGTTCACAATCGATTTACTCCCCTCCGATATTCTCGGATCCGAAGTACTCGATCCGCACACTCAAAAGTTTGTCGTCAACAAAGGATCGATCTTTACCAACTTAATGTTGGCCGATGAGATCAATCGGGCTGCCCCCAAAGTGCAATCGGCGTTACTAGAGGCGATGCAGGAACGGAAGGTCACTTTGGGAGGGACGACGTTTCCTTTGCATGCGCCATTTCTCGTTATCGCAACGCAAAATCCGGTCGAACAAGCTGGGACATTCGAACTTCCGGAGGCTCAGCTAGATCGGTTTATGCTTTGCCATCGGCTTCGTTATCCCACGCAAGAGGAAGAAATCACCGTGCTACGCCGAAACGCGAGTCTCGGTATCCAAAGAGAAGGATCTGGCGCGATCGCGAAGACGGAGTTTGACGTTCTGGATAACGAACCGGTGGGAGACCTGGAAGACTTAGTCAACGCAATGCGAGCCGTTCACGAAGTGCACGTCAGCGATGCGTTCGTAGAACATGTGGCGATAATCCTGGGAAAGACACGTCGCCATCCCGCATTGGAACTGGGAGCAAGCCCTCGCGCCGGCATCTCAATGATTAAGGCTTCTCGCGCCCGGGCATTGATCCATGGTCGAGATTACGTCGTGCCGGAGGATTTGTATTCGCTAGCCGAGGACGTCCTCTTGCATCGGATTCGGTTAACGTACGAAGCATTGGCGGAAGGGTTTACCGGGAAGATGGTTCTGGAAGAGATCTTGTCGGAAGTCGCCAGTCCGAACGTGAGTCAATCGAGTCCCGTCGCCGTCTAACCTCACCTTGGCGAGCAACAGTCTTTCCAAGCGAAAGAGGCCGTGCCGATCAGGATCCAATGAGCTTCCATTCTCAACTACCCGACCAAGAGTTTCTCGATTCGAGCCGCTTTCTCATCGCAGCGAAGCGACTGGCAAATGATCTTGCGTACGGCACGATGCCATCCTCATTTCTTGGGACTGGGATTGATTACGTTCAGTCGCGCCCCTACCAGCCAGGCGACCCCGTACGTTCGATTGACTGGAGAGTCACCGCTCGAACAGGCAAGCCGTATGTCAAGGAATTTGAGTCCACAAAGTCGTTGCCCTGCTATTTGTTGGTTGATACTTCCGCGTCGATGACCGTGAGTTCGCTTCCACGTAGCAAGTACGGGCATGCCGTTTTGGTTGCCACGGGGCTGGCCCTGGCCAGCCTGGACCATGTCAGTCCCGTGGGGCTTTTGACCGTTGGTAGTCGTGACCTTCGAGTTCGCCCTTCATTGTCACGCGATCAAGTCCTGACATGGGCGTATGAATTGCGGAAGTACAGGTACGACGAGAAGACAAGTCTCTCAACTAAAATCAAACAGCTTGCTCCGATGCTTGTATCAACTTCGCTCGTAATTGTACTGAGCGATCTTCATGATGTTGACTGCGTTGGCGCGATCCGCCTGCTGGCCCAAAAACACGATGTTTGTGTTCTTCAGTTTCACGATACAGCGGAGCTAGGCGTCACCAAGGCTGGCTTCTTACGAGCTCGAGAAGCAGAGACTGGAAGCACCTACTTCTCGAAAGGGAAACATGTTTCCCAGCGTCAGATTGATATCGAACAAAGCTTCAAGAGATCAGGGATCGACTTCTTCGTAATAAATACGGAAAGGCCATACGAGCACGACCTGATCCATTTCTTCTCCTCGCGGAATATTCTGGGACGGAGAATGAAATGAAGATGTTTTCCTTTGCTGAATGGCTTTTTGCCATGTTATGGCTGATTCCGTGCGGCATCGTATCTGCAGACCAGGGCGAGGATGTGCTACCTTCACCTTCGGTCGGACAAGCACGAACTGTCAGCGACGTTTTCATTCCCGGGGAAAGGATCGTTGCATCTCGGAAAAGGGATCGACGCGCTCCAGTCGTCGTGCGAATCGTTCGAGATCATCCACTAAGAAATGGATTTGAATACGATATCGAATATTACGGCCTCGAACCTGGTCCGCATGACTTAGCCAAATACTTGGAGTTCTCCGATGGCTCCACACAAGCATCCATTCCTTCGATTCCGGTCCATGTCTCCTCGGAACTCCCCAGCGAACATCCCTTGGAAATGCAAGGGATTGTTATGCACAATGCATCGGGATTCCGTCTATATATTTGGCTCACGAGAGTTCTCGTTGTTATTTGGATTATTGGCTTAGTTGCGATCTTGAGCTATCGAACAAAACGAGACTCTCACGCGGCTTCTACCACATCACATCGGACCGCAAGGGACGAATTGCAATCCAAACTAGAACAGGTCCACAACCAAGAACTAACGATTCAAGACAAGGTAGAAATCGAACGACTTGTCTACATCGTTCTGTGCCAACGATATGTCGCTGGAATGGACATGTCCGAGGCGGTTCTGCATCTCCGCCACCTTCCCGAAACACGAACACTTCTTCTGGAGCTCGAACACTGGTTGCATGCTCCTGGCAATGAAGCATTCGACCTGGATTCCATGTTCGTGACACTTTCCTCGCTAACGATCTCGAAAGATCACGACGAGTCTGACGGAGACTACCTTACGCATGCAAAAGCAGGAGGCAGCGAATGATTGGATTTGCTAGTCCCTGGTGGCTGACGCTTCAAGTGATCCCCTTGCTGCTTGTCTTCTGGGTATGGACTCGCCGCTCTGGCCACATAGCCTTGCCGCTCGACCATGGTGATCATCAACACACGGCATTCTGGCCGGTGGTATTAAAGATCGCCGAATCGCTTCCCGCGGTCCTGCTGTCGGTAGTGCTATTCATTTTGGCAGTGCCTCAGCAAATGGGCGTTCCAAACGAGGTAAGGTCCGTTACGAACATCCAATTTTGCGTGGATGTATCCCTCAGCATGAACGATGACTTTGGTGATAAGTCTCGCTATGAACATGCCATGTCGGAGATCAACAAGTTTGTCGAATATCGAACCGGCGATGCGTTTGGTCTGAGCTTTTTTGGCAACGTAGTGATTCACTGGGTCCCCTTAACGACCGATCCTTCAGCACTCAAATGCTCGACGCCCTTCATGAATCCGAAACGGCCAAACCATCCTCGTTGGTTACATGGGACCAAGGTCGGTAATGCCTTGCTCGCCTGTCGCGATGTCCTTAAGTCTCGAGCAGAGGGGGACCGGCTGATCGTCTTAATTTCTGACGGAGTTAGCTCTGATCTCCAGGAGGGCAGGGCGGAGGAGGTGGCAGCGTTACTACGTGACGAAAACATCACCGTGATCGATGTCCACGTGGCCGCTGAGGAGGTCCCGCCAGAGATCGGTACGATTGCCATGTTAACCGGCGGCGAGGTATTCAACCCCAGTGATCCTGAAACACTCGAACGAGTATTCGAACGAATTGACGAATTGATGAAGGTGGAAATAGAGCGAACCGTTGGCCAACCGATGGACTATTTCGGACCATTCTGCATCGCCGGATTGAGTCTGCTCGGCGTCTATTTGGTCTCGCTCATGGGGTTGAGGTACACGCCATGGTAGCTTTCGCAGTTGCGTTTGCGGTCGGGTGCTTTGCGACGGCCGCCGAACTCATCCATCGTCGCCGCACGCAAACGATTCGGCACTTGGCATTTGGTCCGACAGGGACGCCCTCGCGCTGGGCAGAGGCTTCTCCATTCCTGCGGATACTGGGAATCACGCTGGGAACGTGGGGAATCATTTCGTTGGCCTTGCTCCCGGATGGCAGCGGCAATTCGGCTTCCGAAGATACGGACTTATCCACACGACATCTTATCCTCCTTTGGGACGTATCACCCAGTATGGACCTTCAAGATGCCGGCCAAGACGGTCAGCTAACCCGTAAGGCACGTGGCAGGGAACTTCTGGAGTCGATATTTCAAAGAGGTGCGATCTATGGCCATCGAACAAGCGTGTTTGCTTTCTACACCGAGGCATTACCTGTCGTCGAAGAAACCACCGATCCCGAAGTAATACGAAATATCCTGAACGATTTGCCTATGTACGATGTGTTCAAAGAAGGAAGGACAAATCTGTTCGCTGCGCTGGACCAAGCTGCACATCTTGCCCGAAATTGGAAGCCAGATAGTACGTCGATCATCGTAGTCAGCGACGGCGACACGGTGCCTGCCGACGGCATGCCCAAGATGCCATCGTCGGTTGCGCAAGTTCTCGTACTGGGTGTCGGTGATGCGGGTGCAGGCACGTTTATCGACGGACATCAGTCGAGGCAGGATACTTCTATGCTAGGGCAAACGGCAACGCGGTTGGGTGGTCATTACCACGATGGCAACCAGTTTCATCTTGAGACGTCCATTGCTCGCCGCTTGCTTGCCATGCCAGATCGTCCAACGAAGTTGAGTTGGAATCTGCGCGAGGCCGCCTTGGCTGCCGTAGGGTTAGGCGCCTTCATATTGGCCATCTTGCCGTGGTTGCTTGCGAAGTACGGAACCCTTTGGAATCCCGGTTTATCTGGCAAACGTGCGACGGCTGGAAAGTCGTCGGATCAACAGAGATACGCCGGCAGTTACCAATCGGCTACCCTTTTGGATCGTGCAAACAGCAAGGAGCGACGCTCATGAGATCGCTACTATTGGTTTGCTGGGTGCTTGCCGCAATCGGAGGGATTGTCTTCCATCTTGGTCCAGGCCAGGGTCTCGCAGCAACCGACCAGCTTTCGAGCATGTTGGATCACGCCTACCACGATGCTCTCGCAGGAGATCATCAAGAAGCGTTTGAGTTATACGATCAAGTACTCCAGGTCCTGCCTCCCGAGGAGCCCCTGACAGTTGCGCGTGTTCGCCTGGAGAAAGCGAAAGTGCTCCTCGAATCAGGATCGATTGCCCAAGCATATCTTGAACTTTCGGAACTGAATCACATCATCGACGTTGAGAAAGACGTTCCTGTTCCTTTTCGGTACGAGGTCCAATCGGCTCTCGCAGCTACCGAGTTTTATGGAACTTGGGCGATGCGTCTGGAAGGCGTTCCCAAAGATTCTTGGCTACCGTTTGTCGAGTCAGCTCGGCAACGGTTTCGCTACCTCAGCGAAGTTCCCGACCCTGAAGCCGTTCGCCCGGCACCGCTATTGGACAGGCAGAATTTAGAAGTAACCATTCGATTAGAACGGATGACCGAAGACGAGCTGCAAGGCATGCCACTGCCACCTCCGGTGCAGTTCGCCTTGTTCGGATCGAAAACCGGAGCAATTCCGGGTGTGAACGGAATGGCAGGTCCAACGGATAAGGCAACAGGGCGTGGCGAGAATGACATGCCAGGGGATGCCCGTAACGGAATGGGAGCCGGCAATGGAACGCAAGTCGAACGCACAGGTTCCTAAGATCAAACTATTCGGAATAGAAACAAGGTAATGTCCTCAGGAATTCTCGAAGTGATACCCAGCCCTCTCCAAGCCATGGTTTCGTCGTGCGTGCTGCTGCTGATCCTATTCAGTGGGAGCGCGAAGGCCCAGCAACCAACAGTTCCTTCATCGAGTAAGCCATCTCCGAGTACTTCTTCTAATTCCCTAGCAGAGCAAATACGCAAACTCCAGATAGATCGCAGACCAGCCAATATTCTGCGTACCTGGGAGAGCTACCATTTGCAGCCGTCCACCAATGCGACACCGACGACGAACGAACCATCTGTCGACGCGACGACGAAACTTGATGGATTGGTCCGGGAGCTAACACTATCGCGTTGGGAGGAAGTTGCAGCTTTCCTAAAGGACCTTCCTCCGGAAGATTCGGCAGAAGTGTATCATGCGATATTGGAGTGTTTGCGCAACGCACACATCGAGAATCGTCCGCCCAACCAACAACAGATCGCGAACAACCCGAACTACAAGAAGTATACGGCGGTCAATACCTTTTCGCTAACGGATCTATTCGGCATTATTCAGGCCTCACCGACCGACTTCAGCCCAGATACCACCGAAAAGCTGGCTCCAATCGTTCAACTCTCCTTGGATCAAGGGCACTCCATTGAGGCGTTCGTTTCTCAATTCGCTGAGCGGTCTAAGGATGACGACCAGTTTCCTATGCCCCGCAAAGAAATCGCTCGCCTCTTCCTCTTAGTTGGCCATGCGGATCAATCAGCTTCATTTTTGCCATCACTCGAACAGACCCTGGCAAGTGAAGATGACGCTCTTCAACTGCTAATGGTCAAAACATTACTTGCCTCCGACAAGCCCTCGTCAGAGGAAGCTTGGGATCTTCTTCAGGCGATTCTGAAAGATACGAACACCTCAGAAGAGGTCGAAGAATCGGCGATCACTCATAGCCTTGACCTGTTAGACGAGTTGCCCCCAGATGAGCGTCGTTTGTGGCTGGAAGAAAGCTTTCGCGAGAAGCCGGAGCGAGGGCTGGCAATCTTGACGACACTCGGAACGCTCGTATCGGATAGCTTCATCCGAAATGCAGACGACATAGAAACACGAGCGGGATACCTTCAACTTCAGAGCGAAGTTGTCGAGGTTATGGTGAATGAGTTCGCCAATCAAGACGATGCCCAAATGACACAATGGAAGCCGATTGCGAACTTGCTTGCTAAGAACTGGATGCAAGAGGCGAGAATTGGTGTCGATCTTGAAGGAAATGGTGCCGGCGGACCTCAGCTTCATCGAGACCGCTATGGTAACGCTTACTTTGTCGATCATGCTCCGAACAATTCCCATAACGGTCAATCATCGGCACCTGGTCAGCTCAAGCCAATTCCGCTCGCTCAACTCTTGTCGTCGGCACCTAACGAGAAGTGGCAATCGATCGTCTCAGCAAGCCTCCGCCCCAGCCTTCTCTTGTTGATGGCCAAACTGCATCTCAAGTCGGAGAATGAAGACGGCGCTATCACAATCATTGACCAGCTTGCCGACTTACAACCGGAGGCCGCCAAACAGTTGGCAGAGGAGTCGATGCGAGTCTGGATCACTAACCACGATCTCAACCGGCGAAATACCGCATCGCAAAACTACATGCCGTACGGTTACCGACCGCAATCCGCTGCAATTCCCCTAACCCGTTCACAGCAAGAGAGGAACTTGCGTGAACTCGCCAACTGGCTCAAACGAATCGATTCCTTGTCGATCGGCCCGATCGACGAGAGCCTCGTCGCTGAGGCGTTTATTAAGTCTCATTCCATTGCAGAAGTCTATCAGGTCAATGCCATCGAAGAGGTGATGGGACAAATCGAGAGTCTTCAACCAGAGACAATTGGGCAGCTGGCGCAAACCATGCGCACAAATCTTTCCGGGGTCTGGCGAGATCCAGAAACCCAACAGCAGTTGAAGACTAATCGAAAAGTCGATGACCTGGAATTGGAGGTCAAACGCGGATACCAGGTCGCTCACGAGGTCATCGAACGCGGCCTGAAAGTCTATCCCACCAGCTGGCGTTTACTTCTAGCATTAGCTGCGATTGATCATGACGAAAACGACTACCTTCGCCAGGTGAATGAAAACCACAACTACGAGCAACAGAGACATATCGCCTTCTACGAGTTTCAAAAAGCAGCGGAATGTTATGAGGACAGTCTGAACACATTAACAGCTGAGGAGTATTCAAGCGACGCGTATCAGCTCTGGTTCTTCGCTGCACTCGGTTCATGCAGCATTGGTAACATTAATGAAACAAACCAGCTGGCTCCAGAGCAGATCACCTTGATCACCGCCGCTCTCAAAGCGCTACCGGCCAAGGTAAGAATGCAGCACGAAGAAATGCTCGCTAATGACCTAACGTTGATGCTTATGGCGGTTAAGCCAAATGCGAAATTCCGTTACCTCAATGCCGGCTTAGAGATCGTTGGTGACCACCCCTTGGCTAACGATGCCCATGCGGCGATTGATTACTATCGAGACTTGGTCACAGAAATTCAACTGGAAGCCAAGCTGGATGGAAATGACGAAGTCGGCCACAAGCAACCGTTTGGAGTTTTTGTCAACATTCGTCACACCATTGAAATCGAACGCGAGTCAGGTGGATTCGGAAAGTATCTGCAGAATCAAAATCAGATCACTAACGCGTATAACTATGGACGCCCACCGGACAACTATCGGGAGAAGTTTGAGCAATCGGTTCTCACAGCTTTGGGAGAACAGTTCGAAGTCCTGTCGATCACTTTTCAAAAGGAAACGGCCAGGTCGATGGCCTCGAATGACGTCGGGTGGCGAATTACCCCGTACGCATATCTACTTCTTCAAGCTAAAGGCCCGCACGTCGACAAGATTCCCTCGTTTTCATTGGACATGGATTTCGTTGAAAAATCAGGATTTGTTGTCTTGCCCATGGAGACATCCATCGTTCCGATCGATGCGAAATTAGATCGCTATGTCCCGAGACCCACTGACAATATTCAAGTCGTTCAAACCTTGAATGACAATGAACTGGAACAAGGCACGGTGGATGTCGAGGTAAAAATCACTGGGCATGGCGTTCTCCCCCCTGTAGATCAATTACTCGATTTATCTTACCCAGGTTTTGTTGTCCGGGAGATCGATGCCATGCCCTTATCGGTCTTGGAATTCGATCTCGAATCGGACGAAAACGTTGTTTCGAGCGAGCGTCTTGCCAGAGTTTCGCTCAACGCCGGCGAGCTGGACTCGGTTCATCCAAAATTCCATTTCGCAAATCAACTCCCAATGACGAAGCCGAGTGAAATGGTGTTTCGCAGGTTTGAGGATGCCGACATCGTGATGACTTCTTCTGTGGTGGACCTGGAAGACATCAAACAAACTCTGCCAACAAACGCTTACTGGATTGTGATCGGACTCGGCACAGCTGTTTTCGTTGTCGCCGCGGCAGGCTACTCAGCGATGCGTAGAAAGCCACAGGAAAACATCATCGTAGTACCCAAAGTCGCAGCTCCTTCCGTTGTGTCCCCGTTTTCAACCTTGGAGTACCTTCAAAGCTTGTGGCAGAAGATTGATTTTTCTGACACCGAGCGCTGCGAACTTCGGAACGAAATCGCAGCGATTGAAGACGCCTACTTTCGGCAAAAGACCAATAACGGAAAGCCCGATTTAGCTGCATCTGTCGAGAAGTGGTACGCGAGGTCGCAGCCTGACGCGAGGCGCTTCCCACACTAAAGCCCTGCCGCAGATGGGTACTTGGCAGCAGTAGAGCAGGGCACAGATGAGTAAACTGTGGAAACCCGAGTAAGATTCGGACTTGCTGGATTTTTCCCTTGGTTCGGTCTACCATAGGATCGAACAGAGCGGGACTCGTTCAAGTCCGCAGCGCTAGTCCGGTTTACGATTGCCATACCCTGTCGATGCCTCGGTCAGTACCTTGATCGTTCGTATCGATCGGCATCCGAGATTCGTCGAGTAGTCATTTCTCCTTGTGCCGACTAGTCACGAATCATTCCAAGTTTAGACAACTTGGAAGCACCGTTTGGCGTTGTTCCGAAAGGATTCGTGATTCGTAGCGAATGTTGCCCGCAGAAGCCAGTAAGGATGATTTTCTGCGGTGGCAACATGAGCGTTCTGGACAATATCTTGACTCGGCGAGATCAGCTGAGAATGAGCTTAGACGATTGGGATCGTTACAACTCATTCCCTAGGCCCACTTCGGAAAGCCTGCTTGCAATCGAGTATTTTCGGTCGATCGATACCCCCTTTGAGATCATTGAAGTAATCGCAAGTGAGGCAATTAGTTCCAATCATACGTCTAACGAGTTCGTACTCTCGATGCTCGTTCAGTCGGCCTCTCATTCCCCGCTTGAAGTTGACTTTGGTCATGGAAAATTCCTACGCGGTAATGCTCCCGGCTTGTTCGTCTTTGGCGATTTACGCCAGCCCCACTCCCTGCAAGGTATTGGTCCATTTAACTCGATTCAACTATCTCTGGACGTGGATGTCCTTCAAGATCGAATTCGCGAGCTGACAGGCCATACAAACATTAGTCTAGATCGGCTTCACGCTCAGGCATTCGAAGACGATATACTCAAAGCCATGGTCGGGCAGCTAATGGGTCTTTGCCGATCTGGGTATCATCGGGAGCAGACGGCCGGTCCCAGCAGAGTCGATAAGGCACTCGATCAGATTGGCATTCGTCTCGCGAATCTTGCCAAATTGGATGTTCCAGAATTGACTGATTCGGATAAGCTGCAGCCAATCTCGATCAGACGCGTTCTTGAATACATCCATACGTACTTCGACCAGAAACTCAGTCGAAATCAACTCGCGGCAATTGCTCAAGTTACTCCCAGCCATTTCTCTCGGCTTTTTCACTCGTCGGTAGGAGTAGCCCCGAAACAGTACATTCTTAGGCTAAGGATTCGCGAAGCGAGAAGGCTTTTGAAAGATTGTCCCGACTTGGCAATCACTGACATTTCACAGCGACTTGGGTTTATTGACACTCCCCACTTCAGCCGCGAGTTTCAGCGTCAGACGGGCGTTTCTCCTGCAGCCTATCGCCGGCACGTCTAGCCATGCTCAATTCAACGGCAGCAATGCACGCGTGATGGGCAATTGTCTTGTGTGGCTTAAACTCGCCAGATTTCACCGCGTCACAATTCTTCAAGTCACGCACTCGCGATCCTGTTTGCACGGTACCTAAAAACGACATCCAAGGATTCGAGGCAATCACCCTAATGCGATTCTACCCTTGGGTTTAGAGTACGTGTTGCCCCTCGTTTTTCAATTTTCGTCAGGAAGAAAGAAAAGCTGTTGGCACATCGCTTGCCTAAGAAAACCTCCAGCTTATTTCTTTATCATGTATTGGGGTACTCTTTATGAACCGTCGCGGTTTTACCTTGGTCGAATTACTCGTTGTGATTGCCATCATTGGCGTATTGGTCGCACTCCTCTTGCCTGCGGTCCAGCAGGCAAGAGAGGCAGCACGGCGAATACAATGCACGAATAACCTCAAGCAGATTGGACTGGCGATACACAACTACCACGATACTTTTCGTACCGCGCCGGGAATTGTGTCGGGGACCCGAAACACGCTTGTTTCGATTCTGCCGTTCCTTGAACAGGACAATCTTGCGGAACTCTGGGATGACTCCGAAGGGTTTTATGATTACGCCAACAATGGTCCCTCCGTCAACCAGTTGCTCGCGGATAAGATGCCAGAAGCCTATGTTTGCCCTTCCTCGCCGGGCGGAGGCTCGGTGGAGTCTAACTATGGATTCCAGACGAGCGACTATTGTCCTTCGGTAGGCGTGTATAACGACTCCTGGCAACAGAAAAACGGATTCTTTTCAGGGCCGGGATATAAATTCAGAGATACAACGGACGGCTTGAGTAATACGATGCTGTTTTACGAGTCTGCAGGCAGAACACACACGTGGGTTGACGGAAAGCAATCGCCGACAACTGGTTATTCTAACTGGGGACTGGATGCTGAAGCATGGACATCCGGCAACGTCGGCACTCCTCTTATTCGTATTAACGCCTCCATCAACTCTAGCGGCGGGATAGACAAAGCCTTTAATGCTGGTGGCTTCATTAATGACTGGAATGGTTGGAACGGTATGTACTCGTTCCATCCTGGGGGCATGGAGTGTTCGTACGCTGACGGATCGGTTCGCTTTCTGCAAGAGCAAATTCCAACGTCGGAATTAACCGCAATCGTCACGAAGGCTGGCGGAGAGGTCATAGGAGCGTATTAATGCCCCAGCGATACACTTACTTGACGATCCTTGGACTTCTCATTTTCCTCACATGTTCAAACTTAGGATGTGGAGGCAAAAAAGCGTGGCACGCCGACCTTCACACCACGAAGGGAACGATGTTCGTCAATGGCGTCCCAGCAGAGTATGCGACATTGTATTTTCACTCACTCGGCGATACGACAGTCGACGTCCGAGAAACAATTCCATACGCCATAGTGAGAGCGGATGGGTCATTCATCGTGTCAACGTATGCCCCAGATGATGGCGTCCCAGTTGGTGAATATGCCGTGACGGCTAGATGGCCCTTGGATCCCGATAAAATGATGTCTCCAGACCGTCTCCGTGGCAAGTATTTGCAAAAGACTTCACCAGTCACAACCGTCATGATTCAAGAAGGTGACAACCAATTGCCACCCATTGAATTGAACGGAGTGAAACTAGCAAAAGTACCCTAGGCCGTGTCACTTGGCTGCAATTCACTTTTTTGCTATGCCTGCGACCTATCGGATTGGTCGCAGGCATTTTTCCGTAACTGAATAAGGTCTCGACGCGACTAACCAGTATGGCTGAGGTTTCCATGCTCGACCGGAGGACGACGATAGCCAGCAATGCATATTACATCTTTTAGTGTTCGCATCGATTTCGCGCTTGTTCAGGTCCGAGAGTTCTTTAACGGTGTAACATGCCTTGGCATGGCAGCCGTTGTTCTCGTTGCTGGACTTGCTTGTCCTACGTTCGCCGAAGAAGAACAACCGGCGAGTGTGACGGAACCTCCTGATTTATTCTTTGAAATCGTCGCTCCTCGACATCGGGAGGCCGCCCGGGCGTTCTATCACAAGTACCTTTCCGTAGACGGCCTGCCGGTGGTCGCATCGGGAGAGGTCGCGGATGAGGCATTGGAACGCACTCAAGTCATTGTGCGAAATATGTTGTCTGGACGACCGGATGTCCTAGAACGAATGGTCGAAGATCAGATGTATCTGATCATCATTGGCAAGGATCAAAAATACACGGATATGCCTGAGTTTCGTCATATCCGCAATAAGGAATACATGAATGAACGCGTTCGTGGAACGGGTGGAAAACCGACGAGTTTCGGTGAAGAGAATCTCTTGTCATTGGCAATAGATCGATACGACGACGAGAGCATCGGAGTCCATGAGTTCGCTCATACGATCGACGGAACGCTCCATTCGATGGATTCGACTTGGGGACATCGACTCCGTTCGGTTTTTCTGGATGCCGTGCAGAGTGGCAAGTACAAGGGTGCGTATGCGTCATCGAATCCGATCGAATACTGGGGAGAAATCGTCCAATCCTATTTCGACTGCAATCGAATCAACAATTGGAACCACGGTCCGATTGGCGATCGAGATAGCTTGCGACAGTACGATCCAAAAGGCTTTGATCTAGTCGAATCGACTCTCAAGATTCCGCCTGATAACCATTGGCGTTACGAGTACCTCACGCATCATCCAACCGTCATTGCCCCGCCTAAAAAATTCGCCATTGATCCCTATTATGGGAAGTTTTCGTGGGCGCGTGAGTTCGTAATTGTTTCCCACAGCGCGACCGATGATCAGCTTGTCGACACCAATCAGATTATCCGCCACCTCTTTGCCTACCGACACGACGTCCTCAAGTCCCTGATCAACCGAGATGCCAAGTTGGTCGTGCTCGGCCACGATGAAAAGCTAGTCGACTTGCCGGAGTGGGAATCCCTCAAGAATGCCGGTATTGATCCTGACGCCAGATTTGTTGAATTCGACCCAGCCACGAACCTAATCGTCGTGGACGGAGCTGAAGTCACGCGGACTTCCGATACCGTCAATCGATTAGGAAACCCGGTCATTGCTTCAATGACGGATGCGTTCTTTAAGTTGACCGCCGATCGCGAGATCGATCCTAATTGGGAAAACCGTGGCCAAGAAGTGCAACAGTACGAGCTTAACGTCACGCGGCTTGATAAACGCTTCGGCGAAAAAGTTCGAAACGCTTTGAAGGCAAGCAGGCAGGATGGTCTTTGGGATGGAGTTCCCATTTTGGAGGACGAAAGCGACTACCTCTGTACCGGCGTGTTGGCCTATTTTGACGCTGCCAGCGCGACTCTCATTCCGAAAGGGAGTTCAAAGCCAGTGAATAATCGACAAGCTCTGCAGCAGTACGATCCCAATCTGTACGAGATTGTCCATGAACTCATGGCCTACCAGGATCGGACCGACTGGCGAATTACTGAGCAACATTCGGGTAATTGAAACCTAGATCGTTTCCCATAATGCGGGTTAACACCTGGTAGAGTATTCCGACTTAGCCGAACCCATGTTCTCCTAAGAACCTGTCTGAAAAGGTCTTGATCGGAACCGGCGTTTGTTTGTAAACCTTGGTTCCGTGAATGATCTGTGATCGATTGTCTCTTGCGGAGTAGCGGCATGGAAGCCCGATATCCGACCGATTTGACCGACGCTCAGTGGAAGCGAATTTCCTCGCTCATTCCCGCCGCCAAGACAGGCGGGCGACCTCGTTCGACGTCGACTCGCCAGGTGCTCAATGCGATCTTGTATCTCACCAAGAGCGGCTGCCAGTGGCGGATGCTGCCTCGGGATTTTCCTTCGTGGAAGACGGTCTACTGGTATTTCACCGAGTGGAAGAACAATGGCACGCTCGAGCGGATTCATGATTCACTTCGCCAGCGAGTGCGTGAAAAGGATCGCCGCAACCGCCAGCCGTCGGTGGCGATCATCGATAGCCAATCGGTGAAAACGCCGGAAAAAGGGGGCGTGGCTTCGACGGCGGCAAGCTCGTAAAGGGGCGCAAGCGTCACATCTTGGTCGATTCTCTCGGCCTGCTGCTGACAGTCCTGGTCACTCCGGCCAACGTACAAGACCGAGACGGAGGTCAAAGCCTGATCGAGCAAACCAAGGTCGTGCTCTCTCGCCTGCGAACGATCTTCGCCGATGGTGTCTACAACGGAACGTTTGAGTCGTTCTGTTACAATGTCGGTTGGAACTTGCAGATTGTTCGACGTTCAGACAAACCAGGCTTCCATGTGCTGCCGAAACGATGGATCGTTGAGCGAACCTTCGCCTGGCTTACCCGCAACCGCCGCTTGACCGCTGATTACGAAACCAATACCAGCTCCAGCGAAGCCTTCATTCAACTGGCGATGATTCGATTGATGGTGAGAAGACTCGTGAACTAACGGCTTTTCAGACAGGTTATAAGTCTCGACCGCTGAACAATGCACGGACTATCATTCCAAAGGATGATGACATCCTGGCTCAGCTCCCAGATTCTCAGGCGTCCCGCTGCCACTTGACCGGGGTATTCGACCTAGAATAGGAGCCGTGGGTTCGGCATGTCCCGTCGAATGTGGTGAGTGTGGTCGACAGTCTACAGACGGCCCGCTCTCAAACAACTCACTGGCCTGCCTCTTATCTTCGCTTCGCCCAAGTTATTCAACTACCAATCGATCTTGAGGCGGCAAATTTGGCGGATCCTAGCGAAACCAAATCTTGTTCGCCCGATGAATTCAATTTCCCTAAAGATACGATCGGGTTTTCTGCGGATCCGTCCAAATGATAGACGTAAGACAACCACGTATTGGGAACACGAATGCCCAGAAAAAGAAATTGAATTTGACACAAACCGCTAACAAATAGAGCCTTGCAGCAGTGTAAAGGCCTAAAGAAATGATCAAATTGAAAAAATAGGCCAGGCAGGACTTTAAGTGATTCAGGTAACCTATTTACAGAACAGCACTTAGAGCATATCGAGGGTGTGTCTGACGCAGATCAACGCGCAGTGCAGCCTTCATCCGCTCCCATGAGCGCCGTCGTCGAGGAACTCCTCTCTCTGATACCTCAGCTCTCAGATAATCACCTTCGTGAGTTGCTAGATCTCGCCAAGCAGTGTTCCAGCCAAGAGTCACCTTCAGCCTGACAGAGTGACTAATCTTTGTCATGGTGGAGTCGTGAACCACGTTGTCGTGCGATCCGAATCTGCACCAGCAAAGCCAATAGTGGATAGGACTCCCTGAATAAAACATACGTGGAGAGCTAAGCCGAAAACACTACGGAAGTCGCCGACGAAGACTTCTACTCTCCCGACGGGGCCCGGGTGGCGCCCCAATATCTGACGTCATCCTTCTAGTACCTGGATCGCGGAATTTTTTTGGAATCACGTACCGTCGAGGACGGCAAGAATTTGGGGAATCGAAACTAATCCCTATTTAGCAAATGTCAGTGCGTAGCGACTTCCCTCTTGGCTACATAAAAGAAAGGAAGAAAGCCTTCTCTAATGCCAAGTGAGTGTGATGGGGTGACTTGTTGCGTCGGACTTTGCAATCAGCCCGGGTGGATGCCTTATTATGCAACTATGCCAAATAGGACCAGGACGCAGTCGCTATGACGGATCATACTACCGTCGCGTTGCCTGGATTTCAGCATCCAACGCCAACCAAGGTTTATACTGGGTTCCTTTTTTTCGCCGGTCGGGTAAGCTTCCCAGGAAGATAACGACCTCACCAAAAGAGTGAACCCCATCACGATCGAATTTTCTATCGCGTCGTTCACCCATTGGTTCGGCTGAAACCTCAAGCGTTTTTAGGCAATCCAATGAAATTCTAAGTCAGATCGAGAAAGGAGCCCAAACGCGTCGCCACGGATTACACGAAGAGTGAGCTCAAATAGCAATGTTGACGTTCGATCAGCTATCCCGCCTTGGCCCGTTCGCGCAGCTTCTCATAAAGACCGAGCTTTTCCAGCAAGATCCGCTGCAGGCCCGCTTGGATGGCAGGTGAGCCCAGCGCTCTCTTGCTCAGCTCTTCTTGAACCTCCATGCTTTCCATGATGGCTTCCATGATCTCGGAGCCCAGGTCCGGCGAGTTGGCGAATTGTTCTTTTGAGTTGTTGGCGGCCTGCTTCTGCAAGGTCTCCGATTCCAGGGCCTTCTCGGCGACTGTGTTGGCGTAGGAGAGTTGGTCCCCGTCGGTCGTATCACCGCCGAAAAGGTCATTCAACTTCTCAATGATCTCGCTAAGGAGGGCCTTTTCCTTCTCTTGAACCGATCCGCTGCCCGCTTCGGTGAGTGGGTCCAGCTTCGGTGCATCTTGACCTGAAAGGGTCAGGTTTCGTTTTCCCTTATTCCACAGCCGGTGGTGGGTCATGGTGACCTCGGACAGGTCGACCCCTTCACGCTCGCGGCCGAACTTCAATAGCCTGACCAAGTGCTTGAAGAAGATGGCCCGCTTTTCAAAGTCCGTGTTTCCGTAGTCAAAGATCTGCGAGAGGAAGGTATAGGCCCGGACGTAGGTCCCGATGTCGCCCCGGAACATCAGGAGGGCCTCCATCGTGTCTTTCGCTTCGTCTGCGGTCTTGTCGTCCTTTTCCTCGACTGCCAGCTTGTAGGCCTGCTTGGCTGCGTTGTAGCGTTTCAGCAAGCGATCCGCGACCGGGGTGATGGCTGCTTCCAACTGTTTCTGCTTCGCCTTGGGGTCGAGGACCACTTTCACAACACGTTCAATCTCGTTCTCATCGTAATAACCGAGCGCGTCCAGCTTGGCACGCAGGGTTAAGATCAACTCAGGGTCCGTCACACCTGAGAGCTCGGCGGTGGCGTAATACGTCTTGAAGGCGGCTAAGATGTCGTCTGGCTCGTTCACGAAGTCGAGGATGAACGTATCCTCCTTGCCGGGGTGGCATCGATTCAACCGGGAAAGGGTCTGCACCGCTTGAATGCCGGCCAGGCGTTTGTCGATGTACATGCCACATAGCAGCGGCTGATCAAAGCCTGTTTGGAACTTGCTGGCCACCAGCAAAATCTGGTAGATATCTTCCCTAAACGCTTCACGAATGTCACGACCTTTAAGGTCTGGGTTCAGCAGTGAACTATTTTCCTTCAGTGGTTCCGGAGCCGATTCTTTGTCGTCAACTTCGCCTGAAAAAGCCACCAGCGTCCGCATGGGATAGCCTTGCTCTTGGATGTAGCCATTGATGGCCAGTTGCCAGCGCACGGCCTCCAGGCGGCTTCCAACGACGACCATTGCCTTGGCCTTGCCTCCAAGCAGCGGTTGAACCGTCTCGCGGAAGTGTTCCACAACGATCTGGACCTTCCGCGAAATATTGTGCGGATGGAGCCGTACCCAGTTCATCAGCTCGCGGGTGGCTGTGCTGCGTTCGACTTCCGAATCGGCGAACTCCTTGCCGGCGTTGGCCAGCTTGAAAGCAACCTTGTACGACGTGTAGTTCTTCAGCACGTCGAGAATGAAGCCTTCTTCGATGGCCTGCTGCATCGAGTAAACATGAAACGGCTGAGGCAGGTTACCTTCACCAGCTGGCTTAATCGGATCAGGCAAGCGGCCGAACAGCTCCAGCGTTTTCGCTTTGGGGGTCGCGGTGAAGGCGATGTAGGTGATGCCCTTGTCACTCGCGCGGGATGCCATCTCCGCGGCCAGCACGTCTTCGCTGCTGATCGTGCCCGTCTCTTCGATCTCCTGCTGTTCTTCGGCGGAGAGAACCTGTTTGAGCTTCGAGGCTGCCTCGCCCGTTTGGCTGCTGTGGGCTTCGTCGGCGATGACTGCGAACCGCTTACCCTCAGAGGCCGATAGTCGGCGGACCTCTTCCAGGGCGAAAGGGAACGTCTGGATGGTGCAGACCACCACCTTCTTGCTACCCGATAGCGCCTCGGCCAGTTCACCACTCTTGCTACCTTTGTCCCCTTTAATCGTCGCCACGATTCCCTTGGTCCGCTCGAAGCTATCGATCACGTCTTGCAGTTGCCCGTCAATCACCTTTCGATCAGAAACCACAATCACCGTATCGAATACCTTCTTATTGTCCGCATCATGCAAGTCGGCTAGGAAGTGGGCACTCCACGCAATCGAGTTCGTCTTGCCCGAGCCGGCCGAGTGCTGAATCAGATACTTGTGCCCGGGGCCTTCTTCCAGCACGGCTTCCTTTAGCTTCCGCGTGACGGCCAGTTGGTGATAGCGGGGGAAGATCAGCTTGGCGATCTGCTTCTTCTTATCAAGCTCGGCCACCATGTAACGGCCTAGAATCTCCAGCAGACTATCGCGCTGCCATACCTCCTCCCACAGGTACGCTGTGAGGTGCCCGTTGGGGTTCAGTGGATTTCCAGCACCACCTTCATCCCCCAGGTCAAACGGCAGGAAGAAAGTCTTCAGGCCATCGAGCTTGGTGGTCATCTTCACGCGGCTGCTGCTTATGGCGAAATGAACCAACGCCCCGGAAGGGAACTTCAGCAGCGGTTCCGCTGGCTTCCCTTTGGGGGCCGGATCGCGGTCTTTCTTATACTGATAGACCGCATCTTCCAGGCTTTGCGTGTTGTCGGTTTTCAGCTCTGCCGTGGCAATCGGGATGCCGTTTAAGAACAACACCAGGTCGATGCTGTTCTCATTGCTCAACGAGTACCGCACCTGCCGTACCACGCGCAGGCGATTCGCCTCGTACCGCTTTACGATTTCTGGATTCATCGCCAGGGCCGGCTTGAATTGGGCCATCTTCAGGGGCTGCGGTAACCCCAGCACATCGAAACCAAACCGCAGCACATCCAGCGTCCCGCTCTGGTCGAGTGCCCCCCGCAAACGCTTGAGCAGGTTCGCTTCAGCCGCAACGCCGTGGTTATTCTCCAACCGCTCCCAGGCCTCCGGCTGTGTCTCCTTCACCCACGCAATGACATCGGCGGGGAAGAGGGCCAACTGCCGATCGTACCCGGCTGCGTCCTTGGCCTCGTAAAGCCAACCGCTTGCGGCCAGGTGTTCGCAGATCTCGTCTTCGAGTTTGATTTCGGTATGGAGACTCATTCGCCGTACTTCTGACGGGTGGTTTTCACCACAGTTGTAACTTAGGGACTCGTCTGTGAGTCACCATGATGGCTAGTGGCTTGGGAAAGCAATTTTCCGAGTCGATAAGCTCAGATCTGTCACGCAAAACTTTCGCTCTGAAGCGCCCACAATACCTGTAACCCATTGCTAATTCAACACTTGCATCGCAAAGTCATTTTTGTGTACAGCGAAATACACCCTAGCCAGTTTGAGTGTAACAAAACAGGCATTCGATACACACAAACGACTTTGTGTGTATCAGATTGGACTCAAAGAACCTCGCGCCCTTCCGCACAATTCAATAGCTCTCGAAATGCATAAATTGCCGAAGTCCTTCCACCGATTGCCCTTCCAACTGGGTCACGTGCTGGCCATCGGTGCGGAATAGTTTGATGTCACTCATAGAGATAGCTTGTAAAGTAGGGGTAGCGTCCGTCCGAATTGAACGTGGCCATTCGGAGCAGGCATTACCACGACAAGCGAGTGACGATTCTTACTGACTTAACAGCCTGCTGTCGCTTGACCTTCGGAACTGCTGTTGTTCGACGAAGTTTTGACTTGAGAAGTCGCTGCTTTTTCAGCCGCTAAGAGAAGCTCTCGTTTCCATCCAGTCCAAGTTTCTTCAAGCGGTTTTACGCTCTTGATGTATGTCAGGAAGGCTTGACGTTGGGCAGATCGGCGTTTAGCGCGGGCACTCATTCGTGATTCTCCCTGCCTTGGAGTTCATGTATCTGAATTTGTTTAAGGGCGAGTTGCTCAAGCTCTAGATAGCTGAAAGGAGACATCTGCAGTTTAAGCGATGCTTCAGATTCGTTCCAGGTCAGAGCATACCCATCCTGCTGCCGTTCGACGTCCCTGCCCGAACCGTGACGGTACGAGAATAGGTCGAAAAAACGTCGGGGGCCAACACCTACGAAAGGCTCGAAGTTTACTTTTTTCTCGACTTTTTGGAACCCGAAATGGACCGAATCGTCATGAAACTCCAATGCTTTACTCTTCGGGTAGGGTTCAATGTAAACAACACGCTCGATTCCTGCGGCAATAATGTGTTTTGCGCAGTTATGACAAGGGAACGTCGTTGAATACAGGGTACCCCCTAATGGTGATACGCCAGCCCTGCCGCACGATAGCAATGCTTCCATCTCCGCGTGAACCACTCTGCCGTATTCTGTTAAATCGGCGATCTGGCTCCGTTTCAGCAGTTCTCGCAGTTGCGACCGGTCGCTTTCGGGAACCTTCGATACGATTCCTTCAATGATCCGATCCCTTTCAATCCGATTGGAATCATAACCGGTATGCTCTCCAGAAGGGGTAGCAATAGTTCGATTATAATCCCGCCCATTGTCCGGCTCGCAAACCTTTCCCTCTTCGACGATCGGCCAATAGAGCCCACCACCATACGCTGGGCTGTCATTCGCACCATGCGATAAAACTTGAGAGTTCTTCGCGATCACCGCACCGACCTGCCGCGAAAGATCGGCGGACCGTAACGCGGCAGCAAATGCAAAATACATTGCATACTCGTCAAAGGTCGGGGTCGTGAAAGGGTGACCAAACATGATATTCGTCAACCGCAGAACTTCCTGCTTGATCGTTTCCTCTTCCGCCTGATCTACGGCATCAATGCGAATAAAAAAATCAGCCAGCGAAAAGGTCTTGTTCAAACGCTGGCCATACTGCTCCTTATCGTCAAAATCGCGCTCGATCAAATCTTGGGCCTGCTCGGACGACATATCATAGTAGCCCGTTAGTCTGCCTTCGCGTCTTCCCGGGTCGCAGTGAGCAGCAATCAAGTAAAAACCGGTTCCATAGATTTCGCGTAGCCGCTTGACTTCTTCTGGTCGTTTGAGCGAACGGACAATGTAAGCCATCCGTTTCTTGGGCGCGGGTCTTCCATCTTCTTGGTTACGCAGCCGATGAATGCGGGTTGCAATTCCGAGTGCGAGCAGAGAGTTATCGAGTGCCTTCTGGCGCGCCTCGTTACCTGCCTGCATCAACTGGCTTATCCGTTCATACCCCCGACTCTCTGGAATATCGGAGGTGTCGACAAACAGTGGGATCACTTCAGAAGAAACGTGAATCTCACGTACCGAATACCCGAGTGCTCTTAAGCGGTTCGTCAAAAAGACGGAGGTTTCATCCAGCTTGGCCCCCACCGCACCGACCAACCCCAAAACGAGTTCCGAGTCTTTGAAATTGCTAAATAAATCGGCAGCCATGAGACAATCACCACAAGCGTATATCAATCACATCGATGCGATCATACTAATACTGCCTAGCACGAACGTCAATTTTGCCAGTCACAGCGGCGGAGATGAGGGCGGTGCGGCGTTCTTGGAGAAGCGTGATGGCTTGCTCGGCTTCTGCCAACAGGCTGTCAAACTGCTTTGTACTCTTGTCGATGAAATCTAGGATCTCGAACTGCTCAGATTCGGGAGGCAAGACCACGGGAAGCTTCATCAAATTGGTAGAGGAGATTGAGGCAAGATTTGTACTCTGTTTCGATCGTGTCATGAAGTAGAACTGCGCGTACTCAGAGCTAGTAATTCGATTCAGCCAATGTGCAGTTACACCAGTAGGACGCACTGCGAACACATGGTTCTGTGTAATACATGGGTCAATTTGTCCTTCCCAAACGTGGCCGCGTCCTAGCTTATCGAAATCCCCACCCTCATTCATCAATACGTCGCCCGCAGCAAGGCGATACCGCTCCAGTTCATGCTCTAAGATTTCAATTTTGGCAACCTGAGTCAGGTCAAAAAATCCATCTTGGACATTAGCAACACGAAGATAAGGGACTTCGATTGTTTCTTTGCCGGAATGATCTTTCCCTTTCGCAACCCCAGTTCTAACGATCGCAATTCGCTTGAGAAGAGTCACCTCCCAATGCTCAGGCACATCCCCCAGCCATTCGATTCCGGAAGGTTTCATCCGCACGTTGGGGTCGAGGCCTTTGGTGACGGCGTGGCTGATGACCGCCTGACGCTTTTCGGCGAGCAGCTCAATCAGCCGCCGCTGCTCGGCCACCAACGCGTCGATCTTGGAGGTCTCGGCGTCGAGGAACTTGGCGATGGCTTTTTGTTCTTCGAGGGGAGGAACGGCGACTACAATTTGCCGAAGGTGGGTTGGCCCGAAATGTTGTATTGTGGCTCCCGCTTTAAGTACATCGATTTGCTTTCCAAAGAGGTCTGAGACGACGAGTGCTCTGATGAAGTCAGAAATACAACCACCCGGCTTTGGCCATAATCTGATGAGACCTGTGTACGGAACGCTTCCGACCGACGCATCGTCGACCTCGGATACAGTTCCCATGCTCGCACTTGCACTTATTAAAAGGTCGCCTTGGTTGACTCGAAAATGATTCCACTGCCTTTCTACTTTTTCCTGACTTAGATAGTTACATCCATCAAGCGAAACAAATCGCCCTCCCATTCCCGAAACTCGAATCAGCGGAATCCCTTCATCATGGAAATCTGCTGCCATGATCCCTGGTCCTTCCTGGAATTCAATGGCGTAGTGAAATCGGCAAACTTTCCAATGCGTTGGAATTGAACCAAGAGCTTTACAGCCGCTATCTTTATACGCGTCGTACTTGGGAAAACTCACTGCGAAAGCCCCCCAATCATCTCCACAATCCGGTCGGTCACCTCTTTCAACTCCGCGTCAATCTCGGCCAGTTCGCGCGGTGGCTTGAAGACGTAGAAGTGGCGGTTGAAGGGGATTTCGTAGCCGATTTTGGTCTTTTCTTCGTCGATCCAGGCATCGGGCACATGGGGCAGGACTTCCCGTTGGAAGTAGGCCTCGATGTCCTGGCCCAGGGGGACTTCTTCGGTATCGCGGAGGCTGCTGTCGGGCTTCGGCTGGCCTTTCTTTTTGCCGCGGGTTTCCTTCACGATGTTGCCGGCCTCGTCCCGTTCGGGGCGTTCGACCGTGATGGTGTGGTAGCCGAACTCTTCGTTCTTAAAGATGCGGCTGATGGGGATGGTGTGCCCGTCGGCGTCCTGGGTACTGTGCGGCTTCGCTTTGCCGAACAGGCGGGTGATCTCGTCGATATGGTCGTCGGAAAGCTCCTTCCGCTTGCTCCCCAGGCTCTTCCGCATCTTCTGCCACATGCCGCTGGCGTCGATCAGTTGGACCTTTCCTTGACGGTGCTTCGGCTTGCGGTTGGTGACAATCCAGACGTAGGTGCTGATGCCGGTGTTGTAGAACATGTCGGTCGGCAGCCCGATGATTGCTTCCAGCAGGTCGTTTTCCAGCACGTGACGGCGGATCTCGCTTTCGCCACTGCCAGCCCCACCGGTGAACAGGGGAGACCCATTGAGCACAATGCCAAACCGGCTTCCCCCATCCTTGGCCGGCCGCATTTTGGAGATGAGGTGCATGAGGAACAACAGCGAGCCGTCGCTAACCCGCGGCAAGCCAGGACCGAAGCGGCCGTTGTAGCCTTGCTGCTGGTGCTCTTTCTTGATTTCCTTTTGAATCTTCTTCCATTCGACGCCGAAGGGAGGATTGGAAAGCATGTAGTCGAACAGCTGCCCCGGCAGACCGTCGTCGGACAAAGTGTTGCCGTGTTTGATGTGGCTGACATCTTGCCCCTTGATCAGCATGTCGGCCTTGCAGATGGCGTACGACTCGGCGTTGAGCTCTTGCCCGTACATCACCAGGCGAGCCTCCGGGTTTTGCTCGGCCAGGTGATCTTGAGCGGTCGAAAGCATTCCCCCGGTGCCGGCAGTGGGGTCGTAGATGCTGCGGACGATGCCAGGCTTGGTGAGGGCCTGATCGTCTTCGATGAAGAGAAGATTGACCATCAAACGAATCACTTCGCGGGGCGTGAAGTGCTCCCCCGCGGTCTCGTTGGAGATTTCAGCGAACTTGCGGATCAACTCCTCGAAGACGTGCCCCATCTGCTCGTTGGGGACCACTTCCGGGTGGAGATCGATGTTGGCGAATTTCTCGGTAACAAGGTACAGCAGGTTCGCCTTCTCCAGACGCTGGGCCTGGGTGTGGAAGTCGAAGCACTCGAAGATATCGCGCACGGCGGGCGAGAAGGCATCGACGTACGCAATAAGGTTTTCCAAGATGTTGTCCTGGTCCCCCATCAGCTTCTTCAGATCGAGCGGCGACGTGTTGTAGAAGAGCTGCTTGGCTTTCTTGAGCAAGAAGGGCTCCGGGTTGATGCCAGCCGCTTCGCGCTTGGCCTTCTCAGCCAGCACGGCCTCCTTGGTCTTCTCCAGCACACAATCCAACCGCCGCAGCACGGTGAAGGGAAGAATAACGCGGCCATATTCCGACTGCTTGTAATCACCCCGCAGCAAATCGGCCACGGACCAAATAAAGGAAGAGAGATTCGGATTCATTGGGTGCGAAGATTTCGTTTTCGAGAGAGCAGCCAAGCAGGGGATAGGGCCAGGCTGGTGGTTAAGGTTGTATGAGGAGGGAGTTTAGCAGAGTGGCTGGAGGGGGGGTAGATGTTTTGGATGGCTCCGGAATCCAGGAATGTCTATCTGGAACCGGTTCCAGATAGACTTCCTTAAACTCATCGTAATCGTCACTCTCAATGATCGGCAATTGGCAATCATCACAAACTACCCCACTTACCCAAGGGGAGATTCTATCTGGATCACGATCCAGATAGACGCCACCGGATGACAGGCCCCGAATTGAAAAAAACACAAACACATTTTCATCACGCACGTGATAGGAATGCGTATCTCTGGGACGTGAGGAGACTTACGAATTGTTGGGTACGCAATTCCGAAATTCCGTCAATATTCTGTTCGCAATCTATCCGCGAGTAAGATCTCGCATCCTTCGGCAAATGGCTCTCGATTCCGGCCGAGCCTCGCAAAATCTCGTTGACAATCGCAGCTAACGTGGGTCTACCCTTTCGAGACAAGCTATCCATTCTCGAAAGGAAAACTCATGGATCCAACTCTACTTTCAACGCGGCAGCTCGCCAAGCGATGGGGAGTTAGTGAGCGCTGGCTGTGGCGTGCCACCCATGAAGTGAAACCCGGTATTCCGGTTTTACGACTGATGGGGCTCAAGCGATACCGCTTGGCAGATATCGAACGCATCGAGAAGGAGGGGCAACATGTCACACGCGGCGAATGAGACCACCGATCGAGCCTTGAAGCTTCGTCAAGTATTGAATGAATTCAAGCAAAGCGATCGGCCGAACAAGGCAATCGCCGACCGACAACTGAAGGAATTCGGACTGAAGCTCGGTACGCGGTTCCAGAATCCACACCCACGACACAAGACTTGGTAACTATCCAACAGTCAAGGAAGATGGCATGGCAATCAATCAAGGTTATCAACCTATCGTTCTCTCGTTAGCCCAAGTGGCAGAGATGTGGAGTGTATCGCCAAGGACGGTAGAAAGGTGGATCTCGTCTAACGAGTTTCCTAAGCCGGCGAAACAGGGAAGCGGTAGCTTCTGGCATTATGAGACCCTCAATCTTTGGGCTCGTCTCCAGTTACTCCAGGCCAACCCAGACCTCGCTTCCGAGGTCGCACAGATGGACAAGACGCCATTGCATCCACAGCCTGAGAGTTCATTGGTGAAGAAGGACCGACGACGACGAAGTACACCTTCCGATCCCGATCAGAAACCATTTCAACCAGTTACGGTAACACGTCGCAAAGGTGACACGGTATGAGCGATCACTCCGTTGCCACTTGATTCCATGAGACGATTACTTGCATAATTGCAACGTTTTCCTAAAATCATCCCTGAACTAGTTTCACCATGTCTATCGCTGAACAGCTTCGAGAACAAATCGAGACTTCAGACAAGTCTCGTTATGAAATTGCTCGCCAGAGTGGTATCGCACAAAGTGTTCTGGCCCGGTTCGTTGCTGGTGAAACATCCTTGAGTATGGCTAACGTCGAAAAGTTGGTTAGCTATTTCGAACTTGAACTAACGGAACGCCCGAAAGGAAAGAAGCACCGTGGCAAGACTGATTCCCGATAGCCGTAAGAAGCACGGCTGGCGATACGAACCAGTAATTTCAGGCAAGCGATTACGTTTTTCCTTCACGTGTCGGCTAAAGAGAACGGCAGAGCGTACCGTGTTGCGAATCGATGACCTGATTGAATCTGCGGTGCATCGCACGCCACTTGATGGCGAATTACTACGCTGGTTAGAAGAGATCGACGAGCGGCTATTCAAGCAACTGGTGAGAGCTGGTTTGGCCAAGGAGAGAGCCGGACATACGGTGCAGAGCTTGACGAATGCGATACTCGAATCGAAAGAGGCA
This sequence comes from Blastopirellula marina, assembly GCF_002967765.1. NCBI lineage: Bacteria > Pseudomonadati > Planctomycetota > Planctomycetia > Pirellulales > Pirellulaceae > Blastopirellula > Blastopirellula marina. Next base: position 524,569 of record NZ_PUHY01000005.1, on the reverse strand, counting down.
AGCGTCAAGCCACGTACGATCGTCAGTATGAAACAGACGCAGACGAGCTTGATCGACTTCTTTGGGGCGGATTGCGACATCACAACGATCACTCCCGGGGATGCCGATGAGTTTAAGAGCTTTCTGCAATCGCCACGTAAGATTTCCAAGAGGCGGAAATCGGGTGAGACCTACGAGAAGGAGCAACCAGGGCTTGCGGCCGAGACGGTTCAACGTCGCCTTCGCAATGCTAAGTCGTTCTTCAACTTCGCAGTGAGAAAGAAGTTCATCAAGGACAACCCATTCGCGGACATGCGAACTGGGCAACGTGGTAATCGTGCTCGGATGTTCCATGTCGACACGGCTTTGGCATATCGAGTTTTGGATGCTTTGCCGAATGCCCGCTGGCGTTTGCTGTTCTCGCTATACCGTTGGGGCGGCCTCCGCTTCAATGAGGCTCTCTTGTTGACGTGGGACGATGTCGTGGCCGATCAGCGTGTGATGATGGTGCCAGACGAGAAGGGTGCGACACACGGTAGGCCGGTCCGAAAAGTACCGCTCTTCGATGAAATCGAGCCCTACCTTCTGGAGGTATGGGAAGACCTATCGAGTAAGACACCTGGCAACACGCCTATCTTCGTCGAGTTGCTCAAAGGGGCCAATCCCAATCAGTACCTCCGCAACTACTTCATCCGGTACCTAGAACGCGCCGGCATCACCCCTTGGCCCAGGATTTTCCAGAACCTGCGTTCGACTAGGGCCACAGAATTAAGCCGGATCTACGCCTCACACGTCGTACGGGCCATCCTGGGACATACCGAGGAAGTCGCCCAGACAAATTACTTGCAGCCCCTGGAAGAGGACTACGACGCCATCCGCCAGGTGAGCAGCCGATCAACAGATGAGGCCCGCAAAAAACCGGCCGAAGATGCCCGAGGGAAGTCTGACGCATTTGCACGCAGATTTACGCGCACACGTCATCCGATGTATAATTCGCGACAATCGCCGTCAAACCACGACAGCATTAAAAAACCCCGGGAAAACAAGCCCGGGGTGTCGTTCGTTGACGGGAATTGTGATGGTTCTGACGCACGTCAAAACCCGTCGAGTAGGCCAGGCAGGACTCGAACCCGCGACCAAGGGATTATGAGGACCTAGCCAGATAATTGAGGATATCTCCAGTTTTCAGAGACCCTGGTTTTTACGGGGTTTTTGAATCTGGAGGTATCTATCGTTGTCCCACCGAAACCGCTTTTGGTTTGGTTTTGGTTTGGCAAAGCACCGATCGAGGACAGACGACTACTCTCGCTCACCATTCCACGCTCGAATCTTTTGACATAATTCACGAACACGCGTCTCTAGATCTAAGACCTTCCAGTTATTCATGTCGAGGGACTCGGCAATTCTCTTTGCGAACTCAGGCTTTCGACGTCTTTCACGCGTTCCTGTACCTTTCTTAATACGATCCAATCGATCATAAACCTCCTGAAAACGTGTAATCTTTGGGAGTTCGTCGAGTTCGAGAACGCCTTGCATCACCGAGGGACTCACATAGTTTTCAACTTCGCGGCCTTCTGTAATCCACGCTATGCCTTTTTGTTCTTCAACCTCTTGCTGGATTCTAAGTTTTGTGCGGCCTATCTGTGCATTCTTAGTCTTTTTGTCACTGTCCATTACAACACAAGCCTTTCGATTCAGCGTCAAAATCTTCACTACATCGTCGTCACTCATGTCAGGTGCATCAGCGGACAAATGGGATAACAATCGCCCACCATAGAACACACATTGGTAGTGGATACCCTCTTTTAGCATCCCTTCCGACGCAATCTCAATCCAGCGATTGATAAGAATTCGATCAGAAGGACCTTCCACCCAAATCACGCAATTTGATTGAAGGATATCACTAGCTCGAACATCTAAATCGTCGAGTAAATCCCCATGATCAATAAATGAGGTGAGCGTCCGACACTCTGCCACATTTCCATCGTGCGTGACATGAACGATTTGTGCTGCTTCGTCGCTTCGAAAAAAATCGATCGCGGTTTGAGAGTGCGTCGTGATGAATATCGTAGCGCCTTTTTCAACAGCACATGAACGAATATAGACTAACAAACGACGTAGCAATGAGGGGTGTAGATTGTTCTCTAGCTCTTCAAATGCAAAAACATGTCTATTGAGATTTCCCGATTTGCGAGTAAGTAAAATTGTGTGTACCAGCACTAAAATAATAGTCTGAAGACCGTGTCCAGAATTCGATAATGGCACCAAATTCTTGTTCTCTTCATCGAGAAAGATCTCCCATTCATCGCTATCGCCAAGTTGCTGAGCGAGAATGTCCTTAAAGCTCGCATCGGGACGTACGATGTCATTGAGTTGTTCACGCAGGTTCTTCGTCACCATCTCGCGAGGAAGTCTATCTTTGTTTAGAAATCTTTGTATCTCCGTCGTCGCTCCCGTTCCATCACCTTTAACGATGTAGTCACGATCAACCTCCGGCAGTAGTCGACGCTCCGGATTCATTCGATGAAACGTACAATCCCTAAATGGGTTCGTAAGGCACCTTACTAAGTCGTTTCGAAACTGATTTGTTGCATCTCGGGGAAACGTCATGTCAACACGTTTAGCATCATCCAAGGATACGAACGTATATCGGTCTAACTGACTAAGATTGGTCTCCACCGTAAGCCTTTTGCCTTCAAGATGTATTGCAGCGAAATCCGCCAAGTTATGGAATGCCCTGTAGATGCCCCCGCTAGTAGTTTTTTTGAAAACGCGTTCCAGAATTGATGGTACAAGCTTCGCAGATATTTCAATTCCAGGAATTCTGTCAAGATCACGATAAAGCTTTTTTGATCTTTCAACATTTCCTTCCATGAGGAATGGAAGACAATCCAGCAATGTTGACTTTCCAGAATTATTTCTACCAACAATTAGGTTGATAGGCTTGATCGTTTCGAATCCTTCAGGGTTCTCGCCAAAGCACTTAAGATCCTTGAATTTGATTGAGTAGTTTTCGAAGTCCGTCATATCATGTTGCTTTGCTGGAAAATTTGGCTAGTTCAAACGCAATCATGATTTCAAAAACCTCGATTGTCATCCCCCTTGTGCGGAAAGAAATCCAGATAGAACTCCGCACTGGCAGTTAATTCTTTCCTCAGCCGGTAGTCTATGATCGCCTGGAAAGCGGCACGAATAGCCGCCAACGGTGAATTCCCCAGAAACGGGAACTTCTTGGCCGTCTACCTCGGAATGTGTTTCCCGGGTGGTTGAGCCGTGGACTGATAACCATTCTTTGGTCATGCCCAGCCCTGACTCTGCTTCGATTTGCTGAATCCCAGCGACCTGCCCCCCGTTTAATGCCCCAGAAACCTCGGTTCGGGCAATTCGGATAGCGCGGGTGCGAGACAAGTTCGTCATCGAGTTTTGAATTGCTCGGGCGGTTTTTACGATCGAAAGGCCATCACTCACGCTGGAATCAATAATCGCTTGAAGATCCTGGACAACGACGCCTTGAATATCGGGCCAGTAGGGGGCGTTCAGGTTTTCTTCCAGGGCTGCTCGAATATTCAAAAGCAATTCCCGGGGAATTTCTAATTCAATTTCCAGGGCGTCAATTTCGTATTCGATGCTGGCCAAAGTAGCCGTAGAGACTTTTTCCCGGTGGAGGTGGGCAGCCGAGATGGCCCGTCTTAACGGTGCAACGTCGGTCAGGGCTAATTGAGCGCCAGCGACCCAGGTCGCAAGCAGCGGCGAAACCAATTCCCCCTGAAGTCGCTCATTTTCGTCTTCCGCATTCATCAATTCTGAAGCGAGTAAAACGCCGCCATTCGCTTTGAATTTATTCGCCAGCCGCTCAGCCTGGGATTTGAAAAAATCACGCGCTGTTTTCGTAACTTTTCGAGCCGCTTTTTGAGAGGCGGTAATTCGGGCCAAAGTCCGGCTCTGCCGATTCGATTTCGTGCGAATCATTTTATCCGCCCCCGCCAATTAATCCCTCAAGGCCACTGCCGCCACTTTCCGGTGGCACGTCTCCCCAATCGACATCAGGTAAATTACCCACGGCCCGGCGAATTTCGTTAATTGTCACACATCGATTTTTGGCGAGCATGTCCCATTTTTTTAGACGTAGTTCAGGGTCGTTCGCTATGGCAGGATCGAACCACATCACCAACCGAGGATCGGCCAATTTTGCGACGTGGTTGGTCAGGCATTCGCCTGCGATCGTGAGAAGCGGATTTACCGCCATTTCCACGAAAGCTTGATCTGCGACGGCTGCCGATGCTCGGTTAGCTCCTTCAACACGTCCAACGATGATTGGATTGACGCTGAAAGACTCGAATATTTGCTGGCGGGTCCACTCTCCCGACTTAATAAAATCCATTTCCTGGGGAGTGGTCGTCAGGCGAATTAATTCTTCGATCAGGCCGTCCAAAATAAATGTGCGTCGATTTTGGTGAGACCCTTCATGCTTTTGACCCAGGATCGATTCAATTTGACGGCGCTGCATTGGGGATAATTCGGGACGCTTGCCGCCTTCCCCCTCAATCTTGGCCAATTTGACCGCCCAACCTGGCATCATTCCATTGGAATACCCTGATTCCTGAGCCAGTTGCAGCGACTCTTCGATTCGTACATTCCGAGAAATGGCACTGACCGGGGAAAGTGGCGCCAATGGGTTTGCGGGATCGGGCAAATAACAATGAGCGATTTCCTCAGCAGGAATTGGAATTGGTTCAGCAAAACCCGGGGGCTGAAAATTGAAATACGCGAAAAGATTCTCTTTGGTATGCGCCGGCCAAGTCCAATGGCTGGGCAAATAATCGATCGCTTTTTCTCGGACCCAAAGCGTGCCCCGTCCGGTCAATAAAATCGACTCGAAAAACACCCTCAGTAATTGCGAGCCCGGAATATAAGAATTCGGTTCAGAAAACCAATCTAGTAGAAAATGCGATTCGAGCGGTTCGAGTTGGTCGATATTCGGTTGCTTCGCGCCGGGCGATTTAATTCGAGAGACGTTGAGCGGCTGTTTGCAGGCCCGCTTAGAAATTGCGCTGACGGCGGTGTAAACGGTGGACTGAAAAGCCCGATATTGCGAAATAGCCCCGGTGTAGTCCCGCTGGCCTTGACCAAAAGTGTCAACCGTCGAGACAAGCGATCGTTCCAACGCGGATTGCCCGCCTGCCTTTCCATCTTCGGGATAAAGAAATCGCATCCTGCTGCCCCCTAATTAATTTGCGATCGGCAATCGATTGGATTGGATTAGCCGCTGAATGTCGGTCAGCGTTTTTTGTTGCCCCTCGCCCGTCTTGCCGATTTTTTTCAATTCGCCAAGCTGCTGTTCGGACGTGTCGTCTTTGCCCTTGATCATCGTTTCTTGCAGCTTTTTACTGATCGCATCAAAGGCATAGAATCCGCTGTCGAGGCCACTTTTTTCCACGGTGGGAATTTGCTTTTGCTGCCCTTGCTTTTTCTCTTCCTCGGTAGGCTTTTTCGCGCGTGAACGGTACGACTCGTCCAGGTCGCGTTTCGCATCGACCAGCGTTTGAGAATTGGCGGCGATTTCTGCCCGCAATTGCTTGAGCCTGGGATTCTCGGGGAGCTTCTCCAAGAGGATCTTTCCAAGCGCACCACGGAATTTATTGCCCGCCTCGAAAATCTGCTTGGCCGCATCCATGGGGTCAATTTGTAAGGTAATTGCCTTGCCGATGACGCCAAAGATTTCAGCCATGGAATCCGCAAAACTCGTTGCCGCCAATTTGATTTTCTGGAATGCACTGAAGAAAAAATCGACGAATTCGAGCGCGTGCATTTCGACGATATTCGACATTAGGGACCACGTCGTTCCCCAGTTCTCGACTAGGACGCGAATCCACTTGGCTCCTTCTAAGGCAAAAAAGGAAACGTAATCGATCGCTCGGGCAAACGCGCTTACGATCGTTTCCCCGAGTTGGTCAAAGCTTGGCAGGATTTGCCCGAAAACGACTTGAGCAACGGAATCGAGCACGCCCCATAAAGCCCTTCCAACAACCTCGGCAGTGGCTTTGAGATGTTCCCAGGCTTCAGCGAATTCGTCGGTTGCCGTTGAAAGGGAATTTTGCACGGTCTCGAAATTCACCAGCCAGCCGATAAGTCGTTGAACGCTGACTACAGCAGCCCCAAGGGCGATGGCGATTAAACCAATCCCAGTTCCAGCAAGCAGGATCTTTCCAAGACCCATCCAGGTAATGCCCAGCACTTTCAGGGCTGTGTTAACGCCCATGATCGCCTGGGTCATTCCAAGTAATCCGCCAGTTGTCATGGTGACTTGCGCTAAGAAGCCACCGGTTGCCGCATCCACCGCAACAAATGCGTTGGCGATGCCGATTCCCAGCCCGATAATTTCCTTCGCAACGGGAAGCAATTGCATTCCGATCGACCGGGCAATCTCTTGTACCATGCCGGTGACCGTCGACATCAAGCCGTTGAACGTCTTGGACTGCTTCACCATCATCTGAAAGAATTGTCCGCCAGCCCCGGTTGCCGATCGAAAAGCTTCCTCGACCATCTCGAACGAGATATTCCCGGCTTCCATGTCCTTTTTTAATTGCGACATGCTTTTGCCGGTATTTTTGGACATCTCTTGGAGCGGGTTGAAACCGGCATTAATTAGCTGAAGCAGATCCTGCCCCATCAGTCGGCCAGCGCCGCGGATTTGCCCATAAATGACGGCCAGTTGATCCAGAGGCTTGCCGGTTGCTGATGAGACCTCGCCCAACGTTTTCAGCGTTCCGATCACTTCTTCCCCAGCAAAACCGAAAGCCAATAGCTTTTGGGCGGCGTTGTTGACTTGCGTCGGGGTGAAAGGCGTTTCGAGGGAAAACTTATTCAGGTCGGTAAGCATGGCCTTGGCTTTTTCCGCCGATCCCAGCATGACCTCCATGGCCGTTGCTGCGGTCTCGTAATTGGCAGCCGCTTTGAGGACGCCAACCCCCGTTGCCGCAAGACCGAGACCGGCCAACGCTTGGCTTGCCAATTGGGCCATCTGACCGGCATTGTCGACGACTTGCTTTTTGACCGCGTTAAGACCCGGCCCAAGTTTTCGGTCATCGACTTGCACCGATAGGTAAGCTCTCGCGATTTCTGAAGCGGCTGCAATGGCCATGATTCATCCCCTGAAAATTAGTTGCCGTTATCCAGAAAATTAAGCAAGCTCTTCGAGGCTGGCCCCGAGTTTTTCGAGCAATGCTTCAAGCAGACGATCGGCCAATTCCCGCCGTTTGATTTTCTCGGGCGGTTGACCAATGCCCGAATAAATCGGTTCGCCGAATCGATCTTTCACGGCTTGAGGACTGGGAAGCTCGAATGAGCTTGCCAACGGAACGGCCAGTCCGTCTTCCACTAGCCGGGCCATCCAGAACAGCCAGGTGCCAGCGTCAACGTCGGCTAGATCAGCCTGAGTTTCCAAGCGAGCCGGAAGCCGTTCGATCCAGTCCTTCGTTCGGGCATGTTCAGGCAGATGCAATGGTTCCAGAATTCGACCTTGCCCAGGAATTCGACCAGGGCCAAGCGGGTCGAGATCTTGGATAATTAGCTCAATCCGTTGCCCGGCAATGACCCCCGGTAGAAGTCCCATGCGTTCATGGGAGGCCGCATCTCTCAGCCGAATTTCGTTCGGTGAAAACTCAGCCCGAAGCATGCGCTGCAGGGGAGGGAATTGCACTGGCGAACAAGTGTCGTTTTTCAACTCGACAACGAAATATTCTTTTTCCAGTGCATCGGCTTTCTTGGCCATGGTATAAGTCCATTTATGATGTTGTTGGGAAATACGTTAACAGTGTCAGGAGGCCTTCCCGGGGCTTGATGCACGGTTTATGTGCGAGCACCCGGGGAGGCTATCCCAACGTCGACCAGCAACCGATCGTTGCCTGTATTTGATATTACGCTTGAGCGCTCGTGGTTTTAGTAAATGCGTTTGCATCCATGACGCGACCGCCTAAGCGTTGGCGAGCGACCATCAAGGTCAAATTCTTTCGCATCAACTCTTTGCCCTCGCTGGAAAAGCGAACGCCCGTTCCACTGCGGCGATAGAGCCGATATTTTCGGAAATCCCCGAAGCCGATTTGCGAATTCGGGATGTCGTTTTGAACGCTGACCGGACGACCCAAAAGCGAGTAGCTTTCGTGGGCGTTCGTTTCCATCCCAAACACGCGACGTTGATCGCCAGAGCCAACCGAAATGCTACGCGCTCGGCCATAGCTGACGTCGTTCATCAGCCAACGCACGCTTCCCGAACCAGCTTGTCGGTATTGCTTGGGAACGCCGAAAAGCATTGCTTCGTAATCGCTAACCACTGCCGGCCCACCGGTCCCATTCACCGAGGCGATGACCGAAACACCAGCCGCTTGTAGAATCCCACCGGGGCGATCGGCACCGCTTCCAATCGCGACGACTTTGTCTAGTTCTTCTCCGAATCGTTGGCCGATATTTTGGGTCAAAATCGCCCCAATATTCGCGGGACTATCAGCCAGGAAATCATTTCCGATTTCGATGGCGACTGAGACCGGATGAATTGACGTATCCAACGCGGAAACTAAATCAGCCGTGTTGAACAACCCGATTTCGGTTCCTTCGCCAACCCCCCAAGCGACCGATGGATTTCCAACACTCGCACCTTCAACGCGTCGCCCCCGAGGCAAAACGACCTGATCGACGAAGGAGGAAATTTCGGCGAACAACAGCGGAAACCTGATGAGCATTTCGTCGAAAACGATCGGGGCAATTTCGAGGCCCCCGGAAACGCCGTCATCCAGCAACGCTTTCACGCGCGGACCTTTAATTTCCAAAGCCTGATCGCCGCTTTCTTCGACCCACGAATGATCGGTCGTTAATTCGGTCAGTAGTTCGTTTTCGAATTCGTTCAAGCCGCCCGGAATCAGTCCCGATTTTTGGGCAGCACGCTTCGCAAAAACACCGATGAACGCCATGTCTTGCTCACTCGGATGTTCAACCGCTCGCCCCTGGCAAAGCACAGGTTGGCCTGTCTTCGAGTGCTTGCCTTCCCAGCGCTTAGTCGAAAATCGTGCCGATGGTTTTTTGACGTCGATATGAGGGTCTTTAGTAGCTGTATCAGCCATAATATGATCTCCCGAAAAAGGATTTTTGCAATCAATACGGCTGCCCCCGCGACGTTGCGTAAGCTGCCAAAGTTCGTTTTTCTGCTGCTCAAGCTCTAGTTCCTCATCCACCTCTTGCTCAAGCTGCTTCCATTGGGCGTCAGAGTAGAAATGTTTGACCCACTCAAGCTCGGTGATTTTTTCGTCCTTCATCGCACGAAAAATGCCGACTTCTACCCTCGTAGTTTCCGCCTCTAAATTCTTGCCTTCGAGCGAATAATCCTTGGGGAAATATTCAAGCTGTTTCAGCAAGGAAATTGCCGCATTCAGCTTTGAAGGAACAATGTTTCTTTCCAATTCTTCGGCCATGCTCAGATCACCGTTATGAGTTGAGTGTCAGATGCGATCGTTGGCATGCAACTCGACGGGGAAAATCGTGCTGCCGAAAGAGCCAGGGAAAATGCGGTCAAGCAGTCACCGTGCCCCTCACCCGAAATTCGAGGGCTCACTAACCGGACCTTCGTTTGGCGTGCAAGAATTTCCGCCTTTTCCAGGTCAGCAATTAACGAAGGCAACTCGCTAATTTTGGGAAGCTCCACCATGCCCTCTCGGAACGCATCCAAGGTTGCTAAGCACTGCTCATGCAGCGCCGGCAATGTTTGATCGCGTGCCTCGACTGGAACGCCTTGTTTGCGAAGCCGCTGCCCCAAATATTCGGCTTGGCTTGGATCGGCCCAGATCGCATTCAAATTAAATTCTGCATGCGCTGCGATAATCGCCCGCTCAACCGCTTCAACGTCGACGTGCACGCCGTTTCCAGGTCGCCATAATGTGAGCGACACAAGCCGTAGCTTGCCGGTTCCCTCTTCGCCCGATTCAATTAATTCCGGCTCAGGAGGCTCAATTTCTCCGATGTCGATCAGCGATTTTTGCAGGCGAGTTAACGGCACTGGCTTTTCATCCCAGGCCCGCCAACCGACGTGCTTCGAGACAATTGCAAACGCCGAAAAGTCTTGGCGAATTCCAAGATCCAACGCACCGAAAAACACCCACCCTCGACTAGCGAAATGAAATGTTCCGCTAGTCGAAGGTGAGGCAAGGAATTCGCCTGCGGCAATCGCAGCTTGGATTTGCTCAGCGGTGAATGCCGATTCGCTCGAACCGGTCCACCGATTTTCCCAATACCTGAGATATAAAATTTCGGGCAGCAGTCGACGCTGTTGATCAAGGCGTGATTGATCCAACCAAGACGCTTGAGGGCCATCCAACGAATTAAAATGCCAGGTGTTTTCAAGCCTGATTGCCTCGCGAATTTGATGCTGCCACGATCCAAGCTCGCCCGCATTCGAAATTACCAGCAAGAGGCACCGGGAATTTTTTGCAGCAGCCGAAAACAGCGACCCCCAAAGCCGTTCCCCTTGATCACCTTCCCAATGCGTGACTTCATCTGCCACGATAAAGTCGACTTGTAGACCAAAACTTGTGCTGGCGTCGGCAGAAATAATTTCCAACTCGCTACCCGTCGTCACATTTCGGACACGGAAATTCAAAATCTCCAGCGCCGAAAATAATTCGGGATTAAGTCGCTTTAATCGCTCAATCGAATTGCGGAGGATTTTGGCCTGATCTTTCGAGGCAGCAGCCCCCACGCCGCGAATTGCATTAGGGGATGAAAGCAGCAGATAGGAGACCTGAATTGCGATGTCCGTCGTTTTTGAGTGACCTCTCGCGCGTTCAAGCCAGCATCCTTCAGGCCCTTCATGTGGACCTCGGCAAACGCGAACCAGGGCCGGGTCCATTGCTTCAAAGTCAGCACGTTGCCAGCCATCTAAGGCCGAATCCAGAGGCACGGTTTCCCCCGTCGCTGGATCTTCGATCATCAGCGCAGAGCGAAACGCCGCTGGAGATAAGACCGGACCTGTCACCATTCCTTGGCTCAACGTGAATTCCTTAGGAGCTTAGCCGCTGCTACTCGAAGAACTGGAAATGCTTGAACTGCTGCTTGGGCTACTGCTTGAACTTGAACTGCTCAGTTCATCCCAAGACAGGACGGCTAAGGGTTCCGTTTTGCCCTCGTCGACTTGGAATTGAAATTGTTCAGCGCGGGCACGTAGAAGCTTGTTGACGACGCCACTACCGCCTTCAAACGTGGTGGTCAATTCGAGTCGGTACAGCACGCCTTCATCGAGTTCGATGTCTTCGGTCACGTCAGTCACGGCGGGCGAATGCATCGCGTCTAGCATTTCGATACCGGTGTTTTCGTTGACCGAGAAGGCCTTAAGAGTTTTGCTCGTTAATGCGTTGTTGGCGGGTCCAACTGAAACGCGGACTTGATAACTCATGACTAATCGTCTTCCGTGAATCGTGGCACATCTAATTTAGGTTCAATGCCCGCCAACAAATAGTTAAGTTCGCGGGACCACTCTTGGCTGATCTCAGCGCGGCAAATGTTTAGTTCGAGCTGAAAAATCTCATCGCCCTCAGGTGGCGTTGCGGGAGCATTTAAGATCGCTTCAGCTAATTCCTCCGGCGTGTTAGTCCAGAGCCGTCCGGAGTGGCCAGCGATCGCGATTTGCATTGCCAATCCCGAGTGATCGAGATCGGGGGATTTCTGCCCCGTTCGATGTCGGTGTTGCAATTTCTGGCTGAGGCAATTCCAGAGCTTTGTGCGTCGTCCAAACTTGGATTCAGTGATCATTCGATTGCCTCCTGTGCGTCAAACCGCCTCTGAATTTCCTCTAGCAGCGAACTGGCCTTCTTTTCGTCTTGCAGCAATTCAGCCATGACAGAGCGACAACGGCCCATTGAAGCGGCTTGCTGTCGAGCGATCTGAGACAGTTCAGTACCGCTCAGGTCATTCAATTTGTGGCGGAGAATCCAATCCGCCATTGCAACGCTGCTCACCCAGTAAGTGCATTCGCTAACCGCCGCTGCCTCAAGCAATCCGATCTCGCCTCGCAGATCGATAATTGCCGCCTCAAGCATTCGCCGAAACGCCCCACGACGAAGCTCAACCGCACGAAGTGTGGTGGGTAATTTGCCGAGCAAAATACGCCGTTTGACTTTCAGTCCGGTCTTCAAATTGTCGAGAAGGCCAGCTTCCTGACGCCCCCGCTGATGGTCGATCATCTTGCTTTTAGTTGGGTTTCAGTTTGGTTGTGACACTTCGGAAATCATAAAGTCTTTATCAGAAACGACTAGAGACTTTCTCCCAAGGGATGCGTTCTCCCCTGATTCAAATCGAATCTCCAGCTATCAACTTTGCCTAGATTAAGCCTCTCCCTGAATCTCCAGCTATCTGCCGTTACCTGGTTTAATTTTGAGAATCTTTGAAAATATTTCAGGGTGCTGTGTTTTCGCTAGATCGAGCCGATCTCTTTCGCGGTGTTGAATCGCTTGCGGTAGTTGGAGATGAAAAAGCTGATGAGGTTTCGAATGGTATGGTTCGGCTGTTTCTTGATTTCCTCAACCGCTTGCATCGCCTCGGTTGCCGCTTGCGCCGCGTCATCGCTAACGGCAACCTTTTTGGCGATCATCCACAACTCAGAGTTTTTCCCGCAATTCAAACGCTTTTCAAAATCTGCGAATACCGTTTTCGCAAATTCTTTGTCTTCGGCTGAAAGATCATCCTCAACGTGAATCGGCTTGTCCTCGCTCTCATCTGGATAAGGACTCGGATCGACCACCACTGCGCCAGTAGGCTTAGGATCTTCTTCTAGGATTAGGATAGGAGGTCCGCAAATTTTGCGGTCATGGCTGCGGTCATGGCGCTCGATGGCCGCAGAATTTGAGGTCATGGCTGCGGTCATGGGATTTTCATGGCCGCAGGATTTGAGGTCATGGGGCTTTTGGGGGCTATCTATGACCGCAGAATTTGAGGTCATGAAATCGTCATGGCCGCAGATTTTGCGGTAATCGCGAAGCGGACCAAGTAGGTGGTCAGGGACGTTATCGGGGATTAAAACAACATAGCTCGTTTCGCCCCGGTATTTAGTTCGCAACGTACGCAACCATCCAGCTGCGATGCACGCGTTCACAGCCTTTCGAAGCGAGTTGTCAGAGAGCCCCAGCGCAGTACTCAATTGGGTGTTGAACGCCTTGAAGGGGCGGCTGTATCCAAGCTGATCTTGGCGACAAATCAGGCATGCGATTAGTGCGAATCCGCTCGGTCCAATTTCGCTTGCCACTTGCAGATCTGACAACAGCCGAATAATTCGAGGTGCGAAAACCTTCGCCTTTGCTTGCCCAGGCGGCGAAATAGATGTAGCATTCCGTTGGTCTGAAGCCATCAGGCAGTTCCTTTGCCCGCTACCTGCCATGTAGCGGGTTTTTTTGTTAACGAGGTGTCAGAACGCAGATGGCTTGCTGGACCGTTGCCTGCGTTCTGGTGACCGCATTAACCTTCGGAGTTCGCCCTAGCATTTCGTGCTGCGGCCATTGCCTCTGGCCAGCGAACCGGATCTTTCATGAGGGTGGTCATCGCATCTCGGTCGTCTGCGCTGTACCCAAGCAGGGGTGCAACACGCGACGGGACGACAACCCCCGCCCACCTAAGCCGTCGCAGCGTCTGCACGGACAAGCCGCACCATTTGGCCATTTCTTGCTCGCTGAGAAAGTTCTGATTGCCCGCCGGATCTAGCAGAACCTTAACGCGGTCAAAGACTCTGAGCGCGAGCCGCTCAACGTCAGCTTCGCTCAATTCGAAACTCGTGGTGGCGACAGCCATAACCTCATTCCTTCGTCATTTTTTGAGTGCATGTAATAAATTTCTCTTGGGCTGCTAGCCCGATCGCATACGAAGGATATTGCGACCCAGGCGAATCTGTCTAGCCCTGATATCTAGAAGTTTTAGACATGTGTTTTTTAGAACTTGCCATGCCTCTATTATAGAGTTCTTTACGACTGTCACTTCTAGGATTCGCTGTTCAATTTATTGTGCGCTAGATAAAAAGAAACCGTTCCGCTTCCTATCAGATTCGCCCAGGAAGGCGCTTGCTTCAGCCCTTGGACGAAGGTAGCATCGCTTCCCAACCAGGGGTTTCTCAAGAAACCGAGAGTTTTCTGGCGAAACCAAACCACGCTATTTTCCCCGTTAAAGGAATCGAATCTGATGGCAAAAATTTCTGTGTGGATCGCGAAGAGAAAGCCAAACGGTACAACAAAGTCAGGAAGGACAGCTTGGAAAACGGAAGCCTTTCGATTTAAAAACGAGATAGCCAAGGATCCCGATGCCCGTGTTTTGGTTTTCTGGAAAGTCGGTCGGCGAAATGGCGAGAAGCTAATGGAGGCGACCGGTGAAAACGGTTGGAGGCAAGCGGTCAAGTTTCGCGATGAGAAACTCAAGGAGTTGCTTGCGGAAAACGAGATCGTCCCAGAGGGACGAACTGCCTGGAAAACATTCCGGGCAGAATTTGAGCGTGAGAAGCTCCAAGCGACGGGAACCGAGCGATTAGCTAATTTAACCGTCAGAGACTACCGCCAGTTATTGGATCGTCTGGAGAGGCTCATTAACCCGAAAACGGTGGAAGCACTTGATGACAAGACAGTGGCAAAATTCCGTAGCTTACTGATGACCACGAAAGCCAAGCAGTCCAAGGATGGCAAGCTCGGGGCAGGTTCCGTCTCCAAGTACCTGAGATACTTCCGTTCCTTGTTGAATTTCGCACGTAAGAAAGGCTATTCGGTCGCCAACACAGTTGAGCAAATTAAGACTTGGCCAAGCGACACGCGATATTTGCCAGACGAATCTTTGCAAAAGATTTTCGGTGTCCTCGATTCAGCAAAACGCCCCGTCCTTGATGCGCCTTATTCGATCCCGGATTGGTGGCGAGGTTTTCTGTGGCTAATGCGATCCAATGGACTGAGGCTGAGCGAAGCTCTGAATTTGAGATGGGAAAATGTCTCGCTCGACAACGCGACGATCTTGCTGCCCACTCAGAAAAATGGCCAATCAACGACACTGCCGATCAGCGTGCAAACTGCGGCCTATTTAAGAAAGCTGGTCGACCTCGGAGAGGAATTCGTTTTCCCAACGGGGGGGCTGCACGAAAAGGCGCTATACGAAGAATGGCACGCAATTCAAAGCTTGGCGGGCGTAAATCGACGATGCCTTTTGGCCGATCGAGACCCTGACCACACCTGCACGGAAAGCTGCCAGTATTTCGGGTTTCACAGCCTGAGAAAAGCGTTCTGTTCAATCAACGCCCAGAATGGGATGGCGCTAGAGGTCCTGTGTGCCCTGGCTCGGCATTCGAGCGTGGCTGTTACCCAGCGATTTTACTTGGACGCAGAAGCCCTCCGAATGAAAGCAGCGGGGACTCTTGCTGACCCTAAATTTGAGACCAAGGAACCGACAAAATAGTGCCCGTCCCGTCCCGCCAAACGTTCGGGAGGTCATTTTGGTTTGGCAGCTGGTTTGGCAAACCGATCAACCCGATCTGCCATTTTCTCTAAGTGCCTACAACATAAGAACTTAAAGAGTAGGCCAGGCAGGACTCGAACCCGCGACCAAGGGATTATGAGTCCCCTGCTCTAACCGACTGAGCTACTGGCCCAAGGTATTACAGAGAAACAACTTACAGCCAGTCTCGACAAGGCTTACAACGCTCTCTGACACCTGATTTGACACCTGAACACTTTCTCGAGTTACTCCTTGGACATTCCACAGTCCAGATTGTTCACGAAGCGGTTGAGGTGTCGAATGTCCCAGTCTAATAACGAAAGGCCTCCCAAGCCATACGGGGACTTCCCTTTGTTTTCCAACGTGAAGAAACGATGGGCCAAGAAGATAAGCGGCCGGCTCTGCTATTTCGGCCCGTGGGATGATTGGGAAGGAGCCCCCGGCAAAGTAGGAACAACCGCGAGACGCCTTGTAAGCTGGCCATACCCAAAGGCGATTGGACCGCTGAATTGCTGCATCTGGAAGATGGACGCGGTGTGTGTCATCTAGTCGTTCTAGTTATTCTCCAGCCAGCGTCTAAACGACCGATTTTAGCGGAGTCCTGGTAATCAACACAGCAGCAACCACCGAAAACGCAATTGCAATGCTCGCGTGCAGCACACCACCTTGCCAATCACGATCTATGAATATCCGAGCAGCGGTGATGAAAATCGGGTGAACGATATAGACTCCCATTGTGATGCTCGCCAGAAACACAAGCCATCGCGGTGCATCGCTGTTAGTTGACCACATGCCCGAGAGAGCAAAAAGAGCCAAAGCGGTGAAGCTGAAGCTAGAAACGCTCCACTTCCCAGCGATAACAAACGCGGTAGCGGCCAACAAGCATGAGCCGAGAATGATAGCCAGTGATTCATTCGTGGTTGGCTGTCGACGACTGAAGACTGAAACGTAAACGATGCCGATAATCACAGCAGGTAACGCGCCTAGCCACTGTGGACACGGCGCAGGCAGTAGCCACCAGCTAAATCGAGACTCCATCGCTACCAACGTAAATACAAGGATAGTTGCCGCCACACACGCAATAACTATCCTGCGAGTCAAATCAACTGATCCAATCGCTTTCCGTAGATAAGCACAGCTGACCGTAACAAGAAAGATGAAGGGCAGAAACCACAAGTGGATTGCTGTGCCGTAGAAGAACGACATCCCGTTAAGGTAAGACGGCACCCCGGCCGCACGTCGCACCAAATCAAGCACCCCAAACACCAGACACCAAAACAACCACGGTAGGAGGATTCGTGAAGCTCGTTTGGCTGCGAAGTCTTGCATCGGTCGAGAGGTTTGGGCCAATGCAACCGAGATGATCACCAGCACCGGAACATGGAATGTGGTGAACTTACTTCCGGCTGCACCAACGTGATACCAAATCACTAGTAGCACTGCCACGAATCGCAGAAGATCAAATCCTACGACACGTTCACGCGAAATGCTCTTGGTAGTTTCAGCAACTCTTGGCTTTACGCTTGCCGATTCGAGAGTGGTAGATTTCACGAGTCAGACCTAGTATTGAGGCGCGAGGTTGCCAGTTTTTGCCGCCTTCACACTGGCAGATCATTTCACGAATTGCCCTAATGCCGGAGCAATATGCCATACCTCAAGGTGATGCTCAAATACTTTCGGAGAAGGTTGCACTTTATGAGTAAACAGGATCCCTAACCAACTTCGAAATCGCGTGACATCGATGGTCAAAACGTTTGGATAGGGAAGATACCATCAGCGCACTTTGGCCAATTCACCCAAACTTTCACTTCGCCCCAGGCTGCCATTGACATAGTGCTGGGCGAGCCTGCAGCTTCCCATAGAATGCAGAGATGGACATTGTTACGCACGCATTGATTGGAGCGACAGCTGCGGCTGGTTGGTTACCGTCGCAGCCGGAGTTGGCTTGTGGCGTGGTCCTGGGGAACGTGGTGCCTGACCTCGATGCGTTCTCGCGGCTGGGCGGGAAGCAGGCATTCATACGGTGTCATCAAACGTACACGCATTCCTTGGCCGCCATGGCAGCTGTGTTGCTGGTCTCCGTTGGGCTCCATTTCGTGAGCGGGCCTGTATGGTCGATGTTTGTGCTGGGTCTAGCGATCGGGATGGTCATGCATGTCGGCTTGGACCTAACCAACTCTTACGGCGTGCAGTGGGCGTGGCCGATTTCTCGACGACGGGTCGCCCTCGATTGGATCTTCTTCATCGATCTGCCAGCGCTGATTCTCACGATCGCCGCTTTGGGTTTGATCGGGATGTTTGGGCAGGACATGGCAATGCTACCGTGGGTGTCTGGAATCTACGTCGGGCTGCTATTCGTTTATGTCGCCATGCGGTCACTGATCGCTCGTCGAGCCCAGCGTTTGGCGAAAGAAAGTGACGAAGCAGCCGAACGTACGGCCGTGATCCCAACCACCTGGTTGCCGTGGATGTTCTTGGTTTGTCGCGACTTGGAGAACGCCAGTGAGACGTTTGCATTGAACGCCATCACTGGCCAGCAAAGCCAAGCTCGAACGGTCGCGACGTTCGATGCCGAGTTGCCAGCGGCGGTAAGCGAACTGATCGAGTGGCAGGCCATGCGGGCGTTGTCGCCGTACTATCGTGCGGTCGAGCAGAAGCAGTCATCGGACGAGCAAGCGATCGTCGTGCGGGATCTGCGAATTCGCAACTTCGATACGCGATTCGGAACGCTGACGTGTCGCCTCGACGCCGAAGGTCAGATCATCGACAAACAGTGGGAAGTGTGATGAACTGGAACTGGAAGCATCATCCTACACACGGATTTCGTTTCTCGGCGACCGACGCCTTGGCAATCCTCGTTTGCGCGGTGGCGACGACGTTGGGCCTAACCATGATTGGTGACGTGGCGTGGTTCTTCCCGTTCGTGCTGGGGCACTTCTTTTTGTTCTGCAATTTGTTTCGCGTGCGGCGCTTGCCAGAGCTTGTCTGGGCAGGCGGTTTTCTCACCTTGGTCGTCGCTTGCTTGATCGCGAACGTCTCGGTCTTGCATGCGATGTGGCTAGTGCTGCCGTTGACCGCCGGCGTGTTAACCTATTCGATTCGTCGGCCAGACTATCATGGCATTGGAAGTGTCGCCCCGGTGAAACAAAGCTGAGTTTCACGCTTCACCAGTTGGGCGTCTTTACTTCCGCTGCATCAGTACTTGCACCAGCGTTAAACCAATCGCGCGCATCGAGGCGATAATCCAGAAGCCCAATCCGGCGATCAGGAAATAGATCGCCCAGAAGATCACGGGCGGCTCTCCCATTGCAATCAGTCCGGCGATGATGGCCAATGCAATGAACAGGCCGCCCAACAAGCTGGTCGCCAAAAGCAGACCGTCGCTTGGTTGTGTTTGCAAGCTGCGATACGGCTCTTCAATTGCAGGCGTCACCTTGGTGATCGATTTCAGTTCGACCCCCATCTCTTTCAGATGCTTCGTCAACATGAACTGACTTTGACCGTCCATCACCTCGTCGATTTCCGTTCCATCCTCGGCGGTGCCAATGACGTGAAATTCCATAATCTGTCCTTCGGAGTCTGGTGGCAGCTGGGTTGAGTGACACAGCGTAGTGGTTTGCTTGGTCAGATACAAGCATTCCGCTGCCTTGAAGAACTCTACCTTAATCCAAGGCTGATAGAAACACTTCGTCAAGTTGCTCCGGACCGATGCCTGTCGCCTCGATCAGATGCTGGTGGAAGCGTAAGTGGTAGGTATTCTCAGTCACATTGGCCGGGATATCGACGGAGGGATCGCGGATGGCCTCGATGTTACTGCACCGACACTTCCTGTTGTACACGGGTTTGGTTACCCCCTTGGTCGACGACGATCATCGTGAGCCGGACCTTGCCGTTTTTGGCTTGAGGACGGACGATCAGTTGTTGGCCGTGGACTTTGTCCTTCAGTGGGCCGAAGTCGATCAACGTCGAGGCGTTGCGGTCCATCACCACATAACCGCGGAGGGCCGTTTCGTCGGCGGCTTTCAATTGCAGCTTGACCTGACCGGTGGCGCGGGCGATGTCGACGATCTCGAACTCGACGATCGGCTTGGTGTCATCCGTGCGATCGATCTCGCGGTTTAAGTAGCGAGACGAACTCAATAGCAAGGTGTTCGCGTCGGAAAATGTCACCATCTTACTCTGCGGTGTCTTCGAGGAAAGATTGCGGCGAATGTTGCGATAACCGTTACTCATCACGTTGCGGTCTTGATCGGTGAAATCGTGTGGTAGGCCAAGCGAGTGCCCCAGTTCGTGGATCACCGCGCCAAAGCCGTTCTCGACGAACTCGCACCGAGGAGAATTCATCGGTCCGTCCCACGCTTTGCGGCCTTTCACAGGCGTGGTATCGAAGAAGCGGCTCAGCTGCTCCTTGGTTGTTAACCCACAAAACTCGTCGCGAAGCAAATGAGAAGAGAACATCGCCAGGCCTCCCTTGGCCGATCCGTATGCCCCCAATGCAAGCACACCGTTCCACATGATGTTGGCGGGCGTTTCATCGTAGTTCTCGCAGAAGACAAATCCGATCGCTTCGTCCAGCTTGCCCAGCACCGGCTTCACCTCTTCACCCACCAGCGAGAACTGTTTGTTCTTGTCGTACGCCGGCGGCTTCGTATAGTACGCGGCCGGATGCTTACCGCGAATGAGATGAACCTTCGTCTCGCCTTGCTCTTGTTGCCAAGTGAGGCCTTCGGTGCGGATGCCTTTCGAGGCCAGGTCGTTGCGGTACATCGAGTTGACGAACTGCGTGATCACGCGGATCTTCTTTTCGTAGTTCGCCACCGGCTGGCGATCGCTCGGCACGAAGTAAGCGACGCGTACCTCGTACTTGTGCGGGCCACTTACCAGTGGCCTGACCGTCGGCGTGGGGCTGGGCGTTGGCTTCGGCGCGGGTGCGGGCTTGCTGGCCGATGCGATTTCCTTCAGCAGTGCGGCCGGGGGCTTGGTGAAACCTCCTTTGTAATACGCGTTCCACTTTTCCCCTTTCGGTTGCCGCCAAAATGCCTGATCGGTGGTTAGCTTGATGAAAAGCTTCGTCTTGCGGTTTTGTAAAATGATGCCAGCTGCGCTGCGTTCGATCTCGTCCAACTCGTTCAACTCTTTGCCGGGGCGGACGAATCGCCAGCTGCCGTCTTCTTGCCGCAAGTAACCAACCGTCTGGCCTTCCATTTGAAAGCACCAAGCAGGCTGCGGCGGAGCGGCCAGGGCAGGGGAGCTGCCGCCGGTAAGTAATAGAATGACACTGAGTCGATATATGGTCGTTCGATCGATGAACATAGTCTTTTCCTAGATAAGTCTATGCCTGTTGTAATTGACAATTGTTGGTCAGGCAACGGAAATGGCGTTACGATACACGCTCCCCAAACACGAATCACGCGTTTTCACCCCAGGAACTCTAGTGATGCACCTCTTCCACGCTTGTTCCGCTTTTTGGGCGTTTATGGCCTGGCTCGTGCTGGCCGCCCCGGCGTTGTCTCAAGAGGTTGAGTTGACGTTGCAGTCGGCTGAGCGGAACGTTGATTTTGTTTCGCCGATCTACCTTCAGTTCGACATTAAGAACGTTGGCGACGAACCGTATACGTTTGTTCGTCCCACACTCGATTACACCAACTTCCGTATGGAAGCTTCCGCACGCGATGGCGACGTGGCGAATATCTTGTTTATCGACCGGGGCTACGGGTACGGTTTGGTCGGCGGCCCCGATGCAACCGTTACCCTTCAGCCAGGGTGGACGGCGCGTTACTACCTGCTTCGCTCGTCGGCCCATTACCAACAATGGGAGCCTGACTTCTGGCGACGAATTCAAGAGATTGGCTATTTCGATCTGTCCGCCGTCTATCGACCGAAGCGTGCCAAGGATGCCAACCCGCAAGCGACCTACACGCTCGCCGCGAAGTGCGAGCTGCGTACCGCAAGCATCAGCCGAAACGATCAAAAGCGGCTCGACGAACTGTTCAGCGAAAAGGGACGCCAAGCGGTGAGCCTGTATATGTTGGGCCAACTAGGACCGTCTACGTCGCTCGATCGTCTGCATAGCCTGCGTGGCACCTTCGAAAGCAAATCGTTAAACGACACGATCGAGTTCCTTTACCTGCAGTATCGTGCCTACAAGTCGCCACCCGAGGAGAAAGCAGCCGCCCAGGCCGATTTCGATCGGTGGCTCAACCAACTGCCAGAGATTCAGCGAATGGCAATTCGCCACGTCGGCAATCCTGAGTCAGGCATCTCGAAGACGTTCCTGCTCGACGAAGCGGGGAAGCCGGTTAAAGAGTAGATCGCCCGTCATTCACCTAAGAGCTCAACACTGGGCCGCTTTAGTTCGTCGGCTTAACCACCACGTAGCGGATGCCGTCTGGGTAGCACGCGCGGTTTGTGTTGGCTTTTAATTTCTCGATTGCCGTCTGGTCGGCCTCGTCCAATTGAGCGTCCCACAAAATGGTCAGCCTGCGGATCGAGCTTTGTTGAATGCATTCGATCGGCAGCGCGGCTGGTTTGCAGGCGATGTCGAACTCAGGCGATCGAATCTCCTTCAAGTACTTTAAATTGCCAAGATCAAAGTTGGGGCAATCATCGATCGAAAGCCGCTCGAGCGTCTTGGCATGGCGGAACTCGTGGAGGAATGTTCCGCAAACTTGTCGGCCCGAGACGGCGATCCTCGCCAGATTGCGACAGTGGCAAAACTGGCTGATTCCTGCGTCGCTGATCTGTGGCCCACCGACGGCAAACTCCCTGAGGCTCGTGCAGTGGTTCCAATGACGCAGACCTTCATCGGTAACCTGCGTATTCTTCAGGCGAATCAGCTTGCACTGGTTGGCGAAGTCGGCCAGTTCGCGTAGGAGGCGATCGTCGACATCGGTGCCGGTCAGATCGAGACTTTGCGGCTGCGACCGCAGCGACAAGATGGCATCGGTATCGACATCGCTGTAGGCGAGTCCCAAATAATTCACGTGCTGGCAGCGGCGAATGTTCTCCCAAGCATGGCTGCCAACCAGCTGAGCTCGCTCGCCCACCAGGCTTCCATCGAACCGATCGACATCGAGATAGATCGACGCCACGTACAAATCCTCTTCATCGCTGACCGCCCAGCGAAACGGGCCGCCGGTCATCCGCGCGGTGAGAACCGTGAAACCTTTTTGCTGCAACTGCCGAGCAAAACTAGCTTCGCGCGAGGCGTAATTCGCGGAAGACCAAATCGCTGACATCACACCCACGGCGGTACATAACCCAATCATCCCTCGTAAAGACCAGCGGGGGAGGGGCGGGCACCACCGGGCGAATCGCCGCCAGCGTGGCATCGACTTGTCGCGCAAGTTGTTCATGGCAACGTATACGCTACCAAAATCACACCGCCGAAACACGCCTATTTTGTCGAGTGAATTGCCACCTTGCGGATGCCATCTTTGATGTACATCGTGTTCTCTTTCGCTTTCATTTCCGCGATCGCTTTGTGGTCGTCTTCATCCAGCGGAGCATCCCAGAGGATGTTCACGACCGTGATGGGCGACTTTTTGAATGTTACGCCGCGGAGTTCCGATGGTTTACAAGTAATATTGAGCGTCCGCATGCTGATGCCAGTTAGATAGGCGACATTGAGCGGATCGAAATTGGGGCATCCCGTTACGTCAACATATTCAAGATCTTCAAGCGAACCCCATCCGCGCAGAAAGCTGCCGGTGATTTTCGGGCTTCTCAGGTACAGCGATGAGAACCTGGCTGTGGAATCTATCGCCCCTAGACCTCGGTCAGATATTTGATCGCTGTCGATCAGTAAGTGTCCTCCAAATCCTTTGTGATACCAATTAGGAGGGGACTCACGATCCGCGCAGGCTTCTAAATGATTGATATTCGGATGCTTGCCCACCACAACAAGTGCCTCGTCTGTCGCGCAAGCATCGTTCATAATTAACGTGTGAAGTTGATCGCAATCTGCAAGTTCCTTCAATCCGTTTTCCGTTACAAGGGTTCCTTGAAAGTCCAATGCTTCTAGCTTTTGGTACTTACCCACCGCGCGGAGCAGGCGATCGTCTATATCGGTGTTCGCCACACTTAGCTCGCGTAATGCTGGCAAACAGGCAAGGGATAACAGTGCTTCGCTATCTACATCGCTCTGATCCAACGAAAGGCTCTCGATCTCATCGAGGTAGCGAATCATACCCAGATGATTGCTACCAATAAGCTTGGCCCGACCCTTTGAAAGCTCGCCCCGAAACTTATTGATATCCAGATGGACACCGGTGACATAGTGCCAGGCTGGGTCATTCCGATCTCGCCGTTCGCGGTAACTCAAATTGTAGACGTAAACTTCAAATCCTTGGCTTCGTAGTTTACTGACATAAGAATCTTCCCTCGACTTCTGAAAGATTGCTGTCCACACGCCACATACCAGGGCAATTATCGCCAGCAACCAGATCATTCCCTTGACTGACCAACGCGGCAGTCTTCTTCGCTTACTATCCGGAATCTCTTTGGCTAAGAGCTTGTCAAACATTTAGGTCGGCTAGGAACTTGGCTTAATGGGCTACCTGAGGCATGTCCGTGGATAACGCCGCCAGCAAGATCTGAGCGTATCCAGTTAAATTGCCCACGAACATGGCCACCGCGATGATCTCCACACGGTAACGACATGTTCGCCAGACGAAGCCTTGATGGAAGATCACGGCCAGACAGATTGTGTTGACGATCCAGACATGCCAATAGATCGTCATTACCAAGGCGACGGCGGAGACGGCGATTGTGCCAAGAAGGGAACCTAAAGAGAAACTTACCGGCGCAGACGATCTTCGTCGATCTTGGCCTTCACGGGCATGTTCAATGGATTCCATACTACGTGCACTTGTCAAAGCTGTCGGAAGCATCGTCCCGGTTTCTGACTGGGATGAGTTGGATGTTTCGTCATGGTTAGGGCATGACCAGTCTACTCGAAATCACGCTATCTTCGCAAAAACTTCCTCTTTCCAGAATCCGTAATCAGCACTGCTTCGTCGGAGCTTACAACGTGGCAATGTACATCTTGGAGTTGCGAAAATGGGAAGGCTTCTCAGATGCGAACGGAAACCATCTTGATCAGCGGTACTATCGGCCTGATTCTTCTGGGCTGGGTGATCGTGGCTTCCGAAATCTTGCCGCGGCGCGACGACGCACCTTTCACGTCGCAGTTGACGGTCCATCCGAATACTTCGACACTTACCAGCGACGTGATCGCGGTGGACGACACGTTCCTGTTCGAACGAAGTAGCGGGCATTTTGAAACGGGATTCGACCGGCTGCAGATCCGTGGAAATGGTCAGGTGAAGATGCTCGTCCATGTTCAACTTTCTAACCCGAGATCGATCGAGCCACGACTGGCGACCTTTACGCTGACCGACGACGAACTGGCTCGGCTGGGTTACGCTTTGCGGTCTGCCCATTTCGCTGAGATGCCGGATGGGTACTCGACCAACCTTTGCGATGCCGCATTTTTGAGCATGCTGGTCGCCTGCCAAGGGAAGCGGAAGAACGTCTCGTGCAGTGATTACATTTCCGACGAACTTCTGATGCTTGACGATTACATCTCGCAGCACGTGATCGCACCGCATCGGGACGAAGCCGATAACGCCCAGCCAATCCCGTGGGAAGAAGTCGAACAACGGTTCCAACCGTGACAACATGACAGGTTATCCGCATGTGATAGCGAGCAGGAATAAGTTTTTCTGAGTCAAGAAACCATTGGCTATCGGTGTTCGTCCTGGTTATTAGCTGCCTAACACTTGGTAGGCACTCACTCAGGAAATCGTCCGTAAGGAAACTCGTTATGTTGGCCAATTTCGCAAACCCGACTTGCTTGCTGATGGGAGTCGGAGTGATCGTCAGTGTGTCGATCTTGGCGGCATCGGCCTATCTGCCACTATGGCGCGGGGCTAGTTCCTTTCCGCTAGGCACGACAACGCCCAATAGTTCGACGCTAGCAAACGAGGCGATCGTGCCGGGCGAGTCGCTGGTCTTCCGTTACGGCATTGGCTCTGGCCTGACAGGCTTCGATACTCTGGAAGTCTGCGGCAACGGTGACGCACGATTTCAATTTTGCGAACGCTGCTTCGAGCAGCCGCGCGAAGCCAAGTTTCAACTGCCAAGCGAATCGGTCGCGGACCTTTGCCAGCGTCTTCGTGACATGGAGTTCGCCGATATGCCGGACGCCTACCACGCCAACGTTCACGACGGAACCCAAATCATCTTGACGCTTCAGGTGAACAGCCAAATGAAGCGGGTCTACCTGAACAATCACTTTCCGGCCTCCGTCAAATCGCTGATCGCCTACATCGATCAACAGTTATTGGTAACCGTTCAATCGGAGTTGAACCAATCGCAACCTATCGACCGCGCCGACATCATCGATCTGTCAGCCGCCGATACCGAGGTCGAATTAGTCGGCCGTTAAGATTGATTGCTTCGCGTGAACTCGGTTTGACCTTTCGTTAATTCCCACGTACCCTCAACGTTGTTCCATCTCATCTCATCAGGAAACAACGTTATGTCTTCTCTTCCCATGCGTGGTTTGTTTTCGTTGCTGATCACCTTGTTTGTTGGCTCATCGGTTGTAGCTCAACCTCTTTTTAAGATCGAGCATAGTTTAGAGTTGGCCGTGGCGAACTCGCCTCGGATTTACGTTGCCACGATCGACGCGATCGAACCGGCGGTCAAACTAGGTGCGCCGCAAATGCTACATCTAAAGGTTAAGGAAACGATCAAAGGGCATCACCGGCAGAAACACGCCGTATTGCTGAATCATCTCACCGACGCCCAGCAGCTTGCCCAAGACAGCGGTACGCCGGTTTTGGTGTTGGAAATCGACAATACGCACAAAGCACTGGTCATTCCGTTGACCGAAGAGCCGTCCCCCAAAGCACTGACCACCAAGTTCGACGTCATCCGCGATTCCACCAAGCTACTTGAGATGACCAAGGAACTGGCTCAGGAAACGATCGGAATCGCACGGCAACGTTCGGTTCGAGTACGCGTGCCGCAAGCGTTCGTGAAGGATACCCATTGGATGAAATACTACCGCACTGGTGGAGGTGTTTCGTTGCATGTGCCGGTTGATAAGCAGCTTGAACAGCACGCCAAAACGTGGCTGCGCGATTACCCAGACCATTCGATCATCGGCGGCGAAGCGATCGAAGCGCTACGATATTTCAAAACGGATGAAAACATCGCACTGGTCCGTTCGTACGTCGACCACGACGAGGATGACGAAACCGCGGAAGATACCGACCATCAACCTGGAGGCCGATCATTCAACGCTACCGACTACGCCGCCAGACGCACACTGCGATATTGGGGTGTTCCTTCAGAAGCGGAAGAAGATTCTGAGAACGCTGACAAGGCAGAGTAATAGAATCGTTCTGCCACCGATGTCAGGGCTACAGTATGTCGTGCGTTTGACTAGTATTAACGCGTGATCGAGAAAGTCCTAAACTGCCACACGAACCGCAACGATCGCTTTCCAGGCCTGGAAATCGTAGCGTGGACCTCCTTTCAAAGGACACGCTACGGATCACCTAGAAACAACTTCGCATGGCGACCGACCGATACGCTGACCCAGCGACGAGCCTTATTTACGCGAATCAATCCTTATCGTTTTGGCTTATGTATGCAGCCCTGGAAGGGCGCCAGATTGTAGCCAGGGGCGTGAGCCCCTGGAACGTGATCTACCAAAACCCGAGCCCCACCGGGGCGGCAGAATCGAGAGCAGCATCATGCCTCAGTCGTTCGCAAACCTCCTAATTCACGTGATCTTCAGCACGAAGCATCGCCGGAATTCGATTGATGACGAATGGTCAACTCGGCTTTACGAGTATTTGTCCGGCACGCTGAGAAAACTGGGGAGTCCGTTAATCGTGGGTGGTGGCATGCCTGATCATGTTCATCTGTTGGTGTCACTCTCACGAGAAACGTCGGTGGTCGAATTGGTCCGTAACGTGAAAGCGAATTCGAGTCGATGGATTCACGAGACCATTCCCAATCGTTCTGACTTTGCCTGGCAAGCTGGCTACGCAGCGTTCTCAGTCAGCGAATCAGCCGTAATGGACGTTCGTCAATACATCGAACAACAACAGAAGCATCACCAAACACGATCGTTCCGAGACGAACTGCTCACGTTTCTTGACAAGCATCGTATCAAGTACGACGAGAAGTATGTTTGGGAGTAAATGCTTTATTGAAGCAAGACCTTCTGCCGCCCCGTTGGGGCTCACTTTTGAAGGGCACGCCTACCAGGGGCTGACGCCCCTGGCTACGATCTGCCGCCCTTATCAGGGCTAGGAAGTAGGCGATCGGGATGCCAATCGGCGCCGCATTCAAGACATTGTTGGGGAACTCGGCGGCAGAAACTAGTGAATCGAATTAATCTGAACCTAATAAATGCGATTCATAGCATCCGAGATAATCCGCGCTAAAACACCAGTCGCCAAAAGACTAATGATTCCCCAGAACACGCCAAACAGCAAGTAATTCTTAGTGCTGACGAAATAGCAAATCACGATTCCGATGAGGCTCGCGAGGCCACATCCACCTACGGGCCCCCAAATCATAAAATCAGGCGAGATGAACCCACCAAGAATCAGACCAAGAAGCGTTGTGAAAGCAACGATGTGACGTAGGCTGATTTGCTTACGCTTCGTTAACCAACTCAGGTGTTAGCCAGCGTTGGTTGATCATCCCGGAGTAGCTTGCGCCGCGGATTCGTTTCACGGGGACCAGGTTCAAGCCGGCGAGGGCGTTGGCCAAGTGGCGGAAATCGTTGATGGAATCTCTGCCGCCACGCAGGAAGGGGATGCGGCGTTGGGTTCCGTTTTCCTTCACGACCAAATGCAACTCGCTACAGCATGAATTGTCCGACCAAGTGCTGGGCTGAAATGGGTACGTTCCGATATCTTGCAGATGATCGATCTGGTCAAAGGAAAACGACTCACTGGTACGCGGGAAGACAAACACCCGCTTCACCCGATCGATAATCAGCCACGGTCCTCCTAGCGAATCGTGGTAAATGGCCCAACCTAGAACGGCTCCAATCGCACAAGTCACTGCCCATACCGTGGCGACCAGGCCGGCGTCGACCCACGGATGACGACCGAATAGGTACACAAGCAAGCCTAAGATGGCGAAGACGGGGGTGACCAATAAGGCGGGACCGGCGATGGTCATCTTCGACATCTTACGCGGCATCAGCAACACTTTGTCAGGCGAGACGTCGAGATGCAAAAGGTTCGTATCGACAAATGATCCTTCGCAGATCACATGCAATTCTGGATTGTCCCGATCGGTAATTGGCTGAGCGACGTCCATGGCGAATCTCTTAGTCTGTAAAACAACAGTATGGGCTAATGCTGAAATGCTTACGCATTGTTGACCAACTCGGGTGTCAGCCAGCTTTGATTGATCACTTCGGAGTTCGTTGAACCGCGAATTCGTTTCACGGGGACCAGGTTCAAGTCGGCGAGAGCATTGGCCAACTGGTGGAATTCGTCGGTCGTATCGTCGGCTCCGCACAGGAACGGAATGCGGCGCTGGGTTCCGTTCTCGTTAACGACCAAGTGAAGCTCACTGCTACAGGTTTCTTCCGACCACTTGCTGGCCTGAAATGGGTACGTTCCGA
Source organism: Blastopirellula marina (assembly GCF_002967765.1). Classification (NCBI taxonomy): domain Bacteria; kingdom Pseudomonadati; phylum Planctomycetota; class Planctomycetia; order Pirellulales; family Pirellulaceae; genus Blastopirellula; species Blastopirellula marina. The sequence goes on along the minus strand of NZ_PUHY01000005.1, from coordinate 495,432 downwards.
TATCTTGTAGATGATCGATCTCGTCAAACGAAAACGATTCGCCGGTACGCGGGAAGACGAACTCTCGCTTCACCCGATCGATAATCAGCCACGGTCCTTGGAGCGAATCACGGTGAGTCTTCCAACCAACAACGACTCCAATCGAGCAAGTTACTGCCCATACGGCGGCAACCAGGCCGACGTCGATCCAAGGATGTTCGCCAAACATGAACGCAACCACTCCGAAGATGGCGAAGAGTGGCGTGACCAGCACCGTCAGCCCGAACATCGCCATTTTCGACATCTCACGCGGCATCAGCACAACCTTTTCCGGTGTGACGTCGAGGTATAACAGTCTCGGAGTAACGTACGCTCCTTCACCGATCACATGTAAGTTTGGGTTATCCCGATCGGCAAGCGGCTGCGCGGTGTCCAAGGCGAATCTCTTAGGTTGTTAGATGAGTTCCAGGCATCTTACGCTCTGTGATGAATCCCGGCAAACCTTTCGTAATCAGTAGCAACGATTCACCCAATCGAGTAGCTTGATGGGAATCTCCTCCTACAAACCAGCTACCTTTTGTCGGTCCCCCACCTTAACTCCTCGCAGGTGTGTCATGCTCCGGTCTCCTTCCTTGGTACTTCCCGTTTCCCTGTTTGGTTTCCTTTTCTTGCTCACGGCAACAAGTTGTCACGCTCAGGTCGAGCGGGCAGGGGGCAACGCGACGGCCACTCAGCTGACGGCAACTTCCAGCGACGATTGGCCCTGTTTTCGGGGACCAAGCCACATGGGCACTTCGCCGTCCGAAGATATTCCCACGTCGTGGAGCGCCACGGAAAACCTTCTCTGGAAGACGTCGCTGCCAGGCTCAGGCGCCTCGAGCCCGATCACATTCGGCGACCACATTTACTTGACCAGCTACACCGGCTTTCTCGTGCCAGGTCAATCTGGGGGCAGTCAGGAAGATTTGAAGCGGCACGTTCTCGCGCTCGACCGAGCCAGTGGACAGATCGTTTGGCAGAAGGAAATTCCTGCTAAGCTGCCTGAAGAAGACAACATTCGCGACCATGGCTTTGCCGCCAACACCTGTGCCGCCGACGAGCAGGGCGTGATTGCGTTTCTCGGCAAGTCAGGTGTCTTTGCGTTTGATCATGAAGGGAATCCGCAGTGGCAGGCCGATGTCGGTAGCAAGACGCACGGCTGGGGAACGGCTTCGTCACCGCTGCTGTACGACGACCTGGTGATCATTAACGCCAGCATCGAAAATGAATCGCTCGTCGCGCTCGATCGCCAGACAGGCAAACCACGGTGGCAAGCTGGCGGCATCCGCGAAGCGTGGAACACGCCCATCATCGTGACGGCTGAATCAGGCCGGAAAGAAGTGGTGGTCGCTCGGCACGGCGACGTCATGGCGTTCGATCCGGCCACCGGCGATCCGCTGTGGACTTGTAAGACCGACATCAGTTGGTACATGGTGCCGACCGGTGTGGCGGCAGACGGCGTGGTTTACTTCTTGGGCGGACGTTCCGGCACGGCGGCCTTGGCCGTGAAAGCGGGCGGCAGTGGCGATGTCACGCAAACGCATCGTTTGTGGACCAGCAAAGCCGGGACCAACGTCCCATCGCCCATCTTGCACGAAGGGCATCTGTACTACATCGATTACAACGGCAGCATTGCTTACTGCACCGAAGCGAAATCAGGCGAAGTCGTCTACCAGCAGCGGCTCAATCGTTTCGATCAAGTGTACGCCTCGCCGGTCATGGCCGCTGGCAAGATCGTTTACCTGGCCCGCAATGGCGAGGCGCTCGTAATCGAAGCGAAGCCGCAGTACGAAGAGATCTCCCGCAACACACTTAAGGACGGAACGCGATTCGACGCGAGTCCAGCCATCGACGGCAACCGCCTTTTGATACGCAGCGGCGACACACTTTACTGCGTGGGCAATCGCTAGGCAGAAGCTTTCATCTCGCTTTGTCTTGACGATCTTGCGTAAACTTACTTGGCACTATGTCCACAGTTAGTAACTTATTCTTTCCGACGTGGATGGACTTCAGACCCGATGGTGGTCGCCGATAAGGCCAGTTGAAGACCGCCAGAGCCCGGCAACCTGACCGTTAAGATTCTTAGTCCGACGTTCGACAATCGCAGACGATCCCGGGCCATCCGCTCCCGCTACCCTTTGTGAATCGTTCCGCTTTGCCCAAGCCGAGGCATGGTTGGTTGGTCTACGGCTTGAGACGCACTGGTAGGGAAGTTCTCACTTCTCCCCTCAAACAGCTAGCTCGTATCTGACTTTTTTTACCTACACGCTGTCCGTGGGGGTAGAGTTTCCTAAAAGGAGAGGTTACAACGTCTGGGCAAAGGGAAATCCATTAGGATCGACCGATTTGTCCCACCATTTACTTTACGTCGACCAACCACCGTGGCCCCAACCTCCAGTTCCTACCTTCTGAATTGTTTCGGAAAGGCCACGACTCTCACGGTTGCTCACAAGCTCGCTTTGGATTGGGCGGGCTTGAGTGTTATTTCGGAAGGGTAAGGCGACCAAACCGGCGCGGCATTCGCAATTGTCTCCCAGGCAAGCGAAGCCTAGTCAACCTACGGCCAACGGCAGGCCAAGTACGAACTAGATCACCGTCTCTCCGCACGTCATCGACGTGGTTTGACATGGATGCACGAGCGCGCTTGCGCTCATAATCTTTTTAACTCAAGGAATGTTTTATGCACTGTAAGTGGTTGAGTGTCCCGGCAGTTCTTGTCGGGCTGCTAGTCCTCGCTGCTCAAACGGAAGCAGGCATGATTGCCTACGACCTCGACCTGCAAGACAAGGGTGGCGGAATGGTCGAAGGGACGACCTCGCTGGCACCACCCGTCTCGGTCGCCGCCGGCGATACGCTGACGCTGGAAACCAACTTCGCTCCTAGTCAAGGTTTGCGGATCGATGGGTCGGGCGGCTCGGAATCGTTGTTCATTGGTCTCTCGTCCGGCTTCAGTGCGTTTTCGTCGGTCAGCAATGCGAAGGTGACCCTCTTGGGTTTTTCGGGAACCAATGGGGCTTCCGACACTTACACCGCCACGTTGGCCACTTCGCCGGCCTACGGCAACATGCTGGGCGTTGTTCTGGCCGACTTCCTGGCCATGAACCAAGCGATCACCTTCACCGGCTACTCGGTTGAATTCAAGGTCAACTCGCTGAACTCTTCGCCGCAAACCTACACCCAAGGCATGCTGGTCGCCAGCAACGCTTCGGTGGTTACCGTTCCCGAACCTTCGACCTACGCGCTGTTCGGCTTGGGTGCTTTGGCAATCGGATTGATTAGCTACCGACAGATGAAACGTCAAAGCATTTTGGCGCTTGCCTAACGACCACGAGACACCCGTGTGTCGACATCATCCCCCTCGGCGGCGCGACTCATCATGGCCGACGTGCGATCAACTTCGATCGTCCGTCGGCTTTTTCGTGGATGCTTCGCAAGAAACCTCCCAGATTCTCTGAAATACCGTAACGACACGTGATCGGTCGAGTTAACCGACGTTCGTTGCCATCGTTCGGGCCTCCAAAACCCCTTAGATAACACGTTACATCGGCGAGCTCCGTTGTATTGGCATTCGGCGTGCAGCTATCTTCGCCGAGCTTTCAAGAGCATGGCTGGCAACCGCATCGGGGTTGTCGTTAGGCATGTCGCGTCGTTCAGTCGAACGGGCCAGCAGCGATCAGAATGCTCGAACCGTTTTGGTCAGTAGCATTACTTATTAGGGAGTCTTTTTGATGCAATGTAAATGGTGGAGTTCTGCAGCGATCCTTGTTGGAATGCTGTTCGTCGCGGTCCAGGCAAACGCCGCGATGATCACATACGACTTGGACCTGCAAGACACAGGGGGCGGCATAATCGAAGCTTCGGCTCCGTTTGCGCCGGCGCAAGTCATTCCGGTCGGGGAAGTCGTCACCATTGACGCTCAATTCGCGCCGGGGCAAGCGCTGCGAATTGATGGCTCGACCGATTTCGAGACATTGTTCTTGGGCATCACGTCCAACACCAATGCCTTCTCAAGTGTGAAGGATGTCACCGTGAAGCTGCTCGGCTTCTCAGGTACCGGGGGTGCAATGGATACCTACAGCGCTCCTACAGCCACGGCACGTGTCTTCGGACACGAGTTGGGCGTTGTGCTCACCGACTTTCTGACGAGCACGCAATCGGTGACCTTCACCGGTTACTCGGTCCAGTTCACGGTCAACTCGCAAAACCCGGCATCGCGATCGTTCGCCGTGGGTACCTTGGCGGCAACCAACGCCGAGATCACCACCGTGCCCGAACCTTCGACGTATGCCATGTTCGGAATCGGTGCCCTGGCAATCGGCCTGGCAGCGTTCTGGAAGACGCGTGAGAAACAAGTCGCGGCAATCGCTTAACCCGCACTATTACGACGATTCATACTACGACCCGATCGGCGAGTATCCGTGGATGCTCGCCGATCTTTTTGCGCCTGCCGGTCTCTGTTACCGGCAATCTGGGGTAAGGGCTTCTTCGCCCCGCAAACCACACTTAAGGGCCGAACCCAAACGGACCACACGAACGGTAAAGTCTGCCTTATGTGTATCATTTTGAACTTCCTGTCTCACTTTACTGTATTGAAACAGATCAACAGCAAGCACTTTCTAGTGGGAAGCACCGCGCACGATTGCCCGCTTGAGACGATTACGCAAACTATTCCGATAATTATCGTGGCGATTTTTCTACCAGGGTAGACCGCATCAGCTTGCCTGGCGCGCCTAGATTGGCGCGGGTGAGATCGCCAAATGCGGTCGTTGCACCGAGGGGCTGGGCTCTACGTGATCAGTCGGGCTAACCCTTGAACTTGCTCAGACGGTCTGCGATACCCATCTCAATCGCCATCTCGTCCACCTTGCGGCCGATTTGCGAGTTAGCCAGCTTCTGCGATTCGCGAGCCTTCTTTCGTAAACCCGAAACGATCGCTTGAATCTCGGCCACCTTCTTGATTTCCATGAAGCTCGCACAGTCGTGCAGCAGTTCGTACACCTGGTAGAACTCGCGGGCGAGCGATTCGATTTCGGCGGCCGTTAACGTCTCGCCTCGGTTCGCGATCTCGCGGCCGAGCTTGTCCTTGGAAAGGGGCTTCTTCGTAGCGGCTCCCTTGCCGGGCTTCTTTGCTTTCTTGGCCATAGTGTGGGCGCTTTCGTGAACAGAAGTGTCTCTAACGCATGACGCTATCATAACTTACTTCATCGTCCAGAATAGTCCAATAAAGTGTTTGACAAAGCGTCACGCTTTATGGACACTATACCTATCACGTAAAGCGTCACGCTTTGGAGAACACCTTTCATGAACAAAGAACTTTGTCTCGTCGCCGCTTGTCCGGTCACCGTCCACAGTCGCGGGCTGTGCGCCAAGCATTACAAAGCGGCCCAACGCATCATCGATCGCACCGAGCTCACCTGGGACGAAGTCGTCCAATCGGGCCTTTGCAAACCGACCAAGCCGAAAGGGCGAACGCATTCCCGCTTCTCACGCCGGCTGCTGGAAATCGCCCACAAACTGCATCCGCAATCGTCACCCGAAACCACCGAGGCCAACGTATGAATTCACCTTCCCCAACTTCCTTGAACCGTGAGGAACGTAACGACTACCTCGAACGTCGCGAACAAGAACGCCAGTTTCGCAGCGACACTTTCTCACGCCGCAGCCGTCCCTTTGCCACCGAAGAAGACCGCCGCAAGATCTCCGCCTGGCTCCAAGGAGGCCTCCGTCAACACATCCAAGACCAGCACGACCAAGACAACCCGAATCGTTCTGTCACGTCCGACCGTCCTTTCCCCTCACCCTAACTCTCTTACCCGAGGAAGGTGGCGAGGGGACACGCATCAGAGTCCCTGCGAACCAAACACAAACCATCCCCACGAGGAGTTCCCCAATGAAAGAGTACTTACGCGAAGTCCGCATGGAGAGCATTCGCATTCACGTCTTGGAATCACGGCGGCTGCTCGGGTTGATCTTGGACGAGTTCGATCCCGAATACCTGGTCAACACCAAATACGCGGCCGAAGAACTGCAGCACGATCTTTTGCACGTTCAATCGCTGCTCAACCGCCTCGGACCTTTTTCAAACGAGACCAATCACATCCGCTTCTGCAGCTTGAAGGATATCTCCAAGCCGAGCTACTTCCCTTCGCAAGTGAAGCTACAGCAAAAGGAGGGCGAATGAACGTCGTCATTCACCGCACGTTCGATGCGATCGAGCACGAGGCGGTTCTATTCGATTGCATGCTCGCTTATACGTTGTCGGTCCGCACAGGCATTCCTGGCTGCCGCTTCGATAGCGAGATCGTCGATCGCCAGATCACCGACTTTCAATTGGAAGATGCCCACGGCATGCACTTCACACCGCGCAGCAGCACCGCGATCAACCACTGGGCACGCACCCGCATCCTGCATGCTCTCGACGAACTCGAACTGTCCCGCGAAGCCGCCAACAAACCACCCCTCATCGACCGCCACGAACTTCACCTGGAAGCCATCGAGCGTTACGAGCAGTGGTTAGACCATCAACCCGCAAGGCAACATCCAACGGCATCCAGTCCACTCATCGCTCTGGTCCCCTCTCTCTCGCAGTCAGAGGGCTAGGGGACAACCGGGTACCGTGCCCTGCGAACCAATATCCCATTCACCCGCGCAAACCCAACCATTCGCTCACTTCAACCCAGGATCACCTCCATGAAACGACTTCCCACTTCTTCACGTGATCGTCCGCGGGAACCTTCCAACCCACAGGCCGATCGTAAACGTCGTGCGTGTCCGCCCCTTTACCAGGTGGTGGTCGAGTGTCGTGACGAACGGGAGCAGCGTGCTTTGTATGAACAACTTCGCCAGAAAGGTTTCTCATGCCGATTGTTGATGCTGTAGTCGATTGCCCAGTGCACGATTCGTTTCGTGTGCAGGCGGTGGCCGGAATGTTTGATGTTGCTGTGGGCGAACGAACCTCGCGGCAATTCGCGGTGGAGGTTCCTTCACTCGACCAATCGTGGCAGGTGGGGGCGATTGTCGGCGAGTCGGGTAGCGGCAAGTCGACTGTGGCCCGCGCGGCGTTCGGCAAACAGCTGGTTCGCACCGCGCGGTGGCCGAAGCAGGCCGCGTTGGTCGATGGGTTCCCCAAGCGAATGACGGCCCGCGAAGTGGTGCATGCGCTCACGTCGGTTGGTCTCAGTTCGCCGCCGATCTGGTGTCGGCCGTATCACGTTCTCTCGACCGGCGAGAAGTTTCGGGCTGACCTGGCTCGGGCAATTGTGGGTCGCCGGCCGGTGGTCGCGTTCGACGAGTACTCGAGCGTGGTCGATCGACAGACCGCCAAGTTCGGTTCGCTTGCCTTGCGAAAGGGAATCGATCGCGGACAAATCGCCGGGCGGTTCGTCGCGGTAACGTGTCATCAAGACATACTGCCGTGGCTGCGGCCTGATTGGGTGTTGGACATGAACCGCGGCGAGCTGACTTGGAGGTGTCTTCGGCGACCTCAACTCGACCTACGAATCCATGCCGCCAGTCGCGACGCGTGGCCCTTGTTTGCTCCGCATCACTATTTAGATGGCCAGCTGAATCCGTGTGCTCGCTGCTTCGTCGGCACGCTCGATGGGCAGCCGGCGGCGTTGGTGGCGGTGCTGAATCACTTTCATGTGCGGCGATTTAGGATTTCACGGTTAGTGACGCTGCCAACATTTCAAGGAGTCGGGATTGGCAGTGCGATGCTTGATGGCGTGGCCCGATGGCTGGCCGAGCAAGGGGCCGAGTTGATCACGATCAGCGGCAGCCATCCGGCGATCGTCGCCCACGCCAACCGCAGCAACCACTGGCAGTTCACCCAACTGCTGAAGACCGGCCGCAAACCGAGTGGCATGTTTCGCCAAGCGTGGAAGACCTCAGCAGGCCGCGCCGTCGCCACCTTCCGCTGGCGCGGTGCAAACGTGGCCTGAAGCAACCAACAACCCGTAGGGTGCGTCTCGACGCACCAAGCCCTGTTCAACGTTCGACGCAACAACCCAACACAACATCACAACGCAAGGAAATCACTTCATGGCAGGCGATTGGATTCAGATGGATCTTGATTTGGAGGACAAGCCCGAGTTCATGCGGCTGGTCGATTTAACCGACGAGGCGGAAGAACTAATCTTGGGCCGGCTGTTTCGGCTGTGGGCATTGGTCGACAAAGCAACCGACAACGGGCTGCTCAAAGGACTCACGCTGCAATCGCTCGCACGCAAGCTGGGAGGCACGCCTGAGTTCTGGCAGCACCTAACCGACGAAGCCGTCGCCTGGCTGACCGTTACCGACGAAGGCATCGTCATCCCAGGCTACGACAAACGCTTTTCCCAATCGGGAAAGCGACGCATTCAACAGGCGCGCGCATCAGCGCGACGACGATCAGAAAAGAAGACTGACATCGAGTTGTCGCCATCTTGTCGCCATCCCAAGCAACGTTTTGTTGACCTAAAGAAGAGAAGAGAAGAGGAGAGTAAAGAAGAGAAAAGAAAAGAACAAGAAACCAAAGAGGGTGCGCCTGACGGCGGCAGTCTTGGGGATTTTGCTTGGAATGAAGCTCCGCCGTCAGGGAAGAACACGCCTCGCTTCGATCCCGGTCGAGAGACGCCTCCCTTCGATTCTGACGCGTTCCGGCAAGCGTGGCGGGAATGGATCACCCATCGCGTCGAGATCGGCAAACGGCTCACATCAACGGCCGTACAGAAGCAGTTCGCGATGTTCCTCGAAATGAGCGAGCTGCGTGCGATTGCCGCGATCAACCACACAATCGCCAATGGCTGGACAGGCCTTCGCGAACCGACCCCGTCGATCGGAATTCCCCAGCGAAATGCTACGTCGCTGCCTTCGATGGCCGAGATCTTGGCGATGGATGAAGCCGAGATCGGCAAACACACCACGGCCAGCTCGCAAACGTTGCGATCAGCCGAACGTTAGAAAGCCACATTATCGAAGCCTGCGCCAGCAATCGAATTAAGGCGACCAACGGAAGGCCCAGATTCGTGGCAAATCGGCCCATTGCCTGTTTGGATTAAGGGCGCAGACACCAACAACCTTTGCCGAGAGAATCCCCTATGACAGCCGACGAGTTTGATCGGTGGTGCGTGCTCGCCAAGGATCTGTTTCCTGGCGTCGGCCATTACCTAAATCGCGTGAGCAACCCAGTTACGGTGAAGCGAATGTGGTTTCATCTCCTCAAAGAGTTCGACCAGCCTTCCGCCAACGAAGCGCTGAAGCGTTTGTTCGCAGGTCAGGCCGAAGTGCCGCGTTCAATGAGTGAACTGCCCAAGGTGGTGCGGCAGATGTTGACTCGCAACGAACCAACCTCCGCGAATCTCGACCGGCCAATGTGTCGCTGCTTGAACGAGGCGTGCGGCCAGTTGTTTCGCCTGGCCCGCGTTTGTCCCGATTGCGAATCGACACTGTGGGAACACGCCTGGCAGTGCGCCGCGTGCGAGGACCTGGGCGTGGTCACCATCTGGAGCCTGCCAGCCATGAAACAGTTGGCCCGCCACCGCAAACGAGCCGCAGTTTCAGCCAGGACGCCATCGGTCACGTTGCCATCCAGCACGTCGTCATCCGCCGTCTCGTCCACCGGTTCGCCGCCCGCCACTTCATCACCGCCGATTGCCAACACACAAGCCACAACCACGGCTCGCTGCTACTGCCCGCAAGGCCAATCCCAACACTGGCCCCCGCTAACCTACAACCCCAACTGCATGTGCCTGGCCAGCGACGATCTAGCAGCGTTTTTAAGCGAACGATAACGGAGTGAAGCTTGAGTTGGTTTGCTGGAATGCGCTGGGGCTTATTCCAGCCTACGGTTACTAGGAACTCGTACGTTACCCAATGGGCAAATCGTACAGCAAGGGACCAAGGAGTACCTTGAAGACGTTCTGTCAGCAATGGTTCGAAAGCGGGGACGGTCAAAAGAAGTTGCACGACAGATTCAACGGGCGCTGGGTGAGGGACAAGTTCGATATGTTAAGATCGGAACACCTATCGGCACAACGCGAAATATTCCAACGCTTAAGAATTTTAAATATGGTGAATTTGATCTGTGAGAGGACACCAAGCAATGCGAATTACTTGGCCAACGTTTGATAGAACACTAGGCTCTGTCAGAAAACCCTATCAACCCATCGTTTTCAAGTACCGTTGAATGAAGGCCCACTTCAGCATCCCGAGGAAGTTTCTCGCTCGCTTCTCGAAGCGAGTTAGGATGCGGCGGCATTCTTTCAGCCAGCCGATCAAGCGTTCGACGATGTTGCGTCGCCGGTATGTTTGCCGGTCAAACTCAACGAAGCGTGCGTCTCGGTCTTCGTTTGATTTGCTGGGGATGGTGGGCAGTATGCCAGTCTCGACTAGGTACTCGTCGATCCACTCGGCACGGTACCCTTTGTCGCCAGCGAGAAAGATGGGCGTGATGATTTCATCCGATTCATCGCCTCGCACTTCGCACGTCTCCAGCAACTCGTGCAAGCAACTGGACTCATGGGCTTGGCCAGGTGAAAGAACGGCATGCAGCGGGTGGCCATGCGAGTCACACAGTAAATGGATTTTGGTGCTAAAACCGCCACGACTGCGGCCTAAGGCTTCACAGCTAGCCTACTCATCCGCCCCCTTTCACGGCTCCAGCAGCACACCTGGCAGCTCGCACGGTCGTGCCATCGACGCACCACAACTCGTTGTCGATCGCCCCCGCATCCACGTGAGCAGAACGCAGCAGATCCAGGATGTCATCAAGCGTTCCGTACTGATTCCACGTCGTGAACAGGTCGTAGACCGTGCCCCACTTGCCGAACTCTTCCGGCAAGTCACGCCAGGGAGCACCGGTCCTCATGATCCACAGAATGCCATCGACCACCATCCGCCGATCGACTCGTGGCCGGCCTGTGCGAGCAGGCGGCGGAAAGATGCCAGCAATCAATTCCCATTGATCATCGGTGAGACGATGGCGTGCTATGGAGGACCTCCGTGCGTTGAAAAGAGAAAATGCTCTTCAACGGTTGGAGGTCGGGAAATGAAAGTCAAATTACTGTTTTCTGACAGAGCCTAGTTTTGCAGAAACACGATTGTCCTGCTGTCGCAATAAAACAAAGACCCGAATCTATAATTGAGGACTGCGTTGCGAATTAAACAGGGGCGACCAACGGAAGCCCCAGGAATCCGTGGATAAAACGTCTGAGCAAGCTTAGATTGCGTGCGCAGACATTAATATCCATAGCAATTAAGGAATTTAGACTATCACATTGCAATCGCAGAATCTGCCATTACACACAACAGCAAGACAATAAAGAACTAAAGAACACACCATGCATGGCATTCATATATTACATGGAATAATACACGATAAATGGGAGAATCATATCGACGAGCATGTCGACGAACTCGCGAACCTTCTTGGGCTAGATCGCGACATCCTTGACTTCAGTACATTCAGCCTAGAAATGGTCGAAGGTCGCATTTTGTCGAGATGGTCTAACAAAAGCTTTCAAGAGCAACAAGAATCGCTGTTTTCACCTCTACTGGCCTATGCTGGTGAGATAGTGAGAAGGTCAGTTTGCGGTGAATGGTTGATCATCGAGGACAAAAACACAGGCACCTTAGAACCATGGATCGTTGACGAATATCGGCGTCGATACGATATCATACGGCTTGTGCATCCCTTCATGGATGATCTGAATTCTCTGTGCCTTAAGGCTAGGGTTGAAGTCACACCGAAGCTTCCTCAGAAGTAGACTGCCTCCGATTAATCCGAGAAGAAGAATGTGTCAGGACTGAATGGCACGAACTTAAGCTCCAACTCATTGTAGCCTCCTGGGTTCTGATCGACTTTCGAGCTGACTGCAGGAGTGTTTACGGTTTTGGGCGGCGTTTGATCAGGCGAGCTTCTTTGCGATTGTGGCGATCGCCTACCGTCAACTTGGCGATCGTTCGCAGCACGCATTCCAACTGTGCAAGATAGCGGCCAGAGCGTCGGCGAAGGTAAGCAGCGAACTCGATAACGTCCTAATTGATGCGCTCAATTAAGAGCCAGCCCTGGCTCTGGTATGGATTTGATTACCAACATCAACTGACCTGCAACCCAAAATCTGAGCCATTCAAAATGAGAAAATCGAGGTAAAATCGGGCCATCCTTTTCGAGGAGAAGATGACCATGAAGAAGTCTCGATTTACGCATGAGCAGATTGCCTTTGCCCTCAAGCAGGCCGAGTCGGGTGTGCCAGTTGAGGAGGTTTGTCGAAAGCTGGGGATCAGCCAACAGACGTTCTATCGCTGGAAGAAGAAGTTTGATGGGCTGGGATGAAAAACTACGAACGACAATTGCAGATTCGCAAACAGTGTCGAATCTGAAAATTGTGTTCCGCTCGGCGGGGCCAGCGGATGAGAGATTCATCACTCACTTGCGAGAACAATATCCATTCATCGCCGGTGACTACTGCCGATTTTTGGCGATTACCGATGGCGCAGGTTTGTGGATGTACGAATTCTTTGGAAGTGGAGCGTCAAGGATGCCAGCAATTAGGGACTTGATAAATCGGTGGCGACCAATCTCAGAGAAGTTACAGGTGTTCCCATTCGCAGAAGATCCTGAAGGCAACTGCATCTCAATGCGCATCAATGGCGAAATCATTCAATATGGTGTTGAAATCGAATCCGACTCGCACTGCATTGTCTTGGCTAATTCCTTCGGTGATTTCCTGGACCATATGTTAATGGGAGAGGGTTTCTATTCGCTATTCGAAGTTCCACCGACGGAAATAGAAAACAACGAATGGCTGGATTACTTAAAACAAAAAGGCTGGCTGCAATAGGGGCTTGCTGGAATGCGCTGGGGCTTATTCCAGCCTACGGTTGCTACGGCTATTGAGTCGCCTTCTTGGAGTCCGAGAATGACGAATGAAGATCCTTCAACAGTTATCGAGCAGGCCATACGGAAGGGCGTGTTGAAACTCTTGTATAATGCGGATGGACAATGTACCAAGGCACTCCTTGAAGGGAATGACACTCAGTTCCTAGCCGTATGCACCATAACCAGTCTGATCGAGCTGGATGTCGACTATTGTTCTCTCACCGATAATGCATTCAGGCACATCGAGCAACTGCCACGCCTGAAAAGGTTATCCTTTGTTGATACGAATGTTACCGGGTTCGCGTATGATGTCTTGAAGACATTGCCCTATATTGAGGAAATCAGGTGTAATCCTTGTCGCGAAACAGCGGCTGCCGCTAAGGCACTTGCCGGTTGCCCTTCGCTTCAGGTATTGAAGTTATCCGAAAGCGGATTTCAATCTGCCGATGTACAGAAACTCCTAGATCTGCCAGTGTTAGAGGAACTCTCTCTTGAATTGTGTGAGAATCTCAGCGATGGCTGTTTTCAAAACATCGCCCGCAGCCAGTTGAAACGTGTCATGTTTTCGCATGGTGCATGCGGCGACGAAACCTGTCGTCATCTTTCTGAATCAACCACGATGGACAGGCTTAGCATCAGCGATGTTCCAATAACTGGCTGCGGCATCGGATATCTAGGTCAAATTCCGAGCCTCAAATCGCTTTTACTCGGCGGCATGAACGTGGGAACAAGTGATCTTAGGCAGCTTGGAACCTGTCCCAATCTCAGGGAGTTGTCACTGTTGGACATGCCGCTCGATGATGGGATTGTTGAATACTTTTTGAATTTGCCGAAGCTTGAAGAATTGCTTATTTCTGACACGAAGATATCTGAGTTGGGACGAAAGAGGCTGATGTCAAAACCGTGGAGCTATCTTTATTGTGAGTAGAACCGCATTGCTTTCCGAAGTCTCATCAAGCGGGGCATGCTGTAATGCGCTGGGGCTTATTCCAGCCTACGGTTCGCTTTAATCCACTAAGGCAGTTGGCCCCAACGAGCAAAGGTTGTCTGGAAACACCTTTTCGACCCACATGAGCTTGACCAGTTCATCGTCGATCGTGTCAGTTCGAATCGCAAAGTCGGTCACTATTACGATTTGCATGTCTCTTCGGAGAATGACAACATCAATCTTTTCTGTTTGATTAAAACTGAAATTAAGGCCCTCTCCTTCTATGAACTTCTGATCTGGGTCGCGTGGAACGATGCGAGAGCGTCCTGTTTGATCATGAAATCTGACATCGCGAACCGTTTGTTGTCGTTTAATGGCGATAATGCGCCCCGAGAAGGTCTTGGAGAATTTAAGAAATACGCCTGGAAATTCGGTTCTTGAAAACACTTGTTTGTCAGCGGTAAGAAGCTGTTGATGTGACAGATCCATGCTCTTCAAAAGACCAGAAGCAGCAATTACCACATAGATAATATGGAATATTGGTACCAACGTTCATGTCCTTTCGAGAGAGCCCGTTCTTTTGCTCGAAAACTCAAAGTCTAACGAAGCGTAACCTACCGAATATCTGCCATTTCTTGCAATACATTTACAGTGTCAAAGCCCACGCAGACGTAAGCATGGCATTCTACGGAGTAATGGCGAGTTGGTTGCGGGGCTTGCTATAGTGCGCTGGGGCTTATTCCAGCCCGTAGGCTTCGTGATAGAACCTTGGGTTGTTTGCCAGTTCCGTTACGAATGCAAGAAGGTTTTGGCTGATTACGTCACCAAACGGCCAACAAACTTGGCCGTCTCGCAATACGAGATACAGTCGATCACCGATCTCAAAGAAAGGTAGCTCCCCATCGTCGAAGCCTTCGCTCGGGAAAATGTCCTCGTCTTCGCCAAGGAACAGTTCAGCGACTTCATCAGGATCAAGAAATCGATTGATGTACTTGAAATCGGTTCTTGATGTATCGCTTTGCGGAGCCTTCAAGAATCCGCTTCCAATCTGGCAAAAGAACTTTCGTAGCTGCTCTGGAAAGGGGTTTCCTATTCGACGCTCTGCACTCTCGATATCTTCGGCGGTAACTGGGAAACGGACGTTGGGGAAATCTGGTTCGCCAGTTCCGTCTCGCATGATGCTTGTCAGAAAATGAAACATGTGATTTCCGTTGGTCAGTCGATCTTCTCCCGTATTCCAGCCGGGCTTGCTGGAAGGCGCTGGGGCCGATTCCAGCCTACGGTTGCTACTGCTCACTGGCTTTCAATCAGATCGCTCATGTGGGTTTGGAAGGCGGTGAAGAAGTTGTTGGCTTCGGTCGTGATGTCTAGGTGGTTGCGATAGTCTCGTTCGATCTGCACGATGAGGCATTCGCCGTCGCTCGTTGGTTTGGCCAGGTCGATGCAGGTTGCCATGTCGAGGTCGTATTCGTACCAAACTACCAGGTACTGGTCGGGCAGGTCCCACGATTTCCGCAACAGCAATGTTTGAAAATAGGCCGATTCGCCGGCCTCGGTGGTGGGATCGTTGTTGACGATACCTCGGTAAGGGTTGTACTCCGGTCCAGCGAATCCGTATGCCTGGACGAACTCGCGGTAGCTGCGGGGCAGCGGGCGTCCGAGTAGCGTTTCGAGCGACTCGATCGCGGCTTCCGATTGTTCGCCATCGGTAGCGACTTCAATCCCGGCCTCTTTCAGTTGAGCCAGGATCTTGTCGCACGAATCTTTTGTCTTGCCGGGCGATGTGGCCAGGATCGCGGATGCTTCCGCCATGGGGTGGCTGGCAACGGGGCGTTTAAAGTAATGAATCGCGTGATCGATTTGCGGCGGGCTTCGTCCATCGGTAATCGGCCACACGCTGACGAGTTCCCAACCGTCGCGGCCCAATTTGTCGAGCGTGGCTTGCACGCGATCGACGGAAGAATCATCTAATGCCCGACGCCAGAGCGTACGATCGATCTCGAGCAGAACTGTTTTGTATTCGAACTGCATGCCCGTTCCCCGTGCGGCCCAGCCGCATGACAGTGGCGGATGAAAAGTTGCGAGTCGACATTATTTCATCGAATCGGACGCCGGACCAGCCAGTTTCAACATTTCATCGACCGCGGCCCGCATCAGCGATTGGGCGTGGGGATCGAGCTGATTGGTATCGTACGTGAGAAGCTCTTGCATCAGGTCGACCAACCGCGCGCTGGGAGCGATCTGCTTCGTTTCGTCGATCTGATCGAAGTCGAGCAACAACCGTTCCAACGGTTGCTGGCAAGCGTTGTAATACAAATCGTTCACCGTCTCGAGCAAGTCATCATGAATCTGCTCGAACGACATCTGGCGGTAGTCCATGCGGGGAGCTTCCTGTTAACCTTGCTGGTTAAGTCATGGTGTCGACACGGGCAATCGGAAACATGTCCCCGAGAGGTTTCCCGGCGATGCAGCACATCGTGCGTCGAGACACATCCTACGGATTGGTGATTGCGACTTGCTTGCCGTGGTCGGCGTTACACGTAGTCGTCTTCGGCGATGATGGGTTTGGTCCAATCGACTTCGAAGTGTTCGATCGGGAATTCGAGGCAGAGGTCGCTGTCGAGTTCGTCTTCGAGTTGGTAGTTGAAGAAGACGCAGCTGGGGTTTTCGGTTTGGTCTTCGAAGTTGAGCGTGATGTCTTGCAGTTCGAGTTCGCCTGATTCGACTTCATGATCGGGTCCCAGCACTTGCAGGTGGCGCTGCGTGACTTCACAGATGATCGGCATGTTGTCGAGCCAGCCTTGGGCGAGCTTGCGGAACAAGGCGACCGTTTCGTCCGAGACCAAATCGACCTCGAAGGTCAGCGTGACCTTTTGCCCGGCCAGATCAACCGTGGCCGTGGGGCCGAGGTAAGTGCATGAATCGAAATCAAAGTCGCTCGGACTAAGGTTCCTGTAATCGACGGCCATGATTACTCCATTCGTTGCTAAGAGAAGGGGGGCGAACCGCCAGCTTCACCATGCGTTCCACGCACGCGGCGAGCGGTAATGGGGGTGCCCCTTATTATGCCCGATGTTTCCTGCCGAGCCAAATTTCTACGGTAAGATGCGCGGGACCATTTCCGATACGAAAGATGAAAATGGTAGAAGCCAAGCGTACCTGGAAGCAGGTTGTATCTCGGCGCACCGGAACTACTTGGCCCTGTTGCGAATGAGGAGATGTCGATCCGCATGCCACCTCGAACGTCACCGGCGCGGACTAAGCGTGAACGCGAAGATCGAGGTGCCAGGCGGTGACCTCTTTGCTTTGGCAGATTGAAATCAAGGGAACGCCAGTCAGGTGCATCGCGAAGTAGCTGACTCGATACCGGCGGGCCGATCTACTCGATGTGGGCTGCAGGTCAAAAGACGCCATCCATTTACCCATTTTACCTATTCTACCACCCCCCCGCTCAAGTTATAATTGCATTTTCTGCTCTCGGCCCACGTCTACCCATTCGAGGCGGGCTGAGTTTTCAGACATCGAATGCAACAGAGACGAGAAGATGCGGGTAATGCGACCGATCGTGGCGTGCGTGGTATTGGCCTTGGGCATTGTGGTCGAGGCGGATGCAGGTATCCTCTTAACTCGCAACGACTTAGATACCTCGCTGGGCGCAGCTGCCAGTACGGAAGACTTCGAAAGCTGGACCGGCAGCGCCTTGACCGCGCCCGACTTCGACACGCTCGATTCCTCGACCATTTTGGGAGGCCAAGGTCCCGGAATTGTGAATGATGGATTGTTGTTCACAGCCGATCCTGGCCCCGCAGGCTTTTCCTTTCTGCAGTTAGATCGCAGCGGTTTTTACAACGTCCCGTCGGGCTCGCTGCTGGCGGTGGGGCAGGGCCTGATTATCGACTTTCAAGATTTCGTAACCGACGCGGGCTTCGATTTCTTCGAGTTCGACGGCTCGGCCGATACGGCCACGATCACGGTGTTTGGCGCGGACGATACCACGCTGCTGTATACCAGCGGTTTACTTTCGGCCCCGAATGCCCCTGCGAGCAACTTCTTCGGCTATCAAGATCTCGGCGGCATTGGCAAGATTGAAATCTCGTCGACGAACCGGCCATTCAGCCCGCTTATCGATAACTTGACCTACGGGTCGACCGTCGCACCCGTGCCGGAACCATCGACGATGGCGCTGATTGCTATCGGTGCCGGCCTGGCAGGCTTGAATGCCCTGCGTCGTCGCCGAGGGGCGCGGCACGCTGAGACGACGGCGTAGCACAATCCGGCACATCGTGAAGCACGCTACGGGTTGGTTGGCGGGTAGTGATCTTCCAGCAGCAGGATGATTTCGTCGTAGCCGTACGTCGATGTCTGGGTGCGGACCGCTTCATCGCGGAGGTTCATCGCCAGAGCCAACGGGGAAGGAAGTTTGGGGTGCGTCGAATCATCGGCCTCGTGTTCTAAGAGTAGCCTCACCACCTCGATGTTACGGCTGCGAATGGCCAGGTGCAAAGCCGTTTCCCCTTGGATGTTCGGCGCGTTTAAGTCCACGTCATGCTTTAGCAGCAGCTCGCACATTTCGGCCCGATCGTACTGGGCGGCCAGGTGCAGATACGTGGGTGCCGCATGGGTGAAGCCACCATGATCGAGCGGTGCCTGCACTTCGGCCCCATGCTCGATCAACAGCTTGGCCAGGTCGCGCCGATTCTGCATGATGGCAAATACCAGTGGGGCAGATTGGTTCTGCACATAGCGATCGTCCGCCTTACCGCCTGCTTCGAGGAACCGCTCGCAAAGATCGTACTGCCCCCCGAGCACTGCCCACGACACGGCCCCGGGTAGCCGTCCGAAATCGGGATACTGAGCACTCAACTTGGCCATCCGCTGGAACGTATCACCCCGAAACTCCTGCGTGGCGATCGTTATCGTAAACTCGTCCTCAGCCGCCAACCGCACAACGTACCGCTGATACAACATCACCCCGACGGCAATCACCGCGGTGATGACCAGCAACGTGAAGATCGAGAAGCGGATGCGAGGTGGTTTCATGGGTCGGAAGTTTCGAGGTGTTGTTCGAGTAGATCGATGATCTGTTGTTGCGATTCTTTCCACAACTCTTGTTCGCCGCGACTGTCTCGCTGGCTGACGAAGATGTCGTACGGGGTTTGGCCCTGCTTGTCTTTGGTGAGCTTCGCTCCATGTTCGAGCAATAGCCGAACTACGGAAAGATCGCCTGCATAGTGCAGTGGGGTCGCGAGATCATCGTTAGTGCTGTTGACGTCGACTCCGTTGTCGAGCAGCACCTTGCAAGTTTCCCCAGCGCCGAACCTCGCGGCGACGTGCAAAAGCGTGGTGTTATCGACGTAACTTCCCGCCGGTAGCGAAATGTCGGGACACTTCACGTCGGCACCATACTGAATCATTAACTGAACCATGTCAGACTCATTTCGCACGATCGGAAACAGCACAACGGGCACTTCCGACTGTTTCATGAACTCTCGCGGATTCGCCCCCGCTTCCAGAAACTGGCGGCATAGATCGACATCGCCATGCAGCGCCACCCAACCCATCGCCTGCGGACGTGTGGCAAGCGTTGGATACCGGATGACCAATGCCGATAATTCCGGGATCACTTCGTCGCCGATTTGGTAATCATTGACGATCTCCAGAAACCGCGTCTCCGCTTTTTGCCAAGCCACATGCCGTTGATACAACATCAGCCCCACGGCAATCACCGCGGTGAAGACCAGCAGCGTGAAGATCGAGAAACGGAAGCGAGGCGGTTTCATGGGTTCAATCTAACGGATCGAACCCTGTGGAGGAATCGAAAAGTGCGGCTCTCGCTAGTCGTTAGTTGCCCTGGGCTGGCTCGATTCCTTGCAGCATTTCAATCGCTTTGTCGTAGCCAAAGTCGTCGCTGTAGTCATCGACCAGGGTGACTCGCATCTTAATCGCGAGTTCGAGCGGTGTTTGGCCAGCGGAATCTTTCAGCAACTGAGCGTTCTGTTCACACAGCAATTGAATCGTCGGCAGATGAATGTGAACGCCCTTATCGACGGCAAGATGAAGCGGAGTTTGGCCCGCCGCATCTTGCAAGTTCGGATCAGCACCACGCTTCAGAAGTTCCGCGCAGATCTCCCAGTTTCCGGCCACAATCGCCGCGTGCAGGTAACTCGGAAACAGGTCCGTCCTATTACGGCTCGGCGGTAAAGGTCCGATCGTCGCCCCATGATCCAGCAACAGCACGATCAGTTGGTTCTTCTGCGAGAATATCGCGTAATGCAAGGTCAAACGTTCATCGCTGTCGGGCCCGTCGTCGAACTTCACACCAGCGTCGAAAAGCTGTTGAGTCAACTTCACGTTGCCATGCTTGATGGTCCATCGAATCGCCTCTCGCCGCTGGGCAAATTCGGGATAACGTCGGAAGAGCTCGGATGCCCGTTCGCTGGCGACGTGGTTGACCGACGGCAGTTTCATAATCTGTGCCAACTCGACCTCCGCTTCCTTCCATACGACATGCCACTCGTAAAGAAACGAGCTGCCGATGAACAGCGTAAGAATAACGGGCAGCGCTATCACCGCACCCATGTGGCGAAGAGGTTTCATGCGTTCAATCTAACGGATCGGCTTGCGAAGGGAAAAGGAAAACGTGGCCCGAGCCAACTCTACCCAATGCTGCGGCCTCTCATTTGGCCGAGGCCTCGTCCAGGGCTTTTAGCTTTTCGACGGTGGCGTTGTATCGCTTAAGCTCGCCTTGCATGCCCTGGTACTTGCGGACCTTCGTTTTGGCGATGTCGTAGGGCGTGCGGCCGAGGCTATCTTTTTTGCTTTCGACGTCGAACTCAAGCAGTGCTTCGATCACCTCGACTTCGGCGATCTCGGCCGCATCGTGCAAAGGGGTGCGATCGGTGCTGTCGGTCTGGTTCACATCGAGTCCGTTTTCGATCAACAGGCGGCAGACCTTTGGCGAATTCCAAGCCGCCGCCAAGTGCAGCAGCGTCCGTTTCTCGTCGAAACGATTGCCAGCATGGATATCGGCGCCGTGCTCGATCATCAGCCGGACCAGTTCGTCGTTGTCTTGAATCAACGGGCCAAAGATGGGTGCCGGTTCAATGCCACTTTCGGCGTCATCCGGATCGGCTCCCGCTTCCAGAAACTGGCGGCACAACGCGTTATCGCCGTGACGCACCGCATAGGTCATCGACCCTGGCCGCTTTACCAAGCCAGGAAACCGCGCGACCAGTTCACGAACTTCAGGCGTGCGGTCTTCACGATGATCGTCGCTCGCAACGATTTCGATAAACCGCTCCTGCGCAGCGAGCCATGCCACATGCCGCTGGTAAAACATCGCAGCCACCGCAATCACGGCGGTCAACAGCATGACGGAAAGAATCGAGAAGCGAAGGTAGCGTGATTTCATCAAGGCAGATCTGCTTTGGACTGGTTCGCTGGCGGTCGAATCGGATCATGACGCGGCAACAAGTCGACGATTTGCCTGGCCACTTGTTCTTCGTCCGGCTCGAGAATAAAGGTCTCGATGCTTACGATCGCCAGATCGCGAGGCGTTTGACCATTCTTATTGAAACGGCTTTCTGCCCCGGCGCTAAGAAGAAGCTGAACGACGCGATCATGCCGATTATAGGCAGCAAGATGCAGTGGTGTGTTGCCCAATTTATCGACCGCATTAACGTCGATTCCGGCATCGATGAGTAGCTGGCACACTTCGTAATTGTTTTCACGTGTGGCGATGTGCAGCAAGGTACGATCCAAGTCGAATTCAGGAAAGCGAACGTCTATGTCGGCACCATGTTCGATCAGAAGTTTCACGATCGAAATCTGACCATGATACGTCGGCCAGAAGATTGTCGACAGCTGTCCTGATTCCGTCCGCTCATTGGGGTCGGCGCCTGCTTCGAAGCACTGCCGACAAAAGTTTACATCGCCAGTGTCGGCTGCGAAGATCATCACTCCGTCTTGCCTGGCAAGTTGCGGATAACGCGCGATGAGTTTAGACGCTTTCGAGGCACGTTCCTCTTGTTTGCCAAGGGTATGCAGGATCTCGCGGAAATCGCGTTCGGCCTGTTTCCAAGCCAAATGTCGTTGATAGAACATCAAGCTGCAAGCAATGACCGCCGTCAGCACGAGGAGCGTCAAGATCGAAAAGCGAAGGCGTGGCATCTTCATCGCCACAATTTACCGCATCGCAGGTCGTGGGGAAATCAGATTGCGATTGGGAAAGAGGGCGTGCGGCGTTTTAGGACAAGATTCTTCGAGCCCCTGATAAGGCGGCACAAAGCGCCGCCCCGTCGAGATGCTGTTGACCTTGGGATGGCGGCCTACGGATTCGGTGTTACCTTTACGCTGCCGCGGATCGTTCGTTGCGATCGCGACAGGAACCGCCGGCCGTTGTTGGTGATGTTAAAGCAATTGAAGTGAGGTTGTCCCAGCAGCACACCACTGACCGTGTCGTATTTCGACTTGCCGTTATCGTGCACCTCGATGAACATCGACAGGCCCACCCGCTGGGGTAGCGATGAGGAAACAATGCGGGCTCCAACAATCACGCTGGTTGGCGAAAGGTAGCGAACACAGAACACATCGCCGTGGGTGATGTTCCCGCTGAGGTGCTCCTTCACCTGAATCTGTCCGCTGTAGCCATCGCTGTTAGCCACAGCCGAGAAAGCGATCGTCTGAAACAGGTTGCCTTCTTTTCGCGTGCCACCGCCGTTGGCAATCGGCCCATTGGCGTATACCAAATCAGGCACCAGGACAAGCGAAACAAGACCGGCCAAGAGAAGCGCAGGGAAGCATGATCGGGGCATCGGGGTTCTCCGACAAAGAAGAGGTTCATCGAGTTGTTACAAGCAACACGCCTCTCGATTGCTCCTTGCGGATCGCATGCTAGAGAACCCTATACAGCATGTCAAACATTTTCCCGTGGTTTTCTACAAACCTACAATTGCAATCTTCATTAGTAGCATTATCACGCCTAACGCTCGATCATTGCATCGTCAGTCGTTTTACAGTGTGCTTCGATCGATCGAATCATTTTGTCGATCGGTTCGACATCGAGATGCGCCAGCACATGTTCTTCCCGCCGCCACTGTGCGACATCGCGTGGCGTTTGTCCCTGAGCGTCCTTCGTGCAAGCCGCGCCATGTTCCAGCAGAAGTTGGACCACCTCGATCTGGGCGTACTTGATTGCCAGATGCAGCGGCGTTTGTCCTTTGGCGTTGACGGCATCGATATCGAGCCCTTCGCTCAAAAGTAGCTGACACATGGCGGTGTCTCCTCGACCAGCGGCCGTATGCAGTAAGCTGTTGTCGAACGACGAACCCTTGTTCTTATCGCGGATGGAAAGATCGGCCTCATGCTCGATCAGCAGTCGAACAAGACCGGTCCGCTTCGCCAGAATCGCAAACTGGAGCACCGAACCACGGATCAGTTGCGAGCCAGCTTCATTGGGATCGGCCCCTTGCTGCAGCACGGTCTCGCACATCTCCAAGTCACCGTATGCTGTGGCCCAGACCATCGTGCCGCGTTTCTTTGCCAGAACTGGATAACGCTCGAGCAGCGAGCGAACCTCCTCCCGAATTTCAACCGACGGATCGAACTGCGTTATCAGGCTCTCATATTCCGCCTCGGCTTCCTTCCAGACAACATGTCGCTGATACAACATCACCCCCACAGCAATCACCGCAGTGAGCAGCAGTAGCGACAAGATCGAAAAGCGAAAGCGAGGTGGTTTCATAACGCCAATCTAGCCGATCGCGACGTTCAGGCAAAACCTGCAAGCGTTTGGCTTAACAGAGCAGCGTCAACTCGGGCTGGTTATTAATATCTGCGCCCGTAATCCGACATGGTAATTGGCTGATTTGCAACGAACCCGGGGCTTCCGTTGGCCGCCCCTGTTAGATTGCTGACGCAGACTTCAATAAAGCATCGGACTGGATGTTACGTACTTGCCGAAACAGGTAGACGCTCCAGATCGTGCTCGGCAGTACACAGACACCGGCAATTGCCAGGATGACGAGCGGATGCTGCAGGTCGAACGACGTGCGGACGAGAAATAAGATGCCCGCTGCGATCATGGCGACGGCCAGCGGAGGTAACGTCGATTGATAGAAGTCGCTGACTTTGATCGGAGTCAGGCCTGCCACAAACACAAACAACACGGGACAGATGATCAATGTATTGACCAGCGAATAGCCTGCGGCGACGCCTTGCGGACCGAACGGGAGCCCGACAATCACCGAAGCAATGGTCGGGATCGCCACAATCAATCCCATGCGATGCAAAGAACTGGCCTTGCCGCACGCGATCAACGGTTGCTCGAGCGCCGAAAAGACACTCTCCAAAATCGCCGCCACACCCAAGATCTGGAAGATGGGAACGGCCTGATCCCATTGGGGTCCTAAGAACGTCAAGATCGCCGCATCCGCCGCCACGATCAAGATCGCCATGGCAGGCATCGTTAAGAATGCCAAGGCCCGGATGATCTGTTTGAAGACAAATCGAAACTTCTCTGGCTGGTCCTGCAGCCGACATAACATCGGCATGAATGCTTCCATCGCCGGGCGACTCAATTGATCGGAGGGAAGCGAGAGCATGCCGTACGCCCGGGAGTAATAGCCCAACGGCCCAGCTCCCCATCGCCAACCAATCAGGAAGTTATCGAAATTACGCGAGAGATAGTTGAGCAGTGCATACGACACGACCCCAAAGCCGAATCGCACCATCTCGAGCGCACCGGTTCCTCGTGACGGCCAACTCGGCCACCATCCGCTAAGCAGCACGCTTAGAAGAGTGACCATCGTCGCTGTCGTGATGTTCATCCCAATCAGGGCCCAGTAGCCATACCCATACCAAGCCATGCTGATCGCCACGACAATGCCGCTGAAGATTCCCCCTAACTCGATCATCGAGATACGGCCGAACTGCATCGACCGCCGCAACAGTGCTTGATGCTGAACCGCAATTCCGCCGACAACGACCGAAACCGACAACGCGAGTGTCACGTAAATCAAACGAGGCTCTTGATAGAACCAGCTAATCAGCGGAGACGCCGCCGCAAAGACGATCGTTACCGTCGCACTGATCAAAACGTTCGCCCAAAACAGGGTGCTGATCTGCGCGTGATTGATTTCCTTCTTCTGGATCGTCGCCATCGAAAGACCGGCGTTCTTGAGGATCTCGGTACAACCCACGATGACCGCGACCATAGCAAACAAGCCGAAGTCCTCTGGCGTCAACAGTCTCGCCAGGATGGCCATCGACCCCATTCGCAAGACAAAACGCACCGCTTGCGCAAAGATAGTGATCGCCCCGCCACGAACCGCCTTGCGGCCCAGGTTACGATCGGAATCCGCCGTATCAAACAAGCTGCCGTCACCACGCCCCAAATGCGCATCCGCCTCACCAGACTCACTACTTGCAGATTCCGACAAAGCGTGATCGCGGGACACCGATTGCGGCAAGGAACCAGCCTCGATTAAGAAATTAGGAAATACGACATCACGCGAGACTCGTCGAGTATGATTATCGGTTCATGACCAACCAAACGTCGATCGCACGCTTACGCAAGATCAAGAGTAATCTTAATCGGTCGCTTTCCCAATGACCGGTTCCTGACTTCATCGAATCATGGCGGCAGAAATCTTCCCCCGCGTATCCCTCAGAAGTTGCGATATCAACTTCTGAGGGTTCTCGATTGCCAGCGGCACAAATCGTACGACGGCTCAGACGTTCGCCCCATGAAATTCGACCCTTCCCGAAGCAAGATGTTGCCACTGCGTGAGGAACGCATCCGAATGGGGCAGCGCGAGTTTGCCCGACAACGAGATCTCTTCGCAGGCCGCCACACTATCGACGAACAGGGTCCTCGCCCCGAAACGCCTACCGAGCCACACGGCGGCAACCCCCGGTGCGGCACCGGTCGTGACAACCGCATCGGGGCGAACCCACAACATGATCCAGAAGATCTGAAAAAACATGCGGATTAAACGTAACTTGTTATCGCGCGTTGCTTCGGTCACGACCCGGAAGTTCGCTCCGATGACCATATCCTGATATTCGGGCACTGTGGTGACGTACGTGACATCTTGATCCGCGAATGCCTCTTTCAAACGGATCAATTCAATCCAGTGCCCTCCGCGCGAAGAAATAGCCAGTACGCGCTTCTTTTTGCTCTCTGTTTCCATAGCAATAGTGAGGGGTACTCATATATACATCGTGGGGTATTTAGTAGAGAGTGTACACGATCGCATCTTTTTGTGCGCAAGAAAATGAAAATAGATTGAACAACGTATAAAACTGCGTTGTTCTTAGCCCTATTGCGCACGACGTGCAGGCCAGTGTTTGTCCAGCATGTGGAGGATGGCGTTGACTTTGGCGGAGCGGAGGTTCAGTTCGGTGTACTCGGCTTGCCTGGCTTCGGCGAGGTGGCGTGGGGTTTGGCCGTCGTAGTCAGGCACGCTCTGGGCGCCATGTTCCAGCAGTGTTTGGACGACGCGGGGTGGTGCCCACTGGGCGGCGAGGTGCAGCGGTGTCTGCCCGGCGGCGTTTCTGGCGTCGAGGGGAAGTTGCTCATCGATTAAGATCTGGCAAAGTTCGTCGTTGCCGCGCCGGGCTGCCGTGTGCAGGAAGGTGTCTCCCACTTCGCCACTACGCGGATCTTGCCGCAGCATGATCGGATTGACGCCGAAATGAAACAGCAGTCGGGCAAGATCCGGATTATCGGTCACCACGGCGAAGTGCAGGGGAGGTTCTCCGAGGAACGTACCAATCTCGTTCGGGTTAGCGCCATGCTCGAGAAAGAATCGACACGTCTCGAGATCGCCGAACAAGATAACCCACTGCATCGAGCCAGGCCGCTCGACCAGGGAAGGATAACGCCGCACCAAACGGATCACTAACTCGATCGTCTCTGGCGACCCATCGCTGCCGGCGATCAGCTTCATGTAACGAACTTCCGCATCCTTCCAAGCCACCTGCCGCGACCAAACCATCACCACCACCGAGACCACCACGGTCAGCAGCAGAAGTTGCGGAATCGTATAACGTAGGCGAGGTAGCATCATGCCCATCAATTTACTGCCGACAGGAGTTACGGGGCAAAGGTTTTGTCGAAGAGGGCAAAATGGAAGCAAACAAGCTCCGACGCGTTTTGGCAAACTCTACGGACCAACATCGCCAGCTTGTAGGGTGTGTCTCGACGCACCACGCCCTGCGGATCAAAGGAAGCGAGCAGGACTGCCGTTTCAGCTTTAAGGACCTGACACCACATCGGTTTTCGTTTCCAATAACGCGATGATCTCGTCGTAGGCCTGGGCTTGGTTCTCGTCATCTTCGTACCGACGGCGAATGTATTGGGCGATGTCGTATGGGGTTACCAATTGATTACTAGCGACGCTAACGGCACCTTGATCCAGGAGAAACTCGACGGTCTCTGGATCGCCACCAATCACCGCCGCATGCAAGACCGTGTTGCTTGCGCTTGTCGAATTAACCCAATCAGACGTTCGCGGCGACCAGGTACTGTCTGGGCGAGGTTTGCCATACACAGCTTCCAAATCCGCGCCACGCTTTAACAGCAAGTCGCACATTCTGATATTGCCATCGAGTGCCGACACATGCAGCGGCGTCACATCTTGGACATTCGTCACGCGATGGATACCGCGAGCTTCGATGTCGGCGCCGGCGTCGATCAACGCCTCGACCATTTCCAGCAGGTTTCGTTGGACGGCGTGGTGAATCGGAAACACGAGCCCGTCGTCCTCATCCTTGTTCGGATTGGCGCCAGCGGCCAGCATATTTCGCACGAGTTCGGTCGTGCCATAGTGCGTTGCCCAGACGACGGCACCTTCGCGCAACGATAACTCCGGGTAATTGCGGATATAGCGTTCAATTGATTCGATCTGCTGCGCGGTGGGTCGAACGTTTTCCCCCTCGATCACGATTTTTTGGAACCGCTGCTGAGCCGATTCCCAGGCCAACGTTTGCTGCCAGTACGCCAAGCCCATCGAGACAACCCCAATGAGGATCAGCATGGCAAGAATCGAAAATCGCAAACGAGGCATCTTCATGGCGAACTTTCTTTCAAGGGCCTTAACTCGATTTCCGCCAGGCGTTGCTCCAGCATCTGAATGATTTCTTCCCGTTCCTTTTCAGGAATGGGCGACTGGCGTATCAAGCGGGTTTGCCACTCGACCGTATGCCGAAACGAGAGGACCGGCTGGTTCAAATCGGCTCCATAATCGAGCAGCAACCGCACCGTGGCTGGCTTGCCAGTCGTGATCGCATAACGGAGCGGAGTTTCCCCGATGCCTGTCTTAGAATTCACGTCGGCGCCTGCTTCGAGCAGCACTTCGCAGACATCGGTCTTCCCATTCAACACCGCGAAGTGCAGGGGACTCAACTCGAAATCGCCTCGCCCTCGGCTCACCGCGATCAAGGGGGCGTCCGTGCCGCGGGATTCGGGATCGGCACCAGCAGTCAGCATCTTTTGTACCAGGTCGGCCGAACCATAACGGGCAGCCCACACCACCGTTCCTTCCCGCTGCGAAAGGACCGGATAGTGGCGAATCAAGCGATCGACCGTTTCAATCTGCTCTAGCGATGGCTGCTGATCCTTCCCCTCAACAATGATCTCGACGAACTTCTTCTGAGCAGACTCCCAAGCGATACGTTGCTGCCAATAGGCCATGCCGATCGAGGCGATGGCGATCAGCCCCAACATCGTCAGAATCGAGAACCGTACTTGCGGCATTTTCATGGTTTCGCTCCTTCAGTTTGGGCCGCTTCCAACTGTGGGCGATACGCTTGCAGTAGTTCGCAAATCTCCTCAACACGCTGCTCGCTATTGGGTCCTGAATAAGAGGTTTTACGGATCGCATCGCAAAACTTGTCAAACGTCTGCTTACCAAAATCCACGACCGCCCCATGTTCGAGTAAGAGCTGTGCCATGTCGGGATCGCCGATGCGAATCGCTAATTCCAGTGGTGATTCGTCGGCTTCCGACTTAGCATTTATGTCTGCCCCAGATTCGACGAGGACACGCCCAACATCGACGTCCTTTCGCCAGACGACAAGATGGAGTGGGAGCGAACAAGGATATTCCCAATCGTCCAGCGAATCGCCCGTAGAGGGATCGACGCCAAAGTCGATCAGCGTCTGAACGACATCGGGATGGCCACCAACAATCGCGTGAAAGAACGGCTTATTCCACTTGGCGTGAAGACTCTCATTGATCGCCGCGCCTCGCTCGGCCAGCAGTCGGCAGAACGACGCGTCGCCTGTTCCGACCGCATAATGCATGCTGCCGTGCGTCTTTGCGAGAATGGGGTACTGCTGTACCAACGACTTGAGCCGCACGACCTGTTTTGGCGACGGATCGGATTGAATAAGCGCTTTGTATTCCGCCTCTGCCGCCGGCCAGGCAACCCACTGCCGATAGATGGCCAGGCCCACCGCAACCAGCGCGACAAGCACCAGCATCGTCAGAATCGAGAACCGCGCACGAGGCATTTTGCTGAGTCCGTTCCTCAAGATCGCATCGGTAAACCAAGGGACCGTATCGTAGCCCGATCAGAGGGAATATACAACGAAATGGCGAAGGTGTTTTCTGCGGCATTGCCGTCTTGATCTGCGGTTTTAAACTTCGCCTAAGCGTCGCCGTGGGACGAAGTCAAACAATTCCCAGGGACGCGAGTTACTGGGAGCGTAAGATTAACAACTTTCCCGCTGCTGCCGATCACAACTCTCCTTTGCGTTCCAGCTTCTCCGCTTCATCGGGAAAGTGCTCGGCCAAGACGCGGATCACTTCAACGCAATCATCCGCAAACTCTTGATTCCCGTACGCGTCGCGAAGTCCGACCGCGTACTCTAGTGGCGTATACCACTTAAATGGTGGTGCATAGGTCGAACCAGAATGGATTAAATACTCCACCAATTCATGATTCCGAGAGATTACGCCCCCGTGGAGAACGTAGAAGCCCTCATAACTAACATGGCTCACGTCTGCCCCATGCTCAATGAGTTCAACGCACATCGGCATGTCCCCCAACTTCGCCGCAATGGTAAGCAATGACTGGCCATTATTCGTGCACAGGGCGTTAACGTCGGCACCGTGCTCAAGTAGTTCGGTAACAATTTCTATTCGCCGCAATATCACTGCCCATACGATTACTGGCCCATTTTAACTCGATTCATTCGGATCGCACCCCGCATCAAGCAAATCCTCACAGAACTCGCTGCTTCCATACATTGCAGCCCATGTCATCAGACCTTGCTGGTTCATCAGAGCCGGATTATGCCTGACCATGGTTTCGATCTCGTCTACCATCTGTGGCTTCGGGAAAGACACGAGGATCAATTCGCCTAACCTCTCTTGCTGGGCAGGCCAAAATACCCAGTGCCGCCACGCCGTTAAAACGCCACCGACCAGCGCAACGAGGACCAACATCGTGAAAATAGAAAAGCGGAAGCGGGGCGAGTTCACTCAAGTTGTCCTAAATAAGCAGTACACATCCAGGCGACTATCGTAGATCGATTCTCGGGAAGACGCAACGAAAGCGTGCGGATGTGGGAATGGCATCTTGCCTGGCAATCGTAGCCCCATTTCTGATCCCCTCATCTCCTAGCGAGGGAGAAGGGACGGGAATTGTCTTTCGGTGCGAGCTCTTGCGGTCCCTCATCAGAGCGCGCCTTCTAGCTCCAGCGTCTCGGCTTCGTCGGGGAAGCGGACGGCCAGGATGCGGACGATTTCGGCGAACTTATCCCGATAGGGTCCATAAAACGAGGCATGATTGCGTCGAATGATGGCATACTCAAGCGGAGTGGGACGATCATACGGTGCACCATACGTTGCGCCGCTGCGAAGTAAGTACTCGACGAGTTCGTAATTCGTTGAGTTGACCGCCGCGTGAAGAACTTGCTGCCCTGTTTTGCTCGTGTGATTCACGTTCGCCCCGTGTTCGACCAGGGTGACACACATCGGCATATTGCCCATGCTCGCCGCGACCGTAAGCGGCGAATAATGATCTTCCGAAGTCAGTTGATTGACGTCTGCCCCTCGATCTAACAGAAACTCCACCATATCAATTCGACCTGCTCTGGCGGACCAATAGATCAGTGGTGCAACCGATTCAAATTCCCTCGGATCGCGACCTGCGTCGAGCAAGTCTTCGCAGAAGTCGACGCTGCCATGTCGGACAGCCCATGTCATCAAGAGAGGTTCCTGGACCAGGCGCGGATTGCGGCGCACCAAACGTTGGACTTGTTCTCGGATGTCGCTTGAGGGACGATCGACCAGGATCAATTCTCGCAGATGATCTTGCATCGCCGGCCACATCACCCACTGCTGCCATGCTGCCATCCCGGCGGCAACCAGGGCGATCAGCACCAGCATCGTGAAGATCGAATAACGTGGTTGCAAGAACTTCAATGCGTCCCTTTCAACTAGGGCGGTAATTGCAGGTGAGGTAAACGTTCTTCGAGCATTTCGATGACCGCTTTCATGTCGCTGCCACCGGTCGGCCCTTGAAAGCTCGTGTCGTAGCCGTAACGGATTGATTCGTTATACGGAAGCATTGGCTCGCGGAAGGTCGCACCGTGATCAAGGAAGAATTCCACAATCTCAGGGTCGCCTGAGCTGAGCGCACACCGAAGTGGCCGGTCGCCATCTTTCGTTTCCGAATCGATATCGATTCCCAAGTCGACCAATAGCCGACACATCTCCAGATTGCCGCTCCGCGCCACGTGATGCAGAGGAGACAGCCGTTTGGCCGAGACTCCTCCGATCGAATCGGGCGAGGTTGGATCGACTCCATGTTCGATCATGAATATCACAAACTTCGTCTGCTTTCGTTGCAACGCGTAATAAAATGGCGTGTAATCACCGGCGTTGACTTCATTCAGCGGAACACCACGCTTCAGCAGATTGCGACATAAATCGAGATCTCCGTAAATGGCCGCGTAAATCATCACGTCTGGCTCGTTGGCTAATGCCGGAAACTCGCGAATCAGCTTGGTCAACTGCTGTCCTACTTCGGTGGACGGACGTTGGCGGCACAAGTCGCGATAGGTGTTGAGCACCGACGGCCACATCACCCATTGCCGCCACAAACCTAGCATCGCAGAAGCTACCGCGATCACCAGCATCAGACCCACTATCGAAATCCGCGGTCGAGGCATCTTCATGGCAGGTCTCCTGCGGGCAAGTCGCCTGGCTTGTCCTCAAGGAGATTGAGACGCTCGGACACGATACTCGACTTCCTGTCACCGAATCGATTGAGCGGAACAGGTTCAGCTCGCTGCAACGGCAAGCGTTCCTCCAACAGCGTGATGATCGCTTCGACATCCTCAACAGGAATAGAATTCACTACGCCAATTTTGATAACTGCTTCTCGGTACGATAGTGAATTGCGTAGTTTGAAGCTGGCCCCATGCTCGAGGAGCAACTCCACCAGTTGCGGGTTGCCTGAAAGCAAGGCGGCGAGCAAGGGCGTTCCGCCGAGTTCGCTTTGATGGATATCGGCACCATGGTCCAACAGCAATTGGCACATTTCCACGTTACCCTGCAGTGCCGCGGCGTGTAGAGGCGACACGCCCCGCGACGACTTGTCATTCGGATCGACGCCGTACTCGATTAGCACCTTCGCCGTACCGACGTTGTTGTTCTTCACAGCGTGATCAAATGGCGTTGGTACACCAGGTTCCTCGGCAAGACGACCTCTGGGATCTGCCCCGCGTTCCAACAGACAACGGCATAAGTCAGCATCGCCATGGGCCGCCGCCCACTCGATTGAACGTGGGTCGACAATCATCTCCGGGAACTGCCACATCAACCACTCGAACCGCCACACATCTTCGGAGGTCACATCGTCCGTAACATGCTGATACCAAAGCCGAGCATATTCCTTCTCTGCCTCGGGCCGCGCCACATACTGCTGCCAAACCACCAGCCCAATGGCCACGCCAGCCACAATGGTTAACAAGCTGAGCATGCTGAACCGAAGACGGGGTAGTTTCACCAGGTTATTCTCAGCAAGGGTACCAGACGGAACGAGCGTTCATCGTAGCTCGTTTCGGTAATCTTCGCAAAAGTAATGCGACTGCGGTTGGTTAGGTCGCGTCTTTGTCGGCACCTTGATCGCTGCTTGCGTTTTCCTGCTGATACGCTTCGAGAATGGCGGTGATTTTTTCGATCGAATCGTTGGTGACGCCTTGATCCTGGAAATGATTCTGCAGGTCTTGCGCCATGGACAAAGGCGTTTCACCTTTGGCATTTGCCGTGCATTGGGCGTGATGATCGACCAGCAGTTGGACCGTCTTGGGCGAGAAACACCCGACGGCAGCGTGCAGGGCCGTGTTGCCATCGCTCGACTTGTAATCGACCTGGGCCCCGTTATCCAACAGTACGCGACACATCTCGGTGTGTCCGAACGAAGCGGCCGTTTCCAGGTACGAGATGCCTCGTAACGAGAAGAAATCGAGATCAAACGGCTGGTCAACTTTCGCCCCACGCGATATCAACAACTCGACCTTCTCCACTTCCCCCTGCGATACCGGCAAGTACAACAGCGGAAAGCTGGGATCTTCGTCGTCCTGATCGTCGACCAACTTGGCCCCGGCGTCAAGAAACACGCGGCACGTTTCGACATCTCCCTGGATCACTGCCCACGTCATCGCCCCTGGCTGCCGCGCCAATTGTGGATAACGCCTTACCAGGCCGCGTGCTTCCTTCAAGACGTCCTGCTTAGGCTTATCGGTCTCGACAATTTCGGCGAAGTCGGCCTGAGCGTCAGGCCACGAAACCCACCGTTCCCATACCGTCAGCCCTACGGCAATCACGGCGATGATTCCCAATAAAGTTAAGATGGAAAAACGGGGAATCGGGATTCGCTTCAAGGAGATCATGAATCGTTCTGGAGATCGGATGTCCGCTGATACGCTTCGAGCTGGTCGATAATCGCCACGCACTTGGACTGGAAGAACTGAGGGTGCCCACGTTTAGCGTATCTCGATTTGGCTTGTTTGGCGATATCCAGCGGAGTATTTCCGTGGTCATCAGCCAGAAACTACGGCTTCTGCTGTAAAAGAAGTTCGATGGTAGCGAGGTCGTGATACATGCTCGCATAGTGGAGCGCGGTTCGCCCACTGCTTGTTTTCGCGGCAAAATGCGTATCATGGATTCGTCGCCGAGGTATATCGAGGACGACCAATCAACGCGTCGAGAACGCGCGCGATCTCGTCCATTTCGGCGGCGTCCTGCGGATACTTGGTCCGCAGACGAACCGCGAGTTCTTTCGGCGTGAGTCCAGAATTGTCTGCCGCGTCGCTTGCGTTATGATCGATCATGAGTTGCACGATAGCGAGGTCGCGGCTTAGCACCGCGCCATGCAGCGGGCTTTGCCCTAGAGCATTTCCGGAATGGGTTGTCATCCCTTGGTCGAGCAGCAATTGACACATCTCGATATCACCTCGCGAGGCAGCGACATGCAACAAGCTGCTTCCGATCGGAATGCCAGGAACTCGCGTGACCACGCACCCATCCAAATCGCTGTCGACAGAAACGTCCGCTCCATTGCGAAACAAAAGCTTGGCAAGATCGATTCGATCGCGCTGCAGCGCCCAATACAGCGGCGGTTCGCCCAGGCTACCAGACCTATTCGGATTCGCCCCATGCCGCAGCAGAAACTCGCACAGGTCAACGTCACCATAGCGGACCGCCCAGTTCATCGCATCCCACTCGGCGGCTAATTGCGGATAACGCGTGACCAGCTGCTTGGCCCGCGCGAAGTCTTCCGGCGTGCAAGCATGGCTGGCAATCATCTCGCGAAACTCGGACTCGGCGCTGGTCCAAGCCAGGTGCCGCTGCCCCCAAAACAGTCCGACCGCCACCAGCGCGATAAGCACCAGCAAATGCCTAATCGAAAAGCGAATCGCGGGTAGTTTCAACGAGACAATCCTTGGCAAAACAGATCAGGAGCATACTCCGTATCGTATCCCGATTCCTGGTGAGAAGCAAAGTGCGCGATCTGACGGGCGGCATCAAGCGACAAGCATCCCAGCAAGCCATACCAGGCGGCTGTACGAGAGCAATTTACGGGCTATCGCTCTTGCTCGCCGGTTCGGCAAGTTCCGGGAGCTTTTCTTCGAGCAGGCGGATGATCTCGTCCATTTCGTCTTGTGGCACCGGCTCTCGCGTCGGGGGAAAGAAGGCGAAACGGATCGGGTACATGTCCCGAATTTGCACCGCAATGGGTGACTGACTCTGTCGCGGATAGACGGCACCTTGATCCAAAAGGAACTTGACGACGTCCGCCTTGCCACTGCGGATTGCGGAATGAAGCGGTGAACTTCCTTCATCGACAACCTGATTGACATCTGCCCCTTCGGCCACCAGCAAGCGACACATTTCCAGGTGCCCAGCTAATGCGGCTGTTTGAAGAGGCGTTCCGATTTCTTCACCGGTCCCATTCCACGAAGTGACATCCATTCCTGCGTCTCGCAAGTACGCGACAATATCGCAACGGTTGTAATAAATAGCTTCGAATAGGGGCGAATTCTTACCATTGACGGACAGGGCGTCTAATCTGGCACCTTGCTTGTGAACGTAACGAAACCATGGGACGTCTCCGATTTTCGCGGCCCCATGAATCGCGTCCCGTTCGTGCGCCAACTCGGGAAACTCCCATAAGTACGGCTTTACCAGATCAATTTCATCTTGCAGAGGTACCCCACGACATACCCTCTGATAAGCACGCTGCGCCCTCGGAAACATTGCATAACGGTGCCAAGCTCGCACCCCCACAGCAATCAGGGCTGTAGTGATCAACAGTGTTAAGATCGAAAATCGAAGAGGCAGTCGTTTCAACGAGAGGTATCCAGGGCGCGGGCTATCGATGGAAGATTACTCAGCGTATCCCCCATGGCTAGTGGAAGCAACGTCGCGTGCCGTGCTTCCTTTGCTACTCCTAGATTTATCAGTTAGCCTCCAAACATGCCAGCAAAGACTAACGATAGTACAGCCGCTGCCGCACGAACTTTTCGGCCAACGTACAAGATACTACCCGCAGTAACGCCGAACAGAAGACAACTTAACAGCACGATGTGCGTCAGTACGGTTGCGTTAATTCCCGGCCCGATCAGTATCAGTCCAATCGCAACGAATAAACCCAGGAAACCACCGAAGTTTGCGCCAATCAATAGCGAAGCGAAGCGTAGTAGCCAAGATCGCAGGCGAGGCGGGCAGGTTTCGTCCGAGAGCTTTTCGATCTTCGTCATAACATCCAGCATTGCCGCGAAGCCGCCAGCAAACCATAAGAGGCCGATCTGCCAAAAGCCGAGATACCGATACGTTAAAAACACAATGACACATCCCAATTGCAGGAGAAATAGCTCCTGCAACGTCGCGATTGGTCGCGGCTTGGCGGAGGCTTCCTCGTTTTGTGTTGCCTCGTCGGACATGGGACTCTCCAAATGAGCTCAAGGTTTCCTGCAATGAAACCACCCTCTAAGATAAAATCGGACGCAGATCGGATTTCACTCGACTGTACTATAAACGTATGAATCCTTGGAAAGAACTGCTTGAGCTTTGCGATCAGTTGCCGGTCCTGCAGTCGCCGCACAGTTCCCCCAAGCGTCTGCAAACAGCGCTGCGGCGGATGAAAACGCTGCTGCGTTCGCTTCCCAGCGATGACATATCGCTCGCCGCTGCCAAGGCTGCGTCCATGTATCACGAAGCGGTGGGGGACTTGCCGGCAGCATTGGAGGCCAGTCGAATTTATCTTGATCGCTTAGAGCGTTTGCACCGCGAATTGGAAACGAATGACTACTCGCCATACGTTCGCCAGGTGTTACTCGAAGGTTACGATGCCAACGAGCTCCAACGCTGCCAGATGACGATTCAGCGTCTGGAAGCTCTCATTTAGCCAACCCGATCACCGCCGCACGTTACTCATTCGTCCAGCGGCATTCGTAGACGTAATCAATTTCTGGGTTGACGACCGACCAGCCGATTAGCGAGCCGTAAGGATGATTCACGCGATAGCGCGAGTTCATCACGATAGGAGCTCGATTCATACTGACCGGGTACCTTACCAGTTCGTAGTTCTGATAAGGGCGATCTTCAGGAAACAAGATCCAGACACTGATCAAGTCGGTCGGAAACCGCGCCACAAATGGGGCTCGCGTGACTTCCTCAGACACTCGAATGTACATTTCCAGGCTTACGGTCACCGGTTCGCCATGGGGCAAATTGGTAAAATCGTAAGCTACTTCGTACGAAACCCGTTCCACTCCGTAATCCATGACCGGTTCCGTAAGCTTGCGGATTTCTGCCTTGTATCGCTGCTCTGGCTGACGGAACTCGATATCTTTGAAAATCGACGGATAGCGGAACGTCGCGTGCGCTTCGGCTACCTCTTGGGAATCGGTCTCTTCTGGCAGCACCAGCATCACGCGATCTTTCACGTAAATGCCGCCACGATCCTCGCTACTCTCGGCCGAGGGATCCCAGTGCCGCAAATCGACGATTCGGCTGTAATCCAAAATCTCGACTCCCTCCACATCGTTGGGCGAAGGGGTGTCGATCTCCTTGACCATCTCTGGCTGCCAGTCGGCGCCCGGGTCGCGATCGAGTAGCGAGATGATGTCACGAATATCGGGGTTACCGCTGGCGATCGCATCGATCATCTGCGCTTGCACCTGCGACTTCTTATAGAACTCGTACGCTTTGACCGGCAGAAATACGAACAGCAGCAAGGCAATCGCGATGTAAACATACGATGTCCAATCACGCCAGTTGAACAGCGTCGACCAGACTTTTCGTAACGAGGACCGTCGTAGCCGCCGCGCGACTGCCGTGGCGGGCGATGCTGCGGTCGCTTTGTTGGCGCTCAGTTTCGGTCCTGGAAGTCGTTGGCTTGGAACCGGCGCCCAGCCATCCCCACTCGGAATTTGATCCGCCATATCAGGATGCGTATAGCGGAACACCTTGCGGGTCACTTCGTATCCGTGCTGGGCGAGGCCGTTGATTTCCTCAGCGCTGAAATGATCGAGATCGGTTCGGATGGTCTGAACTTCGGCCTGAATGATCGGATGCAGCGTCGGGTCTTCGTCCAGTTGCACGGTTTCGGTAATCGGCAGAAAAACAAATCCCGTTTGGCGACCGAAGTTCTCGCGTTCTAACTGCCAGACACGATCCCACAGAATGTCCGATGCTCGGATCGATTGCCCGACGAAGCCGAGCGCGTTATCGCTTAAGATCTGAAACGGCTTGCCAGCATCGCTGACGTAGACCTCGTCGAACGACGCACCAAGATCGCGCAGCCAAGAGAACGCGCGAATGCCAAGGTTATCGTAGACACCGCCATCGGTGAAATACTCGGTCGGGAACTCGCCATCGCGTACGCCAAGATCGTTCGCCGTAAACTCGACCGGCGGAAAGAAGCCGGGGAACGCCGAGGAAGCCGCAACGACACGCGGAATGCCGGCCATATGACCAGGTACGAAATCGTAACGGGCGATACCTTCTTCACTTCGCTGCTGGATGTAAACACCGTCGCGATTGAATACGGTCAGCCCACCATTACTGACACTGGTCGCCAGCATATGCAGCATCGGTGTCTCAGGCAGTTCGTACAAGCAACGATCGCCGTACAGTTGCCGTTGATAACAACGTTCCAAGATCGCATTCGGCGTGAGCGAGCGGGGCGAAACGCGGGTAAGTTTTGTCGCCAGGCGGGCCGGATATTGAAACGGCATTCGGCGAACAACATGATTGCGGACGTCGAATTGCACAAAGCGAACAATCTCGTCGACCGCTTTATCGAAGTCATCGTCAGAACCGTTATATCGGTCCCAATTAAGCGTCAGATGCGCCGCCAGGATGCTGCCGCCTGAAACGGAGGCGATGTCGGTCACTTGATGCAGTAAATCAACATCCTTCAGGAAGCGCAATACGCCCAAGTGATATAACGTTGCCCGGAATCCGCCGCCGGAAAGGGCTAAACCGATTTTCGCCATGTCGAGATCTTTCGCAGGTGTCCATCTGGAGTTAGCGTCCCTCAACTATAGTTTGCGGAACCTGTGAATGCGATCGATTGCACAGGGTGAAACATAATCGTAGAAGTATGCTTTCAACCCAAATTAGCAGGCAAATACTTATTCGAAATCGTCAAACAAGCACTTTCCGAGCGTTGCGACTTCGCTAAGTTCCAGCGACACGCCGTCGATCCGTAGACCGTCATCCTTCCGGGCGATCTCCACGAACCGACGCTCCCTCGCGAATGCCCGGGCGATATCTATCGCGGCCTGGCATGTTTGCTCCGACACGACACGACCCCGGCGACGATCCAGGGTGTACTCGGTCACATGCAACGAAAACGCATCGGCGATAAAGCTCATCTTCAGTGTCACTACATGCACCCTGTTGGAAACGATTGGTGGAGGTTCAATTTCATAACTATTGCAAAACGAATAATTGAAATCGGTATGGTTCGTCACCTTATATTCAGGAAATGCCTGAGCCAGTTCCTGAAAGAAACGGCTACGATCCCATTGAAGAAGAAAGCCGCTCGGAGGCGACTTCGCGAAAGCCGTTTTCACCTGCGTGAGAATACGCTCGAGTGGTGTCACATGCTGTTTCATTTATCCGTTGCATTCTCTCGTCAGCCTGGGTGCCATGTCCCCTCGCCACCGTTTGCGAGAGAGGGGACCAGAGGCGGTTCGGCGAGAAAGCGGATCATGTGTCTGGCTCGCCATCGTGTACTTCTTCACCGTATTGTAACTGACGCCTGTTTCGCGGGCGATTGCTCGGTAGGGGTGGCCTGCCTGGTGGAGGCGGTGGATGCGGTCGATCAGGGCATGATCCAGCGGGCGACCTTGGCGGTGGTTGTTCATAGCCCGGGGCCTCCTCCGTTGGTTAAGTGCGAGAGCAAGCGGATCGTCATTTCTAACGCATCGGGGCCGTCGTCATAACGTCCGGTCGGAAACTCTTTCAACTGCTGCACCAAGCGGCCCGCTCCAAAACTGCCTCGCTTGAAATGCAGTTCGCCGCGAGCAAGAAACGGAGTGAGCGTGCCGCGGATGCGGGTGATCTTGTTGGTCGTATGATTGCACTCGTGAACCGGGAACATCTCGATCCCGCGCTGACGAACGATTGACCGTAGCTGAGTGACAAGCAGCTCTTGGAATTGGTTCGTTTCAATCACAATCCCACACGGTTGAAAGTGAACGGCCTGATCGACCGTGGTGCTGGCAATGGTGGCTAGATCGCGACGTTCGATATCGGCGTCGATGTAGACGTGCCCGTCGCGGGTCAGCTTGGCGAGGACCAGCGCTGTGTAATCGCATTTATCATCTTTCCCTTTCGAAGGATCGAGCCCCATCACCCGGAGGCACACTTCCCGTTCGGATGGTTCTTCGTCGTACCAGAAATTAGGATTCAGGAAGTAAGCTCCGCAAAACTCGGAGCCTTCCGTCTGAACGAACTGGGCAAGCACTTCCTGCTGGAACGCACGATCGCCGATTTCGCGCCGCAGCGCATCGATTTCGTCAGGCGTCATCAATGGGTTATCGCTGGACGGGCATTGCCACGACTTGAACTGCGGATCCAGTCCGCCTCGATCGAAACGATCCTTCACCCAGTTTGGTCCGTTCGGGGAAGTGAGAAACAGGGACCAACCCTGCTTGTCGGCCAGGGCAGGGCGGAGGGCTTCCCGCCACGAATCTTCTGGGGCAAAGGCCGCCTCATCGTAAACGATGCCGTCGAGCCCATCGCCACGCAGACTGGTGGGGGATGCCGCAGTCTTCAGCGTGATGCTGCCTCCGCCGCGCAGTTCAATCCGGCGATGCGTCTTGTGGTACTCGAGCCCGGAGGCCTGAAAGCTCTGGATCAAATCGCGTTCGATCTTGCGCGTGATGCCAAAGGTCGGCGCGATCCACCAGATAGTGCCGCCGTCGACCGCTCCCTTCAAGTGGTGTCGGCTGGAAGGATCTTCGTCCCCATGACCGTACACCACGGCGGGTAGGCCCGCCCCCGTCTTGCCCCAACGTCTGCCGCAGACGGCTGTCTTGTGTCGATGCGGATCGCGAAGCAGTCGTAGCTGATGCGGCATTGGTTTGGGAACAAATATCTCGTACCCGGCACGTCGACCTTTAGTTGCATTCAAAGCCTTGTTGCTTAATCTTTTCATGGGCATTATTTCCAAAGAAGTTCTCGTCTTCGCGGACCACGGGATCAGGCAGCTCCGAACCGAGACCCGCTGCCTCTTGCTCCATCAGCTGAATCCGAATCTCCCACGCGTCGCGAATGAACGATTGCAGAAGCTGGACCGCTTTCAGCTTGTTCGAAACGCTCGTCGCGTCGTCCTCGGCCAGGTCGCACAACACGCCCGTGGCCACATGCCACACGCGAACGGGAACGGTGTACCCTTTCATGATCTTTTCCTTTACATCGAGATGTATTCAGGTGCATTGATTCTTGTTGTCAATCGTCTTGTGAGTTGTGAGAGAGACATCTGTCGGTAACTGCGGGCCTGATCTGCCTCTTGGGTGAAAAGGGCAACGAACGGCAGCGTTCGATGATTGCCCATAATCTCTTTCGCCAGGTTGGTTTGCTGGTCGTAATCGAGAACCACGAGCGAAGCGTCAGCCAAACGACCTTCACGCTGCATTGCAAGTAGCTGCGATTTGATCGCCGGGCAATGTGGGCACCACGTCGCCGTGACCAGCACCACCATTGGCCGCCGGTTGTCCGTGTAAGCGGTGTACGCTTCGCGATAGCTGTTGAGGCCTACCGGAAAAGCGGCGTCCGGTTGTGGGAGAACAGGCGGAATAATCGGCGGACGCGTGCGCGTGACGATGCTGTAGGCCAACGCGACGGCTGCCTGAGCCCTGGCCGCTGGTTCGCCTCGTTCGCCGGGCTGCATGAGTGGAAAGAACGTCAGAACAAGGAGAGGTACGATTCGATTCATCATCAATAACTTTCCCGCAAAGAAAAAGGACCAGGGTACGATGAGCATTTCATTTCATAGATACGATTTACCAGCCAGCATGATGATCGATGCTCTCCCCTTCGCGAGTACGAAACTCGCTAGGTCGCTCTATCGGCATGTGCAGCGAGAGAGTGGGCGTGCTGAGCTGAACCGCTTGAACATCGCTGTCGTCGGGTTTGCCTGGTGGCTTCTTTTGAAAGGCCCGATCGAGTCCCCAGTGGGCGAGCGCCCTGACGAGAGAACGGACCAGGCCTTCCCGTTTGGCAGGCACGGCATCGGGCTTTGGACCGTGGATCACTTCCACCGATTTGTCCATCAACAGCCACACGACAAACAACGCCAACGCGGCAATCCAAATTGCTTTCGAGATCTTCATCACATCACCTTAAGGTGCGAGCACGTAGCTCGGCTCGCTGTCGCCGGCGGGTGTGGCTTGCACCCATTTGGCATGGTCTAATTGGCGGAAAGGGAAGCCGTCGTAGCCACTGACGGCGAACGAATCGTTCTGCGCGAGCATCCGATTCACAGTCTTTTGATCGACCCAGAACGATCCATCTGGCATGTCGCTCGGATACTTCGGACCCGAGATCCAGTTTGGCCCCCAACTGTTTAAACAAAGCAGACCGGGCCGGCTTCCGTGCCGCACGGCGACGAAGCACATGCAGTGGGGCCAGGTTCCTTGGGCCTGGGCGAATCCGTCGGCATCGCGCTGCATGCGAAAGCCGACCATCGAGCACACCGGCACGGGATAG
Organism: Blastopirellula marina; assembly: GCF_002967765.1. Taxonomy (NCBI): domain Bacteria; kingdom Pseudomonadati; phylum Planctomycetota; class Planctomycetia; order Pirellulales; family Pirellulaceae; genus Blastopirellula; species Blastopirellula marina. The sequence goes on along the minus strand of NZ_PUHY01000005.1, from coordinate 452,883 downwards.
CCGCTGTGAATCGCGGCCGCTGCCTCGTCGAAATTGCGGACCAAGGCAACGCTCCGCACGGGATGCCGGCGGGCTTCTTCGTCCAAGCGGCCGTTGTCGTCTTGGCCGCCGTTGCCGTAGTTGCCCCAGTCTTTCGCTCGCTTCGAGGAATAGTGCGAAAGATCGACCGTCGCGTACGGCTGACGAAAGACGAGACCATACTCACGAAGCCACTTCGCCGCGGCCGCACCGTAACTGCCGTCGCTCCAGCCACCTCGCGTCACGCCGCGTGCTTCCACGCGTGAACCACCGTAAATCGATTCGGTGGCGGTCGGCTTCCAATCGGCTGAATCTCCCAGCGACCACATCACCGCCAAGTGAATGTCCGCTCCATGTGCGAAGCCGAAGCTGACGCAGTCGCCAATCCCTTGTCGGCCAACTTGCCAAGGCGTGCCGTACTTCAGCAAATGCGCGTCGTACAGTGCGCGGTACAGGAAGACATCGTTCTGCGGGGGATCGCCTTGAAACAGCTGTGGGCCTGCCTCGCGCAGCGTGGCTTGAGGTAGCCGACGAAGAAACTTGGCGGTTTCGTCTGGGTTGGGTTGATAGCCGAAGCGCTCGTCCGGCATGGCCTGAGCGATTGGCGTTTTTCCCGCTGTCGGCTGCTCGGCGATGGGCGTGTCGTCGGGCGTGCGATCGTGGTTGGTCAGCCACGACAAAGCCCCTACGCCGAGTAGTACGGACAGGAGAAATGGAATCAGGTATTTCGGTTGAGGTTGCTTGCGCACGTGTGGGGTTCCTTACAGCGAGTCAGCGGCATACAGGGCAGAAGCGGCCAATGCTCGGTAAGCGGCAATCCACCGCGCCCGGGCTGCCGGATCGAGCTTGCCGCCATCGGTTCCGAGTTGGCTTTCGAGGTAATCGCCAGCAACGTGTGCTAGCGCCGGATAACGTGTGGCGTAGCTGGCACCATTGGCTTGATAGAAGCGTGCCAAAGTGCGAAAGTTGTCAAGCTGCACGCCGCTTACCAGTTGGGGCTCGGGCTGCTGGCCATCGAATTCGATCATCGCGGCCAGCGACCGACACAATTGACCGAATGCCTGAGCGTCCGCCACGGCTTGAGTCGTCTGGTCCGATTTCTGGAACACAGCCAACAAGTTCGGACCGCCAGGATCACTCGGCTCCGGCTTTGTGTCATGAGGTTCAACGAGCGGTGCAAGTAGCGAATAGGCGATCACCGCCAGACCGCACCAGGTAACCAGGGTGCTATTTTTCATCGTTAGTTTGCTCCACAACGAGCGGCGTCAGGCAAGCCAGGCCGGCAGCACGTATCTGTTCGGGAGACGCCTGCTGAGCTCGCATGGCCTGTTCGATTTTCAGCCAGGCAGCGAACGCTTCGCTACGCGTTGGCACGTTGATTGGTCGCGACGTAGCACCCGCCTCGTTCTTCGCCTTAAACGTCGGCTTGGCCGAACTTGGTGCGGTGGGACGGTTCTGCATCAGCTTCCAGACCACGCCCGCAACGAGCGTGATCAGGCCACAAACGGTGAGACTACTCATGGGCGAGTTGCTCCTTAAATTGGCTGTAAATCGCTTCGATCGCCCCATCGGCAATCGTCAGCACGATGCTCTTCAGAGGGGACCGGACAATCGCCAGCCACCAGGGAAGGGGAATGGTATCGAGTGCTTCGCCAAGGGCTTCGAGCACGAGCTGCTTCTTCTCGGGCCCCTGATTGGCAAGCAGCAGCGAAGCGGCTTGCATTGCCTGGACGAGAAACTGCTGCAGCACTTGGCTCAATTGAGCCAGCGAGAACGAACCATCGAGCTGCCAGACGGCATACGAAATCAACTGCGCAATGCGATCATGAAATGCGGGCATCGGAACCTCTGGGGTAAGTGGCACACGTTCAGCAGAAAGTACCCCGCTACGTGGAAGGCATGACACGCAGCGGGGTACACGGCCGGCGACCGCTTGTGGGCGAATAGGTGGAGTGAGCATTCGCCACGAAACACAAGGCGCCCAGGCCAAGTTCTGCCGACAGAACTTTGTGATCGCCAACATGTTTTCGTGCGGCGATGCGATAGTTATCTGCGCCGCATGTAAACTTGAAAAGCGTCGCGAGCTTGTTTCTTTGGCCTGGCGAAACCTCAGACATTAATGAGACAACACTGAGACAGATGGCCCACCGTTTGGGACACACTGCGCGACTTGTTTAGACCCGCAAGTTCTCTTCGCCGAAAGCTCTGTTTCATCCAGTCGACGACTTGCCGATTGGGGAAAACTTTTTTTCGATGTCCAAGCGCGTCCGAATTTTGTCCTGCGCATGTCGAGCAGGGCGCCCAGTGTCTCACGATGTCGCAGAGATACGATATTGCTCGGTAGTTGAATGGATTTCTCGTGACGATCGACCGAATAGATGAGACAATCGCCGGGAACATGCCCCCCCAAGCGTGATTGCGGTGCTACGATTTTCATCGACGGGCTTCCGTCGACTGCCTAGCTGAGCGGCCATGCCTCGGCACTATCGTTCTCCGCCGTGACTCTTTAACCATAGAAACATGTGACCCATGATCGAAATTCGTCCGATGACCAAGCCCGAAGTCAGCCAACTGGTGGACTGGGCCGCAGGGGAAGGGTGGAATCCTGGGCAGAACGACGCCGAGTTATTCTGGCAGCTCGATCCGGATGGCTTTTTAGCCGTCTGCAAAGATGGTGAGTTCGTTGGTGGCGGCGCGGTAATTTGTCACAGCGATTCCTTTGGTTTCATGGGGCTGTTCATCGTCCAAGAGGCATATCGCGGCAAAGGCCTGGGAACGCAACTGTGGTTTGCCCGCCGCGATCGCCTGTTGGCCCAGCTTTCCGCAGGAGGAACCATTGGCCTCGACGGCGTTGACGCAATGGTTCCGTTCTATGCGAACGGCGGCTTCGAGATCTTTACGCGGCATCGCCGCTTTCAACTAACAAAGCCATTGCCGTCTGCCAAGCGGAGTGAACGGATTGTTCCGCTCGATTCCTTGCCGATGCCAAAGGTGACCGAATACGACGCCCAGTGCTTCCCTGCTCGGCGTGACAATTACCTGCCGCGCTGGATCGATCAGCCCGGCGCCGTTTCCCTTGCCTACGTTGACAAAGGAACGCTCCTCGGCTTCGGCGTCGCGCGTCCCTGCGTGATGGGACACAAAATTGGACCATTATTCGCGGACAACATCGATGTTGCGGACGCGCTGCTGCAGGCGTTTCAATTGCAGATCCCGGACGGGCCACTCTTCCTGGATGCCCCAGACAACAACCCTGCCGCGGTCGAGCTGTGCCACAAGTATTCGATGGAAGAAGTCTTCGGCTGCATGCGAATGTATAACGGACCGCCGCCGGAGATCGCTCATGAAAAGATCTTTGGCATCACGACGCTGGAGGTGGGTTAGCCGTCATGGTCTACCAGGTGTGCCCCAAATGTGGCGTCGGTATGCACGGATTGATTAATGACTCAGACGCCGTCGCGTGGTATGCGAAACACCATTCAGGCGTATCACCAGGGGAAACGATCCAAAGTGTGTGCCCTGCTTGCCAGAGAATCGAAATGCCAGATTCTGCTGAACCATTTTCCGATTTAGGTGTGTGTCGATCGAAGAATGCACCGCCACTCCGTGAAGAGGGTTTCTTTTGACTGACGATGGCCGCTTCAAAATTGTCTCCAGCTACACCCTAACGGTATATCCATGCGGCATCCATGCCGGTCAGAAGGTGCAGCTGAAGCGCGATCTTCCGATCAGGGATCCCACCGGCACTATTGTCGCGATTTATCAAGCTGGTGGTGTTTGGCAGGTGCTAAAAGGAACCGTTGACGAGCCAGATATCGTTTGGTTACGCCAGCCTGATGGGCGTCGACACACGTGGGACGACGATGAGCTACTCGATTGGTTTGAAGTCGTTACGCACGACGCAAATTAGAATGCGGATCCCATGAGAAGACTACTTATCGATCGGTTTGAGCAGAAGTTACGAGGCAAACGTCGCCAGTTTCGCGATGCCGTTGCATGGGCACAAGGAACTGATCTCGTACCGGTCCGTGTCTCTGATACGTACTGGAAATTCGTCTTACCGTTACCGCAAGCGATCACCGATGGACCACGTGCGCGGGGTAGATATCGCAGGAATGCATTCCGATTGATCATCGAAGCGGCAAACCGACTAGCTACGTCCTCACTCCGCGAACAGTACGACTTCTACCACGTCGCGATCATGCTGGAGATGCCATCGCTATTTCATAGTCAGGTCGATTTGTTTGTCGATCGAGATTACTTCTCACGGTTCTTTGTTGAAAACCAGTTACCTAACTCGCAGCGACCAAGTCATCTCTTTCATGTCGAGCTGCCCGACTATTTCGATATCGAACGCGGAATGCGAGTCGAAGTCGATGCCGATTATGCTTTTGACTCGTGGATCATCACGTCTTCCGCCTGGTGAACAACGCGTTACGGATCGTAGGCCAATGTTATCGTCACCCTTCGCGACTCGTCTCAGTTCTCTTGAATCTTTGCCTTCTCAATTAATCGAGCCACGTACTCACCCAGTTCTTCTTGGCTGTTCGCTGCGCTGCACGTGAAGTCCTTGGCTCTTTCCTTGAGTATCACCTCGTGATCCGGGGCGATTGCGATGATGAACCCTCGCGGCAATACTAGCTTTGGTTTTGGGCCCAGTCGAAATGTCACCTCGCTTTGAATCGTCGTTTCGTCATTGCCGTGAATACTTACGCCCACTCCTTCGAGCACCTCACGTTCCGTGCTGCTAGATACGACGACTCCCAAGACACGAGAACTGTTCTTGGTTTCGCTTTCTGCAAGCAAAGCCAAACCGGTCCAAGACTCGTCGTTGACCGAGAATGAGAAAGGGACCGATTTCAGCCACTCCTTGGAGTCCGCGAATGCCTGTTGACTCGTCAACTTACGCAGCTCCGTTTTCAGATAAGCTTCCAATTCATCAAAGAATTCCGCTTCTGGTGCGTGAACAGGGGGGTTTTCGACCTTCGCGAAGATGTCATCGTCATGATTGACAAACAAAATCGTTCCTGTCGGAAATTCTACGGCGAGATGATCTTCGTGTTGCAATTGGAAGCCATCTCTTGATTCCACGAGTTGATATTTCGGTCCACGACCACTTTCGAGCCCTTCCCAAACAAGTAAACCGACAATCTTAACTGGCTGCTGTTTGTCCTCGGGAAATTTGATCATTCCGAAGTAATTCCAATGGCGATTATCCATCAGGAAGGGCTCCGACAACACAGTAATCGGGGTCGCATCTTGTGTAGAAGTGCTTGCACTTCCTACTTTCGAACTTCCCGGCACGACTGGACCGCAGCCAAACGCTTGCAAGAGAGTCAGGCAGATCCACAGCATTATCGAGGAATTCATCGCTCGCGCGCGTGGTGTTCCCAAAATCGTAAGTCGTGGCATGAAAGGTGGTAGCCCGAAGAGAATAGCGGGGTCAGGTGTTCGCCGCAGTATAACGGCGTGTCGGTAGCGAATAAACCAATTTCCTCGCGCGAGATGATGTGCCGAATGACAATGCAGTTTTCCAGCAGTACACTGTGAGTCATCAGCGCTCACTTGCTTGGCACGCTTTTTCTCATGGACCAGCCGCATCACTATCAGCCATGTTTCTCCAGTGTGCCGTCCAGCGCGACACAGCGCTGGACGCTGCTGCGAACCTTTGTGCAGCGGTGGTATGATCTGGAAATGCCGCTCGATCGCGATCTGGAATCAGCGGCCCATGAGACACAAGCAGAGCTTGGCCTGCCGCTGTCTGATTCGATTCGGGAGTGGATTGCCTTTGCTAAAGACCTGAAAGCGTTGGGGCGGTTTGAGTACGTATTGCGAGACTGCTTTGAAGTCGCCCGCTTCAAACGGCTCGGCTGCACCACGCTACTGCTGCAAGGGGAAGGGGACGTCTATTGGGCGGTACGGGACGAACATGCCGACCAGGACGATCCCCCAGTTGATTGCCTCCATCGCGACTTGGAAACGGGCCGCTGGACCATTGGTTGGCGTGATACCGATTCACTGACGAGCTTCGTGCTCTGCCACATGGCAGCCTTCCTGGGGCCAGGCTTCACGCGAGTTCGCGACATTACCGATGAAGTCATCGCCGAGCTTACCGACGCGTTCCCCGTTTCATCGGAGTACAACGGAATCCTAATCTTGGAAGATACTGACCTGATCGGTTTCGTTCGCTCGCGCACGGAAGGGGAACCCACGCTCACCATCGCACGCCAACCGTCGTTCCCCGAATCGGCGCTGCCGGAGTGCGTCAGGCGACTTTGTCCTTAGCGGCTTGCTCGGCTCGCCGTCGGTGATAATACTTACCGGGAACCGGGCTGTTGGCCAGCAGAGCGTCGTGCCAGGCTTTGCGATCTTGTGCGTGTATGGTACTGAACCAGGCGTAAGCCACCACTGCGATCAGTCCATAAAGCCAGGGCCAGATGGTCCCCCGGCCGAAGCGGATAGCAAATGGCAGGGAGAAGAAGACGGCCACGTTGATCCAGAGAGCCAATTGGCATCTCCAAGAGGGTTGATAACGCTTTGGGGAAGACATCGATGGTTACTCCTACGTCACGCCTGACGACTTCCACGAGTCATACTGCGTCCTTGGGTCACGGGACATCGGTTGTCACTCGATCGTGATCGCTTACCGCGACCTGCGATTCGCTTTTCTCCAGCGTCGATTCTTCGCCGAATTCCTCTGGTCTGCGATCAATCGGTTGAAAAATGCGACAATAGGGCTCGCCGTTTGGCCGCCTAATTGCTTGCAGCGGGTAGATAGAAGCAGCCGTGGCTAGGGCTACGATCCAGACCTGAAGATTCACCATGATGACAGCTTCCGGACTAATCGGTTCCGACAGTGACATCGCCAGGGCAAGGATTCCCCAGGGAATCATGATCACGATCCCCCAAGCCACCCAACTAATTCGCCAACGCGTAACTCGCGAAGCGAACAATGCTGGCAACGCCGTGAGTATGACTACTCCCGTGAAGATGGCCAGCATGATCAAGATCGGCAAATCAAAGTCACCCTCAAACACCCTTTGCCATATTCGGATGAGGACGCTTCCCCAAACGACGCATCCTGCGAAACAAAAGGAGACTAACAGCATCATCTGCAAGATCGAGAACTGCGGAAATGCAAACGGTTTTCCCAGCCACCATCCACACAAGTGCCTAATGCACCAAATTGAAAAGATCGTGTTCGCCAGCAAGAGACTAACAAAATAAAAGACTTCATCTGATCCGTAGAATACATTACTAACCCAGTAGAGATAAGGAGCCAACACGAGAAGCAACCCAGCACGAATCCACCAACGCGCTGCTCCGCCGACGATCCACATTCCGGCTAGACAAGCCTGTAAGAACAAGATGTAGATGGGTTCGCTGAAGCCCCAGAGGATATTAAATCTGGTCATCTGCGAGAGATGCCCACATGCGACCAGCACCACAATCAACCCAAGCAGTCCGTTCCAGCGGCCATCTTTGTTCACCTGTCGTTCACCTCGTTGAGATGTTGCCTGTTAATTCTGCCCACGTGAAGCCGACGTAACGAGATACTCATTGCGGCACCCGGGAAGGCCAGATGATCCACAGGCTGGTCGTTCGCGGAAATCTAGGACCCAAGCTAAGTACTATCCGAGCGGACTTTATCTGAGCCCCATTCCAATCCATCTTTTGATGATTGTTCTGCGGCGAATCTCTTGAACTCTACGTCTAATTGCCAGAACACTGGATAGAACGAAGAGCCATCTTTATTCTTGATTGCTTGCAGCGGGTAGATCGTGACTGCGACGACGATGGCAACTCCCCAGGTCCATAGATTAATAAAGAATAGGATCTCGTCACCCATTAGCCAGGCCAGTATCAGAACCGCCCAAGGAAAGATACCAATTATCGTGCAGGCTGCCGCGACAACGTATTTTTGATGCCTCGACGACTGGAACAGCGCCGGAAAGGCGGCCAACGCGGGAACACCGGAAAAGATGCTGAACTTAGCCACCAAACTCCACCGGAAGAACGTGACGATGTTGTTGATCAGATCGACGGTGGCACGTCCCCACACCACGCATAAGGCAAAGCAGAACGATACCAAGAGCATCATTCGCAAGATCGAGAATTGGCCCGGTGGCTGAATCTCGTTTAAGCAAATACGAGCCAGAAGCTGAGCGATGCTGAATACCATGATGCTGACAAGGAACACACTCGTCATTTCATCCAAGGTCTTCTCCGGATTATATGTCAATTGTGCCATGCCATAGAAACAAGGATACAAAGCAAGCAGCAATAACCCGCGAACCCACCATCGCGCGGCGCCACCAGCAATCCACATCCCGATCAGTGAAGCTTGAACCAACATGAGTGGTTGAAAAAATGATCGCCATGAGACATCGACGAGCCAGAAACTTGCATGCAGGCACGCAACGATCACCACAATCAACCCAAGCAGTCCGTTCCAGCGGCCATCTTTGTTCACTCGTCGTTCGCCTCGTTGAGATATTGCCTGATGATTATGCCCAAGAGGATCGGCGAAAGTGAGACGCCATCTGCTCTCGGAGGCCCGATGCATTGCTTGGCCGTCCCCCCATTCTAGGCCCAGGAATGCGTCCCTGCCCAGGCCGATTCCAGCCAGCTTGGCCTCGGGCAAATTCCCACGACCAGCCACATGGGGCTTGACAGTTCCAGGGGCCACTTTGTCTCTTAGGGAAACCTGATTATTATGCTTGGATTGCTGACCATGCCTGACCCGATTCTTTTGCAATTGGACGGTTACCTGTCGGCATACCTCTTACAACAACCAGCAGCGTGGAAACGGCGAGATGGAGCCGTACGTTTCAAAGGGACAACGATGATCATCGATCTTCAGGCGGATGCCGAAACGATCTACAACTATCTACAAGAGCGAATCGACGAGTATCCCGAGTACATCAATGCTGGCCCGGGCGACGATGAAGATCCGATCTCGCTGATCACCTTCGGCTATCAAGCCGACCAGGCCGGCTGGGTTGCGCTGGTATTTGATACCCGCCCCGATGCTTCGCCGGACGGCGAGTGGAACGCGTTCATCGAAGACAACTGGCTCGAATTCCCAGAATGGCAGGAAGCCATCGAGATGTTGTACGACGACGACACGCCAGAGCCCATTGATCTGGTGCTGCCAGATGGCTCCAAGCAGCGAGTCACTCAAGACGACGAAGGCTTGTCCGAAGCGATCGGCGAGATGCTGAAGAATCTTTTGATCCAGGCCCGCAAGGCGAAGCTATTCGCCGATTTGCCGCTGGCCGAGAACTGCATTATGGGTGTCGAAGACCACGACGGCGCCTACGGTTGGCCCGAATGGGAAAAACGGCATAAAGATGGCAAGGTGGTTTAACGAAGACCAAACACGCTAACTGCCGCTTCGTTATTCCAATTCAGCTGGCGGGATCTGCTCGAGTTTCGACAGCACCTCCGCCAACGCCTTTCGCCGATGTACGTTGGTTTCCGCTTCTAGCCGCTGACGCACTTCCGTGGCCAGATGCTTGGCCTCAGGGCCCCAGTGGCGCAGGTTCTCCAGAGCGATCAACTCGATCTGCGTAAACGGCTGGTCGAGTGCCTCGACCACGGCATTGGCCACCTCGGGCACGTTGGGTGAATACGTTCGCATGGCGCGCAACACCGCCTCGCGGATTTCGTGCTGGCGGTCGTCTTGAAGTTCGATCAACAACGGCAAGGCGTCGTCAGGGTCGATTTGCACCACCGCGCGAATCGCGCTCGTCCGAATCGGAATGGACCAGCTGGCGGCCAATTCCTTCAACAGCGGCATCGCTACCTTGGCCTCAGGCCCGATTTCCCCCAACGTCCGGATTGCCCAATACGCGCCTTCTTTATTATCCGCGACGTCCCGAGCCATACTGCTGAGCTTGGCGATCGGCATCAGATCGCTCGGATCGATCCGTGCGATGGTCAGCGCTGCTGAGGTTTGAATTCGAGGGTCGGAGTCTTTCATCTTCTCCTTCAACACCGCAATTGCTGGCCGGGCGGCTTCTCCCATTTCACATAATGCCTGGCAGAGGGCAAGATAATTGGAGCGTTGCCTACGCCTGGGGGCATCTTGCAACATCTCGATCATGTGAGGAACTGCCTGCTGACCGGCCGGTCCCATTTCGCCCAGATAGCGGATTGCCGTGTTGCGATTTTCTGCATCACTGTCGTAAAGCTGTCGTGTGAGGACGATCGCGTACTTGCTTGGTCGCTGAGCCACGCTCATTAACGTTTCCATCGCGTGGTACCGCGTATCGGCGTTCGCGTGACGCATCGCCCGAACCAGAGCAGCCTCGGCACCTGGTCCTGGCTGTGGAATGCCACGCAGTGCCAAAAGAACTTCGACACGGAGCTCATCACTTTCGGTTTGGTCCAGGGTTGTTTTCAGCTGAGCAATCGCTGGCTTTCCGATCTTGTGCAGGGCAGCCAGCGCCGCTTGAGCAACCTCTTGCGAGACAGCGCTGCGTGGTTGGGATCCGAAAGGATCGGCCTGCCACATTAATGCAGCAATGAGTGCTGGCACCACTTGCTCGGCTTCTTCTGGACGGTCCCCCAGTTGTGCCGCCGCTTCAATGGCGGCTTGCGCGTCTCTTCCTTCCAGTGTCGCGATCAAGACTTCCGTCGACGGATCGTGATCTTGAGCAACCGCCGATGTTGCGAGCGTCAGGAAAACTCCCAACGTCCCTATCCTGAGCGATTGAGACCAACGTGACGAAGCCCTTGCGTAATTTCGGTACGTAGCGTGCATGAATCGGTTCCTCAGCGCGGGGGACTGCTGGCCGCATTCTAGCGGTGCTCCCCAGAATGAGGAACCTTTTTGTGAACTTGACGTATCGAAGTTCAGACAAACGACCGCCGGTCATTCCCAGATCGATGCTTGGCGTGTACCCTGAAATTACCCAGCCTCGCCTGCATTTGGGGGCCATGGGCAAGCTGGCAATTGTTAGGAAAGTTTCATGCTCAGAATTGTTATGTCGGTGCTGGCCTTGGTTCTGGGAACTGTGGGCACGATCGCCTGTATCGCTGCGATCGTGGTTATTGGGACCGTGAACCAGCGGGTGACGCATGCGACCGGCAAATTGTTTGACGCCGCACACACGGCCGTGGGGGACGTGCGTCTGCATGTCGAACGTGCCGAGCAGCGGGTCGAAGCAATCAAAATCACTTCGACCACTATCGAAGATCAGGTTAAGAAATGGACCGCCGAACATGCCGAAGAACTGGCCGTTTCCCGCTTAGGCGTTCAGCAACATGTCGACTTGTTTTTGGGCGAGCTCGACAAGATCGAACAATGGGCGGCCACGGTCGAAACATCGACCGAGATGATCGGCCAGGCCCTCGATGCCACGGAATCGCTCGGTCTGCCAATCGATGTCGAGCCAGTCATGGCGCTGCTGGAAGACACGAAGCAGATTCAATTACAACTCGACACTGGGATCTCCGCGGCCAGAAACCTGGGGGAACGCCTCTCGGAAAAAGAGGACGATCCGACTGAACAGAAGAAGCAAATCCTGCGACTTACTGCGCGGGTGATTGCGACGCTGACGATGGTCGACAAGCATATCGCATCCATCGACAACCACCTCGAGAAAATCGAAACCGTCATCGACCATCAAAAGAAAACGGTCGCCAGCTGGGTAAACTTTGTCGCTCTGGCGATTGCCGGCCTGATGACCTGGATGGGCCTCGGCCAAGCTGCGCTCACCTATGTTGGCTGGCGCTGGCTTCGGAGCGGTGATAAAGAAAAGCGTGTCGCGAGTCAGGGCGACTAAACGTCCGTTCCGGCGCCTCTCACTGCTTACCCACCTGTTCAAATGCGGTTCCCATCTGGCGGAAGACCAGGAGGTGTTCGTCTGAGTTCAGCGCGTGTCCAAAATCTCGGACCGCTTCTCGGTACTTCTCGGCTTCCTCGTCATGGCCGTCCGCTTGCAACTGATCTGCTTTCTCGATCATTCCTCGTACGACCGTTTTCACTTGGCCAACAACGATCAACACCTTGCTCATCAATTCCGTTCGGTAGGTATGCGAGAGGGCTGCGAATTCGTCTTCTGAGTATTGGAACACCTCAGGAGCGTCACTCGCGGAGAAGACGGTCGGGTCTTCCAGGATGAGCTGGCTGGCACCTTCAATGTCTTCGCGTTGGATCAAATCAAATAGCTGGCCTGCATTGGAAGCTGGGCCGGTCGTTAACGGAGGTGGCGTAGGGGAACAAGAGCATCCGCTGAAGGCAATCAGTAAAACGCCTGTTACGAAAAAGCTTGCCCGAACCATCATTACCCCCTGGCGTGCGAAAGGCGAACGGCGATCCCACTTCAAATACTAGACATTTCATCTAACATTAAGTGAGACGGCGCACCAGAGTCAAGTTTCGGGTAAACGATTTGACGGCAGGAAGTTCAAACTAAGCAGCTTGACGCGTAGCAGTTACCGTTTTGATCGTCGGCCCAGCGGCGCTATGCGTTGAGGCAATCGCGTCCCGTTTCAGCGCGGCAATGTACTTCAAGCGGCCTTGGCGAATGGCGCCGTGCCAGAAGTGCACGAAGTATTGAAAGCGGCGATCGGCGGACATGGGAAACAGGTTAATCGCTGCGGCGCGGATCTGTTGGCGCGTCCATTCCCGGAACTGCTCTCGTTTCAAACGGCCGAAGCGATTGAGGAACTTTTCTCTTTGTCGCCATTCCCAACTAGCGGCCGGCTGTTCGTCCGCTGCTCCGAGATGGCTGCAGCGACATTCGTCTTCGCCGTACTCGATCAGCTCGGCGGCGAGCTCTTTCAAGCATTCCTGATTGCCATGCGAAACGACCGAACGCTCCGCGCAACCCACACGTGCTCCCAGCGATTCGAGCTTCCGACCAATCATCATTTCCGAGAAGTGGCCATACTCTGCCTGGAAGCCACCAGCTTTCTCCCATAACGCTCGCTCGATCAGTGTACCCCGAATCGCGACCTTACACTTACGAGCTCCCATCCAGCGCACAAAGTCTTCCTCGAAGATCCGCTGCTCGCCAGCGGCAATGTGATTGCCAGGCAGTCCATCGCTAGCACTGCAGGCTACCGGCAGTTGATTTTGGCGTACGTAATCGAAGATCTGCTGCAAGCAATCAGGCTGCGGCACACAGTGCGACTCGGTGATGTAGAGGTACTTGCCCCGTGCTTCTTCCGCACCCGCGTTGTACAGTCCGTTCACACGCAGCCCAGGCCGATGAACCCAGCGTACCGACGGAAACTGTTCAAACAGCGAAGCCAGCGATTCAGGTGAACGTTCCGACGTCGGCACAATCACCTCGAAAGGAACATCAATCTGCTGCTGCGTGAAGCCTTGCAAGCATTCCAGCAAGTGCCCTCGATCATCCGGTAACGGAACGACGACGGAAATCAAAGCGAATGCTGGCATCTCTTGCACGTGCGAATCCATTCTACTGACTGGGGTTTGGGTAGTAGATCTTGCGGATAGATAGTGCCCCAGTTCCGATAATCGGAATAGGGTACCCAGCGACTTTATCCGGACCTGCTTAATGCCCTAAGAAATATCTTGCCACTGGCAATTTAGTGGAGGTCGACGCGTATCTCACCAGGTTCATCGCGGATCTTGCTGTCGTTAAGGGCATCGACTTTAACAGTTCTAAAATCGCCAACCAGGCTCGTCTCATTAGCTGAATCGGACGCGTTTATCTGCAAGGATCCACATATGCTCAATACCGTCTCAATGTCGGACTTAGGGAATTCGTAGAAATAGATTTGTCCTTGATAGTGGAGATCATGGGAAATCCATACGAATCGGGGGTATTCGCTACCGTAAAAGAGAAAACCATCGAATAATGGCGTTTCATAAAAATAGAATTCTGTCTCGTTATCATATCCGAGTCTCACATTTTTATGGAGCAGCTTAAACTCCAACAGATCTAGCTCTTTTCGCGACATGTCCCAACGAAACTCGTCAACCGTCGTTCTAAATGCCTCGGCTTTCAAAGCTAAGACTCTGTTTGGCAATTCTTTAGGCGACACCTTTAGTAATTGGCTCATCTCGTCGATTGCCGTCGCGTCACCATCCGTAGTAACGATGTCGATCGCTCGACAACCATCGAATTCAACGGCCCAGGCCTGCATCCAAGGATCATCAGGGCAGTGTTTGGTAACCGATCGACTATTCGGCAGCATGACGGAAACCGACGAAACGCTGAGTTGTTTCCAACCATCTGGAAAATCAGTCGGAGGTGTCAAATCATACAACCTCGCTATGCGATCATCATAAAAAGTAAATAGTATGACAAATCGCAGATGATCGGCCTTCCATAACAATAAAGTCATCGCAGATGCGAAGATCACCAAGCCAATCACGCATGCTGCCCATTTGGTCTTCGTCCAGGAGGAAGCGGGCATCATCAGGCAACTCCTTTTGCTCGAAGGGATCTCACGTCCTAACAGTTGACGTTCTCGCAGTCCAAGCTGAATGCACTCTAAACTGGCATTATTGTCGATTCAACAAAGAATCGCGTGCTAATCCCCGACAAACCCTCGATTAGCGGTGCTCCGCATCGATTTTGAACAAACATGAGGAAGCTACCGTTCGAGCACTCGTCTAGCCAACGTTCAGTACGCAGCACGAAGTTTTATTCGGACGGCAGATTCGTTGATTCTTGCCGCGACAAGTCAATCTGCACCGTTTCACAAATCTGCTTGATCCATTCGACATCGGTACCTGGGGGCGTCTCAAATAAGAGCGATCCTCCTTGTCGGAAGTCGTGCGATTCCCAGGCAAATGAAGCGTAGTTGCCGAATATGGTCAACAATCCGTCCCACTGGTCTTCCTGACGAATCATCACGGCCTCGGTGTTCGACATGCATACAGTTTGTTTTTGCGAGAGCATAAAATCGAGTTCTGCCAAGCGATCCCCCGGCATCATCCAATGAAACGATTCTGGCGAAGCCGCGTATACGTCGGCAACTAACTTCGCACGGCTTGGCGGGATGCCAGGGGGCAGGGATCGAAAGTAGTCGACCGACGATTCTACGTCGGACGACTGAATATTGCCGTACAGTACAGTAAGCTTCCGACCGGACCCAAGTTCGATTTGTGGGCAGTCCCGTTCACCGATGGGCGAGGGGTGGGTCCGCATTTCGATACCACCATCGGTCGGCACCGAGAAACGGATCTCATCGAAGGTCAGCGACTTCCAACTCGCCGGTCGCTTCGTATCTTTCGTCAACGGTTCGACCGAAACAACCTGGTACGTTTCCCAACCGTGTGCGAGGAAAAACCGAACGTGGTGAGCACGCCACGCAACAAGCACCATGATCAGCAGCAGCATCCCACCCAGCAACAGACCGAAGACGACCCGCGCCGGCTTCCGTTCACTTCGCTGTTCCACAACTGGGCTCCTTCTAACACATTATTGGGGATGACTATTGAAGTCTGCGACAGCAATCTAATAGGGGCGAGCAACGGAAGCCCCGGATTCGTGGCAAATCGTCCCATTGCCATGTTGGATAACGGGCGCACACATCAATAAGCGTTAGCGTAGCATGGCGCGAATTGGCGCACTAGCAATGCGATCAAGCGGTAAACAAATGGACCGCGCACCCTGGTATCGTCTCTCACCCTAGCCCTCTCCTCACAGGGGCGAGGGGACCGGAGGCGCTCCGTAAGCGGCCTCAAGTCTCGAACGTCACGATTGCTAAACACCCAAAATCGAACACCGCCGATTCGCTCGTAGGGCGAATGTAAACTTAAGAAAATAAATCTTGTCGCCCCAAGCCTGCTGCCTGTAATGGGTTGCGATCACGCTCTTAAAAAAATGCGTCAGAGACGCTTTAAGTTTGAAGCGCTTCGCTGGCATCTTTGGCGTCCATGAAAACGACAGCCAAGAACCAGCTAGATCCTATCCGCGAATGCCGCGAGTTGCGGGCTCAGATTGAGTCGCACTATTTGCGACAAGAGCTCGATTGGATTGAACAGAAACAAGCGGCCACGAATCGCCGAGTCAGCGAGTCGTGGCGCGAACCAACCTTAGGACGCACCTCCGTAGTCGACGTGCCGTTCCACCAGGGATCGCCCGTCATGCCCGATGTGGCGAGCGATCGCGCCAGCGGCGACTATCGCCCTATTTTCCAGACCGAATGGGACCTGGCAGTGATTCGTGGCATCGCTCGCTACCTTGCTCAATCAGCGTTCGGGCAAGGGATCCTCGGCAATCTTCGCAACTACATCATTCATACCGGCTTCGACTACGCCGCCACCGCCCGCCGCGGACACGATGCCCCCCGCGGCCTGGTGCAGCAAGTGCAACGCATTATCGATCGCTTCTTAGCCGACAATCGGTGGGAGCTCGATTTCGAGCAAGAGCTATGCGACGCCGAGCATATCGACGGTGAAGTGATTCTCGCCTTGGAACAACAAGGCCATCAGGTGCGCGTCCGCCGGGCCGAACCTGCCTGGTTAACCGAGCCGGCCGACACCGACTATTTGGAACGTCGCCTCGGTTCCGCTTCGCAGCTGAAGTGGCGCTACGGCGTTGCTACCGACGCCGCAGATGCCACGCAGGTCTACGGCTACTTCATCCAATGGAACGGCGACGCGCACAGCTGGAGGTTTTATTCGCCTCGGCGGGTGATGCATTTGAAAGCGAACACGCCACGACATGTGAAGCGCGGCTTGAGCGACTTCTACCCAGTGCAAAACGACCTCGTTGGCGCCACCGAACTGCTGCGACGCATGATGAAAGGGGCCGGCATTCAAGCCTCGATTGCCATGATCATCGAAGCAGTGCAGGGGAGTGGCAGCTTAGGGATCGGCGATGCGGCGAACCTGGGCGGCAACCTCGTTCGTGCCGCCGACAGTCCCCATTTGCATGTTCGTAGCGACGGCCGCTATCAAGCCGAACGGATCAGCGATTGGTCCGCCGGAACGGTGATCGATACGAAGGGTAAAAAGTTTCAAGCCGGCCCCATGGCCGGAGCCCAGGCCGCGAACTTTGTGCGAGTACTTAGTGCCGGGCTGCGAGCCGCTGGCGTTCGCTGGAACTTGCCAGAACACATGATCAGCGGCGACGCCTCGAACAACAACTACGCGTCGATTCTCGAAAGCAGTTCACCGTTTGTTCGCAAGATCGAGGCAGAGCAAGAGCGTCTCACCAAAGCGTACGAGCGCATGTTGTGGAGCGTGATTCGTATGCAGTTCGAGTGCGGGCGTCTAAACCTCCGCCGCTACGGCATGAACTGGAACGATCTGACGCAGTGCCTCAACGTGATCGTCACTGGATCAAGCCCAGCGGTACGCAACCGTGCGGACGATTTCCGTGTCGATGCCCAGCTGCATGAGATGGGCATTGTTTCCGCCCACAGCCTGGCCACCAAGTACGACTGGGATCCGACCGAAGAACGGGAGAAGCAGGTCCCGCTCGATCAACCGTAACTCACTCCTTCCCGTAGGTCTGGCTGTGCCTGACATGGCCCTGACTGTTTCCCTCACTACCTCACACGTGCTTTGCGTCAGGCGCAGCCTGACCTACGGGTTGCCTGATCAACTTACTGAAAGAACCAATTCTTATGTCCAAGATTACGGAAGCATTCGAGCAAACCGCCGCTTTGCAAGTCGACCTGGAAGCAGGCATCATTCGCGGCGTAAAGGTCTGTGGCAACCGCTCGAAGAATGGTCGCCACTATCCGGCCGATGTGCTCGAGAAAGCCGCGCCCCTGTACGACAGCGTACCGGTTTACCTGAATCATGGTTTACTGCCGGGGGACGAGCGAGAAATCGATGTCCACTTCGGCAATCTGCAGAACGTCCGCGTGCAATCAGGTGAGCTCTTCGCCGACTTGTACTATCTAAAAAGCCACCCTCAAGCGGCCGCGATTGTTGAGCGCGCCCAGCGTTTTGCCAGGAACTTCGGTTTGTCACACGATGCCGAAATCGAAGCGATCACTCAAGACGATGGGCAGCGCGTTACGCGAATCGTCGCGGTGAATAGTGTCGATATCGTCACCCGACCGGCAACCAATAACGGTATTTTTGAACAGGAGCATTCTTCCTTGATCTCAACTCGTTACCCCTATAAACGGCTGATCGAAAGTCTGCCGATTGGCCAATATGCCGGCAAGTTCACCGTGTTGGAAGCCATGGAACGTGATAACGATCCTCTTCTCTCCACGCCGATTGAAACGTCCGAGACCGACGAACCGTCCCTGAAACAGGCAACCCGTCAGCTGATTCTGGCTATTCTCGACGACACTTCCCTCGACGAAGAAACGACGCTCACGCGCATTTCGGATTTAGTCCAAACCCAACTGACGCTCCTCGGTTCAAGCATGCCAACCGGGGGAAGCACGCACGAATCGTGGCAAGCCCGTGCTCTGGCGGCCGAAACGGAACTGGCAGGTGCCCGCGATCAAGTCATCGAATCAGTCTTGAAAGCACACGGCATCGAACCCAACTCGCGTCTAACTCGCACACTCCGTCAGCTTCCCAACCGTGACGCCATGAACGCCTACCTCGACGGCGACGATATCGGCACAGTGCTGGAAAGCTCGCATCACGCGATCGCGAAAGCGGAAGGAGAGGACGTCGCAACTTACGAGGCGGCTCAAGACGACCAGACCTTCCTGGCCCGCATGCGGATGTAGGGCTGACGCGAGTTGGAAGTCTTCAGTGTGTTCAGCTTTCTTCGCAAGATCACGCTCAGTCCAAACCAACGCTCACACTTCCCACCACGACTCTCGCGACACATTGACAACGGAACACTTCACTAAAACAAGGCTTCAACCATGCCCACATTTACCACACCTTCTAACACGCTCAGCCAACACTGGAAAGTCGCGGCCGAGTACTTCACGCACTTTCTGGGCGTTCCTAGCGAGCTTTCCGTTACTGGGCTCGATACGAATGCAGGTCTCTCGATTGCTGACGCTGCCGGCGGTGGCTACGGGCGTCTTACCACAGGCAACACCGATCCTGGCAACAACGACGGAGTTTTCCTGGCCACGCAGGGCGAGATATTCAAGTTCGATGCCACACATGCATTCTCACTTCGTTCGCAACTGAAGTGGACGCCAACGGCCAGCGACACCGACAACGTCATGGCGATCGGCTTGATGAATGCTCCGACCGAGAACACCTTCCTGGCCGATAACGGTGCCGGCCCACCGGCTGATTACTGGGGTGCGTGCATCTACAAAGTCGACGGCGGCGTTACCTGGCAATGCGAAGTCAGCTACGGCCCGACCCAGCAGACACTCGACACCGAAATCCCCGTCGATGGCAGCGAAACCACATTTGAAATCGAATACCAACCTACCGTCGGTGCCACCGGTTACGGCCAGGTGACCTTCCGTATCAACGGAGAACTGATCCGCCGTCCGGACAGCTTCTTCCGCGAGTACTTCGCTCCGCAGTTCGATCTGACCAACGCCACCGAGATGAAAGGCCTGATCGGACTTAAGAAGGGAGACGCAGCCGCCGCTGCCGTTTCAATTGATGTCAATGCGTTTGGGTTCGCGATTGCTTTGGGCGGGTAACACAGCAATGTCGCTGCAATTTGTAAGTCTGCAGTTTTCAGTGCAAAACCTCACCGAGGCCACATCTACTTTCCCACTCCCCACCAAATCCTGTTCCCTTGCCCCTGTGGGGAGAGGGTTAGGGTGCGGGGACAGGAAGAAACGGAACCTCGGATTGCTTCCTATCTCCTCGCAAACCGAACACACACGACCGAACAATTCACTCTCGTCCTCGACCACGATCACAGAACACATCACGAGGACTTTCAAGGAACTAATCAAGATGATCTCACATTTAGGACTCTGGAACTGGCAAGCTTACGGCCGGGAATTCGCTGCGGCACAGCGAGATCGGCGGAAGGAGGCTCGCCGGCAAGGCGTGCACGAGTCGCACGTAATCAACGTCGCCGAAACCAATATGTGTAAGGCGATCCTGCGCGGTGAAGTCACCGAGTCCGATTACTCGATTCGCCGCGCGTTCTATGCCACGGTCGCCGATGGCCGCGAAATTGTGCAGAGCTGGGAAGATAGCCGCGCTGGCCGCCCGCAAGGGGTGAACCTGGTTCGCGAAAGCATCAACACCAGCGCCTTCGCCAACATCAATCAGACCTTCATGGTCAAGAAATTGATCGATCACTTCAACAAACCGCAGCTGATCGCGCGCCACCTGGTGAGCATTGTCCCCACCGGCGATAAGTGGGAACGCATGCCAGGCGTTGGCCAACTGGGGGACGGCGTCAGGAAGGTCGACGAAGGCGAAAGCTATCCACGCGTCACGCTCAACGAAGACTGGATCGAAACCCAAGAGACCGAAAAGCGGGGCTTCATCGTCGAAGTGACCAAAGAGGCAATCTTGTTCGACAAGACGGGCGAAGTAATGCGAATGGCCGACAAGGGTTCAGAGTGGCTGGCCATCAACTGGGAGAAGCGGGTGCTCGACACCGTGCTAGGCTTGGTCGATCGCTACCACCGCAAAGGTCGCGGCGTTCAGCCCACCTACGGCAACAACAGCGGCGACCACGACTGGAACAACCTGCAGGTCAATCCGCTGGAAGACTTCAGTTCGCTCGAAAAGGCGGACATGCTGTTCGAAGACATGACCGACCCCGACACGGGCGAACCAATCATCGTCGGCGAGAAACAAATGGTCGTCCCTGGTGCGTTGTATCAAACGGCCTTATCGATCTTGAACGCCACCGAGATTCGCCGCAACACGCAGGGCGTTACCGACATCGGTCACGCAGGCAGCACAGCCTACGCCAATCCATACCGCGGTTTGCCAGCCCCGCTCAGCAACCAATACGTCAAACGCCGCACGTCTTCCAGCACCAGTTGGTACTACGGCGATTTCAAAAAGGCATTCGCCTATATGCAAAATTGGGCCCCCGAGTCTGTCACCGCACCCGCAGGTAACGACGACGACTTCGAACGCGATATCGCCTTCAAAGCGAAAAGCAGCGAGATGGGCCAAGTCGCCGTCGTCGAGCCACGCTGCGTGCAGAAGAATACCGCCACGTAGCTGCAGTTAGTTTGAAGTTTTCAGTGTTCAGTTTCAGAAACTATGTGATTCGATCCTACCCTCACCTATTCCAACAAATCCTGTCGCCTCGCCCCTGCGGGGAGAGGGGACAGGAATGGCGAGAGCACTGATTACTTCATGCTTCTTCCCTTTCACACCTTTCCCATCGAACACGTCCCACGAGAGAACACCGACCCATGACCAAGCAACCTACGGAACTTGAATCCAACCATCCAGCAAAGCCCGGCCTTCGCGACTTCATCGTCACCGTGACCAAACGGGGCGAGCCCGATCTGGACATCCCCGTCGAGGCTGTCGATGAGGCAGACGCGGTTCGCCTTGCGTATCAGGCCGCCGGCGTTGCCCAGCGTACCGAAGCGTACAACGCCGTCGCGACTTCTGTGTAACTGAATTGTCCATTCCTCAAACAACTCGTCATCCCCATGACTAAATCGACCACCCAAGTGGTTAATGACCTACTTACCCGCCGCGATGCCGTCTTGCAGCAACTGGCCGAGATGGCCGTAACCTCGCCAGGCGGTCTCCCCAACACCTCTGGCACCGGCGATCACATCGATCATGTCGGCCTTCGTCAAAGCCTGTACGCCGAACTGAACGAAATCGACTCGCTCTTGGCCCGCATGGAAGGTCCGCGCGAGTCGATCTCGCAGGGACGCCTTACGTAAAAGGAGCTAACTGTCATGCCTTGGCCTTATCGACATATCGTTGTTGTGAGTGCGGCCGAACAAGCAGCCGCCAATCAACTTGCCGCCCAGATCGATCCAGACGACGGAAGCAATACGTTTGGCGTCCCTCTCTCGCCCAACGGCCTGGAACCTGCCACACACTTTGGTTGTAGCACCGCATCCGAGGCGGTCATGGCCCAAGCGATGTTCGACGCGCAGCCTGTCTTACTTTCGGTTCGCTGGTGGCGTCTCGAAGCAGCCACTGGAGAGTTAATCGACACGAACACGGCCCAGGGGCTTCCAGGCCAAGTCTGGACCTGGCGAGACACATTAGCCGCGGTTGGCTTAAC
Source organism: Blastopirellula marina (assembly GCF_002967765.1). Lineage (NCBI taxonomy): Bacteria > Pseudomonadati > Planctomycetota > Planctomycetia > Pirellulales > Pirellulaceae > Blastopirellula > Blastopirellula marina. The sequence continues at coordinate 430,801 of NZ_PUHY01000005.1, read as the reverse complement.
CACGGTTGCCGGAGAGGAACCGTAATGCCGATCACGCACCCTTCCGATATCGACGGGTTAGCGCATCGCTACCAGCCAGCTGCGACTGCCTTTCAAGATGCGGCGGCAACCATTGTGGCGGAACTTAATGATCCCATTGGTTGCCTTCCCGATGGCATCGGTTCCGATCCCGTAACGCAAAGCAATACCTCGAAGAAGCCGCTTCTCATGCAAGATCAGGTCGGCTGGCCGTATGCTCACTTCGATGGCGTCGACGACTATTTGCAAACCATGTTCAGCTCGGCAATCGCTTCCCCGCTGACCCTCGTCATTGTCGCCAACATTCCCAATTCCAGTACCAACGATTTTCTGATCGATGGGGCATCGAGTGCCCGCGCGATTCTATGGGTGCTCGCCGACGATCGAATTGGTTTGTACGTCAACGGCGGACCTCGCTCGCCGGTGGACTACACGCCTGGACAACGCTTCACCGAGATTGCCGTTTTCGCCGGGGACGACTCGATCAACCGAATCGATGCCGTCGAAGTCGCCGAAGGCTCCAGTCCGGGTGAATCCCCCTTGGCCGGACTAACACTCGCAGGCCGCTATCAAGGGGACACACGCCTGCTGCGATGCGATATCTACGATGTTCTGCTTTACACGCGGGCACTTAGCGAGCCGGAAAGAACCGATCTCAGCAACTATCTCACGCAGCTTTACAACAACGCACCGCCCACAAGCGGAGTCCCTTTTCCTTTCCTGCATCATCATTTGCAAATGATGGGAGCCCGCTAATGCACAGCTACCTTCGACAAGCGACATCCTCGCAAACACGCGTCCTGGGTCCGTTTCTGGACGATACCGACGGTCGATCGCCCGAAACGGAGTTATCGATTGCGAACACCGATATTTACCTCGTCGCCAACGGCGGCTCACCATTCACAAAATCAAGTGGCGGCGCGATTCATCGCATCAACGGCGAATACGCCGTCACATTTGACGAAGTCGATACGGCCACGGTCGGCGAATTGACCGTCAGCGTTATCGTTGCTGGCGCATTGCCCGTTCGAGCAAAGTTTGTTGTCCTCGAAGAAGCGGTCTACGACAGCTTGTTCGCCCTTGGCAGTTCCGCCCAAGTCGACCTGATCGACGCTCCTAATACGGTTGCTGTCAATGCTCTCGCCACCGCACTCTTGGATTTGAACAACGGAGTTGAATCGGACTGGACGGTACGACAACTCTTTCGTGTCGCATTGGCCTTGTTCGCCGGAAACTCGACCGGCAACGGCACCAACTTCGCCAATCCCGCCGGAACCAAGACACGCCTGCAATCTACCGTCGATAGCAGCGGCAATCGCACAGTGACCAGCAAGGACGTTTCATGATGGCCAGTTACTTCGGCAACTACTTTGGCGTGTCTTCCGCCAGCGCGTGCCCCGTGGCATCGTTCGCCTCGCAGTATGCCATGTACCAGAACACCTGGCAAAGCTTTCCCGATATTGGCGAAGTCACGTACCAAGACTCGCAGAGCTCGGTTGCCACCGCGAAAGCACGCAAATGCCTTCCCCGCCAAAGCGAACTCCATCGCATCGAGTCGTACGCGGCTCAGTCCGACTACGCCACGTTCATCGTCTGGGACGCCACGTTGGCGGGCGTTTCCCTGAAAGGAAACGGAAAGCTGACTTGGACCGACGGAAGCGTCTGGACCATTGAAGCGCTGTGGCAGGAACACTTTGAAACCCAATGGCGCTGTCTCTGTCGCCGCGATATTTAACAGCCTATTAGGACAATCATGACCGCCACATTTGAAACCTTGTGGGATGCTGTCCAAGCCGAGATCGTCGGACTCGAGCTCGACGGCCTGACCGACGACACCATCCGCCAACAACAATTTCCCGCCAATGTCAGTGACAACCAACTTACCAGCGGGGCGTTGCTTTGCCCCATGCCAGAGGAGGAGGGCCCTGCCGGGACGAATCGCTCAAGCGACGTTGGATACGGCTTCTCACTCACCATGCTGCAAAAAGCAAATTCGCGGCTGGGTAAATCGCAGCTTCCCAGCCTGCTAACTTGGCGCGAGGCCGTACGCAAGCACTTCCATCATCAATCTCCCCTTGTCGCAAGCGGCTGTTATCGCTGTACGGTTGAACCGACCGACGCCATTATGCCGGCCGCTTGGACGAAGCAATACGACGTCTCGACCCTCATCATTCGCTGTTGGGTCTTGGAATAAGGAACACAACCGATGGTAACCATGGGCTACGCCACCCAGTTTGGACTGGGCCCTCAACACGCCACGAATCTGGCGACACGACAGTTCGAGTTTCAATCATGCTCGCTAAACAAACGCCAGCAACTTGTCCGTTCGCAAGGGATTCGCGGCCAACGTGCTCCAAGCGGCGACACCACGCAGCCGGGCACTTATGCGGTAAGCGGCAGCGTCATGCTGGTCCCGCGTCCGGACGATCTCGACTTTCTGCTGCCATACATCCTGGGGGCAGCCGAAGATGCCGATCTGTTCGCGATGGCCGAAAGCTTGCCCGATTTAGTGGCCACGATCGACAAGCAGGTGTATGTCGAAACATATCGCGGCCTGCGAGTTGCCCGCGCGATCTTCCGCAGTAGTCAGGGGCAACCATTGACGCTGGAACTGCAGCTAGAGGGAACCACCAAAGACAACATCGCCGCGGCCGGTACCTTCCCCAGCATTACCAGCACACTTTCCGCGAAGCTACCGTATGTCCATCATCAAGCGACCTGGACGTTCGACAGCACCGAGTTCGAACTGAACGATTTGGTTCTGACAATCGACAATCAGCTGGAAACCGACCACTACAACAACAGCCAAACACGAACCCGTCTGCCTCTCGGAGAACCGCAAATCACACTGGCCTTCAATACGCATCACGATGCCAGTTTCCACGGCAAACTGCGCGACATCGCCCCCAGCGGCGTCAGCGCCGCACAGCTCCGATACAACAACGGCACCGATAGTCTCGCGATCGATTTCGGTCGCTTACAGAAGCACGAGACCCCAGTCGACATCCGCGGCAAGCAATCTCTCCGCCCTGATGTCACTCTCGCAGCGTTCGCTGACACGGCAAACAACTTGCCCATGATCCAATTTACCAACACCAACTCCGCATAACCTTCGGTCGCCTCTCCCCAGCCACAGAAAACTAACAACTCCATACTCACCGAAACGGCATTCCTGTGACGAACACACTTTACTTCATCGACGACGGTTACACCCAAACCGGGCACATCCTTCCTATCGAAGGTCTGCATGGTGCAGTCACGTTTCAATTTCGCCCCATGCTTTACGAGCAGCGGCAACGCGTGAGCGAGTTACTGAAAGCTGCGGCCACTGGCGAAGCAACCCAGGTTTTGGCGGCGGCAATTTGTCAGCAGGTTCTCTCCTGGAGCTTGCCGCGTGAACTCAAGCCGGCCAATGTCCGGCGACTGCGTCCGAAACTGCTCGATCGCATCTACCTGATTGTCGCCGGGCATGAAGCCTCCGATCCACTTCCATCCGGACAAGCGGTAGAAACCTACGACGAGATCGCCGACGCAAAAAACTGATCGAGGGTGTAGCCCTGTTGGTGCTGCACCCTGCCGTTGCCGCGATCAGCTGCGTCGACTGTGCCCGGTGGATTTTCAACCTGCAGACAGGTCAGCGCGAGACGGTTCGCATCGGTCCTCAGCGGATTCCAGTTCCACAGCGACGCCCCGCCGGTATACCGACGCCGTGTGCTTCCTGCCCCAAGCAAAGCCCACAGCAAGCAGAGCTTTGGAAGTTGAGCCGTAAGAACGAACAAACCTATCACTTGTGGCAGCGTGCCCAGGCCACATTCGGCCGGGCGATTCCTGATCACCTCAAACAAGACACACTGCTGGCCCGCAATTTCGCGGAACTCGACCAGTTGCATGCCGCGATCGACTCGGCCCGACACCATCCCCGTATCGTACCCAATGCCAGGTAACCCATGAACGTGGAACAACTCCCACAAAGTGCCCTCGACCTAGCCCGCCAAGGGGAACTCTCCTCGGCCGGGCCTATGCAGATGGAACAAGCGCGGCATCATGCCATCCATCGACTCGTACCGAAACCATCCGAGCCAGACACGGAACAGTCATTTTCGGCGCAAGAGATCGCTCGAATGGATTCCGCAGCCGATTCCACGTCCGATCGTCGTTCGCCTTCGCCCCGTCCCGCCCAGGCAGCCGCCTCACTCGCCCAAATCGCACAGCAAACGGGTGGCTCTGCAAGCATCGCATTCCCTGAAGCCAGCCTTCCAGCGATGCCTGATCTGTCATCGACGCTGCAACAGCAGATCGAAGCGACGGTCCGCGTCGAGCGCGAGTTGAAAATCGAAATTGAAGACAACATCGAGGAACTCGCCCAGCGTACCGGGGACTATCTGGTCACCCAGCTCGATCAGCGCGAACAACAACTACTGGAACGCGTCGCTGAGCAGATCAACCAGCAACCAACCCGCCGCGCCCACCTGGCTGGCCCAGGCACCACCGTCGGCGGTTAACCCGCCAACGCATCCCCATCGGGTTCCCTCGCACCCGAGTGGAGAGGGTCTATCGTCGCAGCATGACGACACAGATTCACCATTCCGTCACCCTTCCAGGAGAAGATCATGGACCCTATTCGTCCGGTTGGTCATCGCGCAGATACTTCGCAATTTGATACAGCACAATATTCGCAACACAACCGATCAAAACGATCAGCCCCACCGTGTAGCTAACCGGAAAGTTGATCTGCAAAAGAGGTCTTGAGAATACCACAAACGCGACGGCGGAGTACAAACAAACAACATACAGCACCGCGATACCGAACCTCTTTGCATCGCGTGCACGCTTGGGATCGGTGATCCAGCGACGCAGATTGCCCGGAAAGTGTTTCTCGGCTTCCTCTTGTTGGATCTTCGCTTCGTCGTACGGTTCCTGACGCACAATTGCCACATCAAACTGTCGCGCGTCGAAATGAGCGAATACTTCCTCGGCGGATTCCGCATTCAGATCCTCGTGCCGAATCTCGCCTGACTTGCGATCAGTGATGCGAACATGAAATCGAGTTGCGACAACCATGTCTTTAAGAAGTCTGCGAAGAGAGTAGTGCAAGCTAACAATTGGGAGATCCAATCAGCATGTCATTTATCTACCAATATGGCAACTCAAATGTCACTTCGTTCCCTAACTCCTCGAGTCGAATCGGTCAGACATCGCCATCCTTTTGCTGGGCGACTAGATAAATCCGAAACGCCAGCGACAAGGTAATCCCTAGTCCCCATACCAAGATCATCCCCAACGAAATCGTGTTACCTGGCGCAGCACGGATTGCTCCGTACAACCCACCGAACAAGACAATCAATGCCAGCACCAAGATCACCGATAGAACCACCAAGCGACGCCACTTGGCATGTCGACGAGGAGCCGTTGTTTCCGACTCGCGCAGCTCGGAACTTGGCGAAACGAACGGATTCTCCTCGTTCATTCAGCGTTCCTTGCACGATTCGACACAATGTAAATACAGACTCCCAAAGGGGCCACGATCACCAACCCCATAACCACAACGGAAGCCAATTGAGATCGAAACTCTGCCGTCAAGAAGGGGAACGCGATCACCAGACCGATAACGAAGGGGCTCGCAAGCGACACAGCACCAATCAATAAGCCCCACAGCAAGACCAACTGACGGCGGTAAATCTTCTGGATGCGCGAAGGAGGCTCGGCGTCTGGCTGAATAACAACCGGCGAAACGAACGGATTCTCCTCGTCAACTTGCCCTTCAGGCGTATCCATTAAGCCAATCAATCAAGGACCTAGCTCATGTATTTGAAGTGGGGTGATTATACCCATCCACTCGGCGAGCCTCAAATTACCATCACGCGTCAGCCCATCCTGGCCGAGTCAGGCATCCCCGTCGCGCACACGGTGACGTGGGACATTCAAGGCAAGTTACTTGGCTCCGGCCAAGCCGATCTCGACGCTAAGATCGCCGCGTTGAACGCCGCTTACACGAAACAAAACCAAGACCTCATCTTACTCCGCTCCGACGGCCAGACCGACTCGCAGCATAGCTTGCGTCGTGCCGATACCCGCGGTGGAACATGGGTCGTCAGCGGTCCCAACTTCCCCGATGGGGGCGGTGCCGAGTACGCGACCGTTAGAACCTTTCAGCTTCAAATCCAAGCGGAAGTCCCGGTAACGAATCCGCAGACGACGTTCGTTTCGTTCGAGGAAAGCTTACGACTCTCCGGGGGCGGGCCGCTCTTCTCCCATGTAGAAACGGCATTCGGCTTCCCAGTTCGGCAACAGCTACGGGCGAACACCACCTTTCGCGCCGTTCAATCAGGCAGCGCGATCGGTTATCGCAATTATCCGCCGGTACCTGGCCCACTGTTTGGCTACGGGAATCTCACGCGCGAGCCTGTCATCACCCGCGTTTCGCCAAAGCGTGTGGGAACTGCCCATCACCAGTATCGCATGTCGTGGCAATACGAATTCGAGTCGGCATTTCCCTTATCAGGCCTTCCCCACATCAGCCCGTAGATCACGGCCATCAACATCCATCACAAAGGTAAATCACTATGTCACTCTGCATTTGGCGCGGCGACGCGCAAGGGATCGCTCAGGTCGATCGTGTCACCGTCAGCGAAGTGGAAGTTGGCGACACGTTTACGCTGACCGTCAATCGCAAAGATGTTTCGTTCACCGCCACGTCCACCACCACCGATCACGTCTATGGCGGCCTCGCTTCGGCGATTGCTGCGGCCAACTTGCCTGAGTTCCCCTCGGCTACGGTTATCGGGGCCACGATTGATCAAGCCTCTTATCTAAAACTCATCGGTCGCGGCGATGGCACGCCATACACGATCAGTGGCAGCACAACCAACGGCGGCACCGGCTCCGTCGATATCGAGCTCATTCAGACCGGCACGCCAGGGCGAAACATGAAGCAGCGTATCGCGTTGCCAGTCGGTATCAGCGGCGGAACCTTTACGCTCACCTGGTCAGGTCAAACCACCACGGCGATCGATTACGACGCAACCGCCACGGAAGTGGACGCCGCTTTGGAGGCGCTGACGAACATCGGCAGCGGCGACGTCAGCGTCACCGGCGATCCTGGTGGACCATGGGTTGTGGAGTTCACCGGCACCCTTGCCGCAAGTACCCAACCGCCAATTAGCGGTAATGGAGCCAGTCTCAGCGGCCAAGCCGTGAGCATCACTCAGGTCCAAGCGGGCCAGTCTGGCTCGAACTACGCCGGCAACTTCATCGTTCGTTACAACTCGACCGACAATTACGCCGCCGGGATTCAAGTGACCGGAACCGATCCGTACGGCAACGTTCGCTCTACCGCGACTTACAGCTTTCCTTACAGCTACGACACCATGTGGCGAAACACGTTGGCCACAGCACTTGGTGTCGGGAACGCTGACATCGCCGTTAGCGTCACCGATCAGTCCGCATCAAGTGAGTACGATGTCGAGTTCCGTATCATGTTCGAGTGCGTCGGGCAGCTAGCCGGTCGTGGGAACATCAATCTGGCGCTGCTCTGGCTTTCCGATTTTTCGACCATCACGGTCACCGAAAGCGATGCTGGTGGCAACACGAGCAACGAGATGCAGTTGGTTACGTTGCCAGGTAGCCCGACCGGAGGCACATTCACGCTCACCTTTCAAGGACAAACGACCAGCGGCGTCCCCTACGATAGCTCGGCCGCATCGCTGCAAACGACGCTGGAAGCGCTTTCCAATATCGAAAGCGGCGACGTGATTGTTACCGCGGGAAGCGTCGGCGGATGGCAAATCGAGTTCGCCGAAAGCCTCGGCGCCCAAGACTTGGCCTTGCTGACTGCCAGTGGGACAAATCTCTCTGGTGGGACTATCGCCACTTCGACATCTCAAGCGGCAATCTCCCCACTCAACGAGAAAGTACTTGTCACGCTCGGACAGGAAGTTAGTGGTGGCACGTTCACACTTACCCACAGTGACAACACCACTGGCAACATCGCATTCAATGCGACCTCCGATACAATTGACGCGGCCTTGGAAGCCCTCGCACATCTTTCCAGCGGCGATGTTCACACCAGCGGCGATCCTGGTGGGCCATGGATCATCGAGTTCACCGGCAATTTGGTGGCAACCAATGTTGGCGAAGTGATCGCCAATGGAGACAACCTGACCGGAACTTCGGCCCAAACAATCACCATCACTTCGCTCAGCACGTCAACCGGACCTTACCACTGGGACAACGCCGAGAATTGGAGTGGCGGCAGCGTCCCGGTCGACAACGACACGGTAGTCTTTGAGCAAAATGCGAATCCCGTGAAGTACGGCCTTGATCAATCTTCGACGACACTCGACTTGCTTGATGTACGGGCCAGCTACACCGGAACGATCGGACTGCCCAGCGAGAACCGAAGCGGCAATACGCCTTACATCGAATACCGCCTGCGTAGTCTTCAAATCGGTGCGACCAACGTTCGCATCGGGGCAGGGGAGGGGATTGGCAGCGAGCGCATTCGGCTCGATCTCGGTGATGTCCAAAGCACGGTCACCATTCACAGCACCGCGACTCCTGCCGCGATTGGGCAACATGCGGTGACGTTTCAAGGGACTCATGCGGCCAACAAATTGTTTGTCTATCAAGGATTTGTCGGCATCGCGCCGAACTCCGGCGACACGGCCGTCCTGAACGAACTGCACGTGGGTTACGAAACCGACGCCACCAGCGACGTCGAATTGTACGTGGGAGACAACGTCACGCTGGGCGATGTTGTGGTGCACGGCGGGCAGGTCACGACGCAGGGCCGCTCGTCGACGGCGATTACCTCGCTGCTGGTCACTGCTGGAGAAGTCACGCTGCTCGGAACCGACGGCGTTAATCAACTCGACATCGAGGGAGGCATCGTCTTCTATCGCACCACCGGCAACCTAGGCGGCAATACGATCGTCAGTGGCGACGGGCGATTGTCTCTGACAGGAGATCTCCGCGCAAAAACCATCGCCAATACGGTAACTTGCCGCGGCGATAACGCCCTCGTCGAAGATCCGCAGCAGACCGCTTCTTCGCTGTCAATCGCCTATGAATCGACCAGTCGCCTCCCAGAGCTTGGCACCACCTTCACCATTGCCCGCAGCTAACATGCTTCGCGCTTTCGCTTCGGCTTGCTCGCAGCACGGCCAATAACCTCGCCGCCTCTCCCTTGTCCTTTCCACACACGGCCGAGGTGACCGACATTTGAAAGATACGCCCATGCAACCACGCTTTTCCTTTCCCGGAATCAACGACTACCTCAGTGTCCAATACACATTGAGTCAAGGCATCAGCCCAGGCCGAATCCAGGTCGTCGCCTTAGCGGAAACGATCGCTCCGCAGCGTTACGGAACCGCCGAGTTCTCCGATCCAACGACCGGCGTCTCGTTTCGTTTGCCCGATTGCCTGGTCGATCGGCCACGGTTCGAGCGACAGGCCAATGGACGCACGCTTGCCCGGATCGATATCCTCGACCAGCGCTGGCGGTGGCAACGCTTCGGACAGATCTCGGGTCAATGGAACGTACGTCGGGCCGACGGTTCCTCGCTCGTCCCAGGCACCGAGAAGTCCCCCCGCAAACTCCTTTCACTCTGTTTTGCCGCGATGGGGATCGATCGGCCTGACTTGTCGCAGGTACCGAACCTGGCCCGTCCGTATGTTGATTGGGATATCACCAACCCCGCGCAAGCATTGGCCCAAGTAGCCGATACAGTCGGCTGCGTCGTCGTATTGAAGCCAGGCGGACGAGTCGCGATCGATCCGATCGGCCGCGGCAAATCGCTCCCACAGAACGAGTGGCTGATGGCTGGCCACGTCGGCTACGATCCGCCCGAGTTAACGTTAGGAGTTGAATTCTTCGCGGGGCCCACCCGTTATCAAATCGATGCCGAGCTCGAACCGGTTGGCGAAGACCTCGACGGCGAGATTCGCCCGCTCGACAAGCTGAGTTACAAACCGGCAGAGGGCTGGGAATCGGTCGCCCTGCCAGACTGCCTCAGCGTGGAAGCGAAGTATCGCGATCTAGCCAAAAAGAGCCTCTACCGGATGTATCGCGTCAAGCCGCCAAAGTACTTGCCAGGCGTGCCGAAAAAGCGGGAGAACCGTGTCAGCACGCTCGACGAACTCCTGCCACTATTACCGCATCAGGTTGAACGCGAGGTGCTCCCTGATGGAAGTCACCAGCGACGGCCAGCTTGGATCTACGGCGACTTCGATCGAGGCGGCACCGATTACGCCAAGCCTCGGAAGGTTAAACAGGTCGATCCCAATCTGAATCAACAGCCACAAGACTTGTACACGCGTGGTTACACCGTCGATCGTCAGCGCGGCATCGTTCAATTTGCCGAGCCGGTCTTTCAGTGGCAAACCGGCACCAACGATTACAAGCCGCAGCCTGCGGAGCTAATGATTCGCATTGCGGTTCAGTGGCGACGACCGCGCCTTCGCGATCTTCAACACTGGTCAACGCTCCGAGGTCGCAAATCTCGAACGATGCCTCCGCTCACGATTCATCGCAACGATATCGCTTTGGAAGCTTTCATCCATCACGAACAGAAGAAGGTCGTCACGAATGAGAAAGAAGTCGAGCGACAAGCCAAGCACTACCTCGACCAGGCCATCGCCTCGCTCCGTCCGCACGAAATCGGCGGCGCTTCCTACGTCGGGCTGCAAGCGATCGAACCGAGCGGGGCTGTGCGGCAAGTCAGTTGGTCGATTAACACGCAAGGAGGCATCGCCTCACGGACCGATGCCAGTGTCAACTTCGACGACCCAGCCCTCGATATCAGCTACGAAGAACGTCGCCTGTTCGAGAAGCTGCAGTACAGCCTCCGCAAACAAACCATCCACGAACAATCGCCGGGAGTCATCGCATGACTAGCTTCCCTACACCAGCACGCGACCGGCAACGCTGGCAACCATTTCGCAACGCCAGCCAGGAAACGCTGCCTCCGTTTGCCATCCTCGGTCCTCAATTCGGCGAACCACCCAATGACGACGAATACATCGCGATCGAAGGAGCCGACCGTCGCGAGTCGGTACTTCGGCTGGGCCGCCCGCACGCCGCATTTAATGGTGGACAAGATGCCGCCTTGTTTTATGTGAACGGACCGCAAGCGGTTCCTGCTGGTAGCTTTGGCAACTGCACGCAGGACGGTCCCATGCAAGCGATGGTCAGCTTCCCCGCCGACTCGCCGCCCCAATGGAACGATTACCTGGCGATCGATCTATTCGACATCTACAACCGCGACGTCCCACTGAGCTTGGTCCCAGGTCTGGGGGGCTATCGCCTGATCAGCTTTCATGGTTGCCCAACAACGAACTATCGCGATCCGGACCGCCCCAGCATGGTGCATAAGATCGCCTGGGTCGCGCCGGCCTACAAAGACGCGATTCCTGCTGGGTTGGTCTTCCGCATGGGAAGTGGCGCCGAGCTGGTCGAAGCAAAATCAATCGTCCCGTTCGGAACCGCCCTTGGTCCACAGTGCGAGTGGTTCGGCCCGCTACGCCAGATTTTCTACCCAGGCGAACAGGATCAAGCCGATCGCTACGCTGGCTTCTTCCGCATTCCAACGCAAGGGCATTACCTGTTGAACTTCAGCGCAACCATCCGTTCCCCCGATGCCCCCATCTCCGGCGCGTACACGCTAGGTTTGATCGCCCGCACCGGACGTTACGGCGAAGCGCTCGAGTCAACACTTAATCGCGCCCAGATCGAAGCTTCGCTCGACACGCTACAAGAAGGTGTGACCTATCCCAACTTCAACGGGCGGCATCAACTGTTGGCGGCAACGCTTGGTGTGCAGCCCGCCGATACGAACCTCTACCACGACGAGGTCGACGGTTACATCACCGAGCGAACCTCGCAGGAAGTGACCCGGCATTGGTTTACGGTCTCAGGCTCAACCGTGCTCGACATCTATGCCGGCGACACGTTTTTCTTCATGAATCCGACGTCGTACCAGATTCAAATCGAGAACTTCAGCGGCACGCTGACGCTGCTTCCCGGCACACCCGCGTTCTCCGCTCGCAACAATCAACTTGGCGCCACGTAACACGAGAACCAATGACCAACGCAAAACAAACTTACGCCCCGAAACTATTTCATGCCCGGCCCAGTTATCGCCCGCCACAACCACTCAGCTACGATCTACCGCCCAAACGATCCGATCGCATTCCTCGCGTAATGCATTTCGTTTGGATCGGCGAAGCTGATCTCCCGCCGCGCGATGCTGGTTACCTTGAGGCCTTTCGTCAGCTTCATCCCCACTGGGAAGTGCGCGTTTGGCGGGATGACGAGGTGTTCGCTTTGCCGATCACCGGTCGCCTTTGCCAAAACCTGCATCCGCCAGCGGTCGCGGCAGATGTCGCGCGGGTTGAAATCGTGCATCAACTAGGCGGCTGGTACAGCGATACGGATGTGCGATGGCTGAAGAATATCGATTACCTGGCCGAGCAAGCCGTGATTCTCTCGACCGAAGCGGATCGCCGCGCCCATCGTTTGGCCAACGGAATCTTCGCAGCAGCAGCCAAGAGTCCGCTACTGGAAGTCATTCTCAAGCGAGTCGCTGCCCTTTCGCCAGGAACGATTGCTTCAAGCGACGTGCTGAGCGAAACAGGCCCCAAACTATGGACGCGGGCGCTGCGTAACTTCGCTCCCCGTGCGCGCCTGCATCATAGTTATAGTGACGCGATGGGAGGTTTAGTGGTCGATGTCGAGACAAGCGAAGTGATCGCCCATCATGATTTGAGTTTTCGTTGGATGTGATACAGCGAAGCCATTAGAATCTTGCACACCCAGCAGACGGATGCGATTCAATAGGTGTCACTTTTCGATTTCTCGACGAGGAGCCGCGGTGTGGAAATCCCTTTGGGCAACGCGAACGACGACAACTTGCTGAATCAATGCGAAACGATTCATGTCGAGGCAAAGGACATCGATGGCAAACTGGCCGGTGCCTTCGCTTCCCTTTCCACGATCCGTACCTGGGAAGCGGGCACCCTCGCTAAGCGACTCATCTTCCGTCCCGCATCCACCAGCATTCGCAATGTGAAAGTCGCGTTCTCGTGCGCCAACGAGTGGCTACCCCAAGGTGGCCACGAAGGCGCGATCCACTTCCACACCGTCACTTGGATTAAAGAAGAAGATGTCGTCGTGTGGGTCACCAGCATTGCGCGAAACGAATTCATGTCGGACGGCAAGATCGTCCCAATTTCGCTCGACCGCGATATCTCGGTGTGCGTGGGGATTATGATCGCGAATTGATTTTGGCGTCGCGCTGCTATCCCAGCCGTCGCGACATCGGACCAACCGTGTCCGTCTTGTTCCCGCTTGACCCTGCTGGCACAAGATCTCGATTTTAGTGGGCGCATGTACACTATTAGTGTACACTACGTCTTATCTCAAACGCAAACCTTTCCCACTCCGATCTGGCGATCGGCCGGTCGCGTGATACCGGGGATCACGCTTAGCTCGAAGGTGTCATCGGCCTTCGATTCGCAGCGAAAGCCCTGGCGGATGGTGTGCGTCCCCTGGCTACCGCTGCGCGCTTTTGTCGAGGAATCGTCGCGGCGGGGAAGCCGCGCTGGCACGGATGGCGATCGGGAACGCATCACGCAGAAATGCCGCGAGTGAGGGTCAAACGGAGATGATAGGAACGGGCGAGAAGTCAGATCGGTGGATGGTAATCGTGGTCCAGGGGAAGGGGAGTCAGGAACAATGCAAAGTCACATTAAAGGGCGTTTCGCACCGCATCGCCCAAAACTACGCCAAAGGTTTCAATCGGCCCAAGAAGAAAGCCCAATACCCACACGCCCGAGCGATCGTTTGCGATTGCCGCTGATGACAAGGCTGCCGCATCCGTCAGAAGCGAGAACCTGACATCTGCCGATAAAATCGCAACAACTTGCCGATAGTATCACTACATGATATCATTTCAATGAACAAAAAGCATCGCCGCACCCTCGCTGCCGTCTTCGCCGAACCGGTCCGATCTAACATCGCGTGGCGTGACATCGAGTCGATGTTGGTCGCTGCCGGCGCGATTGTGGAAGAAAGAGCCGGCTCGCGCGTCGGTGTCTTGTTGAATGGTGTGGTCGCGATTTTTCATCGGCCTCACCCCGAGAAAGAGACCGATAAAGGGGCGGTGCGTTCGGTTCGATCCTTTTTGATTGCCGCCAATATCGTTGCGATCAACGAGAACGGAAGCATCATCATTTCGGAGGAACGTTAGTCGTGTTTCAGTACAAAGGGTACCTTGGTCAGATCGAAATTGACGAGGAAGCAGGCTTGCTTCACGGGCACGTCATTAACACGAAAGATGTCATTACCTTTCAAGGGGAATCGGTCGAGGAAACAAAACAGGCTTTTTATGATTCGGTCGACGAGTATCTGGAATTCTGCGCCGACCATGGACAAGAGCCAGATAAGCCGTTTTCCGGGCAATTCATGACAAGGATCTCGCCAGATCTGCATCGAGCCGCCAGTGCTCAAGCCGCCGCTGAGAAGATGAGCCTGAATGCCTGGGTCGAATCGCTCGTTCGTCAGGGAGTTGAAGCCACCAAGAGCAAGCGTGTTGGCAAGCAACCGATCAAGCGGAAGGGCTCCACCGCAAAAGCAAATACTCGATCTCCGAAGAAGAAGCTTCCCAAGCCTGCCCGTTAAGTCGTCGAGCATACGTGCCTCCGACGAAGGTCGAATTCGCTTCGTGGTAGTTTGAATCGCACGAGATCGCAAAGGAGGGCGGGGCGACCGAGAGCAGAAACACGTTTCCAACAAAGAGGCTGCAACTTCAGAACAAAATTTTCACAATCCGACAACACAAGGGATAGGGGTTCGCTGGCGATTCTGCTCTATATGAGTGCGAGTTCTGTCTATCCAGGGGTAGGCACCTTTTCCTTTTGGGGCGAACGGTTTAACTTCGTAGGTCGACGAGAGGATTGATTACGAAAGGTACTGCGGAAATGGCCAATTTTTCGGATCGTTTGCACGACGCGATTGTTCGCACGGCGGCCCCTGTGGTGGTCGGCCTGGATCCACGCTTTGAATCACTGCCTCAAACCTTGTTGGGGGATCATCGCGGAACACACGACCCGAAAGTGAAGGCGGGCCTTTATTTGGTTTTCTGCCGCGAAGTGATCGACGCCGTCTATCAACACGTGCCAGCCGTCAAACCGCAGTCGGCGTTCTTTGAGGAACTGGGCCCAGCCGGCATGATCGTGTTGGCCGAAGTGATTCAGTACGCTCGCGAGAAAGGCCTGTTGGTGATTCTCGACGCCAAGCGGAATGATATCGGCTCGACTGCAACCGCCTACGCCAAAGGCATGCTCGGTCCCAACAGTCCCTGGCAAGCCGACTGCCTGACGATCAGCCCCTACCTGGGTGATGATAGCCTGACACCGTTCGTCGAAACGGCCATCGCCAACGAGGCGGGTCTGTTCTGCCTGGTGAAAACCTCGAACCCAGGCGGCAAGATGCTGCAAGACTTGGTCGTCGACGATCAGCCAATCTATCGTCACGTCGGCGCTTACGTCGAAGGGCTCGCCCAGCAAACGCGCGGCAACTGCGGCTTCGGTGCGGTTGGAGCGGTGGTGGGTGCAACCTATCCCGATCAATTGTCCGAGCTGCGCACCGCGATGCCCAGCACCTGGTTCCTGGTCCCTGGCTACGGCAGCCAAGGGGGCGGCGCAAAAGACGTCGCTGGCGGTTTCAACGAAAACGGAATCGGTTCGATCGTCAACAATTCGCGCGGCATCATCTTCGCCTACTCCCGCGAACCCTTCGCTTCGAAGTACGAACCAAAGCAATGGCAACGCGCCGTCGAAGACGCCACCCTGGAAATGATCGCCGACCTGCAAGAGCATACGACGGCGGGTAAGCTGAAGGGCTGATCACTCGCTTTGACCAGCCGTAGGGTGCGTCTTGACGCACCAGACCCAGGGTTGGCAGCCTTGGTTATTTTCTATCGCCTTCCCAAGACAACGCATACCAGGGGCTCACGCCCCTGGCTACATTCTGCCGGCCCTTTGGGCCTTCGGATGTTCGTGTTTGAATTCGCTTAGCAGGGGCTTGGTGCTTCGAGACACACTCTACTAATATTGAACTTGAGTTCATGTTCCGATCGTTCGGCACGGCAGTTGCTGCTTCCCTGTTTGCCCCATTTACAACAGCGGCCAACAGGATTCGGCACGATGGAACTTGAAAATGAACTCGACTACGAAATGCGCGACCGACTCGTTTCGCCGGAAGAGATTGATGCGAATCCCTGGCTCAAGACGTGGGGCTTCCGGTTCGCGATCTTGGCGGCTGTTGCCGGACTCGTTGGCATCATGTACTACGAATTCAGCGACTATTTGTCGCTGGAATACTTAGCCACGAAGGAAGCTGCTCTGCGTGATCTGCAGTCGGAGCACCCGATTGCTTCGTATGCGATCGTGTTTCTGCTGTATACCGTGCTGCTGGCGATCGGCGTTCCGCTGTGTGCGCTGATGACGATCATCTGTGGCTGGCTGTTTGGTTTCGTTCCCGCCATCTTGTTGGCAAGTTTCGGATCAACCGCCGCCGGTGCCCTGAATTTCATCGGTTGTCGTTACTTCTGCCGGGAATGGGTCGAGAAAACTTTGGGAGACACGCTCGAGAAGTTCAACGAGCAGTTGGAAGAAAGTGCCGCCTTTTACCTGTTTGTCACACGTCTGATCCCGCAGATCCCATTTGTGCTGGTCAATCTCCTGATGGGACTTTCGCCGATCAGTCTTAAAACCTTCTGGTGGGTCAGCCAACTGGCCATGTTGCCGGCGCTGCTGGTATTTGTGTGGATCGGAACGACGCTCCCTAACTTGAAGACGATCTCCGAAGAAGGGATGTCGTCCGTCTTATCGTGGCAGTTGATGCTGAGCCTGGCCGCGACAGGGCTGATTCCACTGCTGATTCGCTTCGCGCTCCACGGTTACGAAAAGAAGAAAGAGAAGAAGAAGCACGCGCCTGCTTAAGATGACCGTGCCGCAACGATATACCGTCCGATTACGAACCAGCCTAATTCTCTGTCTTACACCGTAAGATCCCTGCCACTACGCCGAACAGCTAAGTTGGTCGCCGTACGCCCCTTTGACAATTTTGCGACGGCAATGTAACCTTAGTCGTTTGCACTCACTGCCTTAGAGCGACCCTCGCAAGGGGAAATCCGGCAACTTGGTCAGGCCTTAATTGGAGCAGCCACACCCGGAGGACTCTTGTGCGAGGGTCACTCCAGGGCAGTGAACGACGCTTTCGCATGGGAAATTGCCTGCGAAATACTCTGTTTTCAAGCGATCCTCGTTAGGGGAATGTTGATAACGGTGATGTGGATAACCCAGTCAAGGCCTTAATGGGAGCAGCCACATCTGGCGGAACCTTGCTTGGGGATCACTCGAAGGGGGCGAATCCTCCGCGAAACGCGTTGTCAAACGTCGCCGGCTGGGCGGTTGCTTACCAAACGCTGGTGCGTCAAACTAGTCGCACGGAAACCAACCGACACCTCTTTGTCTCGGTTTGCTGCAAACTATCTAAGCTAGTCAGGCTTTTGCCGGTTGAGAGGGATCGTGGCAGAGCAAAATACGTCACCCGATTATCTCGTTGTCGCCCGACGCTATCGCCCCCAATCGTTCGAAGAACTCGTGGGCCAACAGCGCGTCGCCACGGCACTTGGCAATGCGATCGCTCGCAATCGTGTCGGCCACGCGTACCTATTTACCGGGGCTCGCGGAGTCGGGAAGACGTCATCAGCTCGTATTTTCGCCAAAGCCCTAAACTGCGTGAAAGGTCCGACCTCCACGCCCTGTAACGAGTGCGAAATCTGTCAGAGCGTGACCGCCGGCGAAGATGTCGACGTGCTCGAGATCGACGGTGCCTCGAATCGCGGTATTGAAGAAATCCGCCAGCTGCGCGCCAACATCAACGTCCGTCCTAGCCGGGCTCGCTTCAAGATCTACATCATCGACGAAGTCCATATGTTCACCAAGGAAGCGTTCAACGCGCTGCTGAAAACCTTGGAAGAACCGCCCGATCACGCCAAGTTTATCTTCTGCACGACCGACCCCGAGCGGATTCCGATCACCGTACTGTCCCGCTGCCAGCGGTTCGATTTCGGTGGAATCTTGCCCGATGATATCGTCGGACGCTTACGGCATATCGTCGATACCGAAAATGTCCCCGCTGCCGACGAAGCATTGAAGCTGATCGCACGCCGCGCCAACGGTTCGATGCGCGATAGCCAATCGCTGCTTGAACAGATCTTGGCTTTTGGCGATGCGGAGATCACCGTCGAATCGGTTCACCGGCTGCTGGGAACCGCAGACAATCAGCAGGTTGTCGAGTTGGCCGGGCAGATCCTGGCCTCGGACACGGCTGCCGCGCTCCAATCGGTTCATAACGTCTTTACCGAAGGGGTCGATCCCGGGCAGCTGCTCGAGCAATTGCTCCGACTTTTCCGCGATTTGATGGTCTTGGGAAGTGGTGGCTCGCCTGACTTGCTGCAATCGCTCTCCCCTGGTTCGGTCGACGAAGGGACACAACTGGCCCAGAAGGCGGGCGTCGCCAAGCTGTTGGCGGCCGTGCAGTGCCTGGACGACACTTTGGTGCGTTTACACCGCAGCACCTACGGTCAGGTTCTCACCGAAGCTGCGGTCGTTCGGCTCTGCCAGCTTGAGGATTTGGATAGCTTGGGCAGCTTGATTGCCACGCTGAAAGAGGGAGGCCTGCCGGCGAAGTCCGCTCCGGCCCCCAGCAGCCCACCTCCTCAAAAAAAAACGGCTGAGCCAGCCGTAGCAGCACCAGCAGAGCCAGCAACGATTCCCATTCGGCCGCAACCGACACGACCGGCTCCGCCTGCGCCAAATCCTACTCCCCAGCCACCTCCAGCGGAAGTTTCCGCCCCCTCTAGTGCCCCGAAACTGGTTTTAACCGAGAAGAATGTCAAATCGGTCTGGAATCAGATCACCGAAGAGTTGCCTGGTCTTGTCGGTGATTGCGCCAGGAAATCCCACTCTGTAGCAATTTCTGGGCCAAAACATCTAGTCGTTGATTTTTTCACGACGTATAATTCGGCTGTCGACGCTCTCCGACGGCCTAAGAGCCAGGAAGACCTCGAGAAGGCATTCCTTGCCG
Source organism: Blastopirellula marina (assembly GCF_002967765.1). Classification (NCBI taxonomy): domain Bacteria; kingdom Pseudomonadati; phylum Planctomycetota; class Planctomycetia; order Pirellulales; family Pirellulaceae; genus Blastopirellula; species Blastopirellula marina. The sequence goes on along the minus strand of NZ_PUHY01000005.1, from coordinate 411,630 downwards.
TCTGTGGCGAAGCGTATCAGGTCGAGTTCCGCACGGTCGAAGACCCCAATGCAGGACGAGACCCCAGCGCTCATATGTCGCCGCAGAAAGCAGTGCAGGAAGGTCGCGTCAGAGCTCGACTATTGGCCGAACAGGAAACCATGGTCCAACGGGCGATGGAACTGTTCGACGCGGAAGTGACCGGCGTTCGGGAACCCGACGCTTAAGGCTTCAATCGTTTCGTCACGCCTTGGCCATGTTATCCAGTGCCGTGCCTGCGTCCCTTAGGGCAATGCATCGCGCGATGAAACATGCCAACGCGGACTAGCGCACAGCACCCATCATTGGGATGCTTTTTCGGTAGCCTGACCTACACTTCCTTGGACCAATAACACCCAAAACCGAGGAGATCAGCCCGTGTTTAAGAACCTTGCCAATATCGCCGGCATCATGCAGCAGGCCACTCAGGTCGGCAAAGAAATGAAGGCCATGCAGGAAGAGCTTCGCAACAAGCGTGTCAAAGGCTCGGCCGGCGCCGGTTTGGTCGAAGCCATTTGCACCGGTCATGGCGAACTGGTCAGCATCAACATCGATCCCAAGTTAATCGCTGACGGCGACAAAGACTTGATTGAAGAACTGATCCCTCAGGCCGTCAACGAAGCCCAGGCCAAAGGCAAGCAGTTGCATCAAGAGATGATGCAGTCGGTTACCAGCGGGCTGAACGTACCTGGTCTGGACGAAGCGATGAGCCAGTTCGGCCAGTAATTGCCGATCGGTTTCGCCACCGCCAGCGAGACCTCAAGGAAAACCAACGTGGAAGGAGCGAATGCATAGATGGCACAGCTGACGGAATCGGTCGTTCGATTGATCGACCAGTTGTCGAAACTCCCAGGCATCGGCCGTAAAAGTGCCGAGCGGGTCGCCTACCATCTGCTTCGTGTTCCCACGGACGACGCCCTCGGTTTGGCTGATGCCATTCGTGACGTCAAACAAAATGTCCGGTACTGCGCCCAATGTTTCAACCTTTCCGAAGGGGAACTGTGCACCGTGTGCCAGGACCCCCAGCGCGATAAGTCGCTGCTTTGCGTGGTCGAACAACCGCGCGATCTGATTGCGTTGGAACAGTCTGGCGTCTTCCCAGGCTTGTACCACGTCCTTCTTGGCCGGATCGCTCCGCTCGAAGGCGTTGGCCCCGATCAACTCACGATCGAAGCCTTGGTCAATCGTGTGGCCAAGGGAGACATTCGTGAAGTGATCATGGCCACCAACCCGACAACCGAAGGGGACGGCACAGCATTGCACATTTCGAGCCTGCTGGCCGAGTACCCCGTAAAATTAACCCGTTTGGCACGAGGCGTGACCGCTGGAAGCGTTCTCGAGTTCGCCAACAAAGAAGTCCTGGCCGATGCCTTGACCGGCCGCCAGTCACTTTAAATCCACGATCACCCATGATCAGTCAGAGAAGATAGGAAGGTAGCCATCGCGGCCGCCGAGAACTCGGAGAGTTCATCCCATCTCCTCTCCAGAAGTCGATCCAACAACATCGACACAGCCACTTCCCCACAAGCGGATACGTTCCTATGAGAATGTCCTTCGGTCTCGAACAGAAAATGGTCCAGAAGCAGGTTCTGGCCCCACGGATGATTCAATCCATGGAGATCCTGCAGCTGCCCGTTCTCGCCTTGCAAGAGAAGATCGAGCAAGAGATGAACGAAAACCCGATGCTCGAAGTGCAAGAGCAGGAAGCGAGCGACCAGGACGATAACCGCCACGAGGAAGCCGAATCGCGCGCCGAGTCGGAACAAGAGTTCGTCGTCGAAGAAGGTAAAGACAACGCCGACGATTTCGAACGCCTGCTGGAAATGGACCAGCAATACCCCGACACCTTCGACGAACGACCGCAACGTTCTTCCGGCCAGATGGAAGAAGACGCCGAGCGCCGCATGGACGCGTTGGCCAACGTCCAGTCGCGCCCCGAAACGCTGCAAGATCACCTCGAACATCAGCTCTCGGAACTGAGCATCGATCCGCAATTGCGCGAGTGGTCGGAACGCATCATTTCCTCGCTCGATTCCAACGGCTACCTCACGACCAGCCTGGAAGACCTGCTGCCGGCCGACGCCACGGACGAACTGAAAGAGCTGGCCATGGAAGCGCTGCACGTGGTGCAATCGCTTGAACCGGCCGGAGTCGGCGCGCGGGATTTGCGGGAATGCTTGCTGCTGCAAATCGATCCCTCGCGGATGTTCTACGAAGAACTTCGCATGCTAATCATGAACCACCTGGAAGACCTTCGCGATAACCGCTTGCCGCAGATTCAGAAGGCAACCGGCTTCTCGATCGAGCGAATCCAAGCCGCCTGGAGCGAACTCCGCCGTTTAGATCCCAAGCCAGGCTCGATCTACAACGACGCCCATGTTGCCAACGTGATTCCCGACTTGATTCTCGATGTCGATGAAGAAGGGAACTACGTCGTTCAGGCCGAAGACCGCGACATTCCCCAGCTGCGGATCAGCAACTACTACCGCGAACGCCTTTCCAGTCCGACCGCCACGCGGGAAGAGAAAGAGTTCATCAAGCGGAAGCTGAACGCCGCCCAGTGGTTGATCGACGCGATCATCCAGCGGCAAAACACCCTTAGCCGCGTCGCCCAGGCCATCGTTGATTACCAGAAGGACTTCATCGAGAACGGCCCCGAACACATCACGCCGCTGAAGATGCAGCAAATCGCCGATCAGGTCGGCGTTCACGTCACCACTGTCAGCCGCGCCGTCGACGATAAGTACATCCAAACGCCCCGCGGCATCTTCCCGCTGAAACAATTCTTCGCCGGTGGTACGGTCAACGAAGCAGGCGAAGAAGTCACCTGGGACCAAATCCGCCTCCGCCTGCAAGAAGTGATCGACAACGAAGACAAAGCCAAACCCCTGTCGGACGACGACCTGGTCAAAAAGCTAAAAGACGACGGCCTAAACGTAGCCCGCCGCACCGTGACCAAGTATCGAAAGAAGATGGGGATCCCAAGTAGCCGGCAGCGTCGGGATTGGTCTAAGCGGTAGCTTTCTTGATGCTACCGCACGGTTGAGAATCATCTTCCCTGGCAACTCGACGTAAAGTTCGGCGAAGACTAGAGCCGAATTCGCGAAGGGCACGCCGATATTATTTTTAGCCTGCGGACATGAGCGGGCCTGCGCTAGCTGAAGAACAACAAACCGCGAACATCAGCCGAAAGAACAAACGGCCAAATGCGGGCAGGAACGACGAATACCTTCTAGAAGTGACGCATGGTGTGCTGACCCTGGGGGCTGACCTCTGTCCCAATCTAATGGCACTACATGTATTTAAGTTCACCAAAGGCAGAGGCTAATCCGCAGACACCCGCTACCAGTGTCACCAGGAACATCACAATCGCCGTCCACGACTCTCTTCTCCCAGCTTCAGCATACCTCCAAGTCGCAACATACCCCCAAATCACAGTGGTGAATAATGTGGCACACCAGAATAATACTGGAAAAGCGATAAGCCAGAACTCATACCGACGCCATTCCATTACGTCGGGCTCATCCGGTGATGAGTCAAGCGAAAGAACATTCGCCCTAACTAGCTCCCCGTAAAAAGCAAATGGAAACACTTGGCACAATAGAAGCATTAGTGCAGCTCCCGCCATAAATGGTATGAGAAACTCGCGCAGCCTCAATCCATGGGCGCCACTCCCCAAGTCAGCGTTTAGGTCATCGTGAAAGCCTGATGGGTGCGGCGATTTCGAGCTACTCATACACTACTTCGTATTAGGGTGTTGCCGTGCAAATGGACCGTCGCTGTGGAAAACCATCAAAAGTATCATAGACCAAATCTCCCTACGCAAACTGAAATCGTTTTGTACGGATAATCGCTTGTTGGCCTATTTCGGAAAACACGCTCGGTATTCGAAGACATTGACTCACAAGGATGCAATGGTGGAATACTGGTCGGCACATTCCATTCGGACGAGATATCGAGTGAGCCCCCCTTGTTCCCCCGACGACCGCGTTGCCATTCCGACGTTGTTCTAACTGCCCGTTACCGGCGATCATCAGCGCTCATCTTGTAAGCGGTAGCCACCGCCTGAAATCGAACCTGATTCGTGTCCAACTTTTCTAAAACATCCAAGGCGGCTTCCGCGATTTCTCGATGCTCGGTCGCGAAGCAGCTTACCAGCTTGTACAGGGTCCAGATGCCTTCCCTGGCGGCTTCGAGGCAAGCGTGTTCTAGCTGGCAATCGCTGGGGACTTCTTCGATACCACTTACCGATCCGAAGACGATTTGCGCGAGAAGTTCCAGCAGGCAAACCTGAACATGGATCGGGCGTTGGAAATCGGTCAGGGCACTTAGAATAACGGCGACCGCCGCCGGAGCGGAATCGTAGACGTTTCCCTGCACGACGACGTTGTTATCAATCCGCCAGTAGGCCTGCTCGGCCTGGGTGCTGTTCTGGCTGTCGAGCAGCGCGCGGAAAGCACGTGGGACTTCGTCCGCAGCTTTGTCACCGCAAACCGTTAGGCAGCTCCAATCGATCGAATCTAGAAGCACCGCCGCGATTTCGTGCTCGTTGCTCATCCGCCTATCATTCCTTGCACGATGGTGGTTGTGGGACCACTTATTGGAAGAAGAATCCCACCATTGTAAGCAGCAAGTCCAGTAAGTTCGAAACCATTACCAAGCTCGCGGCCACACAAAGGCAATCGGCCCTCAACCACCAATCGACAGCATCATTCGCCTAGCTAATCTGAAACCGCTTGAATAATTGCCGGATGCCGAAGCCGAAGGTTTGGTCCGACTCGTGGCGTTGGCGTTGGTCGTGGAACGCGGCGAGTTCGTTCAGTTTGCTGAGACGGGTTTGTTGATCGTCCAGCGAGATCGGGCGGCCGATCTGCTTCGAGACAACTTGCTGCACCGTTTGCGGGCTCAGTTGGTCGCGGGGGATTTGATACCGGCGTAAACCGTGCGGTTGGTTGCCGGCCGAGGTCGTAACGGGTGCAGTGATTGGGGCTGGCGGCGTGGCAGGCTGCAAAGCCGGGGCACCGGTGGGTGGAGCAGGCAGCGGCTGCGCGGGTGCCACAGGGGCTGGTGAAGGGGCCGACCAATTTGGGTAAGGCTGCGCAGCCGGGCCAGACGTTTGGTAAGGACCTTGCGACGGGACAACGTACTCATCGTACGGAACGTAGATCGCTCCGGTGTAGAAGTCGACCACAAACGCGACCACGCCCGGCACGAAAAACAGCAACATTCCCAACCCATCGAGGGCAGCAATCTTCCAGTCGATCTGATGCGTGTGAGGCTGCCCGACTCGTTCGTTGTGAAGAAGCGTTCCACAACCGGTCAAACCGCAAGCAACCGGCCCAAGACAAACCGAGGCGGTCGTAACTGAAAGAAACTGTCGTCGCTGCATTCTTTTCTCCGCGAGGAAACCGAAGCCCGACAACGACTGCCAGCACGACTTCCCCCTAACAAGATGCCCCCGAAGGTCTATCGACCATGCGGATTGCGAAAGTTGAATCGACTTGCGCGGACAGATAATCTCAGCTGACGGCTAGCCACGCAAGACGAAAATGGCCGAGTTAAGGACCAATCGAAGCATGCCGATTTCTTGTGCTGGCATCGAGGAATTCACAACGCCGCAATCGCCCCAATCTCGATTACGTAGCCGATCTGAGAAATTCAACAGGCTGCTAGGCCAAGATCTCTTGAATCACCTTGCCGGCGACGTCGGTCAGGCGATAGCTGCGGCCGTTGTGGAAGTAGGTGAGGCGTTCGTGATTCAGCCCCAAAAGGTGCAAGATGGTAGCGTGCAGGTCGTTCACGCTGACGGGGTTCTCGACCGCTTCGTAACCGATGTCGTCGGTCTCGCCGTAGCTGACGCCTCCCTTGATGCCGGCGCCCGCCATCCACTGGAGGAAGCCTTTCGGATTGTGATCGCGGCCTTTGCCGTTTTGCGAGATTGGCATGCGGCCAAACTCACCACCCCAAATCACCAAGGTTGAGTCGAGCAGACCGCGGGCTTCCAAATCGGTAAGCAGGCCAGCCACGGGAACATCGGTGGCAGCGCAGTGATGCGTGTGGTTCTCTTCCAAGTTATCATGCGCATCCCATTCGCCGTCGCTGTAAACCTGAATGAAGCGGACACCACTTTCGACCAACCGCCGCGCCATCAAGCATTTCGAGCCGTACGATTTCGAACGAGGATTGTTCAGCCCGTACAACTCGTGCATGGCAGGCGTCTCGCGGGACAAGTCGACCACTTCGGTTGCTTCCTTCTGCATCCGAAAGGCCAGCTCGAACGATTGCATACGGTTGGCGAATTCCGCATCACGCGTGTGACGCTGCATGTGTTCGTCGTTGAGCTTGGCCATCAGGTCAAGCTGAGCCCGTTGGTCTTGCTTGGTGATCTGCGGCTGCCGCTTAAGATTCAGAACCGGCGTGCCTTGCGAACGGAACAACGTACCTTGGAAGGTTGACGGCAGGAAGCCCGAGCCCCAGTTGTGCGGGCCCCCCTTGGCACCTTGCGTGTTGCCCATGACAACGTAGCCGGGCAGATTTTGGTTCTCACTTCCCAGACCATACGTCACCCAGGCACCGGCGGTTGGGAAGCCGGGGCGCGGCAGCCCGCTGTTGATTTGATAGATGGCCGGCACATGGTCGTTCGACTCGCTGTAACACGATTTGATGAACGCCATCTTGTCGACGTGCTGAGCGACGTTGGTGTACTTATCGCAGACCCACTGACCACACTCGCCGTACTGCTTGAACGAAAACGGTGACTTCATCAGCGGCCCGGGATTGCCGAAGAAGGCCTGGATGTCGGTCTTCTTCCCGTCCATCTTGTCGAGTCCAGGCTTGCGGTCGAACATATCGACGGCACTCGGAGCACCTTCCATGAAGAGCCAGATCACCGACTTCACTTTAGCGGGGAAGTGACCAGGGCGGGGCACGAGCGAAGTGATCGGCTCGTTCGGGGCTTCGGTCTCGGCGGCCAACAGCTTTTCGTCGGCAAGCAAACCAGCCAGGCCAATCATGCCTGCCCCAGCGCCGGCCCGGCAAAGCCACTCGCGACGACTTACCAGGTTCGCGACACGGCCACAGGGAAACAATGGATTTCGCTTGTTCATTTCTATTTCCCTTAATCGACGTAAATGAATTCGTTGAGTCCGAACAACGACTGGCAATAGTCGGTCAGCGCTGCGAGACGGGGTTCTGCTTCGCCTCGTTCGGTACGTACCTTAGCTTGGGCCTCGATGAACTCGATCGAGGCGGCCACTTCCTTCTCCGTCGGCTGGCGAGCGAAGGCTTTCTCGAAGGCGTTGGCGATGATCGGCGGTAACTTGAAGTCGTTTCCGCTCGATTCGCCCACTTCCTTTTGCACCAGCAAGCTGGCGAAGTCGTGAGCCACCGCGCGGACGAAACCATCGTTTAAGATCACCATTGCCTGGGGGGCCACCGTCGTATTTTGCCGGGCCGCGCAGCTGGTCATCAGGTCGGGGCGATCGAACGCTTGAAACATGGGGTAGGGGATCAGCCGCTTGTGGAACATGTAGACGCTGCGGCGCCGCGTGGCGGCATTGTCCTTGGCATCTTTCGGGTAACGTTCCCCTTGAATGTTGCGAGCCAGATTGGCCTCAGGGGCGATATACGGCTTGAAGCCAGGTCCGCCTGCCTCCAAGTTCAACGTGTCGCTGACCGCCAACATGGCATCGCGCATCGCTTCCGCCTCCAGCCGCTGGGGCGTCATTCGCCAGAGCAAGTGGTTGGCAGGATCGACCTCCAAGCCCCGCTCGTCCGCCGCGCCACGCTGACTGGCTTGTTGCCAGACAGCGCTGGTCAAGATTTGGCGGTGGAGCGATTTGATGTCCCAGCCGGTGGCGACGAACTCGCTGGTCAGGTATTCCAGCAACTGCGGATGGGTTGGGGCATCGCCTCGAACACCGAAGTCACTGGTCGTACCAACGAGCCCTTTACCGAAGTGATGATGCCAGACACGATTGACCATCACGCGGGCCAACAATGCTCCGCCACCATGTTCGGTGTCGGTCATCCACTGGGCCAAAGCACGCCGCTGTAAGGTACTTTTCGGTTCGCCGAAGTGTTCTCGGTAAGCTTGCTGAGCGGTCTGCCAGAAGTCTTGGGCATCTTCCTCGACGGAGAGCATCGCAGGGAACCCGATATCAAGCTCGATCTCACGATCGTAGAAATCGCTCCGGCGGAACAGCCAGGTGGTGCGCCGTTTGGCATCAAAGTCCTGGAAGAAAAAGCCTTCCTTTCCACTGGGTAATTTATCCGTCACGCGGTCGCCGCTGTGAAAGACGCCCAACAGTTGGTAATACTCTTTTGCCGAGAACGCATCGTATTTGTGATCGTGACAGCGAGCGCAAGCAACGGTGATACCGAGAAAGCCAGAGCCAACGGTCGAGATCACATCGTCCAGTTCGTTGTAGCGATTCAGTAGGCGTTCGCGTTCCAGGAAAGTATCGGGCAGCTTGAACGCGGGACCCGAGGTGAGAAAGCCAGTGGCAGAAACGGCTGCGTCACTTTTCGGCTGAAACTCGTCACCGGCGAGTTGCCATCGAACGAACTGATCGTACGGCATGTTGTCGTTAAACGCTTGAATCACGAAGTCGCGATAGACGTACGCGTGCGGACGATCCTTGTCGGCCTCCTGACCATCGCTATCAGCGTAGCGGGCGACATCCAACCAATGCCGCCCCCAACGTTCGCCATAGCGCGGAGAGGCCAGAAGCTGATCGACCAGATGCGCGACTGCTTCGTCTGGATCGGCCTTGTATGCGGTGAGAAACTCTGCCGTTTGCTGCGGTGTCGGTGGTAGCCCGATCAAATCGAAATACAACCGGCGGACCAACGTGCGGGCAGCGGCGGGCTTCGAAGGATGTAGACCTGCCTCGTTCAACCGGGCGAAAACAAATCGATCGATCGGCCCCTTCGACCACGAATCGTTGGCGAGAGATGGTGGCGGTTCAACAGACTTCAAACGCTGGAAGGCCCAATGCTTCTTCGCGCGATCCAGCTTCGGGTCGATCACGTCGGCGTCGGCAGGCCAGGTGGCACCTTGATCGATCCAGGTACGAAGTAGCGTGATCTGTTCTTTGGTGAGAGGCGAATTCCCTTCGGGCGGCATCAAGCGACCTTCTTCCGCGCCTGATACCAATTGAAGAAGTAAGCTCTCTTGGCTCTTGCCGGGCAGAATCACCTCGCCGCTGTCACCTCCCTCCATCGCTCGGGCGTGGATGCCGAGATTTAAGCTCCCTTCTTCCGTGCTACCGGCGTGACACTCGTAACAGTTGTCGCGCAGGATCGGTTGGATATCGCGGACAAAGTCAACCTTCTCGATAGGGACCTTCTTCGGCTGGGAATCTTGGGCCGAGGTAGCTTGGGTGAAAGCGACCACGCCAAACAAGCCAAATATGAGGGCAAAAATTGGAAGACGACGATCGAACGGAAACGTCATGGGGCATGACCTTCGTGCTTACAGTCGGACGGGAGGCTCCAAGGGAATATCGCATCGTCATCACGCGATGTTCGATCGCGGATGGCGGGTAACAACCTTGGTGGGCAGTGGGTGCCTCTGAAGCAGCTCCGAGTGATGAGTCAGTGGGGCGGGAGCCAACGGCTGGATTTCAGGGCAAATATGACTATTCAGCATACGCGATTTGCGCAGGAGATCCAATTCGCAAATGCGCATTCTGATTTCGATTTTCCCTCGGTCCGATTTTGAGCGTTCGCCCCCAGTATCCGCTCAGGCAGCATGTTTGCTCGTCCCGGGTGGAACGCACAAGCACCACAATTGCAACCTTAACGCTAAGCATTCACGTCCTACCGGGGGCACCGTCAACCCACCTCTGAAGAGCTATTCGTTACAGATGGTCCTCGGAACAGTGCGGAAGGGGGTTTCCCGCAGGGTCGCCGGCAGAAAACGAACATCTGACAGAATTCTGACCTAAGCTTCCCCTGAATTATCGCTAGGCGCAAGCCGCGCAAACTGATTGGCGTTTGATTGAGAAGACGAGGCCACCGTGATTGCAGATACCCCAACAACGGAATCCGAAGCCCAAGTTTCGACTGAGGAAGCCTCGATTACGGTTCCTGCGGCGGCCTGGGAAGATCTTCAGAGGCGTTTGGCCTCGCTCGAAAATAGCCAACAGGCCAACACGGCCGACCCGAATCGCTTGAACCTGGTGGTGTTTGAATCGCACCGCGATCGTTTGCTGGCCGCTTTCGTGATGGCAACCGGAGCAGCAGCCGTGGGGATGGAAGTCACTATGTTCTTCACCTTTTGGGGAACAGCCACGCTACGCAAACGGGCATTCATCGGTGGAAAGAAGTCGCTCGTCGAACGTGCGTTCGGTTGGATGCTCCCGGCGAAGAATTCGACCAAGCTCTCGCGGATGGATATGTGCGGCATGGGACGCATGTTGATGGATCGCGAGATGAAAAAGAAGAACATCGCCGACCTCGATAAGTTGATCGAAACGGCCGCAGATCTCGGCGTCAAAATCCAGGTTTGCGAGATGTCGATGCAGCTGATGGGGATCAAGCGGGAAGAACTGATCGACTATCCGCAGCTCGATTACTGTGGTGTCGCTTGTTTCGCCGAGAACGCCGCGAACGCCAATACAACCTTGTTTATTTAAATCCAAATCAGGTTTCAGGATGATTGCTACCGCTTCGCTCTCGGTTGCCACATATCTCGAGCCTAACACTGGGCGATCCAATTTACCGAGTGCGTGGGAACGTTTGGTATGAGTACGTCTCAACTACCTTACAATCAATCGAATACTCCGCCGGAAGCTAATTCGACTTCGCTCCCGGTCGAGCCACTTCTTGAGCGGGTGGATAGTCTGTTAGGGACGCTGGCCGATGCCTTCGACGAACGGTCGCCTCAAGAAGAATTGTTAGCTACGCTGCAACAGTCCTTGGTTGAGATGCGTGAGACGGTTCTCGAGCAGAGCCAGAAGATCACGCAGATGCAGGCTCAGTCCGACGCGATGGCCCGAGCGCAAGCGGATGCCATCGTGCACTCCGTTGAAATCATTGACGAACTAGAACAAACCCGTCAGCATCTGTCCGACGCCCGGTTGGCTGCGGAACAAGCGGCAGGCGATACACGGCGACTGGCCGATACCATTTTCGAACGGACCCACGACGGCGTGCTGGTGTTCGACAATCAGCAGTGTATCGCGTGTAACGATAATTCGCTTCGATTGCTAGGCTATCAGCGAGAAGCAATGCTAGGAGGCTGGCCCGCTGCGTTCGAAACCGCTGTGCACGAAGACAACTCGTCAGCTCACCAAGACCTGTGCGCGATGTACGCCAAGGCGGCTGATCACACGGTCGAGATGATCGAGATCAAACTCGAACGTGCCAATGGTGAACGCTTTTGGGCGGAGATCACCATGAGCTTCTTCGAGATGCAAGACTCGGGACATGTGTTGGTGGTCGTGCGTGATATCTCATCACGAAAGAACTTCGAGACCGAACTTCGCCGGCATCGCGATTTCCTCGACAATATCATCAATGCGGTCCCAGACCAGCTTTCGGTGAAGTGCTCCGATCACAAGTTGGTGGTCGCCAATGAAGCGTTCTGCAATGCCCATGGTTTTCGCCGGGAAGAAGTGGTGGGGCAAGACATTTCCGCGCGACTGGCGCATGGATTGGGCGAGCAACTTCGCGAGATTGAATCGCGATTGCTTTCGACTGGCATCTCGCCGCCCACCGAACACTTGTTGATTCAGCCCGATGGGTCGCATTCGATTGTTTCTGTGAAGCGATCGATCTTCCAAGACGAAGCGTCAGGCGATCAATACATTGTTGAGGCTTCGCGCGATATTACCGAAGATCGCCTTCGCGAAGATCGCTTACGACTGTTGGCCAGCGTGTTTAATGGGGCCTCGGAAGGGGTCGCCATCTTGTCGTTGACCGGCATGGTACACGAAGCCAATCCAGCATTTACGCAAGTGGTGCACGCAGGAGAATCGCCGGTCGGCAAAGCTTTCACCGAGACATTGACGATCGAAGTGGAAGACTTCGACAACATCTTGCAAAGGGTCGCCGCCGGGGAAACCTGGTCAGGCAAAGCAACCCATCGCAATGACGATCTACAGGAGCGGTCGTACTGGCTATCGCTCAGCCCTTCAACCGAAACCGATCAAGGTGCGCGGCGTATCATCGCTTTGGTGTCGGACATTACCGAACGAGAAAAGGCCCAGGCCAAGCTTCGCCATCAAGCGATGTACGACACACTGACCGGTCTGCCAAATCGCCGCTACTATCGCGAGCGACTACAAGAGCTGATCGAAGCTTACACGACCAGCAACGAGCGAATCGCGATCTGCTTCCTCGACCTCGACGACTTCAAACATGTGAACGATTCAGCTGGTCACTCGACCGGAGATATGCTGCTGAAATTGGCTAGTAAGCGTTTGCAAGCTGCTGTCGGTTCGCATGCGTTTGTGGCTCGGTTTGGAGGGGACGAATTCGCAATCCTGCTGACCGGCAACGATGCTCAGCCACAGGAAGTCGATCGCATCTTAGAGGAACTGCTCGTTTCGTTTCGCGAACCATTCTATCTGGAGAGTACCGAAGCGGTCATCGGCTTGAGCCTCGGCACGACGCATTTCCCCAAAGATGGTACCGATGCAGACATACTGATGAGCAATGCGGACATCGCAATGTACGCAGCAAAGTCGGCCGGCAAGAACCGGATGCGATCGTTCACGCCTGGGTTGCAAGATGTCGTTCAACTGCGACACCACGTGCAATCGAAGCTGCGTCGCGCGATGGCTGACGGCGAGATCCAACTCAACTATCAACCGAAGGTCGACAGCATCACCCGCCTACCGGTGGGCAGCGAGGCCTTAGTTCGTTGGCAGACTAGCACCGGCGAGTTCATCCCGCCTTGCAACTTCATTCCGGTGGCGGAACAAACTGGCTTGATCTTACCACTTGGCGAAATCGTGTTCGAGCAAGCGGTCTTACAAGCATGCCAGTGGAACGGTCAAGGCAATTCGCCCCTGATCGCGATCAACATCTCGGCGCATCAACTACGCCATCCGCGTTTCGTCGAACAGGTGTTGGCTACCTTGGAACGAACCAACAGTCAGGCCGATTGGTTCGAGTTGGAAATCACCGAATACGCGGTGATGGAAGACGTGAGCTACGCCGTGTCGGTGATCAATCAGCTGAAACAACTGGGCTTCCGCGTAGCGATCGATGACTTTGGTACCGGCTATTCCTCGCTCAGTTATTTGAAGAGTTTCCCAATCGACACGCTGAAGATCGACTTGTCGTTCGTGCGTGATGTGATCTGGGATTCCCAGTCGCGAGCCATTGTTCGCTCCATTGCCGCCTTAGGGAAAGGACTTGGCTTGAACGTGGTTGCAGAAGGGGTCGAATGCGAGGAGCAAGCTGACATCCTTACCGAAGCAGGCTGCGATCAATTGCAGGGCTACTACTTCGGCAAGCCAATGAACGCGGCCGCTTACGAGCAATGGCTCGGCACTTACCGTCCCATCCGGTAACGCGTCGTCTTGAGGCAACATGCTAGAAGGTGATCGACGTTCCATTGACGGCCAGTTCGATGATCGTGGCGAATCCGCCCACTTCAGTGCCAGGTAACTTCTCGCTGGTCGGCATGTCTTCGGGACTGCCGATGCTGCATGTGCGATGGCAAACCGAGCACAGGATGATCCGTCCGCCGTCTTCTTGGAATTGTTGGATCAAATCGGTCAAAGGTGGAAATGCCTGGACCGTAATCCCTGCGGCGCTACCGCGGTAACCCCACACAGCCCCGTCGCTTGTCAGAAACACACTGGCCGAATAGCCCATCGCTAACGCCGAGAGTCCACACGAGAACGCCAATGTTGCGTTCTTGCCGTTGTCCGATTTTCCGACCGTGAGGATCACGACTACGTTCTGCGCAGCGTCTGACATCTTATATCCTTTGCCCCTGAAGGATTGATTTATCCCAACACAATGATCGCGCGTTGGATTCCGTCTTCTTCCTCGAAACTCTCGATGGTGTGCCCCATCCGCCGGGCCCAGGCTTCCACGTCAGGACGAAACGCCAAATCGGTGGCGGTCACTTCAATCGTCTGCCCAGAAGAATGAGCGCGGGAAGCCCGAGTCAGCTCGACAATCGGCATCGGGCAATTCATACCTTCGCAGTTCAGTTGAAAATCCGCCATGCAACCGTTCCCTTCCGCACCAACTCCCTAACCCGTCAGGTCGACCATTGTGCCCAATATGTGTCTCGGCTTGCAGAGCAAAGACACTGGGCGACTGTTAACTATCTATCGTCTCGGCCAAGCGTCGTGAAAAGAAAATAGGGTGAATTCTCAGGCGATGCCGACCTGGTTTGCCAGAGAACAAGCAATTATCGGAACAAATTGAAATCCCTGGCATTGGATCGTTCGTCTCAGGTTTTGTCCCAACCATCAAACGACCAGGGAGTTCACCCATGATTCGTCCAATAACCACTTCGCTCGTTCTATTTCTTATGTGTAGCAGCACCCTTTTCGCCACCAGCCCACCGGTGCCAGCCAAATCGATCGAGCCGATCGAGACGTGGCGTGGGGTTCAGCGGACCGCTAACCGTCACCGAGAGTTGATTCCTCCCTCGCGGGCTATCATCGACCGCGACGCCTGGGCGAACTTGTGGCAGGCGTGGCGTCCGACGGAAGAAGTACCAGAGATCGACTTCGATAAGCACATCGTCCTGGTGGCAAGCGTCTCAGGTCCTAACTCGCTCGGTATCGCTCGACTGGAGCTCGATGCCAAGGGGGATGTCCGTATGATGCTGAACTGCACCCAAACATTTGGCCCCGGCTTTGGCTACCTTTTGATCCAGATCGATCGAGAAGGAGTGAAATCGGCCAATCGAATTGCGCTGGATGCAACCGAGTATCCAAAATCTTCCCCGCGATCGGAAAGACGTACGAACATCGGTTTGCCATCCTTCCGTTGAAAGTTGACAAGCCATTCTTCAATGAACGCTTTGTTGTAAGAAACGCGAGGGGCCTCGTTCCACTTCGCTTTCAATGGGCCCTTCGCGTACCGCGGACGAAGACTTAGATCTCCCATCGCAGCGCAATCCGTCCGCAAGCAAGCTGACACCTTGCGGACCTAGAGAAGAGTACAGAAAAGTAGAAAGCTTAGCAGAGACACCTCTTGTCGGAGGTTTGCTCCCCTGCTGACGAAGCGTCGGCAGCGGAGCTGGGCTCGGGTGCTGAGGGATTTGGACCAGGAAAAGGCCAGTCCCCTAGTCAATTCCGCTTGGTTACTTCACCGAAGCCGCCGTGGTGCTGGCGGTCGTGGTTGGGGTGATCTCTTTCACATCGAAGTCGTACGTGAACTTGTCGTAGTACAAATTCGTGTTGCCCACCTCGTATTCCCCCCGCTGGAAGTCGATCGTATCGGATGGCGGAGCAAGCTTGGCCGGCGTGTGCTTTTGCGAGTGATCGCTGTTGGCGGCCATACGGTATGGTTCGAGGCCGCCAAAATAGAAGTCAGCCACTTCCTGCCGCTCGCTATCGCTAAGGTAGTTCATCGATTGCAGAGCCGTGATCCCGTAGCAGACGTCCACCGGAACCCAGCCGTACGGGGCCAGGTAAATCTCGGACCAGTCGTGAATGTTGAGCCGCCCCGGGAATAAATTCCAGCCAGACTGCCACCGTGCCGGAATCCCATTCACGCGACACAAAGCAATGTAAAGCATCGCTTCCTGACCACAATCACCGTAGCGATTCGCTCGGCAGTAGTCACTCAAGTTGCGAATCGTCGAATACTCGATCGCCAGGCTGTACTGGATGTTGACCGAGATCCAATCGTAAATCTTCTTGGCAATGATCGCCTTATTGGTCTCGTCGCCGACGATTTCTTTCGATAAGGCGATCAGCTCGGGTGTGAACTCGATATGCGGCCCCTCTTGCACGAAGCGAGCGATCTCGGCATCGGCCCCATCAAACGGCGTTACGGCCTTCGGATCGATCTCAAAGCGGATTGCGTCGTGCTGAAAGGTGAAGTGCAGCTTGAACTTGGTCGGCTCGCCGGCGGTCGCTTTCTGCTCGAAATAGGCCGAGCGCAGCGGGCTATCGGCCGGAGCGATTTCGACTGGCTGTGGCGAACTGGAGATCAACTGAAAGCCACGCTGAAAAGGAAAGCTGCGTGGGATCGGCAACCAGGCCTTGATCGTGCTGCCAGCGGGCACAGCGTCGGCGTAGACGGTTCCGGTGAATTCGATATCAAACTGCTTGGTCATCACATAGGGTGACTTCGCCGCTTTGGTGGCGGCCCGAATCTGCCGCGTCAGGTTCAGCCGCAACCGTTGAACGTCCGCTTCGTCAGCAGGAATTTTGCGGCGATGTTCCAGCTTTGGATCGCGATAGAAGAGATTCCGCACGCTCGATCCCATGTACAGCCGTTTGCCGTCGATGTCGCGGTAATCGAACCGACCTTCATCGACCCAGGTGGCAAACTCGTCCGAGGTAGCATCCTTCACGCCTGCCAAGATCTTTTCCTGCAGCTGGTCGCGGGTCAGAGCAAAGTCGCGACGAATTCGGAACAGGCGATCCTTTTCGTAGATCAACTCGTAACGTTCTTCGGACGAAAGATCGGACTGAGCCAGCGCTGCGTCGAGAACCGCTTCGGCCTGTTGAAAGTCGCCGGTCAGTTCCAACTGCTGAGCCTTATCCAACGGCGCCTCCTCGGCAAAACAAGTCTGCCATGTCGTCAGCATGCCAAGGGTAACCAACGCAATCCGAAACCAGGCAAAGGCCATGAGCAAGCTCTCCCAGGGGAAGTCAGAGGGGGTCAGTCGCAGCAGCATGATGGGGAGCGGGGATAGCCGCAGTCTACCTGAGCAACAAACGCCAGAAAACTCTCGATTGCGCAGAATTGTGTCGGTTTCGCGCCGGGGGTGGTGATTGGGTACTGAGACCGGGGGATTGAGCGATCCATTTCGAGGACTCGCCTACCTGGCGGAATGAATTCACCCAATTACGAAGCATTCGCATCGACCCGCGATCTGCTCATTGGTTGTCCGACAACTGCTGAGACCACTCTCGTCGTTTCCTATGAAACCCGTCAATCACGGTTGCAATTGCGAGGACTCCTCGATCAGGCGGAGGGTACTTTTACCTTCGGCGGAACGTTCTCCGACGTCGTCGATGTTATCTTGCAGCACCAGGAGTCTGGTTCGACGATCGGAGTGCGGAATCGCGTAGATGTCCATCACGATGGGGTTGCCAACAATACTCGCATGGAGCGTGATGCCAGACAGTTGTTTGCTGCCGAAGGGCAGAGGAGACGCCTTTTCCACGGTGCAGTTCTCTTCGCCAAACTCGCTCACCAGATTTTCGGAAAACGCTTCTGGTGTAAGCGGATCCTCCATCACAAAATACATGATCTTGAAATCGTTTCCGGACAAGGTCCAGTTCTTATACGTTTCATCACCCAGATCGGCCTCGAAGGTAAACGCGCGCGGATATTTGAAGGAGATTCCCTGGTAAGGAAACACGCGATGTGGTTCCGCTGTTAACGTGATCTCGGGATCAGTAAACGTCCCTTCAAGTTGAACCGCTTTCCCTTCCTGAATTGCGATCTCCTGATCCCCCATCTTCAACACGTACTTCACCGGCGGTTCTTTCGACTCGTTCGCCAGGGCAGCTTTGTCCTGCGCCGAGTTGAAGTTCGATCGACCGCAAGCAACGGCAATCAGCACCGTAAACAACGGAATCAAGATGAGTTTTCTTAGCATGGTCGTTTAGGCCTGATGGTGAAGATCATGAGCAGACGGAACACGGTTTCATAGTGGTGGCAATCTTACGCGACTGCAAGGGAACATACAGATTCTTTGAGCTTCCCAAATCTTCGTAATACTTTACAAACTCGGCGTCCTAAGCCTTTTGATACATCAGCGTATTGCGGAAAGCCAATCGTCGAGAAGTTGTTCAAGCGATTCGTATTCATCATAATCACCCGTCTCGGAGTCAAATTCGTAAATGCGTCCCGAACGAGAATCTACTGCATAGTAGCCGATCCCGGCCTGGTACATAAACGGAACAGATGTTCTTGGAAACTTACAGCCAATCGACTCGACTTCCCTTATGAGTTGGCCGAGAGTAAACGTCATTGTCACGCCGCCCTTGACGCGAGGCACAGAGGACGAGGCAAACTTGAACGTACTCGAAAACAAGTCGGCACCATCAAAGCGAGAGTATACGCTACCTAGAGCTCTTAGCTGTTGAATCCCAGCTTCGTCATTGCAACACCAAAGCGTCGAGTGATCGCCGTTATCATGAAATACCTCTATTCGATCAGCTAGGGTTTCCACCCTTCCAGGACAGTTACGAAGTATCCAATCGAGAATATCCATTGGTCATTTATCTTCAATCAAGTACTTGCACTTCGATAATCCGTCACGAAAGCTTTAATAGAATCTGGCGTTCCCTAAGTCGGATGCAGAGCCCCCTCCTCGTCTGACTAACGGATGCATCATGGCAATATTACGTTGCTACTGCACAGAGCGAGAAGCAACGCACACATCACATTGAATCGTGTTATTTAGGCCGCCTCACTCCAAAACATTCTGACCGGTAAGACAAGGCCCCGTTGGCAATGGTCCTTACGATGATCAAACGCTCGTAGTCGAACAGATCGAAGTTTAACGATAGACTGCTTCACTGTCACCTTGCCAGCAGGAGAGTTTACGCGTGAAACCATTTCACCTCTCATTTCTGGACAACTAGATTTCGTTCTCAGCCACTGTACGATAGGACGGTGAAAAGTAATACCATTCAAACGTAACACGGCATATCTCATGAAATACGACGATGCGAGTTGGCATTACGGCGGAGAAGGGTTTCCAGAGGACTCACCGGAAGAATATGGTGGTGTCCATATCGGATTGTTTCTCCGTTTCTGTTTTGTTATAGGTTGGGCAGGCGAATTGCATACGTCGGAAGAGCCAGAAGAGGTGGAGGATGTGATTTCAGGAAAGACGTCCGGAACGGACTTTCTTTTTAAGAATTGCGACGGCAAATTGACCGACGAAGATTTTAACGACGAGGGTAATTCGTTCGCTTCCGCATACTATGGCGACGATGGCAACTACCTTGCAGATCTCGATGCCAGCTTCGGCCGTCTTATCTATAACTCGCCTGAGTCGGGATTTGATTTCAATGCCTATTCCAAGATGATCGAGTCCCGGATTGCCAGCGGAACACTCACCAACTAAGCAGAAGCGTTGGAAGCAAAGTGTTCGATAATTCTACGAATGCGTGACACACTGTGAAATCACAACTTTGCAAAACGCCGGAGGGACGCGAGCGGCTTGAGGGGTGGTATGCTCGCTTTTTGGCGAAGGTCGACCGCCCGGTAGAAGCCATTTCGGTGCCGACTCGGTTTGGTGAAAACCACGTTTTGATCACCGGACCGGAAGATGGCCCGCCGCTTGTGGTGCTGCATGCGATGCGGACCGGAGCCGCGTTTCTTCTGGCCGAGCTTCAGCCGCTGTTAAGTCGTTATCGCGTCTACGCGCCCGATCTGCCTGGGCAATCGATTCGAGGCTTGGACGTACGTCTGCCGTTCAAAGGGGATGCGTGGCGCGGTTGGATTGGCGACGTTTTCGACGGACTGCGTCTCGACAAGGCCAACTTGTTCGGCGTCAGTTGGGGAGCCTATGTCGCTCGCGTGGCCGCCTCGAGCATGCCCTCACGTGTCGAGCGATTGGCCCTGTTAGTGCCGGCCGGAATCGCCAACGGTTCGCACTTAACCGGTCTGATGAAAATGGCCTTTCCGATGCTTCGCTATCAGTTTCGACCGACGCAAAAGAATCTCCGTCAATTGCTGGCGCCAATCGTTTCGACCTGGGATGACAATTGGGGCGGGTACATCGAGTGCTCGCTGAAAGATTTGAAGATGGACCCGCGCATTCCGCCTGTTGCCACCGTCGCCGAGTTGAAGCAGCTAACAATGCCCGTCCTGGCGATCACCGGGGAGGATGACATTTCGTTCCCTGGCCAGTTGATCGCGCGACGACTGAAAGCAGAAGTCCCTCAAGCCGAGGTGGAAGTCTTGCCGCAGTGCAAACATTGCCCGCCAACCACGCCTGAGTTTCGTGAATGGATCGCAAACCGACTCATGAACTTCTTTGGATGATGTGATGACCAGTATGGTCGCTATGCCGCGCCGCACCGTGCGTTCGGGAGCTCTCAAGACGGCGATCTTAATTTGGTGTCGTCGGGTCGCGGAATGCTTTTCACGTGCGTCCAGAAGTCGTTGTCCATGTCATCGCAAAACTGTTTCAGCAAACGCCGCATGTAAAACATCTTAGCGGCCAGTAACGCTTCGGTTTCCGCTCGTTGGTCCAGGTAACGGGGATGCAGCAGCATGTGGGCGAATGTCTCGGCCTTGTCTTCTTCGATCCCGGTCGTGGCATACTTGCTCAGAAAGCCCGCAACCTTATCTGTCAGGTGAGACATGGTTCGATCCCCTTGAGCATTCCGCCCACCGGTTCCGTACTGAAACGAATCGGGCAACAAGCGGGCCCAGGCATCGTCCTGATAGATGCGTCCGTCATCGTGGACGTCGATCATGTGGAACAACTCATGATGGATCACTAGCTGCTTGTAAGAGGTCGTCGCCCACGAGACGACATCGTAATACATCGTCTCGTTTTCCCAACTCGGAATCGCACTCCGCTTCTGCCCAGCAAAATGGAGATCGCAGCACAACACAATGCGCCGCACCTTCGCCTTTTCGACCAGTTTCGGCGGGTAGAGCTTAATCTCTGGCAGGAACACTTTCAGATAGTTATCTAACTGCTTCTGCGAAACGGCCTGGCCACGAATCTTACCGTACCGACAGTCTTCCTCCAGCAAACCACGGGCGACTTGCAGGTCGAAAGTATAGGCGTCGCGTAGTTCGACCAGGTCGAGTTGCTCCAGCTCGTCACTCCACGCCAGCGAACTGCTTGCGAGTAGCATCAGAATGACCGCGGGGACGATCTGTCGGGAGCCAAGAAGTGCCATCTCAAATGCCTCCGAGGACAAAGCGGGCGGCCATGCAAGTCGGGCCATCGGTTATCGGGTAGATGCAGGCATCATCGGCCCAAAATCCCCACAACCTGCGGCATAAACGTATTTTTAGCAACGTGAGAACCGTTTCCCGGTATGATTCGTCTAATTAGCAACCATCCCTAGAAACTCCATGGAGATTGCCAATGATCCTCCGAATATCTGTAACACTGGCGGTTTTCGCTATCTTAATCTGCCCAACACTTGCCGCCGATCCGCCGTCCGAAGAAAAACCGCCCCAGGTCTGGTCGGGTAAGCAGCAAGACGAATCGTTGCTGAAAAAGTTTACCCCAAAAACCGAGTTTATCGCCGATGCTGACGCCTGGGAGAAGCTATGGAAAGCATGGCGACCAGGGGAAGAACTACCCAAGATCGATTTCTCCAAATCGCTTGTCCTGGTCGGCACGGCATATGGACCCAATCGGGCGAACATGCGGCCCATGACCGACGACGATGGGAATTTGAAATTCGTCGTCTTCAGCACGAAGATCGGCGGGCCAGGGTTTGGGTATACATTGATGGTCGTCGATCGCGACGGAATCAAGACCGTCAACGGACATGCAGTGCCGGCCGTAGACGAAGACAGTTCGCCCGCCAAGGTCGCTGACTCCATCAAGGTGACCGTTGTCGGCACGCTTCGCACCGGACTAGTTGCTATCGGCGGTGAGACAACCGGAACCACCATTACTTCGAATGGAGTTACCTGGGAACTCGACTTCGGCAAACATACCGAGATGCGCGATCAGGCTGAAAAGCTAGATGGCAATCAGGTAGTTGTTACCGGAACGCTCCAGCGCCGCGCGGGGGTCGAAGTGGCAGAACGCTGGATCGTGACGGTCAGCAAATTGAAGCGGGCAGGGGAGGAGAACACATCCGCCGTCCCCGCCACAAACGATTCGTTGATGGCAAGTGTCGCTCAACCAGGAACCGAGATTCGATTCCTCACGGAGGACGCAACAACCGTGATCGACATCACGAGTGAGTCAGGCCTCGGTAAATTATCGATCGATCGGAAGTCCAAGGATTGGCCAAAACAAATTCATGTGCGGCTACATCTTCACGGGCTCGAATCGTTTCAGGCAGCGAGAAATGACGGCGTGTTCGAGTGGTCGATTGCTAGTGGCGGCGACCACGGCCAACGTATGACCTGGCGTTCCGGTCGCGAACACTCGAAGCTGGTACCATCAAGCTCGTCTTATACCGAAGTAAAAATGGTCGGAGGCGATTCCATCCCTTTAAAAAACGGATACTTTGAAGTCCCCTTGCCAGAAGCACTTTTTGCCACGAACCCAGACCAAATCAGCCTCCGATGGATTGATTTTTACCGGAATTAGCCGCTTCGAAAAAAGTCGGCCCCGCAAGCCTAGCCTGGGCAGCAATTGGCCAGACCCGCGGGGCGACGAAGCCTTCTAGATGGTGACGCGATCGACTTACATCAGGGTCGACGAGAACCCCAACGAGCGAGTCAGCGTGAGGTAAAGGGCGATCTTCACACCCATCTCTAGTCCAACGTCTTGTGTTTGGTAACCGAGTTGCGAGGCGATGTTGCCGAACTCGTTGACAAACTGTTGCGCGGAGGTGCTGTCCATTCCCAACGCATATTGGGCATATGCTTGCACGATCGTTTCCACGTTGTTGATCGACGTAAGCGGATCGGTTGTGGTATCCTCCTCGTCCGAGTCATCGGCGTAGGGATCATCACTTGACTGCCCGTCCTCCTGACCAAAGTCGGGCGGAACGGTATCAGGCAGCGGGATATATTCAGGTGGTGTTGTCGTGTACTGGGGCGGCGTGGTTGTGTATTCAGCCGGGGTCGTGACGTATTCTGGTGGCGGATCGGTTCGACTAAGTTCCTGGGCTGATGCGGAATACGCGATTCCCAACAACAATACGATCGCGTGTATGGTAACGATGGATGGCATAACCGTGTTCTCCTTTTGATACACGTAGTCATGTCGACGAGACGAAGCTTGGTTGTTGGGGCGTCTTGCCTCGTATCTCTCGGGTTGGGTCTACCGCGGACTCCCCCGCGACTCAAAATGGGCTTGGCCAGAGTCATCGCAAACGACGTGCGCAAAGTCGAAGAAAAATCGCATTCCCGCTTTGTCACATACAAAGTTGGAAATCTACGAACTTTAGGTACAGATCGATCCCCTAATCTAAAAGCCGACTCACCAACACATGGTCGCAAGCAATACACGCTGGAGCGAATCGAGTCATTCGCGTCAGAAGGCGATACCATGCATGGCTAAACCGACCAGACCTCGGATAGGTAACTGCACACAGTACAAAGAAAGCCCACGCGGGCGTGGGCCCATGTTTTCGTTCAATCGTGAAATGCTAACCGATTATCGGCGTGCAAGGCGTCGATAAATGGTCGCATAGAAAGCCTCGCAAGGCAGAGGCTCTTCCCCCGAAATTGCAAGCAAATCCGAGAGCTCGGTCGATCCAAGCTTGGTGACTTCGTCCGCTGAGATTTGCTGGTCGCGGTTCGCGTCGAGATCCGCAAACTCCAAGCAGTAGCCCAACGCGAGAACGCGACGACCGGTTTGTTGCAGAACTTGTTGCTTGATTTCTTCTTCCGTGATCGCGCCATCCTGATCGGTATCTTCACGGTTGAACATCATCCGTGTGCGGCGATCAAAGCCATCTTCATCCAGCGTTGCCGGATCGTCGGATTCGACTTGGGCGGCGAACTCGGATTTGCTGATCGCGCCATCTTGATCTTTGTCGAGCGTCATTCGCGCTTGGGTCAGGCGTTCGACTTCCTGGGACAAAGCCAATTTGATCTCCGGCAGTTCAATCACCCGATCACGATTTTGATCAAACGAGACCAACAACGCCGCGTCTTCGGATGTGGTCGCAGTCGGAGCACCACGATTACCACCTCGCTGTCCTCCTGGTCCCTGTCCACCTCCTCCATGGCCTCCGCCGCCATGGTTGTGGCCACCACCGGCGGACATTGAAGCACGCATCTCTTCAAAGGCTGCTTGGAACTCCTCTAGGCTGACTTCGCCATCTTCCGCGTACTTCGACCCGGTCAGACGAGCATTGATCTCGTCTCCCTTCAGCAAGCCATCGCCGTCTTGATCAAACGATTTGAATCGTTCCACGGGATCGAAACCGCCACGACCACCTCGCCCACTTGTGGGTGACGCCGCCTGTCCTTGTGAAGCTTCTCCTCCGCGACCACGACGTCCACCTCGCGATTGCCCGCCTGCTTCCGATCCACTGGCATCGCGCGACATGCCTCGCCCACCGCGATTACCTTGTCCTCTTCCTCGACCAGTAGAGACCGACGATTCCGAGTTCGACTGCGCACCGAAGCCGAGTGGTCGGACCGCACGAATCACGTTCAACAAGGGAACCTTGCCGTCGTTGTCGTCGTCGATCGCCGTCAAGCTTTTCTCGAGCAAAGCGGACATGCCGTCGAGTGTTGGCTGTTCAGCTTCCGCCGCAATTGCCGGCGCGGACCAGCTTAATCCGAGGAAAAGGGTAAAAAGGTAAGCATTTCGCATCCGAGGAATCCTGTTGGCCTGAAGTGTGAGTGGAGTTGTGTTACGAGCGTTTTTGTGACGGAACCGACGCGACCTCATCGACGTCCGCTTCAGCTTCGACTTGAGCCGCTGGCGGGCGTCCACCTTGCGGTCGACCACCACCGCCGCCCCCTCGACCACGCCCTGAAGTCGCCAAGCTATCGTGCATGCCAACCATCAAAAGTGTGGCGCAGATAACGCTTGCCACCAGGAAGCCACCACCCCACAAACGGGTTCGCTTGATCTGCCACCACATCAAGATGCCAGACACGCCCCAGAAGACCATCGAAAGGAACATCAAATCGACCATCAACGCCCAGAACCAGCGAACATTCCAATGAGGCGAATACATGCGGGCTAAGTGCAACCGTTGCAGAAAGCTCTTCGTTTCGATCTCTGGCTTAGCATCTTCCCGCAGCGCGGTAACGCTTCCGTTACCCAAGTTGCACGTCACGATGCACGGGACTCCATCCACTTCGGCGGAGAAGGTTAGGTTGGCCGATCGTCGCCCTGGAGAAGCGGTGCCTGAGGGAAGCCCCAGGTCGGTGAGTACTTGTG
Organism: Blastopirellula marina; assembly: GCF_002967765.1. Taxonomy (NCBI): domain Bacteria; kingdom Pseudomonadati; phylum Planctomycetota; class Planctomycetia; order Pirellulales; family Pirellulaceae; genus Blastopirellula; species Blastopirellula marina. Next base: position 386,438 of record NZ_PUHY01000005.1, on the reverse strand, counting down.
GGGTGACCTCTTGTGCTTTGGTCATCGCATTTTCAGGAACGATAACCGAAGCCACATTCTGCAGCGGATTGGAAGGGAGCTCGTCGGCGACCACTTCGGTTTCGCTTTCGTTACGGAACGTCGTGCGGACTTGCCCCGATCCGCTGACAGGATCAATTTCAACATCATGTTGCGCACCGTCAGCCGAGACGGAGAAGCGGAGATAGCTGGAATATTCGGCAGCACGAGCATCGGTCAGCTTGATCTCCGGACCGTCGACCAAGAAAGACTCGATATTCAGTTCGTCGACAATCTTCGATGCAATCGCGTTGGGCTGGGGCAGGGAAGCCAGCTGTCCATCGGCCACATCGGAAGCCTGAAACGTAGTGACTTGATCGCCGGTAAAGTAGCCAGGATGATTGAAGAACCAACCGGTGAATCCATAAAGCAAAACCCACGGCAACATGAAGATGCCGGAGTAAAGGTGCACGCGACGGATTAGCTTTAAACATTCATTCGATGCCTTCGACAACCAGCTTTTTGGCTTGGGAGTCGGTTTCCCCGTTTGGCCGCGCTTCACGCGAGCTGCCGCAAGGATCGAAGCCGTATCCCCTGCCGATGTTGATGAATCGGCAGGTGCCGCAGGAACTTCCGTCGTTGACATCTATCGGTCCTGTTTGGAAAAAGAGAATACCCATCAGGCGACGATCTCTTCGTATCGCTTGAGGCTCTCGAATATTGCTTAATACTCGCCGACGACCTGGCCGTCGTTGCGGGCGAACAAGCGACGCTGGGTCGCGGCATTGATCGTATCTGGCAGGAAGTGAACGCTTCCGTCAACGAAGGCAGTCATCGCCCCGCCGGGGTGATTGCTGCGTGGTCCCATGACGATGTAGGCTCGAATCGACATGTCGGGGAAGCTGCTGTTTGGCGTGATGTAGCCGTTGATCGCACCGCCGCCGCTGCCAAAGCCGCGGATCCAAGCCGTACCCCGTTGACCATCCCAGCCGGTGACTTGCCCCAAGAAGCCCGACAAGTCATTGGCATCGTAGTAAGCACGCATCGCCTGCATGTCCGAGATATTACGGCCACTGCCTCCCGCGATGTACTTTTGCATGCTTCGCGGATCTGGCGTACTAGTCGCTTCGTAGCCTGGCCCCATCAAGGTTTCCGCAAAGGCAACGGTATTGGAGGTTCCGTCAGTAACATCACGGAACTTGACCTTGGCTCCGGCCCACGAGATTCCGTCGGTCGGATCGCCGAAACTGACGTATTCGCCAGAGCCACTTCCTACGTTCACGCAGTAGTTGATGCCGGCATAATCAAAGGGACCACCGCGGGCTGTCTCAACTGTCTTCACGGCAGGCGAATCGTCGCTGGGGCAGTTGAAGAATTCGACCGGCGTTTTTGCAGGCAAAACGTGCTCGGGACTAACACCGTTACGGGGATGCCCCAGCGGGATATCAAAGTCGATCAGGTCTTGCAGATTTGCTTGCTCGCAGAATGGGAGTAGCTGCGCTTGGACAGAAAACGAATAGCTAATCGATTCCCCGATCGGCGGAAACTGCCGCATGGCACTCTCGTAATTGTGCATCGAGAGAACGATTTGCTTCAAATTGTTCGAGCACGACATCCGCCGAGCGGCTTCACGTGCTTGCTGCACTGCCGGCAGCAAAAGGGCAATCAGAACGCCAATGATGGCGATAACAACCAGCAATTCAACAAGGGTAAACCCACGGCGACCGCGCATCGCTTGGTAGTCTCCAGCTTTAGAAAAATAGGTTCAGGGAACTCGAACGATCTAAAGCTGGCTGGTCCGGGGGAGGGTTTAGCTGGCGGCTGTATCGAGAATGATTCTCAATACCATAAAACAACCTTTCTCGATTCGTCAACCACCAATGGGTGATTAGGTTCAAAAAAATTATTCCACATCGCGTCTCAGACTAAAACTAATTCGGATCCGCTGTCGTTAACCAACGAACAGTTTTCTCGGTACCTAATTTGACTCTTGGTTCCCGAGCGCGTGATAATGCGGCTCTGACGTTGAATCGTTTCCTGCCCCGAACTCTCCGAATCGAAAGGCTCATATTTATGAAAGCCCGTTTCCTCCTTTCTGGTGTCGCCTTACTTGCAGTCATGGCGCTTACGGTGGTCGCTGCCGAGATCGATCTGACTGACGTTAAATGCGTCATGAACCCCAAGGCACCTGCCAAGGCAGAAAAGTCGGTTGACTACAAAGGTGGTGAAGTCTTCTTCTGCTGCGATAACTGCCCTAAGGCTTTCGCTAAGAAGATTGAAGGTAAAGACAAGTTGGTCATGGCCAAAGCCAACCAGCAGCTAGTTGCTACCGAACAAGCCAAGCAAGCCAAGTGCCCATTCACGGGTGGCCCGCTGAAGACCGAACTGACAGTCAACGGCGCGAAGATCCAGTTCTGCTGCAACAACTGCAAAGGCAAGGCAGAGAAGCTGGAAGGTGATGAGCAACTGACCAAGCTGTTCGGCGAAGAAGCTTGGGAAAAGGCTGAATTCGAAGTTGCCGACGCGAAAAAGTAAGCAGTGTGGTAGCACCGAGATTCATTGGTGCCAAACGCTTTTGAACCCTGACCGATCACATCTCGGTCGGGGTTATTTTTTGTCCTTTCTAATCTGCTACTGACAGAAATGCTTAATGAATCGCCATTCTTGACCGTTGCCTTGTTGGAGGAAGTGTTCTCGGAATTCGTATGGCCAGAGCCGTATGTTCTGAAGGACGATGGGCCAGATGGCGTTCAAGTCGCTTTCCCCAAGACCAACTTCTATTTTCACGAGTGTCCTGAAGGAGAAGTCATTGTCCAATTCTCACCGCGAGATACGCTGGGAGAAAATGGCCTACATTTAGGACACGCCTTGCTGGTATTCGTCCCGTTAGCCGAGCGCCGCACACGGCCAATCTCGCCAGGCCTGATTACGAATGAGTCGCCTTTTCCCTCGCCGCAAAAGACTCGGGATGGTATTCATAATGCATGTATTAACATTCTGACTCATTGTCGGCATGTCATCGGTGGAGATTACTCTTGGGTGCCCAAGTATCTCGAAATGCGCCGTAGCGATGCCTGCACTTAGGTCGTCGATAATGCGGTCTGCAGTCTATGCCAAGCCGCTTGCTCCCCACTTGGTAGCAAGGTGAGACGAGAAAAGGCTGACACCGATTCGATTCCGTCGCCAAGTTCCTCCGATAACACCCTGGGCTCAGGGATTGTATTCCGTAAAATAGTGCGTCGGGAAGCGATTTCGAAACGTATTCTTTACGGTCGTCATTCCTTGACCGTCTAAGCGAGCTATCTGTGACGCAGCCACCTAGTTCCCCCATGGAAGAAGAACCGGTGCCGCCGGCATTGGCGAGCGAATCGACCGACATCGCAGCTACCCCGCAGCAGACCTGGCTCCGTTGGCTGACTGAGCATTACCACACGCTGCTTAACGTTCTCACGGTCGCCATGTTTGGCGGATCGTTATGGTTGTTGCATTACGAGTTTCGCAACATCCATCCTCATGACGTTGCGGAAAGCTTCGAATCGCTTCCGTGGCAGGTCATTGCGTTATCGCTCGGCTTCACACTGCTCAACTATGCCGTGATGATCGGTTACGACTGGCTGGCCGTCCACTTGATCGACCACGTTCTCAAGTTACGCCAAGTCGCGATCGTATCATTCCTTTACTATTCATTCAGCAACACGCTCGGTTCCGTCTTCGGAGGAACCCCGATCCGTGTGCGACTGTACGCCAGTTGGGGCATGTCGTCGCCTGAGATCGTTCGCATGATCCTGCTGATCGCGACGGCGTTTTGGATGGGGCTGTTCACGCTTGGGGGAACGTTGTTCCTGCTGACGCCGTTCGATATCCCAGCCCGTTTCAATTTACCGCTGGCCACCAGTCGCCCTCTCGGCGCAATCTTATTAAGTACGGTAGGGCTATTCTTCATCCTGTGCTGGGTACGGCAACGGCCGATCCACTGGATGAAGATCAACTTTCAGCCACCTCCGCTGCGAATTGCTTTGGCACAAACGTTTGTCTCGGCGACCGACTTCATGTGCGCCTCGGCGGCCCTGTACGTCTTGCTGCCGAAAGACGCGCAGATTAGCTTCCTTCCCTTTACCGCGATCTTCATTCTGGCCGTGATTGTGTCGCTGGTAAGTCACGTTCCGGGCGGGCTGGGGGTGTTGGAATTAGTCGTCGTGACGATGCTTCCATTTTCCAACTCGCACGGACTACTTGCTTCGCTCTTGGCGTATCGTGTCATCTATTATCTCCTGCCGCTCACGGTTGGACTTTGCATCGTCGGCGTGGCCACCTTCCGTGAACATGCCAGCACGGCAACGGCGATCGGACGCGAAGCTGTGCGGTGGACGATGGTCATCGGACCACGCGTGGTGACGGGCGGCGTGTTTGTGGCTGGACTGATCTTGTTGATCTCTGGTTCCCTACCAGCCTCGCATGGTCGCATGGCCATGTTACGCGAGTTTCTTCCGCTGCCAGTCGTCGAGGTTTCGCACTTATTAGGCAGCGTGATTGGGGCACTGTTACTTGTATTAGCTCGGTCCTTACAACGGCGCATCGATGCCGCTTGGGTGTTGACCTGTATCCTTCTGGGGCTTGGCGTGCTCGTTTCGCTGGCCAAAGGATTCGACTACGAAGAAGCGATCATCCTGTTCGTATTGCTGATGGCATTGCTCCCTTGCCGCAGTCACTTTTTCCGTAAAGGGCAACTCCTTTCTCCTAGCCTCTCGCCGACTTGGCTCTTGGCTGCCATACTATCGCTAGGATTGATGTTTTGGATTGTCATGTTTGCCTACCGACATGTTGAATACAGCAACGATCTGTGGTGGGAATTCGCGTACCGACACGATGCCCCGCGCTCGCTACGGGCTTTGCTCGCCGCTGCGGTGACGATCGCGATCTTCGCCGTCGCCAGCTTGCTGCGGGCTAAACCTGTTACGCCGACGCTGGCGACCGAGGAAGAATTGGCCGAAGTAACCGACTTGGTTGCGGCAAGCGAAGCATGTGATGCCAACCTTGCCCTGTTGGGCGATAAGCGATTTGTCTTCAGCCACGATCGCCAGGCTGCCGTAATGTTCGGTTGCCAAGGGAACTGCTGGATCGCGATGGGAGATCCCATAGGACACGCCGAATCGATGGACGATGCCGCTTGGAACTTTCGCGAAGCATGCGACGCGGCCGGTACTTGGCCCGTCTTTTACCAGGTAAGTCAATCGTCGTTGGCCCGCTACGTGGAAATGGGGCTCACGATGATCAAGCTGGGAGAAGAAGCCCGCGTTCCGCTGACTGACTTCTCATTGGCTGGCGGCAAACGTAGCGGTCTACGTCGAACACATAAAAAGGTCGAAGAAGCAGGAATCACATTCGAGATAATTCCACGAAGCAACGTCCCGCAAATTATGCCACGTTTGAAAGAGATCTCCGATGCTTGGCTCGGTGACAAAGCGACCGCCGAGAAGGGTTTTTCGCTCGGCTTCTTTAATGAAGCTTATTTATCCCGTTACGACATTGCGTTGGTACGGGATTCTCAAGGGATTGCAATCGCCTTTGCGAACATCTTGCCGGGGGCGAATCATGAGGAGCTTTCGATCGATCTCATGCGTTACGTGCCCGACTCACAGCGGAATGTGATGGAGTACCTTTTTATCGAATTGATGCTGTACGGTCACCATCAGGGATACCATTGGTTTAACCTCGGCATGGCACCTCTTTCTGGTATCGAAGCGAACCGCCTAGGCCCGCTATGGAATCGCGTTTGTAGCTTAGTCTTTCAGCATGGCGAGCACTTCTACAACTTTCAGGGACTGCGCAACTACAAAGAAAAGTTCGATCCCGTATGGTCTCCGAAATACTTGGCAAGTCCTGGCGGAATCGCCCTTCCTCAAGTCTTAACCAACGTCGCCACGTTGATTTCGGGTGGATTAGGAAAGCTGTTACACCGATAACTTCGCAACCTGTTTTTACTCCACCAAAGCAATGCACCAGCCTGCTTCACTAACCCGCAGTCATATCTGGCTTCGATCGCCTTGTGCCGCTTCGTAGGGCGTCGTACAAAGAAGGTTGACCGACCTTGGCCATGGAAACTCTGTGGCGAATTCACCTCGGACGCAACAACCGCAGCCAGCCGCATGGCACCTGTGCGGCGGGTTGAGACCTTGAGGAGCAGTACCATGAGTCGGCCTGAGACAGAGCAGTGGTATCATTTCGAAACCGACGAGATCGCCTCGCGTTGGGAAACAAGCTCTGAGCAAGGATTGCCGCTGCTGGAGGTAGCCCGGCGCCGCAATCGCTTCGGGCCGAATCAGCTAACTCAGGCCAAAGGGGAAACGAAGCTTCGCGTCTTCATCCGTCAATTTCAGCAGCCGCTCGTCTACATTTTGCTGGTCGCCACCGCACTCACCTTGGTCCTCCGCGAATGGGCCGACGCCGCCGTGATCTTCGGCGTGGTGCTAGTCAATTCCATTATTGGCTATGTTCAAGAAGCGAAAGCTTTGAAAGCTATCAGCGCGCTGAGCAAGGTTCTCAGCAGCGATGCAAACGTGGTTCGCGGTGGCCAAGTCTCGCAAATCTCGGCAGCAGATCTTGTTCCTGGCGATTGCGTGAAGTTGCAATCGGGCGATCGTGTTCCAGCCGATATTCGCCTACTCCATCAGCGCGACTTACAGATCGACGAATCGGCCTTGACTGGTGAATCGGTCCCAGTCGAAAAGAGTGTTACCGCGCTGGCCGAGGGAACGCCGCTAGCCGAACGCACCAACATGGCGTTCTCGTCGACGCTGGTCACTTACGGAACTGGTACTGGGATCGTGGTCGCGACTGGCGATCATACCGAAATCGGGCACATCAACAAACTGATCGCGACTGCCGACGTGTTGGAAACGCCCCTGGTTCGCCGAATCAACGAACTGAGTCACACGCTACTTAAAGTTATCCTCGTATTGGCCGCTTGCGTGGCGTTTTCCATCTTGCTACGTGGTGAGCCTGCGGTGGAAGTTTTACTAGCCGCCGTCGCCCTTGCCGTCGGTGCGATCCCTGAAGGTTTGCCAGCGGTGGTGACGGCAACGTTGGCACTTGGTGTTTCTCGTTTGGCCAGTCGCCGCGCGATTGTCCGCAAATTGCCGGCCGTGGAGACGCTTGGCAGCACGTCAGTGATTTGTTCCGACAAGACTGGAACGCTGACGCAAAACCAAATGACGGTCCGTCGTATTTCAACTGGTAATCAGCAATACGACGTGGACGGATCAGGCTACGAAGCTAAGGGAAGTATCACTGCCGCCACGACAAGCGATATCGCGCCGGTTGACGATCATCAACTTGTCGAGATGTTACGTGCCGGCGTGCTTTGCAATGATACACGCTTGGTATCGGTAGGGCACAGCGAATGGAAAGTCGAAGGAGATCCGACGGAAGCGGCGCTGTTGACTTCGGCCCTAAAGCTTGGCCTGGAAGGACACGTCGCCAATAGCGAATTCCCCAGACGCGACGCAATTCCTTTCGAATCGCAATACCAATACATGGCCACGCTTCATCAATCGCACGCTGATCAAAGCGTTGCCTACATCAAAGGTTCCGTCGAGCGGTTACTACCACGTTGCAAACTTTTAGCCGATGGAAGCCCTGTCGACTCAGCTGCTATCGAATCCCAAGTCGCCGAAATGGCCGCGGATGGCCTGCGTGTGTTGGCCTTTGCGAAGAAGACGTTTCCTGCCGACAAGACCAATCTCGAACACGACGATCTGACCAGTGGCTTGGAGTTGTTGGGGCTTCAAGGGATGATCGATCCTCCTCGACCGGAAGCCATCAAAGCAGTGGCCGCCTGCCAGAACGCAGGGATCAAGGTCAAGATGATCACTGGTGATCATGTCGGTACCGCGACCGCGATCGCTGGACAACTTGGGTTAGCGGGGCGTCGAAATGACGAGAACACTGGCCTGTTCGGAATCACCGGCACACAGTTGGAAGCACTATCTGATCGCGAGTTGATTGACTCCGTAGAAGAGATCGCCGTGTTCGCAAGGGTGTCGCCGGCTCAAAAGTTACGATTGGTGGAGGCTTTGCAATCGAAGGGAAACGTAGTCGCGATGACCGGCGATGGGGTCAACGATGCCCCTGCATTACGCCAAGCGAACATCGGAGTCGCCATGGGGATCACGGGGACTGAAGTGACCAAGGAAGCCGCTGATATGATCCTGACCGATGATAACTTCGCGACCATCGAAGCGGCCGTCGAAGAAGGGCGGGGCATCTATGACAACCTGAAGAAGTTCATTGCCTGGACGCTACCGACGAACCTAGGAGAAGCAGGCATCATTCTCGTCGCCGCGTTCCTTGGATTTCAATTACCGATCACTCCACTCCAGATATTGTGGATCAACATGTCAACCGCGATCTTGCTAGGGGCGACGCTCGCATTCGAGCCGAAAGAGCCTGGGTTGATGGCGCGTCCGCCCCGCGATGCCAACGAACCGATTCTCTCGGTGACGTTGATGTGGCGAACGTTATGGGTCGGGGCGCTTTTGGTTCTGGCGACTTACGGTGTCTTTGCGTTCAAGAAATATCTCGGTGTCGAACTTGAATCGGCTCGTACGGCAGCTGTGAATGTCATTGTCATGGGGCAGGCCGCTTACCTGCTGACTTGTCGCTCGCTGCGGCACTCGATGTTCCAGCTCGGCATATTTAGCAATCCACTGGTGTGGGCAGGCATCGCCGCCATGATCGGCTTACAAGTGATGCTGACTTACGTGCCTCTGTTGAATCAGATCTTCGAGACTCAACCCACCACGTGGCGACCATGGGCGTTGGCATTCGGTACCGGATTGGTCCTCTTCCTACTATCCGAAATCGATAAGGCTTGGCGAAGTGTCGGGGGTGTGAAGGAGGCCTCGTAGCGGGTATTCCTAAGTTTTCCCGCGACCTGCTTTAATTCGCCGTCGGCATGTGCGATCCTGAGAGGCATCTAATACTTGGGAGAATAACGTGCCTCGTCCGAAACGTCTAGCGATTTCATGTCGTATGATCATTGCCGCAATGGTCCTGTTTGCTGCGGCAGGCAGGTTATCAGCAGAACAAACGCTACCCAATATTCTGGTGATCTACGCCGACGATCTAGGGTACGGCGACGTCAGTGGTTACAACTCGGAAGCCAAGGTCACAACTGCCAACCTCGATCAGCTAGCGAAAGAAGGAATGCGTTTCACCGACGCCCACAGCCCTTCCACCGTCTGCACACCTTCTCGGTATGGCGTGATGACGGGGCGGATGCCATTTCGCTTGAACTACCGGGGTGTCTTCGTCGGAGTAGGCGGGCCATGTCTGATCGATAACGACCGGCTTACGTTGCCAGAGATGCTCAAACAGAGCGGGTATGCCACGGCGATGTTTGGCAAGTGGCACATTGGACTCAGCTTCTTCGACAAAGAGGGAAAGCCGATCGATCAGCGGCGCGATTTGAACGGAGTAGAAAAGGTTCGTGCGACCGACTTCACCCGCAAGATCCCCGATGGCCCGCTGGCGCATGGGTTCGACCAGTTCTTCGGGACGGCCTGCTGCCCAACGACCGATTGGCTATATGCTTGGATCGATGGAGATCAGATTCCGGTTCCGCCCACGAAAGTGCGTGCGGCCGAACCGCTGCGTGACTTCTTTCCTTATGCCGGAGACTGCCGCCCAGGGCTCGTCGCAGACGACTTTGATTTGTTTGAGGTCGACTTGGTATTCCTTGAAAAGAGCCAGGCATTTCTCAAACACCATGTCCAGAAGCATCCCAATCAGCCGTTCTTTCTCTTTCACTCGACGCAGGCCGTACACCTACCATCCCTTCCTGCGAAAGCGTTTCAAGGCAAAACGAATGCCGGCGTTCATGGTGATTTCATTTACGAATTCGACTGGGTCGTTGGCCAATTGTTGAAGACTCTCGACGAATTAAATGTCGCCGATAATACGATGGTGATTGTTACCAGTGATAATGGACCGGAGACAATCACCGTGCTCGATATGCGGAAGCGTTTCGAGCACGACGGTGCACACCCATTTCGCGGTATGAAACGAGATCAGTGGGAAGGCGGCCATCGTGTTCCGTTTATCGTCAGGTGGCCTGGTAAGGTTGCCCCTGGAATGACGTCCACGGAAACCATCTGCCAGACTGATCTGATGCGCACGATCGCTGACATGGTGGGAGTTACCATTCCACAAGGCGCCGCCGAGGATAGTTTCAGTTTCTTACCTGTGCTTAAGGGTGAAAAATACAGTAATCCCATTCGCCCCTATACCTTGCACACAACCATCAACTTGAGCATGGCAATTCGCCAAGGCGATTGGAAGTATCTAGATCACCCCGGTTCTGGCGGTAACAATTACCAGCAAGGGGCGTTGTCGATCTATAGATTGGAGGATACCGACCCGACCGCCCCGGGGCAACTTTACAATTTGAAATCTGATCCTGGCGAAACAACGAACGTTTACTCGCAGCATCCTGAAATCGTGAAACAACTAAAACAGCAGCTCGAAACCAGCAAACAGCAAGGTCGAAGTCGACCGTAGCACAACTTTTCTTAACCGATCCCACTCACTCCGCTTCTCTCTGAGGAATCTTTCATGCCACGCATCACACGTATACTTCCGGCAGTACTATTGCTGTTTAGCTTTGGAACAACCAGCTTATGGGCAGAAGATACCTATCAGGTTTTCATCCTGGCAGGTCAATCGAATATGGAAGGAAAAGCAAGCAACGAACTGCTCGAGCATCAAGCGACCGACGAGAAGACCAAGGAGTTCTATGCTGAATTTCGGAAAGATGATAAATGGATCGAGCGTGACGACGTGATGATCAAGTTTCTTAATCGCAAAGGGCCACTTACCATTGGCTACGGATCTCCCAACAAAACTGGCCTCGAACTGGCGTTTGGGTTTGCGATGGGAGAGGCCTACGACGAACCAGTCCTGTTGATTAAGACTGCCTGGGGCGGGCATTCTTTATATCAAAAGTTCCGTTCCCCCAGCGCCGGCATGCCGAGCGAAGAAGTCCTGCAGGAAGAACTCGCCCAAGCTCAGAAGCGCGTCCAGAACAATAACGAGAAGCGAAACCGCAATGATCCCCTCCCGACTATGGAGCAAATCAAATCGGAATACGGTATCTCGTATCGCGCCATGCTGGGGGAAGTCGACAACACTCTGAAGAACGCGGGCGAATTGTTTCCAGAATTGAAAGGAAAAAAGCCCCACATTGCCGGATTCGTCTGGTTTCAAGGTTTCAATGACATGTTCGGGGACTACGCCCCTAGCGAGTACGCACAGAACATGAAGCATCTGATTCACGACATTCGTAAAGCTTGGAACTCGCCGAACTTGCCAGTCGTTATTGGTGCTCTCGGTCAGAACGGCTCCGGCGAACCGCAAGCAAACATGAAGAAGATCCAAGACGCCCAGTTCGCAATGAACCAAGTTCCCGAGTTTGCCGGTAATGTGAAGACGATCGCAACCGACGAGATGGTCGACAAGACGGCCGAAGACCTATTCCCTGGTTGGCAAGATCACTTCGAAGAATGGAAGCTTGTCGGTTCGGACCGACCTTACCATTACTTGGGCAGTGGCATCTGGTATAGCCGTATCGGCAAGAAAATGGCCGAGACAATGCTCGAACTGAAGAAAGAAGCGAGTCAGAACTAAACCCTCATCAAAACCGAGAATTCCCCATGAAATCAATCCCGATCGCATTGTCCTTCATCACTATTGGGTTGCTGCTTTACCCGAACTTGGCCCAGGCCCAACCAGGTCGGCAGCGTTCTCCACGGGTTGTCTCTCCGGAAGTGCTGGAAGACGGCAAGATCGCATTTCGCATCCTGGCACCTGAAGCGAAATCGGTTCGCCTGGTCAGTTCTGACCTGGGGAACCTTAGCGAGAACGGTGCCCTGACCAAGAATGAAGAAGGGATCTGGGAAGTCGAGATCGGACCGGTGAAAACGCCAGGACCGATCCGCTATCGGTTCAACATCGATGGCGTTACCGTTGCTGACCCGGCCAATCGCGAGACGAGTGAATCGAACACCACCGTCTTCAGCCTGGCCTATGCCCCAGGTTTGGAATTCATGGAGCTTCGCGATGTGCCGCATGGCCAAGTAGCGGAAGTGACCTATCACTCGAAGACGCTCGACCGATTTCGCCGGATGCACGTCTACACACCACCGGGATACGAGAAAGGAAACGAGTCATACCCCGTCTTCTATTTGCTGCATGGGGCGTCCGATAGTGATGACTCTTGGTCGACCGTGGGGCGGGCGAATTTAATCATCGACAACATGATCGCAGCCGGTGAAGCGAAGCCGATGATTGTGGTGATGCCCGATGGTCATGTTGGTCGGATGGATCGCCAACAACGCGGCCTGCAGATGCAGGACTTCGTCAAAGAGTTCGCCGACGACATTGTGCCGACCATTGAAAAAACGTTTCGAGTGAAAGAAGGTCGCGCGAATCACGCAATCGCTGGGCTTTCGATGGGGGGCGCTCAGACATTGGACATCGCGCTGAACGACCTGGATGACTACGCCTATGTTGGCGTTTATAGCTCAGGCATCTTTGGCCTGCGCCAACGTAGCGCCGACCAGCAGAACAATGGCCCGACCTGGGAAGAACAACACATCGAAGTGCTGAAGAATCCAGATCTTAAGGATGGCTTGAAGCTGTTTTGGTTCTCGACCGGTAAAGATGACTTCCTGGTCGACGTCTCGCGGGCCTCGGTGGATCTGTTAAAGAAGCATGACTTCGACGTTGTTTACGAAGAAACTGACGGCGGTCATACCTGGATCAATTGGCGAAACTATCTGCGGAAATTTGCGGCACAGTTATTCCAAGACGAACCGGCCAATACGGAAGCGAGCGAGTAAGCCGCAGGCCAAGCCGTTCTATCGTTGACACGCTCCAGCGACGCCGCGCCTCGTCGCCGGAGCGTTTTTTGTTAAGTCATCTTCATTAGTGGTGGTGTGTGGGCAACATGATGTCGTTCCACACGATCCCGCAAGTTCAACAATTGCTTCCGCTGCATGACAATGTGAGCCGGTCCGAAGAACATGTTGGTGAGAATACGGAACCACCACGGATGAACCACACCACGTGTGCGAACGATCAGTCGCGTTCCTTCATTGGTTTCTCGTAATACAAACACCCAGGTCGAGCGAAGGTAGGCAGGTGGCGGTGGATCGTCCCACGGCAGGTTCGCGATCTGACCTGCCTTTAAATAGGCACCTAGCAGAAAGACGTGGGGACGATCCATCTGCAATACTTCGAAGCCGTAATGACTTCCTGGTCGCGAAGGGATGATATCACCGACTTGGGTCGACTGATATTCTTCGACAATCTGATTGGCACTGTGACAATCACCGTTGTCCAGCCAATCGTAGCTGTAATAGCCGCCGCGGTTGCATCCCATTTGGACGAGCCACGGCCAGACGTCACGCGTCGGGGCATGAATAGTAATTGCGTACGTCGAGCAGTTTTGGACTTCCGTTATCAATTCATCGCCCGGAAGACCTTGCTTCTGCTCCTTCTTGGTTGCGAACCAATCGAACATGATGACTACCTTCCGATAATGGGGGTTACCTAATAATTATCGATTGGAAGGACCGATTCAGGTATCGAGTCGCTTCTGGTTTTATTATGGTGGAATCCGCCATGCTGGACTTAAGTTGTTGCTGGTTGAGCAACTTACGTTGATAATGGAAGCGCCCCTCTCCTCAGTTTTCCGTCGAGGCGACGGTACCGCCCGCCCGTCTCATCCTCAATTACTACGCCGTTTTGCCCATGCCTCGACTTACCACGCTTTTTACAACCTTTTGCCTCTTGATTGCCGCCGTCGGTTCGACACTGGCTGCAGACAAACCGAATGTGCTTCTGGTGCTGACCGACGATCAAGCACCTTGGGCTTTTGCTACTGCCGTTAAAGCAGGCGAGTTCCCCGACGTGCCGGTTCCCTTCACGCCCAACTTCGACCGCCTAGCCACCGAAGGTGCGCGTTTTACGAACTTCTTTTGCACGACTCCGGTTTGCAGTCCCGCACGCGCTTCGCTGTGGACTGGCCGTTACGCGAGTGAGCTCGGCATTCCGGATTTCATCCCACAACCTGGACACAAGCTGTACGATCCTAAGTCACCCGTCGCACTTGATCCCAATGCTACGACCACCCTGGCCGAGATGATGAAGTCGGCCGGGTATCACACCGGTCTGGTGGGCAAGTGGCATCTCGGGGATTGGACAGCCGAGGGAAACGAGCATTTCCATCCGACCAAGCACGGCTTTGATTACTTTATGGGGCTGACCGGTGGTGGCACCACGCCTGACAATCCAACGCTGGAGGAAGACGGACAGATCCGTGAGTTCGAAGGACTCACCACCGACATCCTGACTGATCGAGCAGTCGATTTCATCAGGCAGAATCAGAACCAGCCGTTCTTCCTGTGCCTGGCCACCAGAGCTCCGCATGGCAGGTGGTTACCCGTCGCGGAGGAAGACTGGCAGCCGTATGCCAAGATGGATCCAACCATTCCCGCATTCCCCGGGCTGAACGTCAAGAATGTCAAAAAGATGATGCGCGAGTACTTAGCCAGCACATCGGGTGTCGACCGCAATTTAGGCCGATTGCTCGATACACTCGACGAGACTCACTTGGCAGATGAAACGATTGTCATCGTCACGTCGGACCATGGCTTCAATATGGGGCATAACGGAATCTGGCACAAAGGAAATGGAATTTGGGCCACCATCAAGCGTCCACCAGGAGAATGGCATAACGGCACACGAGTAATCTCGGACAAGTATCGCCCAAACCTTTACGACAACTCGCTTCGCGTGCCAATGGTGATTCGTTGGCCAGAGAAAGTCGCCCCTGGTTCCGTCATTACAAGGTCGGCAACAAGTTTGGATCTCTTTCCGACGTTATCGCAAATCGTCGGCTACACGCCAAAGGAAAAGCTGGCAGGAAGAAGCCTCGTGCCCCTCCTCACAGGACTGACTCCCGAAACGTGGAACGACGATGTCTATTCTGAATACGACATGATCCACTATGCGGTCGCCTCGATGCGTAGTTATCGCACGCCAAACTACAAGTTAATTCGTGATTCACACAATAAAGATCGCGATGAGTTTTACGATCTAAAGAACGATCCGGGCGAATCCAACAATTTGATTCGAAATCCTGATCCGCAGATTCAAGCCGAAATCAAACGTCTCGACGAGAAGTTACAAACTCACTTAGCCGATCGCGCAAAGAAGTAGTTTTCGCATCCCCGGGCAAATTGGCTATCATGTGCCCATGCTCCATTGTTCAACGCCACGTTAACGAAATCTGCCATGAGCCAATTGTCTTCCGAGGTCGTTCGCAGTCTTGCTGCGAGTTGGCGAACGCTTGTCGCGACCGATCTGCTTTACAAACTGCTCGCGTTCATTTTGCTGACGCCGCTCTTGGGTAGTCTATTCCGACTTATGTTGGCGTTCTTTGGGAACGATGTTCTCTCTGATACCGACATCGTTCTCTTTTTCCTAGGCCCAGCCGGATGGCTTTGCCTGCTGGTGGTGGGAACCTTGTGGCTGGCAATCGTAGTCATCGAGCAAAGCTCGCTATTAGGCGTGATCGCTGCCAAGGAAGCTGGCACCAAGCTGACACCGATCGGAGCTCTCCAATTCGCGGCTAGTCACGGCGTGTCGATACTACGTCTTACGCTGCGACTAATCATCATCATTGTGCTGGCGATCGTTCCCTTCCTGGCAATCGCCGGGGCAGTTTACTTTTCACTGCTAGGCGAATATGACATCAACTATTACTTGAAAGAGAACCCACCTGTTTTTCGCATCGCCGTAGGAATTGGAATCGTCTTAGCGGTCGGTCTAGCAGGTCTGTTATTGTGGCTTGTCGCCAGTTTTCTGTTTGCACTTCCGTTGGTCCTTTTTGAAAACGTCAGCCCGGTCGAAGCGCTCAAGCAAAGTCGAATTCGGGCCCACGGTTTCCGTAAGCCTCTGCTCGCAGCGTTAGTCCTATGGAGCGTGGCAGTCCTGGCCGTGTCGACCTTCGCGTCGACGCTTCTCGGCTGGATCTGGCACTACCTGGTACCCGACTCGACCTCGTCACTCCAGTGGCTCGTTGTTTCGATTGGGGTCGGGCTGTTATGCCTTTCGTTGATCAATCTCGCGTGTAACCTGTTCGGCACAACGACATTCGCCGCGATGCTGTTTACTTGCTATCAAAAGCTCGGGGCAGGGGACCAGCGGAATCTTGCGGAGGTCTTCTCGCATCCCCCTGGTGATGACTCGGCATTACGAATCACGCGTCTTCGGCTGGCTAGTGCAGCGATCGTTGGTGTGCTGATCGCTATCTTTATCGGAATTGGTAGCCTCGAAAGCGTTCGCCTGGAGGACGACGTTCAGATCATGGCGCATCGCGGGGCTTCAAGTGTTGCTCCCGAGAACACGATGGCAGCGTTCCGTCAGGCGATTGAAGAAGGTGCCGACTGGATTGAACTCGACGTGCAAGAAACGGCCGATGGTGAGGTCATCGTTTATCACGATAGCGACTTCATGCGATTGGCAAAGAATCCGTTGAAGGTTTGGGATGCCACAATGGAGGATCTTGCCGACATCGACATCGGTAGTTGGTATGGCCCAGAGTTCAGTGACCAACGCGTACCCACTTTGGCCGAAGTGCTCGAAGAGTGCAAAGGGAAAATCAAAGTCAATATCGAGCTGAAGTATTACGGTCACGATCAAAAATTGGAACAACGCGTGGCTGATATCGTCGACCAGCAAGACATGGCCTCGCAGGTCATGGCCATGTCACTCAAACGGGAAGGGGTCGCCAAGATGAAAGCGATTCGCCCCGACTGGAAGGTAGGGCTGCTCATGTCCGTAGCAACGGGCAATATGAAAAAACTGGAAGCCGACTTCCTGGCCGTGAATGCCAGCTTCGCCGATGCCGTGATGATTCAAAGTGCCGAAGACAACGGCAAAGACGTTTACGTCTGGACAGTCGATGATGCCCCCACGATGTCGACGATGATCAGCCGTGGCGTGAAGGGGCTACTTACTAATAAGCCGGCACTGGCACGCTCGGTTTTGAAACAGCGAGCCGAAATGAGTGCTCCGCAGCGATTACTCTTGGAGTTTACCAGCCTGCTCGGAATCCCTCCTTCGATCAAAGAGCAATAGGTTGAGCACCGGCCCTCAAACATTGGCAATCTCAATTCGCCTGAGATGCTTATTGCTGACCAAGCTTTCCCAACGGAAACCGCTTAAGTCCTGCGTTTGGCCGTCGTCAAGCGGTAGCCAAACGATGGCTGTTTCAACTATTCTTGGTGAGGTAATCGCCATCGAATGCCGTTCTCATACAGACTAATTCGTTGGCCTAGATCATCACGCCCCCACCAGGATGTTCGTTTCGATGTACTCGCGATTCTCCGCTATTTCAATATGCACTGTTCAATCGGCCGCGTTGGCCTTTTTGATGCTGGCTTCCTTAGCCATACCTGCCACGGTTCAGGCAGAAGAGCATGAGCGCACTTTTGTAAATCCCGTTTACGCCGGCCAGGATCCGTACCTGATGGTTGGTCCCGATGGTGCCTACTATCAAGCTGCCAGCCTACGTTCTGACCGCGCGCTCGCTGTTTATCGCAGTGAAAGTTTGACCGATCGTGGCATCCATCGTGTCGTATTCGAAGCTCCTGACGAAGGACCTTATCGCGACCAGTTCTGGGCGCCGGAAATTCATTACCTCGACGGGAAGTGGTGGATCTACACCTGTGCCGACGACGGCGACAACGCGAAGCATCGCGTCGTTGTTCTGGTCGCCGAAACGGATGACCCACTGGGTAAGTACAAGATCGCCGCCGAACTCGAGACACCAGCTTGGGCAATCGATGCCACCGTATCGAAATTTCCTAATGGTAAACGCTACTGCATCTGGTCAGGCTGGCCGGAAGGAACGACGCCTGATTCGACGCAGCACCTATTTATCTCGGAAATGGAATCTCCCACCAAGCTGGTCGGCCCCGCCGTCGATATTTCGACCAAGATGTACCCCTGGGAAACTTCCGGCCGTCCTGATGGTCTGAACGAAGGTGCTCAGGTCATTCACCGCAACGGCAAAACACTGGTTTTGTATGCTGCAAGTGGATCGTGGACGCCGGACTACTGCTTTGGTTTGATGACGCTGGAAGGGGACGATCCACTGGATGCTTCGGGCTGGGTAAAGCAAGAGAAGCCGTGGTTTTCAAGAACGGCGGACGTTTACGGTCCAGGGCACGGTTGCTTGATCACGTCGCCCGATGGAAGCGAGGATTGGCTTGTCTTTCACAGTTCGATCGATCCGAAGGGCTCGTGGAATCGCTGCATTAGCATGAAACAAGTTAGCTGGAATGACAATGGTTTGCCTGTAGCAGGCAAGCCAACATCATGGAACACACCAGTCCCTGTCCCAGCTGGTGAACCACCACTGCAGGCGGGCGGGAAGTTGACCAATGCCTTCGATACGCTCGATCGTTGGGAACTTTTACACTTCTACAATGGAAACACTCTCCGGCTTCGTGATAATCAACTTAGCGTGAAGGCCAGTGCCGATCGTCGCTATGGTGATAAGCTTATCCTCCGTGGGCTAGAGTACCGCGACTTGACGGTCGAGACACGTATTCGCTTTGATCGTGAAGAAGGAACGGCAGGGACAATCGTCCGCGTGACCGATGCTGGCATTGGTCGATATAACTTCCGTGGCTACAGTGCGCAACTGAGTTCGACCGGCGAACTGATTCTAGCCAAATGTGACGGCAACAAGCTCACAGTCCTCGCCAGCAAAGAAGTGTCAGTCACCAAGGGTCGCTGGTACGATCTTCGTGTCGTGGCCCAAGGAGAACTTCTGGAAGTTTACCTCGACGGAGCAAAGCAGCCGCAGCTTTCGGCGGAAGACGCGACCTATCCTAGTGGTCAAATTGGCGTGCGAGCGATCGATGCCAACGTGACGTTCGATACTTTTTCGGTAAGCACCACGGCTGAGTAATAGCAGCTTAACGTAGCGATCATCGTGCTATGAATCGATGATCGCTCCGATTTCATAACATCGCTCGTTGATCTTTCGACAACGGGCGATCGTGACTGGAAACACGCCTCTTCCGAGCATCCACAGATTCATCCGTTCGCTAGGGAACAGTTGCTCGCCATTCAAAAGGCCAACGCCGCACTTCGATACGTTCGTGATCAGGACCGAATGCAGCCCACTGGATCGCCCGATGGATGGAAACGTTTGCGAGTAGCGTAGGATGCCGCGCGTCAGATGTAGAAAACGCACGTAACGACGCTGCTCGGACATGGTGGTCTTGGTTGGGCCCGATCCCTGGTAACCTTCGAGCAGCGCGCGTGGTACCTGAATATCGAAGGGAAGAACGCTCAATGCCTTCTGGAAAGCGGCATCGTCACAGACACCCACATCTACTGAATCGTAAGTGCTTTCCAGCATTGAACCATCTCCTGATCGAGCTTGTTCGGGGTGAGTCCTTCTAATATCTCCATCGCTTCGTTCTTCGTCGCTGGATTTCGATACGGACGATTGCTTGTCAGTGCCTCAAAGATATCGACCACGGCACAGACCTTCGCGTAAAAGTGCAACTCGTTGCCGCCTATTCCGACTGGGTAGCCCGAACCGTCCAGCTTCTCGTGATGCTGATAGACCATCATCAATTGTGCCTCCGTCATGTCGTCACGCACAGCTAAATCAATGAAGCCGTCGGTCGGATGTCGCTGGATGATCGCCCATTCGGTATCGGTGAGACGTTCCTTCTTGTTCAGAATGCGTAGCGGTATGCGAAGCTTACCAAGGTCGTGCAGTAAGCCGCCCATCGAGATGTCGCGAAGCTCCTTTTCATCGGAAACACCAAGCCCTTTGGCGAGCAGAAGCGAGTAACTAGCCACGTTGTAAACGTGTGTGTAGGTGTGATAGTCGTGTCGCAAAACATCGAACAGTTCGGAAACAACTACTTCGTTTTCGGAAATGATCGTCGACATGTAGGTGCTGAGTTCACCGACTTGCTTGATCGTTTCGTCGAGCTGGCCACCCTGAAATACCTCTCGCAGCATGCTGCGTCCGGTATCCCCCAGAAATTGCAGTCGATCGGTCAGCGGCAGATCATGATTTGCGATGATGCTGACCACATTGTTTTGCAGGTGATTCTGATAGTCTTCCGCCTGCTCGCGTGGGACGTAAACGGTTTCGATCCCGCTTTCCAACAAGGTCGAAAGCTCGTCGCCGGCGATATCGATATGGCGACGTCGAAAGAGAACCGGTGCCGACTCTTTTTCTTGACCGAGATAGATGTCAACCGGCAGTGTGCCTGTTAAGCACAATGTATGCAGCGGAACAGGCAGAAAGTTCCGCCGTTGGCTCGCGACATCGGTTGCGGTCGACATTTTCTAAGACCTATTTAGGACCATGACAGCGCATTCTGTCATCAACTTATAAAGCCGTAATACGCTCACCCAAAAATAGGTCTCACAATGCATCAAAGCAAAAGAATTTCCCTTCTTCCGACGGGGTTATTGCTATCTCGCAGGTGCTTGTTTAGCTAATTCAACGTGACGTCGTTTGACATGTTTCCATTCATCCACAAGCACGCCTACAGAAGCCGTTTCCGCGACCAGAACTCGACGTATTCTCATGCGATACGCTGCACCTTTTACGCAGTCACACTCCTTACCGAACGGACGTCACTCTATTCACATATCAATGATCGAAATCGCGTAATCATTGATACCCTGGCCGAGACATATTGGGCCACGCTAGAGCAAGTTCCAGTATTTTGCAGGCGGCCAAGCCGGATGGTATCGTGAGACTTCCTACCGAATACACGCCTCTCACATTTACTCGCTCCGTCCTTCGATCCGGAACCCTCCATGGCTATCCGAGCATTGCTCCCATTCGTTCTATTGCTTGCCAGTTCGGCGTCACTATTAGCTGCCACGCCTGCTGAACGCCTTGTGCGTAGACCGTCGGATTGGTTCACCAGCGAAGAAGGGAAACAGACCCTCAATCATGTCCTTGCCTGGCAGACCAAGCATGGCGATTGGCCGAAAAACGTCGATACCACCAAGCCAGTTCCTGCCGCAGAAACGCGGCCTAATGGAACATTCGACAACGGCGCCACCGTGGGAGAACTACGCCTGTTGGCCAAAGCCTATCGAATTACCCAGGACCCGCGTTATCGAGATGCATTCCTTGCCGGCTTCGATCACATTCTGGCCGCCCAGTACGCCAACGGTGGGTGGCCTCAATACTACCCGTTGAACAACAAATACAACCGTTACGTTACCTTCAACGATTGGAGCATGATCCGCTTGATGATACTCCTGAAAGATGCGGCAACCGAAAACGACTTTGCCTGGCTTGATGAGTCCCGCAGACGCCAAGCAAGCGAGGCAGTCGCGCGCGGAATCGATTGCATCATCAAGTGTCAGGTTGTCGTCGATGGGAAACGCACTGTTTGGTGTGCTCAACATGACGAAGTGACCCTCGCTCCAGCGAAGGCACGTACTTTCGAGTTAGTCTCGCTTAGCGGAGGCGAAAGTGAAGGAATTCTGACCTTCCTGATGCGTCTCGAAGATCCATCGCCTGAAGTGATCGCCGCGGTTGAAGCGGGTGTTGCCTGGTACGAGACGTCGAAAATCACCGGCTTTCATTACCAGAAAGCAGACGGCGAGCGTCGTTTGACTGCCGACCCTATGGCAAGTCCGTTGTGGGCTCGCTTTTACGAGATCGAGACGAATCGACCTATCTTCTGTGGACGCGACGGAGTGAAAAAGTACGATGTCATGGAGATCGACGCCGAACGCCGCAACGGCTATGCCTGGTACGGGAACTGGGGCGAAGACGTGGCTGACGCTTACCGGAAGTGGCCACACAAGAACTAGTGTCTTGCGGGGCCCTAACTTACTTCGGTTGGAGTTGTATGCTGAGATGCCGCTTCACTGTCAGTGTCGCAGATCATTTTCTGTATCGAGCTGATCAATTCTGCTCGGTCAATTGGCTTAGTCGCAAACCCATCACATCCTGCCTCGATGCATTTTTCGCGATCACTAGCCATTGCGTGAGCAGTCAATGCGATAATCTTGCCTTGATATCCTTCCGAGCGTAGCAATCGGACAGTCGAATATCCGTCGAGAACCGGCATCTGCATATCGGTGAGGAAGACATCAAATGAACTTCCTTCCGCTCCAACGCGTTTGATCTCGTCGTACGCCAACTGCCCGTTTTCGACCACCTTCACGTCTGCGCCAGCCTTACGCAAAACGAACGAGATCAAGCGTTGGTTATCGATCCCATCTTCAGCCAATAAGATCTGGATGCCAGAAAGCTTCTGCCCTGTTTCCACCCTGGTGATCCTGGGAGTCTCGGATTCTTCGCTTATTTCGGGCGTGGCCTCGGGTAGGGTTTCGCGTTTCGGCTTAATCATCCTGACGCGCGTGATGTTGCCCGTTGCAACCGAGACAGTGAATGTACTTCCCATGCCTTTTTCAGACTCGATTTCAATACCGCCACCGAGTAATTGTGACAGGCAATTCGAGATTCGTAGTCCCAATCCCGTTCCGCCAAACTCCCGCGTTGTCGAAGAGTCGGCCTGACTGAACGCTTCGAAATTAGTAATCCGCTGTAGTTGGTCCGGCGTCATTCCAATTCCCGTATCTGTGACACGGAATAACATTCGTTTTCGCTCTTTGTCGAATTCCAAGCCAATTGTCACCTCTCCGATTTCGGTGAACTTGATCGCGTTTCCGACGACGTTTAGCAACACCTGTCGTAAACGAATTGGATCAGATTGAATCGTTTCAGGAAATGCACTGTTGTAACGAACCCTTAATGCGATTCCCTTGCCAACCGCGCGGACATTCATCAATGAAACCACCTCTTCCACAATACTTGCAGGGCGCGTGGGGATGATTTCCAACTTCAGTTTGCCGGCATCGATCTTCGACATATCCAGAATATCGTTCACGATCGCCAGCAAATGTTCTCCGTTGCGATGGATCGTTTCCAAGGCGTTGAACTGCTCGTCCGTTTGATCTTCGCGAGCAAGTTCGCCCAGCAAAAGTTCCGAGTAACCGAGAATTGCCGTCATCGGTGTGCGAATTTCGTGCGACATGTTCGCCAGAAATTCGCTCTTGGCAGCATTCGCTGAATTAGCAGTCTCGATTGCTTCGTGCAGTTCTTGCACATCGATGTGAACGCCGACCATTCGCTTTGGCCGGCCCTGTTCATCACGTGCCACCACCTCGCCGATATCACGAATCCATTGCCAGGATCCGTCCTTGCGTCGGGCACGCACCTGACAACAGTAGACGTTCGTCTCACCTTTGAAATGGCGACGAAGCGCCTCTTGCGACAGATTAAGGTCATCGGGGTGACATAAACGCAACCAAGTCTCAATTGTCATCGGCATCTCGCCTGGTTCGTAACCAAGCATCTGATACCAAAGGTCGTTGAAGACGACGTTACCCGTCTGGACATCCCAGTCCCACAAACCTGTACCAGAAGCACGCAAGGCAAGATCAAGCCGTTCGGTCAGGCGCAAGTTTTCGTGTTCCGCAGCCTTTCGAGCCGTAATGTCTTGCGCAACACCCATGTAGCCAACGATGTTCCCTTGCGGATCTCGCTTCGGTGTGATCACCAGTTGGACAGTCACGGTCGATCCATCCTTGCAGTTGTACGTCCACTCGTGATCCTCGTAACCACCGAGTGAGGCGTCTTTCACGAAGATGTCTAACCCTTCGATCTGCTCGTCATACTTCTCGACCAACTCCGCGCGACGGGCATTAATCTCCGATTCGATATGCAGGATCATTGGGGTTTCCTTGCCCACAAGCTCCTCCGCCGCGTAGCCTAACATCCGTTCGGCACCGGTATTAAAGGTGGTGATTATCCCCTGTTTGTCGGTCGCGATCACAGCAAAATTGGTCGCCGCATCCAGCAGCATTTCCAATTCGCGCCGTGCCGCCTCCGAGGCTGTTTCGGCTTCCTTTCGGCTAGTAATATCAAATCGAAGTGAGACATACTTCTCGATATTGCCATCGGCATCAAAGAAGGGAACGTTGGTTGAATCGACCCAGTAAAGCGATCCATCCTTGGCGCGATTGCACACTTCGTCACGCCACGTTTCTCCCCGGGCGATTGTTTTCCACATATTCACCCAAAACGATTTGGGGTGATGCCCTGAGTTTAGGATGCGGTGATCCCTTCCAATCAATTCGTCTTCTGTGTAGCCAGAAATGCGACAGAAGCCCTCATTCACCTCGATAATTTTGCCCTTCTTATCGGTGATCGAGTAGAGCGTATGTTGGTCAAGGATATGCTTCAGCGCTTCGATCTGACGATTTGATTCGACGACGACTCGCTTTGTCTCGTACAATTCCTCAATAGCCGACTCGAGCTGATGCTGCTTGCGATTAAGTGACGTCACCAAATTGTTGTAAGCGATCGCCACTTGCCCCACATCTGTATGCGAACACAAGTCAAACTCGGCATTGAACTCGCCCGTTTCGTGATGCGATTCCATCAATTGCAACAGTTCGTACAACTCGGAAGGATCGCCATGTTCGGCAACGTTCAGCCCGATCGTTTCTGACTCTGCGTCAACTCGTAGGTGATATACGAAATTGACAAACGTCAGCACGACATAGCCACCGACAAACGCCCAACCGAAACAAATGACCGCACCCAGGAACTGCGACTCCAGTTGTTCCCAACGAGTCAGTCCAGTTCCCAGTAGGGTAAGATCACCGAATATGGCCACGCAAAGCGTACCCCAGACACCCGCCAATCCATGCACGGGCACCACACTGACTGGATCATCCACTTCAAAGAATTCCATCGCTTTCACACCGATCATGGCGATAACACTAGCCACAGCTCCGATGATCATCGCGGAAGATAGCGATACCACATTGCAACAAGCGGTGATTGCAACGAGTCCAGCCAAAAAGCCATTGATAAACGTCTCGAGTTCCTTCTTACGACGGCACAGCCTAGTACAAAGGATGGCGACCGTAGCTCCGCCAATCCCTGCCATGATGGTTGTCGTCACGATGCGTGGCATTCGATCGTCTAGCTGAAAAGCACTTCCCGCGTTAAAGCCGATCCACCCAAAAATAAGCAGAAACATCCCGACCGAAGCAATCGGCAAGTTGTGTCCGTGGTAATGGACGGGCTTCTCCTTGTGGAAGCGATTCAACCGCGGGCCAATCAATAAGCAGCATGCCAGTCCGACCCACGCACCCACACCATGAACAACGCTAGCGCCCGCGAAATCAACAAAGCCAATGTTTCGTAGCCATCCACCTTGGCTCCACACCCAGTGAGCATAGAGGGGGTAGAACAATGAGGACATCACCGCCGCGACTACTAGATAGCCAGTGAATCGTAACCGTTCTGAGACCGCTCCGCCGATGATCGTCGTGGCGGTACCACAAAAGGTCAGTTCAAACAGAAAAAAAGCCAACGAGTAGCTATCACTACCATCGCCGGCAAAGGGAATACTATCGAAGCCGAATAGACCGTAATGCGATGTTCCGAAGATCAGCGAAAATCCAAACAACCAAAAGATCACCGCTGAGAGCCCAAAGTCTGCGACGTTCTTCGCGGCGACATTCGTGCTGTTCTTAGAGCGCGCTAAACCAGCCTCCAGGCAGCAAAAGCCTGCCTGCATCAGAATAACGAGTGCAGCGCATGCGATGAGCCACGCCTCGTTGATTGTATTGGCTGAAATCTCCACGAACCTACCCCGGAAACTACATTAATCGTGTGTTCCAATTCGTTTTGAAAGGTGCTGAAATATAGGAGAGCCACTTGCCAAAGGTGGCGAGTTCCTACGAGATTGTCTGCAATTGCGGGTCTCCTCATAAAAGATCCGCCGAAATGTAAGTAGCAGACAGCATCTCTGTAACGCCTGGACAAGAGATGGCGGTTGTAATGATTAAACGGAGGTCGATCGTTGTTCATCTGCTGTTGTTTTCATGAGCATACAACCCTGGTGAGCGCAGCCACGATTCTCAAGCTCTAATCGAAAACAATTCCGATCGATGATCTTGCAGAGCCCGGAAACCGCTATTTGCCGAGATCGCCGAACCGATCATAGGTTTGCTTCAGCGGGTGATTCTCGCTGCGACCTTCAATCATCGTCGAGGCCCATTCAGCCAAGCGTTGTCCTAAGCGAAGACAAGCTTTTCGTTCCTTCTCCTCACGCGGCTCGCCGGCGACAATCGCTCCGTAATGGGCTGAGAATTTGATCCCGGTATAGTCAGTCAAGCCGAAGACCAGAAAGCCGTAGTTGATCAAGATCGAAAACAACGCCATGCAAGTCCACTCTTGTCCACCGCCCCAGGCGCCTGCTGAACTGAAGACACAGGCAATCTTGCCATCGCGCTTGCCCCAGTTCTCAATCGGTTGCTCGTCCCACCACTTCTTCATCTGCCAGCTGACGCTGCCGTAGTTTGTCGGCGAGCCGACTGCGATCCCATCGCACCACTCCAGATCGGTATGATCTGCTTCCGAGATATCTCGCAGGCGAACTTCGGTCCCATCGACCAATTCTGCGCCGTCGGCTACCAATTCTGCCATTCGACGCGTGTTCCCACTGTTGGAATGATAGAGAACCAATACCTTTGTCACCGCCATCACCTCACAAACTCGAGAAGACAAAATAGAAAGCCTAATCCCACACCAATGAGAACGCCATGCCAAGAATGGCATGGCGGCGTGAAGATCTAATTATCGCGGCATATCTTCGTTAATTTGTCGATCCTTCATCGACCGGCTGAAAGACATGCTGGGCAAACCAGTAAAGGCTGCTGCTCCAATGCTGTGGATCATGTCCATGGCCGTCGACGTGCCAGGTGTGATCAACGTTGTTCTCCTTGAGGAATTTGTGCATGGCTTGCGAGATATTGATCAGACCATCCTTATTCCCACAGGTTAGAACAATCAACTTCGCTTGATTCTGCAGTGCCTCAACGTCGGGAATCAGCTCGATGGCCGGCTTCGTATTCGGCGCCGAAGAAAATGCCCCGATCCACGCAAACGTGTCTAAGTGAGACAGTCCGAAGTTAAGCGTTTGCCCTCCCCCCATCGACAACCCAGCAATCGCCCGATGCTCTCGATCAGCGGCAACAGCGTACTTCGCTTCGATCGCTGGGATGACGTCGTCCAGCAAATCGCGTTCGAAATTGGCGAAGGCCGGTGCGCTGGCAAATACGTTGCCTTCCGCTCGGTCATTCTTCTGAGCCCGTCCGTTTGGCATGACGACGATCATGGGAACCGCTTTCTTGTCTGCGATCAAGTTGTCGAGCATCACGTCGACATTCGCAAATCGCTGCCATTCGGTTTCGTCACCACCAATACCATGCAGCAAGTACAACACTGGATACTTCTGATCTGCCGAGAACCCTGGCGGTGTGTACACCTGCATCTTTCGAGTTGTTCCGACCGTCTTCGACTCGTACGAAACCATCTCGAGCTTACCGTGAGGGATGTCCTCTCGTTTGGTTTTGAACTTCTTAGGAGGCGTCTCGAAAGCAGCCACGTCATCTTCATTCAGTTGAATCGGCCCTCCAAACCCTCGCGGCCGATTTGGGCGATCCGACGCATCTTGAGCCATGACTAAAGGCAGATGCATACCGAGCAAGAGAAGAAAGACAAGCGAAATAGTAAGCGTTGATTTCATGGGGCATCCGTTGGGGTAAGAGAAAGACACTATAAACGCATCACGACCACCCTTAACCGGCATCAGGCATCGACGACTCGATTCTAACGAACCAATAGCAAGCAAACCATGTTTCGCGAATAAGCTCAAATCCTTGAGAAATATTCCCGTACATCCTCTTTCTGTGTGAGGTTCTGTATCAGAGTCGTCCCCAGAAAATACATTCGGGAGAGTTTCGGGAGAGCCTTTGGTGGCGAACTCTGACGCAGTGATGCGTGTGTTCTCGGATTCGAGTAATCCCGAGGGATTGCTGTCTTCTAGAATCCCTTCCGGCACGGCGTATCTCTCGACTATGCAGGCAGCCCACCTCTTTTCTCCTATCAGCAACCAGTCTTCATCAAGTCTTTCCTTCATCGCGAACAAGTACGTCGCTCGCTGCCTCTGTGCTTAGCAATGCATCCTCAGATAGTCATGCCTAGGTGGGCGTAACCACTAACGATACTCATCACGGAGTCATCGGGTCACGGGAATTGCCGAAGTCGGAAATTCTTCACCGAATCAATATACACCTCTGCTTCGTCATCCCAGTCCAGCGTTTCCACTGGCCATTTATCCCACTTCAGAATTATCTGCTTCGAAGTCAACTCGTAAGAACCAGAGTCGATTCCGGGTCGCATCATTCGTCCGCTTGGAAAGCAATGAAGTTCCCCTTCCCAGTCTGGGTGAACTGCGTAAAAACGAAGCATTGGCTCATTCTTCATCGAAGAATCAGATCTGAACTCCGTCATGTGTTTCCAGAAGTCACTCTGCCGGGGGTTTTTATAGTGTTCATGTCGACATGATTCGGGATGCCATTGGTGACGTAAAAAAGGTGATCTTTCTCGAACAATCCCAACGTGTTCAGCAAGCGAATTATGGAATAGATCATCTTCACCTCCCCAACTCTGGAACTCAGGCACTCTACCGGCGGCCGCGAACCAATCGCGGTGCAACGCAACCATTCCGTGACTAAGATCCTGCCAGCAGTCATGCCTTCCGTGTCGATCAAGGCTTTCATAAATGGGACACCATGCTTTACCAGAATTGACAAGATCGACGGCTCGCCGAACTGCCTCCGAACTGACGATCATGTCTGCATCACAAAGAACGATGCGATCGCTTGTCGCATTTTCGACGGCTGCATTAATTCCCTTACCTCGAGAGAACGGATCTGCCATCGTAACGACATTGACTCTTAAGTTTCCGGCTGCTTTACAAAGCCACTCTTGGAGTGGCCAATCGTCGGACTCAAAATCGGCGACAACCAACTCGATGCTGCCGAGATCGACCAGATCTTCGGCCGCCTGAGCAAGCGATCGTACGCTATTCGGAAATAATTCAATCGTTTGATCATCCACTCGAAGGCGAGAGCGGTTTTTCAATGCGACACAGACAGAAATAAGTAGGGAATCATTACCTATCAGCGAGTTGTCTTCCTTTTGACGCGTTTGAATAAGTTGGTCAACGTGTTGGCGTAGCGTGGCGTCAGCAATTGGACTTGGCTCCAATTCAAAATTGCCTGGCGCCAGATCAAGTGGACTATCACCACCGCTCATGCACATGTGCTCGTACTTGGATTTGCCGCGTAGGACAAAGAAGCGATCTTCCGAGAGTAGTGGATACGAGATGAAAGATTGCTGTAATGCCTCGTGAACACGCTGAAAAAATGCATCGTCCTCATTGAGGTGCTGTGCAGGGTAGCCACCCACGCGCCGCCATAGTGATTTAGTAAACATCACTAAGGCATGGCTCACCCATTCGCGGATTGCCTGATTGTTATGAAGCGGACCTGATCCCCAATAGGCCCAGAATTCAGCGGGACGGTAGAATTCCGTCGCTAGTCGCTTCATCTCGGCAAGCGAGAAGGAAAGACGCCATGGCAGATAAATATCGTCGTCATCCCAGACTGCCATGATGTCTCCCTGGGCCAATTCGATCGCCGCATTGCGTTTTTCTCCCAGAGTAGGATATCGCTCGTCCGCATTGAAAACATGAATGCCCGGTTGATCGCAAGCAAATCGTTGCCCAGGACAGTCGTTGAGAATCACTAATTCCTTGCGAGGATAGTCCTGGGCGAGGAACATTGCGATCGCTTCATTCACGTAGTCAGGACGCCCGTAAGTTGGCATGATGCAACTTATCAGCGGTTCCTGTACGCATTTCTCTCCTGGTAGATGCAAGCTCATCGTTAATCTTTAAATCTATCCCTGCCCGAAAGAATACGTGCGAGACATCCATTGAGAAGGCTCTGGTTGCAAGGGGCGTTCACCACAAAATATTCCCGGCTGATTACAGATTGTCTGAATCCGTCTAATAAAGTGAAGAAGTACGACCTTGGGGTTATGACGTCATCATTACGTCACAATATAGCGAGCTTGTACCTTCCTATTAGAGAGCTTCAGCGACTAGAACGGATTTCGACGAGAGATGCTGCGCTTTTGCTTTTCCTTGTCACTGGGAGGAAAACATTGAGTTCGCGTCCATCAGCGTTTTGCAATCTGCCTGAATTGCTTCGTCAAACTCTCGATTGGAAGTTCGAGATCGAATAGCGGGGAAAATCGGCGCTTCTGTATGGGCAATAGGATCTTCTAACAAATAATCCCATGCCTCTTGGC
Organism: Blastopirellula marina; assembly: GCF_002967765.1. Classification (NCBI taxonomy): domain Bacteria; kingdom Pseudomonadati; phylum Planctomycetota; class Planctomycetia; order Pirellulales; family Pirellulaceae; genus Blastopirellula; species Blastopirellula marina. The sequence goes on along the minus strand of NZ_PUHY01000005.1, from coordinate 356,065 downwards.
TCATGGAGCCTTGCTCAACGAAATGTTGATAGACCGGAAGAACGTCGCGATCCAGCTCTTGAAATTCCAACACGTAATTGCGAATCTTATTCCAAGCTGATACTCGATAAGGAACGCCATGGACGCGATGAAACCTATGAACCCAACGTAACCACGGCAGACATATTGCCTTTCCTCCCTGGCGGCGGACTTTTTCGTGGATGTAAAGTTCCTCGCCGCCGAAACCCCGCGCATGCTCGTTGAAACCAGGCCAAGCCTCCTTTCGACAACTGAATAGTCCCAGGCCCATTCCAGGTACTTCAAACGGCTCGTCATTGTCGTTAGCGGCGAGCTGTCGATAGCCTTTACTTTTCAATTGGCGTTCATGGCCAGGATATTCCATCTCCGGAAACTTACCTCCGCAGGTCGAACATTCTGTCAGAATATCGAATCCCATTTCGACCGACCGGTAGTCTAAGCAACCATTCTCGTTGTGGGTAGAAAACCGAAGACCTTGATCCGAGCACATACACTGCCAGGCACTGCCCCACGTTCCCCACATCTCTGCCCGCCATTGGTCATTAAAGTGGGTCACAAAGTTCTCCATGTCGTCGTAAACCAGCGGCCCACTGTAAATGTCGCGCGAGGTCGGGTATTGCTCGTACCATTCCAACAATTTACGAATCGCCGCCGGAGGGAGCAGCACATGACAATCCAGAACCAATACGTTGTCGGAGGTCGCAACGTCGAAGATCCTCTGACGCGAAATCGAGGTCCCAATCGGAGATCTCATTGGCACATATTGCGAGGTCGTCCCCGCGATTGCTATGTGCCGTTCAAAAAACTCTTTAACCGCCGCTCCCTCGGCACTGTCAGGCGAATTGTCGACAAGAATAAACTCAATTCGAGAAAGCAAGTCACGATTCTGAAGACGTAATGACTGCAACGTGAAGTAAACGCCATCGTAATCGCGAAAATGAGCCAATCCAATTGTGAGGTCAGGCTTCATAAGAAGGACTCCGGAGCAAAACAATACTCCTCAAGCTGCCAGCGTACCGTGGTTACGTCAAGTGCTCACAGTTGCCAGCACCCACCGAGTCGAACATACCTGTCGTAGCACTCAGCAACGAGATCCGAACGAGCATTAAGAGGTCGAATCAAAGACCGATGAAAGCGATTCCGTTGTCGTCGACGTCGTCGTTGAAGTAGTGGTAGATGTAGACGTCGTAGTCGAGCAATTCGTAATTGCGCATTGAGTCGACACGTACTTTGCGAATTCACCCCACAGCAGCAGTGTGCTATCACCACTAACACACGACTGGCTGACCTCAAAATGAAAGTCTCCTGCTAAACAGGGTATGAAAGTGGCCGAGGTTGGCTTGTCACTTTGGGGCGGCGACGTTCCTGGTTCAACCGCGTAATGAATCCCTCTGACTTCTTCATTTGGAAGTAGCGTCGAGATGGTTCCATCGATTGTGAGAACGCCATCGCAGCAGTGTGCATAGTTAATTCCGACCGTACCAAAATAGATCCCGGCCATGTCGACGGTTTGAGCTTTAACTGCATCCAACCCACCCGAGAGAAACGTTCGCCCCAAACTCTTCATCTGCTCAACGGATAGCTTGCACTTGGCGGCACCATCACTAAGGGAAATGTCGCCTTTCAAGATCGACAGTATGATATCCACATACACCGACGCGGCGTAGTCATTGTTTGTCATTTCCAAGCCCTGTTTTATTCTGCTAACTACTAATGACTGTCTGATCTACGGTCATCCACTTATTGCTAATGCTTTTGCAAGTCAGACTTTGTCAACACGGGACGATTTTCGTTAACCATTATGTCGAAAAATGTTGCCGAGGCCTTCGTGGCATAGATACCACACTCACTTGTTGCAACATTTTCTAAGCCAAGTGTATTGTTGTCCAAATCGACATTCCACACAATTTCCTCATTATTCCAATAAATGCCGAGGTACAGTGATGGATCTATTCCTGTCTCTATGCGAAGGGAATTACTCCCATCAGCATGCGGTACAACCGGCGCCCATGCGATTTGCGTGTAGGATTGCGAATAGGGATCGTATCGCCAATATCGACATCGATTGAACTCGAGTTTGTGAATTCCGTCGTCGGTTTCTCGAATTCCTATACAGTAGAATTCTACCCTTTCCCGGGCGCCCAACCATTCTGTGTGGTAGTTAAAGAAAAGCCCAACGCCTCCATTATCGCCGGGTTGTTTGATATGTGCTTCCAGGCTCGAAAACGCACCTGGATCATCTCCCAAAGCCAGAAGAGCAATGGAATCACAGTTCACACGTATAGCATCCTTAGATGGTAGCACTTCCCACGTCGAGAACGCGTCGCCTTGAGGAAATAGCAATTCCCTTACAACGGTATGTCTATCATCTGCCGGAAGGTCCCCCTGTGGATGCGCATCCAATAGGGTGTTAACCCCCATATTACTGGCCGGAGGATTTTGCAAGACTTTCGCAATCAGTACGATGAGACCAATAACGAATACTATTGTTACAGCGACTCCGATTAGTCGTCTTGGTATTCTCTTGCGTAGCGAGAAAATGCCTGCTGGCGAGTTCTGCCGAAGCGTGGATGGAACCGCGTTGGAATACGTCTCAGAATCTGGCACGCCTGACATCACTTGCAGTTGATCTAGTTGATGCCCGTTACAGAATTCGGTGAGATGTTCTGCTAATTCCTTAGCGGATGACAAGCGATCTTCCGGGCGTTTCGCAAGCAACTTGTCGACCAGCGTAGCAACGACGTCTGGCACGTCTTCGCGTAGGTCCTTCAATCGTGGTGGAGCAGTCCGCCGATGAGCGAGTACTTTGTCGGCCGCGGTCGGAAATTCGTTACTGGAAAAGGGGGGCCGTCCAGCCAACAACGTAAATAGCGTGCAGCCGAGCGAGTAGAGATCCGCCGTTACGTCTAAGGATATCGAGGAACCGGCTTGTTCTGGGGCCATGTAGTCAAGCGTACCAACGACAAGTCCGCTATTGGTGAGTTCGTCCTCTGCTGTCGAAATAGAAGTTAGCTTTGCCAGTCCCAAGTCGAGTATTTTGACAATTCCATTAGACTGAACAAAAAGATTCGATGGCTTTATATCCCGGTGAAAAAAGCCGGCATCATGAATCGCATGCAGGCCACAAGCCGCTTGACGTACGACTTCACAGGCATCAGCGACACTTAACATGCCGAACCGTCGGCTCAATTTACCAGCGTCCGTCCCCTCCAGAAATTCCATGACGAGAAACAGATGATCCCGCGAGACTCGAGCGTCGATCGCTGTGACTACATTTCGATGTTCGATCGAAGCAAGTGCCGCTATTTCTCGCAAGAATCGTTGTACGAATTGTTCGTCATAAAGCCGTTGGTCACCTAACACCTTGATCGCTCGTAAGCGTTTCAGGTAGATGTGTTCTGCTTTGTAGACGACCCCCATGCCTCCTCGTCCCACGCGTTCGATGATTCGATACTCGTTCCCGAAAAACTCCGGCAGTTCGTTGAGCGTCATCGAGGCAGTTGGCGCGTTCTCTCCTTTACTAGTTGTCGGCACGAAAGGAATTATTGTATTTTCTGCCCAGTCTCGAATTCGTAGAGCATCCACGTCCTCAAGAGACTGAGTCAACCGAAGTTCGTTCAGATGGAGGAGTAGCGGATCCTTGCAATCCATTCCGGCCAGCAGGTCTTGGCATATTTCGCAGTCCTCGATGTGAAGAGCAATGGCTTCGAATGAATCGTCGTCGATCGCCCCGACGGCAAATTCTCGCAAGTCATGTTCGGAAGGACAGGGTAGGCTCACGATCCAGATTCCGCGATAATCGCAATTAGGCTTTATATCTCGTCGAAGCTCAAGTCTTCCCTAAGCTTCTTCAGAACTCGACTCTTGGCCGTATAAACGGCTCCCCGCGAAATCCCTAAATCTGCCGCCACATGGCTTGGATCGCGTCCGTCAATTACAACTTGCCAGAATGCAGTCCAGGTTTGATCGCTAAAGTGATGGCGGATGTTTTCGATCAACCCAGAATACAGAAGAGAATTCTCCTGTTCTATTTCAATGGTGCTGGGTTTATCATCACCCTCGTCTATTTCCGATGAAGGGATTTCATTCAGCAACACCTTCGCTGCACTTCCGCCACGTGCCCGCGGCTCATCCTGCTCTCGTCGCCAATGATTCGCAACTTGGCGATATGTGATTGTTCTTAGCCAGTTTCGAAAAGCCTTCGAATTGCCATCGAAATTGTTGATTCCTACGGCAGCGGCCAGAAACACATCCTGGGCAACACCTTCGACATCAGCCGATTGCGGGAGCTTCTTGCGACACCAAAAACAGACGAGTCGCGAGTAAGTAGTAACCAATCGACGCCAAGCGTCGTTGTCGAGTCGCTTGGCCCGGGCTACGAGGCTGGTTGTTACATGATCAACCGTTGAAACGAAAGATGCTTCCGAGTGTTCTGTCACAGATGCCCTAGTTCAACGTATGAAACTTGGATTTTCCGCTGGAAGGCCAGTTCGTCTCGTTTCAACTCTTAAAGATTCCAGCGTTCATTGGAAATTACCCCCCATGAATCGCGAAGTCAAGTTTCCTCGAGTCAAATGATTTCGCCACCGCAAAGGATCTAAGACCATCAAATTGATACTCATCCCAGGTCCTCCCGTTAAGAATGATCTTTTTCGTGACAGACTACCACGACTTTTTCATTAGAAAAAAGGACGCATTCTTCTCCAGAACCCTATCCCCCAGTGTTCTTCTACTTAATCCGTTTGGAATCAGGGGTAGTCATACAGTCAGCCTTTTCGCCTTGCGAGGTTACGGGATCGCACTCCCTTTTTATCCCGTATCACAATTTCACTCACGTCGCTCCACATCATGAGTGCCGATAAAAGGCACCCTCGAATTGTTGCCCCGTGCGGACAATCGTTGACCTTGTTCTCGCTGCCGAAGATACTGGGGATGCCTATCACACATCCCACCGAACACAGAATCTCATGGAGCCGCTTACACTATGCATGGCTTGTTCAATCTGACCAGCGATAACTCCAGCCGCTATTTATTACACAGATTCGCTACACTTTTCTTTGTCCTGACTCTTCTTTCGGCCTCAATATTCCCGATCGATCACGCATATTCAGCAGAACAAGATCGTGTACCCAACATCGTACTCATCTTCATCGATGATATGGGTTACGGCGATGTTGAGTTCAACGGGGCGGAGGGGCCGCGGACGCCGAATTTGAATCAGATGGCGGCAGAGGGGATGAAGTTCACCGACTTCTATGTGGGCTGTGCGGTCTGTTCTGGATCACGGACGGCACTGATGACAGGGACTCATTATCAACGATTAAGTATGCCTCCAGTTCTCTTTCCGAACAGCAATGTCGGATTGCATCCAGACGAGCAAACGATGGCGGAAATGTTGAGGGACGCCGGTTATCGCACGGCGTGCATCGGTAAATGGCACTTGGGGCACCTACCTCCCTGCCTTCCGACCTATCAAGGGTTTCAAAGCTACTACGGTATTCCTTACAGCAACGACATGTGGATCGACCCGGCCAACAAGCGTTCGGACGACATCCTGCTTCGTGAAGGCGTGACGCAACAGGAGTTGGAGGAAGGCTACACCCGCAAGGATCGCGTACCTCTATTCCGTGACGAAGAAATCATCGAATACCCGGTCGATCAAAACACGATCACCAAACGTTATACCGAAGAAGCGATTCGCGTCATTCAGGACAGCAAGGACAAGCCGTTCTTCATCTACCTACCTCATACGATGGTCCACCTGCCACTCCATGTCAGCGATCGCTTTCGGGGACGAACGGATAAATTAATCTGGGATGCCATCGAAGAGGTTGATTGGTCGGTCGGTGAAATCTTGAAAACGCTGAAACAGGAGGGCTTGGCCGAAAACACCCTAGTCATTTTTACCAGTGATAACGGAGCGGCCGTCGGTTCCTCGCTGCCCCTGCGGGCCCAAAAAGGAAGTGTCTACGATGGAGGCATCCGTGAGCCAACGCTCATGTGGTGGCCAGGCAAAATTCCTGCCGGCAGCGTTTATCGTGAGGTAACCGCGTCGATTGATATCCTGCCAACGCTCGCCAAGTTGTGTGGAGGGAAGCTCTCCGGTCGCCGGATCGATGGACTTGATATCAGCGAAGTAATGTTCACCGAAAACGCGAAGGGTCCGCACGAATCGTACGTGCTGATGCACGGCCCAGGTACCGTACGTTCCGGAAAGTGGAAGTACTATCCTTGGAAAGAACGGAAGACAGGCCGGGAAGCCCCCAAGGGTCGCGCGCCATCCGATGAACCGGTTCAGCTATACGACATCGCCGCCGACATCTCCGAGACGACCAACTTGGCGGAAGCGCATCCAGAAGTTTGCCAACGTCTTCAAATGCTGTACGACCAACATGTAGCCGACATCCAGGCCAGCAGGCGTCCGACGGCGCAACTCGTCCGCCCCGAAGGCGCACCTCCGCCGCTTCATCCCAACCAGTGGAAAAAGAAAGAAGCAGAGAACAAAAAGTAACTTCTCTGCTGAGTTAAACGCTACTTCAAGTACTGGTCAAACCACTTGATCGCTTCGCCGACCGCCTGGGGAAGGTTCTTCTCCAGGCCGTGGCCGGAGTTCTCATAAACAATGAACTTGTTCTCGACGCCGGCGTCATCGAACTTCTCATGAATCCAGCGCCCTTGCTCAGGTAAGACCAAGGTATCTTTCCCACCGGACATCATCAGGCACGGCGCGTCATCCTCGGACACGAAGAACAAGGGGGAAACGGCTTTCGCAGCTTCCTTCGAAATATCGAGCCCGGGGAATCTGCGGTACTTGTCCTCCAGCCCCGGTGTGCTCCAAACGTACGACGTGATGTCGCTCGGCGGTACGAAAGCCACACCCGCCGTGATCCGGCTGCTGACGCGTTCTAATGGATCGGACGCAGTAGGATTGGCGTCTTGGCCAGTGGTTGCCAGCATCAAGGTCAGATGCCCGCCAGCACTCATGCCGTAGACACCGATTCGGTTGGGATCGATGCCGTACTGCTCGGCATCGCGACGAATCGTTCGAATGGCCTGTCGCACATCGGATACTGCCTCCGAGATCGAATACTTGGGACTACTTCCATGACGGACGGCGAACCCCGTATAACCCTTCGCCAGGAAAGGGCTCATCAGTGCCCGCGTTTGCAGGGGGGGCGACCATTTCGAGAACCAGCCACCGCTGACAATAAAGACCACCGCCGCCCCGTTCGGTTCTTCATCAGGCCGAAACACATCGAACGTCATCGCCAAGCCATCTTTGTGCCCATAGATCACTTCCTGGTGAACAGGCAAACGGGCGTCATCTGCCAATATTGTTCCGCTTAGCACCAACATGAGAAACCAAGCCGCTAGTTGACGCGTTGTTCTTTGAATCATGACGTTCCTGATTAAAGCAAAGGGAAGGGCCTCAGCAATTGACACTCTTTGCATGGCATTTCTAGCCGCGAGCGGGGGTGCTGGAACCATGCCAATTGAATCGTGCCAATCGCTTGGTAAAATCCGACTGATGAGTTGGGCCTATTCTATGCCGCTTGCTCACCTTGCTGCCACGTTCCCTGATCTCTTCCCCCACCTTCGAACGAAAAGCAACGCATGATTTTCCCTTTCCCCGCCAAGTCCTTTACCTTGTTCGGTTTGATTCTCACCTTTCTATTATTCTCTACTTCCGCAATCGTAGCGGAAGATTTAGTCGAATTCCTCAATGGGACGGAAGTCAAAGGTGAGATCTTGGAGATCCGCAAGGGAACCAAAGAGTTTGATTTCAAATTTAAAATCGCTGGCAGCGAGGTGACGCAGACCATTCCTTACACCCGCGTGCATGCCGTGACGCTGAAAGGAAAGCGCTTCGTTCTAACCGCGAAAGATACGCCTCAGGACGGTCCGAACGTAGATGCCAACGATCGACCGGTCCGTACACCGCAAGAGGTGCAGCAATTGATCGACACCGTCGGCGCGAGCGATCCTGACTGGTTGGCCCAAACCGACATGAACCATCCACCTACGCTCGACATGGCCTGGCCCAAGAATCCTGGTGGTGCCTGGGATGAATCGAAGAACATCGGCCAATACATCTGGGGCCGCGTCAATCCGAACGTCTCTCGCTGGAAGTCAGGGATTAAGCTGGTAGACCACTGTGTCGATCTACATAAAGGTCAAGCCGACCTGGTCAAGCGTGACCAGGAAAAGCTGGGGGCAATGTACTTCCAATTGCTGCAAGACTATCCTCGGGCCGCCTATTGGCTGCAACAAGCCGATGCCCAGCCAACCACAGAATCAGGAATTCATTTGTGCGAATGTTATTGGCGATTAGGCAGTAAGTCGATGGCCATGAAAGCTCTCGCCGGCAATCGTTTGCATATCAGCGCGATCAAGCTGTACGGCGACATGGGAGAAGTTGACAAAGCCCTCTCGGTCACGAAGGCGTTCGAGCGAACCAATCTGTTCAACGAAGCCTGGTTACACGCAGGGGACGCCCTGCGTTCTGCGGGCCGCTTGAACGAAGCGATCGCGTACTACCAAAAGGTGCTCGACAAGAACCAAGCCCGTAATGCCGAATATCTCAATCGATACAAGGGTCGCGCGGCGGAAGCGATCGAAGCGATTCGCTTGTTCGATAAGGCAGACGTGAGTAAGGTCGCTGATGGCAAGTACAAGCAATCCGCAACCGGCTATAACGGGCCGCTGGAAGTCGAGGTCACCGTCGCCGGTGCCAAGATCACCCAGGTCAACGTCACCAAGCATCGTGAGAAGCAGTTCTACGCCGCATTGACCGACACGCCTCAGCAAATCATCGACAAGCAAAGTTATCGAAATATCGACGGAACCAGCGGGGCAACGATTACGTCCCAAGCTATCGTCAATGCGACCGCCAAAGCCTTGGCCCAAGGGGCGAAATAGTCGTCGCAATTTCTGGCTCTTGATCGATCGCCCACCCATACTCCGCTTTAGCATCACGCCACGCGGGAAACCGGCATGAATAAGTACGCTGTCCGCTGGAAGTCGATTGCCTTAGCCGCTGCTTTCGGTGCATTGGCAATCGCCCTCGTGCTAGTTCTTACGCAATCATACGACCTTCAATCAGCAAGCTGGCTAGGCTGGGCGCTGCAGCATCCGGCGTTCTGCTGGACGATCGTGGGAACACTGTCCGCGGCGGCTTTAATCGCCTTTTTCACCGCTTTCGACCAACGTCCGGTCGCCTTCTTGCGATTGGACTGGTTCGTACCGATGATTCGCCGTCGCTCAGCCGACGCTCCCAGTTCCCCCTCGCTACTGGGCAAGCTCTATCGCGGACTCGCTCCTACCTCCTGGCAGTCCGACTGGACGAAGAAGAAACGGGGGCCGCTACGGCGTTTCCTTCGTTTCTTAGGACCTTCTTGGCTGGCTTCCCCAGTCCGGCGTGTCGTCCAGGGCATCTGTCTCGTCACTTTCTGCGTTCTCTTCTTCTACACCTGCTGGCCGTACGATGCTCGGCCGAAAAACACCCAGCCTATCAGCGAAGGGTGGCGGTTCGTTGGCTTCGATCAGGACAAAAACCAATTTACATGGCAGTCTTCCGCAGCGCAATCTTCTTCTACTCTACTTGGCGACAAACTCTTCGTCGGTCGCCAAGATGCCCAACCGTTTGTCACGGATGCCGATCGAATTCTGGGTGAGTTTCAAATCGTAGAAGTGCGTAAAGAAGCCTTAGATCTGACCACGCTGCAGCTAACTCCGCTAGGTGAACCAACTGCCGCGATGGTACCACTGATCCTTGGTGGCGGGGCAGGGCAATCCTTCGCGCTATATGAGAACGATCCCACCGCCTGGCCCGCTCACTATGCTGACAACCTTCAGGCCAAACAGTGGTTGCCGGCCGAGACGTTTCTCATGATCGATCCACTGGTCAGCCTCTCCACAGCGATTGCGTCCCGCAGCTGGGTTTGGTCATTGGTGAGCATGGCTGCCATTTTGCTAGTGTGCGTTCTGATTCCCCGCGGCTTTTGTGGCTATTTGTGTCCGTTGGGGACAACGATCGACCTGTTCGACTGGGCGGTAACCGGACGCACGAAACGCTTTCAGGTCCCCGGCGATGGATGGTGGGTCCATATCAAATATTATCTGTTGGCGACCATCTTGATCGCGGCTTTGTTCGGCGTATTGATTTCCGGCTTCTTCTCAGCGATCCCGGTGATCACTCGCGGAATGTTGTTTCTGTTCGAACCGCTACAAACGGGCTTGGGTCGCGGCTGGCACTTGATCCCTGGTTTCAATCTCGGACATCTGTTTTCGATTGTGCTCTTCTTCGGCGTATTAAGCCTCGGCTTCATGCGGCCCCGTTTTTGGTGCAAATACGTATGCCCCAGCGGGGCGATGTTCTCGCTTGGCAACCTGTTTCGACTCACCGAAAGGAAAGTCGAGGCCAGCTGCATCAACTGCAATAAATGTGTCGAAGTCTGCCCGTTTGACGCCATCAAGCCAGACTTCACCACGCGCGAAACGGACTGCACACTTTGCCAAACCTGCGCTGGCGTTTGCCCGACACACGCAATCAAGTTTGTCGAGCGCTGGAATCTTGTCGAGTTGAAAGTCGAAAACGATCCACCGACCCACGAGACAGCCATTGGCCGACGCGGGTTTCTTTCGTTAGCGGTTGGTTCCGCTGCTGCCGCAGTAGGCGGAGCCGCAATCGCCTTGGGAACGAAGGCAACGGGTGCGCAGCTTCCCACCGACTTGCCGATCGTTCCGGGCAACGATCCTCCTTGGCTGCCGGTTCGTCCCCCGGGAAGTGTCCCGGAAAGAGAGTTTCTGCAGATGTGCATACGTTGCGGCGAATGCTTCAAAGCTTGTCCCAACAACGTGCTTCAGCCAGAAAGCTTTCAGCAAGGCTTCGAGGGACTGTGGACGCCACTAGTCAATGCGAACTGGGCCGGCTGTGAATCGAGCTGCAATGCGTGTGGGCAAGTATGTCCGACAGGTGCAATTCGTCCGATTCCCTTGGAAGAGAAACGCGTTGCCCGCATGGGACTGGCAATCGTCAACCAGCAGACCTGCCTCCCCTTTGCCGAAAAAGAAGCGTGCGACTTGTGCGTGCAAGAGTGCACGGCGGCTGGATACAACGCGATTGAATACACCCAAGTTGGCGTCGAACTCGACGATCAAGGCCAACCGGTCGAAGGAACGGGCTTCGCCGCGCCGCTCGTCCTGGCCGACAAATGTGTCGGGTGTGGGTTATGCCAGACACGCTGTCATGTCATCAACGTGAAAGAGCTTCACGTCCTTACAGAGTCGGCTATCATTATCGAGGCAGGGGAGGGGAAGGAAGATCGGATCATGACTGGTTCGTACCTTGAACTTCGCCGACAACGTGATGCGGAGGCATCTACCGTTCAATCCGCCCCTTTGAATATGCCTGCCGAGACGCCGCGTTCGGTGGAACTTCCCGCGGATGATCCGTTTGGACTGGATGAGGCCCCCTCCCAGTCGCCACCAACGGATGAGGCCGCACCTAGCGAGGATAATCCTTTTCTGGACGATAGCCCGTTCTAGCAAGCCATCACGCGTCGCGAACTTCTCCCATCTCGCGCCCCGTTCGGCAAAACTTGATAAAGTGATCAGATCGCTGCCGTAACGAACTTGTGCAACGTGTGGTCACTTTCGATGAATCGCCGAATCGCTATCACGACGTTTCGAATCGTATTACTCAACGCGACGACGCTTTGCGCGTATGTCACGCATTGCCAGGCTCAGCCGGCACCAACTGCGGACCCTCAAGTTAATTCGCCTATGATTGCCGTTGACGAACTTTTGCTTTTCTTTCCATCGAAGTATCCCGTCGGCGATTGGGATCCGGAGGGTCAGAACTTTCAGAATGTTTCCTTCCACGCAGAAGATGGCACGAAACTACATGGTTGGTATTGTCCCAGCGAGAATCCGCGTGGCGTGCTCTTGCTTGCTCACGGCAATGCAGGCAACATCGCAACCCGCGTCGAGTGGATTAGCTATTTGCAGCGACGGCTACGTCTCTCAGTATTCGCGTTCGATTACCGTGGGTACGGCAAAAGCGATGGGAAACCTTCCGTGAAAGGCGCACTGCAGGATGCCACCGCGGCTCGGGCCAAATTGTGCGAGCTGGCCCAAGTCAAAGACGACGCTGTGATCTTGATGGGCGAATCACTCGGCGGAGCCATGGTCACCCAACTAGCAGCTGATTCTGCCCCTCGCGGGCTCATTCTGCAAAGTACGTTTCCGTCGTTACGTGACGTGGCCACCGTGCATTATCCCAAGCTCGCCTGGCTGGTCTCCAGAAAGAAGCTCGATTCGCTCTCTGCCATTCAACGTTATCACGGCCCGCTGCTGCAAAGTCACGGCGAAGCCGATCATACGATTCCGATGGCACTCGGTCAAAGGCTGTTCCAAGCTGCCAATCAACCGAAGCAGTTCGTCACGATCGCTAATGCCTACCACAATGACTGGATCACGGCGGACTACCTAAAACAACTCGACCAGTTCCTCGATCGCCTGCCGGCTGCCAAATAGTAGGGGTTCTAGCGAGGCTCAAGCACGATTGACCCTAAATCGATCGCTTCTCCAGACCAACCACCTTCGACCGGTGGAACCTTGAACGAATGACCTCGGACCGAGCCGACGGCGTTTTCCACGAAGTAGACACGCATCAGGTAGTTGCCTGGCGGAACGTCATCGATGCGGAAGCTGCCGTCAGGTGCCACGGTCGCGTCGAGGTAAGGTGCCATCGAGCGTTCTCGCTGGTATATCTTGTAAGCCGCCGACCACGCTTGCCCTTCCGGCGTCTGCTTCCAACCGTTCCACCAGGCCTCTTGCTCTTGGGGATTGTTCTTAAGCGCCGCGGGAACATCAGGTCGAGAAGGAGGAACCAAATCAGTCTGCGCACTGATCATGGCAAAGTTCCATAACACCTTCCCTTGGTAACCGGAAGGGGGAATCAGTTTACCCACCACTGGACGTCCCGTTCCACCAACTTGCAATTGCACGCTTTCGCCTGGCACAAATTCCGTATGAACTCGCACCGAAGACTCAACGGCCGTCGCCCCTTCTTTAACATGCAGGTGTAATCGCCGGCCAATCGAAGCCATCCCGGGCAGAACTCGATCGAACTTGAATGTCCCATCACTTCCGGTCGTCGTTTCGTAATGTGTAAAGATATTTGGAACACCTTCTCCATACGAGTGAAGTGTCTCGATTCCCATATAAAGCTCAACGTTCGCCGTTGGATTGGGGCCAACGTAATAAACACCGTTCAGCTTCGCCCACGGAGTTAACGGCAGAGGATCAGGCAGTTCACCGTCCGACGACTTAAAATGGGCGTAACCCGCTTCATGAGTTATTATCAGTTGATAGGCATCTATTTGATTCGATAGTCGAAAGCGTCCTTCGGCGTCTGCATCAACTCGCGTAGCGTACGTTGATCCGTCATCGATATCTCCGTTCGAGACACTGATCTGATTGCCAGCAACTCCCAAAGCAATCTTCGCCCCAGCAGCCGGCTTGCCCGAAGCATCGACAATTTGAGCGGAGATATCTTCGGCTGGAATGAGTTCGAAGTCGTAATTGACCTTCCCCTCATCGCTTTTAAAGTCGCGTGAAATAGCAACCTGATATCCATCTGCCTCGATACGCACCAGGTGAGATGGGTACTCGCGATTGAATCGAACCTGATACTTTCCATCAACCGCGTCGTAACTATCTCGTTTACTCCAGTCCATTCCGATACCTGGATCTACGTTCCGCAGTCCAGGAATTACACGAAACTTGGAAATAGGCTTCTTTGTCTTTTCATCGACGACATCACCAGAGACGACCAATGCCGGTGGAGGTGAAAACACGAATTCTTCTTCTCGACTAAACAGCGGTCGATCGGTCAGTTGCATGCCACCTGCTCGGCAGATATCGGCATCGAATGGCTCGAGCGGTGCTTCCTTCCATTCCCATACGCCATCTTCGTTGGTGTATTCGTTGATATGATCGAACTCAAAGTACTCGATCTGCTGACCATCCCAGTTTTGAAAGAAGATCCGCGACTTCGCGATGCCCTTGCCATTCTCGTCGATCACTCGCACGCGAACTTTACCGCCCGGATGCATCGTGAAATCGACCGGCTTCATTTCAGGCAGCACGCGGACGTCTTGCTTCTGGAGAGCCTTTCCTTTCGCCGAAACCACAATGCGGGCTTTTCTTGGCGGACATCCCTTCAAGACATATTTCCCTTGTGCATCCGTCGTTGTCTTGCGGACGTCGTTCAGGAACTTTGTCCGAACCAACGCGTCTTCGATCGGTGCTCCAGACTCGTCAGCCACAACGCCTGACACTTCGATCCCTTTCTGAAGCGTGATGATCCCGCGAGGCGACATCGGTTTAAGCTCGTAGCCGTCACGAGGAATAGTGTGCCACATTGGTTGAAGGTCAGGGTGAGTCAACTCAATCGTCAAATCGTTCTTTGAGTCTGGCACACAACCAAATTGCCAAGAGCCATCCTCTTGCGTCTTGATCCGAGTACCGATCCCCAACTGACGAATCACGCCGGGTCGCATTTTGAATGCGACACTCGGACGCACGGTCGCCCCGGCCACGGGATTTCCGTCTTCATCTTGGAGTATCCCTCCCACAACCCACCCCTTATCAAGTTGCATGGTAAATTCTTCTGGCAGCGGTTCAGGATGATCTAAGCTGTTCCACTCTGCCCAGTAGGGGGCAAATCCAGGTTGTTTAACCGCGAACACAATCGACTTGCTTGACTCGTCCAATCGAATTGCGAACTCACCCTTTTCATCCGTCTCTGCAAAAGCACCGTAGGTCCCTGCCTTTGTAAACGATCCAGTGACAATCTGCTCGGCGGTAACCATCGGTCGAGTTCGAATCTCCACCTCGGCATTAGGAACCGGATTCCCATCTGGATCGACCACCTTCAGCAGAAACGAATTCTCAGCGACTTTCGGTTGAGGTTCTTCTGCCAGGGTGGTAAACACAGGCTGGGCGAGAAGAAGCGTAATAGCAAGTGCGAGCGGCAGTAGTGCCCCACGCGATAATTGGAGCGACTCACGAATCGGCTCCCCAAACAAGTGGGCCACACGACGCCGTAACTCCGATGGCGACCGACCGCTGGCCGCCAGAGTAGCCAATTCGGATTGCTTGCCGTCAGTGGTATGCGCTAGTTCGACGACCCGCAACAAGGCCTGTGCGTATATGAGCTGACTGGCCTCGTCGCTTTCATTCGATCGGCAACAGGCCATTTCGTCACAACAATACTCCCTCAGGGCGCTGATCCGCCGACTTAACACCCACAGCGCAGGATTGAAAAACAGCACGGCTTCTGCCAACCTTTGAACCAGATTGATCCACATATCATGCCGCCGAACATGAGCTAACTCGTGGGCGACAATCAATTCCAACTCTTGCGGCGATAATCCACTGATCAGCGCGACCGGCAGTAAGATTGTCGGCTTGAAGAGTCCGACTACTTTCGGAACCACAATCTGCTCGGCGGTGGCTAGGGCAGGGACGACACTTAACGACCAGGTCTTCGCTAAGTGCTGCAGTGTCTCGAACACGGGGCCTTCGGTCAGAGGACGACACTGACTTCGAACTCGCTCTGCCATTACGATCGCCGCGGCCAACCTACCAAGCATCAGTACGACGCCCGCCAAGTAACCACCAACCATCCACGGCGCCGCAGTTTTCCAAAGTTGGGCCCATGAGTAAGCGTTGCTTGGAGTTGGGACCTCTGGCACGGTTAACGAAGAGCCTTGCTGTTTGGCAATGACCTGCATTTGCGGCGTTTGTGCATTAGAGGCAATTGTCTGTTCCGCCATCGGCGTGGGTACTCGATCGGTGACCGATATCTCCGTTTGGTGCGCGATAGGCGAGGGCTGACCCATACCTGTCGTGCGAGGAGCTCCCGTAAAAAACAGAAACGTGGCGACCACGGACACGCCACTCAAAAGCAGGGCCGACACATGTACGGTATAGTCCCACGTGACCCGACGCCGCAGAATAAACCGGCTCACAAGCCAGGCGACCAGCGCGAACAGCGTGACTTGCCACAGTGAATGAATCAGCGTGAGGCAAACGCGTGAGCTCAGATCGGGCCCGAACAGATCGAATCGACTCATGGCTTCTGTTCCTTACTCTTGCGATTAATTAGCTTCCGCAGTTCGGTTAGCTCTTCCGAATCAATATCCGACGTTTCCAACAGATTCATCATCATTGCAGTGGGCGAACCACCGAAGACACGCAAGACGAGATCGCCCAACATCTGGCCGGTCACGTCTTCCTTCTTTACCTTTGGGGAAAACAGAAATGCATTCCCTTCCTTCTGCCGCGTCAGAAAGCCTTTGCGATACATGATGTTGAGCATCGTAATCACGCTACTATGGGCAAGCGGACGTTTGGCACCGCTCTTGAGACGGGCCCGCACATCGCGCACTGGTAACGGCGATTCCTCCCATAGAACCTTTAAGATTTCGAGCTCCAACTCGGTCGGATACTCTGACTCGGGACGGGCCATCACTTACCTCACGACTTTGCGGTGATATGGACGTCTGCGTTCGCCCTGGCAACCATTTCATCTAACTAATTAGATGACGATAGCGATTACCCAACCGCAGGTCAAATAAAATCAACTAAAGAATTAGAAGATCGCCAGAAAACCCACATCACGGCTCACGCATAGGCGATAGAAGCACGAAGGTACACGTGACGAGATAGATCAACTGCCGATCAGCACGATCGAGACAATCTGACAAGAGGCCTCGCGACGAAGAAACGACGACGGCCTCCCCAAAAGGTGAAAAACACCCGATGGAGAAAGAGACAAGCAGAAAAACAATGGTAGCGAGGCGCGTCCGAAAGGGAACGCGCGTCGCGACCAACGCGAAGGCAATCAAGATGCCCTCGCGTTCAAAATCGTAATCGAGCAGCGATTAATAACGTCCGCCGCGGCCACCGCCGCCGCCGCCACCACCATAGCCGCCTCGGCCACCGCCGCCGCCACCACCGTAGCCGCCTCGGCCACCACCGCCGCCTCCGCCATAACCACCACGTCCGCCACCGCCACCGCCACCGCGGTTTTCACGAGGCTTGGCTTCGTTGACGGTCAACGCACGGCCATTCTGCATCGATTCGTTAAGGCCATCGATGGCGGCTTGTGCTTCGGCGTCGGAACCCATTTCCACGAAACCAAAGCCCTTACTACGTCCGGTATCGCGGTCCATAATCACCTGGACGTCGCGAACTTCGCCATAAGCAGCGAACAACTGCTCGAGGTCAGCGGTTGTAATGTCGTACGAGAGATTTCCGCAATAAAGCTTCTTACCCAACGGTCAAAATCCTGGATTGAATGCACTCGGGATGGGCAAAATGCCGCACCCATAAGAAAAAAAGGTCGGTAAACACCAACCGACAAGGTGGGACGGGCGAAAGAGCGTCGGGGGTCAGCCCACAAACAAAGGGGCTGAAAGCGTAGTCACGATCGACTGACCAACCGCTAGTATCTTACACTTTCCGTTCTGACCAAGATAGTCCGTATCTCGTCCGATCGACAGTTCTTTGGCCACCTATCGGCAAGATTTGATCTTCCCTGGGCCAATCCGCGTGCTCTCGGATCTTTGATTAATGAATAAGCTCCGCTTTTGCCGCAGAATCCAGCTGATTCATGGCAGATTGGATCTGTTCAACGTAGTGATTCAATCCGGTTCGATCGACATCGGCCGGCACGTGAATGGGGGAGCCGGCGAGAAGCACGATCGTTGAGAACGGTTTCGGAATGATCAGCTCCGACCACGTTCCTTTCCAGCGCCAACAGTTGGAACAGGCAAATCCGCTCGGGACTATGCCTCGACCGGTACGGGATGCCAGGTAAGCAATGCCGGCGCTCATCGTTCGATTTGGACCACGCGGGCCATCGGGTGTGATGACAAGATGCCGCGATTCAACCGTTTGAAGCAGTTCCCGCATGGCAGCGGGACGTATCCGATTCGTCGACCCCCGCACGGTCGCAATCTTACGAAGCCCCAAGATGCTGGCGACAAATGTTCCGTCTCGATGCATGCTCGTTAACGCCGTTGTGCACCAATGTCGGCCACCAAAGACGGGCATCACGATCGAATCGTGCCAAACCGAATAGAGATACCGTTGCTGACAGGCACGATTGAAGGGGCTGGTATCGGGACTGCCCGAAATTACCCGAATACTTAAAGTGCGAAACAATAACCACAACAATGCCGCAAACGCGTAGGCCACCAGCAAAGTCAGACAGCGTTTGAAGGTTCTCAGAAGACAGCTCTATTTCTGACGTGGTTGCAAATCGCCCAGTAAGATTAGGCGTGACGTTACACGTAACCTACCAACTTCACAAGGGCACATCCCTCCTAAGGCGGTGTTATGCGGTATACACTTGCTTCACTTCCGCGATTCGATCGGGGAGTTCCTTGGCAATCAGCGAGAGGTCGTCGATCGTCACGCCGACCTTATCCAGAAGGTCACTGGTAATCACTTTCCCTTCCGCCCCCGGCGCCGCGTGCTTTCCCGCTTTGTTGGCTAACAGATCTGCCAGGTGGACAATCCGAGGCATGATCCGACTATGCTCCGGCAACGTTTCTGGGTTGTGATGTCGACTCGTGACGTCGACAAGCTGCCCCGGGAACCGCCACGCGCGACAAAGTTCGGCCCCGAATTCTTCGTGCGTAACTCCAAACACCTGACTTTCCGCTTCGCGTAGCGTCAGATCCTTATCCTTACTGCATCGCTTTAGCACTTCGGCAAACTCATTGCGGCAAGCTTGTAGTTCCACGATGATTCCGACATCGTGAATCAGCCCCGCGAGAAACGCGTCGTCGCTGGCCACGTTACCAGCCCGCAAGGCAATCTGCTGCGAAAGAACACCGACCGCAACCGAATGCATCCACAGGTCTTCCGCATGAAAATTTGGCATCGCGGGATGAGCCTTGAACATTTTGTTCAGACTGGCCGCAATCGTGATATTTTTGATCGCGTTAAGCCCCAAGAATATGACGGCTCGCTTCACCGAACTGAACTGCCCTGGCATTCCATAAAACGACGAATTCACGACCCGTAAGATTCTTGCACTCAGCGCGGGGTCGGTGCAGATCAACTGGTCGACTTTGTCGGCTGTGCATTCGGGATCGTCCAACAACTCCCGAATCCGAATCGCGATTTCCGGAAGCGTGTGGATATTTCGGATTCGTTCAATCGCAGTTCGGACGATTTTGGGTTGTGATTCTGTGTTTTCCATGGGGCACCTTTTGCGGTAAAGAAGAGGTTGAGGCGGCTAAAAAGCCTCGCTAATCTCCTACCGCTACGCAGGCAAAATTCGCTTCGGGGTGCTGCGAATAGGTACGTATCAACTCCTCGAACTGCTCGGGAAATAGGGGCTTAGCAAACAGGTAACCTTGACCATACCCACAATCCAAACCTTGTAGCAAAGCTAATTGCTCTTTCGTCTCGATCCCCTCGGCCACCACATTCAGGCCTAGGTTATCTGCCAACACCAACACAGCTTCCAACAAGGCAGCATAATCTTGAACATGGCGAGCGTTGGCCACAAACGCACGATCGACCTTCAGCACATCAATCGGAAATTCATGCAGGCACGAAAGCGAAGAATGTCCCGTTCCAAAATCATCCATATCAATCTGCACACCAGACTTTCGCAGTGCTTTCAAGCTGGTGATCCCGACCTCGATATCTTCCATGATCATGCTTTCGGTCACTTCCAAGTGAAGTGATTCTGGCGCCATCTGATGTTTCTGCAGCGTTCGCGACACCCGTTCCGGCAGCTCTGGAAGTATCAACTGCTTACGTGATAGATTGACATGGATACACCGTGGCGCCGCTTCGCCGAGGTGCTTCTGCCAACTCATAAGCTGCTGGCACGCATGATCGAGAACCCAGCTTTCGATCTGGATAATCAGATCGGACTCTTCCGCAATTGGAATAAACTTATCCGGCGCGATCAGCCCGTACTCTGGATGCTGCCAGCGCAGTAGTGCTTCGGCACCAGTAAGCTCACCGGTTGAAAGGCAAACGATAGGCTGATACGCGATCCTCAGTTCATTGTTGTCGATTGCGCGATGCAGATGTTCTTCCAGTTTCATCCGCAATTCGGCCCGCTCGCGCATGGTGTGATCAAAAACGCGATAGCATGCCTTACCCGCCGATTTCGCTTCATACATTGCCAAGTCGGCGTCACGAAGCATTCCGCTGGCCGTCGAATAGCGGTACTGGCTGGTCACAATTCCGATACTTGCCGTCGAAACCACCTCGTGTGGACCAATGTCATAAGAGGGAGTGAATGCCTCTTGTAACCGCTCAGCAACGATGGTGGCATCGTCGGGTGTTGCCAGATTCTCGAGTAGGATCACAAATTCGTCACCACCCAAACGCGCCGGCGTGATGTCCGTGTTTCGTAGCGAGGTACGAATGCGCACAGCGATTTGTTTCAACAAGTCGTCGCCGGCATCGTGTCCCAAGCTATCGTTGACGATCTTAAAACGGTCGAAATCGACAAACAACAAGGCAAAACACTCAGGCGAGTCTGCGTCGAGTTTGGCTTGAATTGTCTTGAGGATAGAGCTTCGATTCGCCAAACCCGTTAACGAATCGGTGTAGGCCAACAGTTCCAGTTCGGCGGTCAGCTTCCGTTTCTCGGTCAAGTCGCGAGCAGTCGTGACAAGAATGCGCCTCCCTTCGGAAACAAACGAGCGAATATTTGCCTCCACGGGGAATTTCGATCCATCTTTACGATGCCGAAATAGCTCGATGCCATCGACGCCCCCTTGTTCGGCGAGCATCTGGGTCACTTCCTGCGGCGCATAAATCCGATCACCGATCTTAAGCTCGGAAATCCTATCCAATACGGTTTGCGAGAACATCTCTTCTCGCTGGTAACCGAGCGCCTTACAGGCAGCGTCGTTGACGTACAGCACTTCTAACGTGTCTTGATCCATTAGCGAGATCGAATCCGCCGACGCATTGAGCGCTTCGTAGTAACGTCCCGATTTCGCGAGTGCCTCGACCCGTTCAGTGTTGTCACGGATCATCACGATGAATTGCGGTTCACAGTCAGCAAGTTCCATTTTCCAGAGACTGACCGTCGCGGGAAATTCACTCCCATCAAATCGCCTGACGGCACACTCCCGCGAGGCGCCCAACGTGTTATCTTCCTCGGTGTGGGCTAGTTGTTTCAGCGATTTGCTGAATTCGGACTGGTTAGAGTCAGCGAATAGGGTTATCGCGTCATGTCCGACTAGCTGTTGCGGATCCCAGCCAAGAACCAGCTCGACCGATGTGCTGGCCATTTGAATGATCCCAAGCTGGTTGACCGTAATCAGCGGATCAGGTGAGGCCGACATCAAGCCTTGTATCTGCACAGCACTTCTCCGCTGCTGCTCCACTAATTCCCTCTCGGCCGCCAAGGATAATTCCCTGCCGCGAAGTTGACCGTGCAACCGCCACACCCAACCGATCGTGACGCAGATTCCTGCCAGCAACAGCAGGATAACGGACGATCCTTGCCACCCAAAGAAAGCCTCAGGCATCCACTCGATGCGTTCGCGCGAAGCGGCCCCCAGGAGAAACACGTAAGCAACGCTGACGCTCCCTAGTATCGCCAGCCCAAAGCTGAGCGCGAGTTGTTTCAAGCTACTACGATTTCGCATTAATCTGGCATTCCACGAACATGCAACCCATCAGAAGGATAGAATGCGCATGCCCAGGCCACAAACGGCTACTACCGTAGAATCCCGTAAGAGGAATCGCTACGACCGATGCGATTAACACGATCGGCCGAGAAGCCCACTCTAGAAGCATGGGCGAGCACCTCTCTAGTATCCCTGCTTGAATCAGCAAGCTCGCCGGCGCGACAAGTAAGAGCGCGCCAGTGAGTATTGGTGCTTCCTCTAAACCGCATCAATTTCTTCACTGCGGGCGACTAACTTTCGTAGACCTTCAATCCCAGTTGGCGGTGCGACCTGCCAGGCGGTTAACAGCACGCGTTGAGCAAGCGAATTGACTTCCAGCAGATACTTTCGTTCGCTCGATCGACGCTGTCGCAAGATCGGATCGTGTACTGCGAGTGGCGTCAGGCTTTGATTCACCACCCAGGCAAACGGTTCGATCTCGGCGCGACGGAGGTCTTCCTGCAACCGAGCCGCCTCGTGCACCGGTGTCGCTTCTGGCAAGGTAACTACAAGCACGTGCGTAAAGTCGGGATCACGCAACCTCGGCAACAAGTGCTCGACCGCTTCCGGCATTTGGCTCGCCTGCCGTGTGACCTCACGGTGGTAAGCAAGTGCTGAGTCCAGCAGCAAGATGGTATGTCCTGTCGGTGCGGTGTCGAGCACCACAAAGTGGTCTTCTCCGGCAGCGACTGCTTTCGCGAAGGCACGAAACACGGCGATCTCTTCGGTACAAGGAGATCGCAAATCTTCGTCAAGCAGCGCCCGTCCTTGCTCATCCAAGTGTTGTCCGGCAGTCTCCATGACCTCGGCTCGGTAATCGGCCGTTTCTTGCTCGGGATCAATCCGCCCTACGGTAAGCTGCGGCAAGCTGTCCGCTGCCAAGGTCGCCGCCACATGCGCGGCCGGATCCGTTGTGGAAAGGTTCACAGCGAAACCACGCTGGGCAAGTCCGACCGCAACGGCCGAAGCGATAGTCGTCTTGCCAACGCCTCCTTTGCCCATCGTCAGAATGACCCCACGTCGCTTACTTGCCAGATCTTCAAGCAACGTTTCCCAATCGGTAGACACTTCGGGCGTTGTATCCGTGGAATCTTCTTCCAATATTTCATTGGCAACTACCGAAGTTTCTTCACCCAGGTGTCGCAAGGCGTCGATTCCCATCAAGCTACGCCCAGCCAGTGGAATTGTCGTACGAGGAAACGTTCCTATCGTTTCAGGCATTTGATCAAGCGCCGCCTGGCAACGCTGCTGCATTGCGATCGCCAATGCGTCGTCTCGGTCGACGGCGGTAAACAATCCGTTCACCACTAAGTGCTGATTCGCGACTCCCAAGGCCTGCAATTCTTCACTCGACCGAGCCGCTTCCTTCAGCGAAGAAAGTTCCGGTCGAGCAACCAACACCAGGCGGGTTGCTTCTTTGTCTTTTAACGAGGCCACCGTTTGCCGGTAGATCGCTTGTTGAGCCTGTAAACCTGCCAGTGGGCCGAGGCAGGAAGTCCCAGTCGTATTGTTCTCGATATAGCCAGACCAAGCCGAAGGGAGTGTCAATAGACGTAGCGTATGCCCAGTGGGGGCAGTGTCGAACAAGATATGATCGAACTGCTCGGTCGCTGGGCGATCTCCCAGCAGTCGGGCAAACTCGTCAAACGCCGCGATCTCGAGCGTGCACGAACCAGAAAACTGCTCTTCCATACTCGCCACGGCGGCATCGGGCAGCACGCCGCGATACGGCCCAACCATCCGTTCCCGGTACTCGGCCGCGGCCGCTTCGGGATCGATATTCATACCCCACAAGTTATCAACCATGGCGACCGGTGTCGGACGATTGGCAAGCTTCGTCCCCAGAACTTCATCCAGGTTCGAGGCAGGGTCGGTAGACACCAACAGAACACGTTGGCCCTGATCGCTTAATTGCACCGCAGCGGCACATGCCAGCGAGGTCTTTCCGACGCCACCTTTGCCGGTGAAGAAAAGATTACGCGGAGGATCTTGGAGAAATTTCATCGCGGTTCTCCTTATGCTAAGCGATTGCATGAAGTGAGCGAACGTGTTGCGTGCCTCGTATTGTGCGACTTACTCGCAGCAGCCACCGCCGCAACATCCCCCCGAAGAGGAAAGTGGCAGTGAGGCTGTCTTGGCCACGCTGCCGGTCCAGGCAGCGAACTTCTCGCGACTGGGATACTCGGCTTCGCTGACTGGTTTGCCATCGACCATGACCAGCGGCAAGCAGTCGACACCTTTCGCGGCCAGCAACTGCTGCACATCGGCGTTCTTGGCAAACGCGTCAGGCTGTTGGGCCAGGTTGAATCGTTCGACCTCATGTCCCTGGCTCTTCAACCAATCGAGGTCGGCGGCGAAGCGAGGCAGTACCGGATCGACTTGCGGTCCGCAAACACCGGTCGAACAACACATCGGTTTATCAAAAACTTGGACGTGACTCATCGTTTTCTCCTTTGTTTCAAAAGGTGAAGTGTTCTATATCGTTTATCGTCGAACGACGATTATTCAATCGAAAAAAGGGGCGGCTATAAGGCCGCAACCAAGGCCTTCAACTCCTGAAGAGCCTTGCGATTCACACAGTAACACATCTTAGGACCATCGACTTCGCCTTGCACGAGACCTGCTTTTTTCAAGATCTTCAAGTGCTGCGAAACGGTGCTCTGAGCCAGGGGCAACTGCCCGACGATCTCGCCACATACACAAGCCTCACGCTGGATCAAAATCCGTAGGATCTGAACCCGAGCCGGGTGGGCCAAAGCCCAAGCCAAATCGGCCAGCGATTGAGCGTTTGCCTCCGGCAAAATCTTAACCGGCGAGGCATCACAGGCCGCATCGTCTGGTGTGCATTTGCTCATGAGAAACCCTTTATCGTTGATCTACGATTAATCATATCGGTTCAGGGAACCCCAGGCAACGAGCAAACTTTGCCATGGCGGACGGAATTCGCCAATTCATCGAGAAAACAAGCGTCAAACGCCTATTTTGGGGCATTTCGATCGACGGGCCGGGCGATCAGCTTCCTTACCGACGGGGACTGTTCGTTACCGGTTCTTCATTTTTTCTTCATATTCCTGGCACATTGGTTGGCTCAATTTCGCATTGATCGATACAGCCCGACTCCGTCCCTCGATTTCGCGAGTCGTGCTTCTCCACGAATTGGATTCAGCAACACCAACATCATCCAGTCGGATCGACGCCTGGATGCTGGGAAACAGACACCACGATGGAATTCCTCGAAGTCCCCATCTTCGATACCGACATTTTCAAGCTGATGGTCCGGTTTGGGATCAACCTGTTTTTCCTGAGCCTGATTGTATTCTTTGGAATTTACCCAAGTCAGCGGCAGCGTGAATTTGCGTTCACGGCCGTGATGCTGAACGTCGTCGTTTTCTTCATTTGCTTCACCATGAAGAAATTAGAACTCGATCTAGGACTGGCCTTGGGACTTTTCGCCGTCTTCGGGGTTCTTAGATACCGTACCGACTCGATTCGTCCGAAAGAGATGACCTACTTATTCATCGTGATCGGCATCGCAGTCATCAACTCGTTAGCGAACCGCAAAACGAGCTATGCCGAGGTTCTCCTGGTCAACAGCGTGATCTTCGCGACCACGATGCTCAAGGAACGGGTCGTCGGCAATGGAAACGGAAGTGACAAAAAGAAAGAAAAGCTGGACGAACCGAATGGCGATTCCCCCACCGGAAATGGCAACGGCAAACCTAAGGAAAAGAACGGCAAGAAAGAAAAGTTCGACAAGTACGCGATTGAGTACGACCGTCTCGAATGGCTAGGGGACGCCCATCGCGAACAGCTTATCGCCGACCTCCGCGAACGTACCGGACTGAATGTCGTCGATTTTGAAATCAAAACAATCGACCTTCCGCAGAAGAAGGCGACACTAACCATCTGGATTAAACCAAGAGATTCCGAACCGAAATCAGATTCGTAAACCTTGAGATGCCTGTTGCGGTCATCTCACCTTTTCCCTCATCAACACGCGAGCAATAAACAATGATGCGACTTTCTAGTCGAATAGGATTGATGTTCTTCTTTGCTCTTCTGACGGCAGCCAATGCTCAGCCGCCAGAAGATTTCCGCGGCGGCCCCGGAGGCTTCGGTGGTCCCGGAGGGCCTGGTGGATTCGGTAGACCTGGTGGAGGTCCCGGCGGCCGCGGCGGATTTGGGCCAGGCAGTCGGGAAGATCGTAAGCTCGTTAAGAAGTTCGATCACGACGAGAACGGATGGCTCGATCAGAAAGAACGCGCTGAAGCACGTGCTGAAATTCAATCCGAAGGTGCTACACGTGGCGGTTTCGGTGGCCCTGGCGGACCGCGCGGACGTGGTGGAAATCGTCCTGCTCCGGAAAGTGGCCCAAAGCTTACACCAGATCAAGTTAAGCAATATCCTGATGCCGATATGTATGCCGGTGATGTCCTGCGTACTATCTTCATCGAATTCGAGAACGAAGACTGGGAGAAGGAACTCGAAGACTTCCATGGCACCGATGTCGAAGTTCCCGCCACGCTAACCGTCGATGGCAAGACGTACCCTAACGTCGGCATGCGGTTCCGCGGGATGTCGTCTTACGGTATGGTCCCCACCGGCTACAAACGTTCTTTCAATGTTTCGCTGGACCTGGCGGACGAGGATCAACGTCTGTACGGCTACAAGACGCTGAACCTATTAAACTGTGCTGGTGACGCGTCGTTCATGAGCACGGTGCTGTACTCGAAGATCGCCAGCGAATTCATTCCCGTGCCCAAAGCAAATCATGTCCGCGTGGTCATCAACGGCGAAAGTTGGGGCGTCTATGCCAACGTGCAACAGTTCGACAAACAGTTCCTGAAGGAAAACTACCCTTCAAGCAAAGGGACGCGCTGGAAAGTACCCGGCAGCCCAGGCGGCGATGGTGGCCTGCGGTACGTGGGGGACGATATCGCCGCGTACGAAGGTCGATACGACATGAAATCGAGCGACGGTGCCAAGGCTTGGGCGGCCCTCATTCGCCTCTGCCGCACACTGAATGAAACGCCACTCGACAAGCTAGAGGAAGAACTCGAATCGCAACTCGACATCGACGAAGCACTTAAGTTCTTGGCCCTCGATGTCGCTTTGGTGAACTCCGATGGCTATTGGACCCGATCGAGTGACTATTACATCTTCCTCGACAAAGACAAGAAGTTTCACGTCATTCCCCACGACATGAACGAAGCGTTCCAAGGAGGACGTGGACCGGGTCGTGGTCCTGGCGGCCCCGGTGGACCAGGAGGATTCGGCCTTCCTGGTGGTGGACCAGGAGGCTTTGGCCGTCCTGGCGGTTTTGATCGCGAACGTGGCCCCATGCCAGAAGGTGGTCCCGAACCGCGCAACGAAAACGGTCGGCCTGAACAAGGTCCACCCAACGACGATCGCGCAGATCGCGGGCGTGGCGGATTTGATCGAGGGGGCTTCGGTCCCGAAGACGGAGAACGTCAACGAGGGCGTCGTGGATTCGGCGGTCCTGGCGGTTTCGCCGGGCCAGGTGGCCCAGGCGGATTTGGCGGACCTGGAGGTCGTGGTGGCCCGGGCGGTCATGGCGGTGTTGAACTCGATCCGCTGGTGAATATCGACAACCCTCGCATGCCACTTCGCAGCCAACTGCTACAGATTCCGCACCTTCGCGAAAAGTACTTACAGTATGTTCGCGAGATCGCCGAGAAGACGTTCGCACCTGAGTTTGTCGAGCCGATCATCGAGCAGCATGCCAAGCTGATCGCCGCCGACGTGGCCAGCGACACCCGCAAGCTCGAATCGGAAGAGGCGTTCAAGAAGGCTACCGACACCGAAAAGCCAGGCGATGCCTCGTTAATGAACTTTTTCGAGAAACGCCGAGAGTTCCTGCTGGACTATCAGGCTCCGGCGATGAACTAGCCAAGCACAAGTTCGTGACGGTAACGTCATGAATTAACCCTCCCCCTGTGAGCCGGCCCGCGCGAGGATGAGCGTGGGCTGGCTTTTTCATTTCGAAGGACGGCTACTTTTCCTAAGATTTTAGTTGACCGGTTTTCGCGAATAAGTCGCGTAGTAGGACGAACTACCTTAGAATCGACGCCCTGCCAATCGTGGCATTCCCGACTTACTGCTTTTCTGGCGGAGAAACAGCCGATGAAGGATTTCATATTTCTAACGCTCTCTCTGCTCTGTCTGAGTGGCGTAGCACAAGCCGACGACCTCGCTGACAAGGTCGACCGCTTAGCCGCGCCCTACGTCGAAAGCAAAACGGTCGTGGGAATGACGATCGGCGTCATTCAAGGTGAAAACAAAGTCGTCCGAGGTTACGGACGGCTTTCCGCCAAAGACTCCAAAGTGCCGGACGGTAAAACGATTTACGAAATCGGCTCGATTTCTAAAGTCTTCACCGGCATCCTCTTGGCTGACGCGATGGTCGAGGGCCGCGTCTCTTTGGTAACGCCCGCTGATGAACTGTTACCCGATAGTGTCAAGATGCCACGTCGCGAGGAAAGCTCACCAATCCGTCTGTGGCACCTGTCGACCCATACTTCCGGCCTTCCTCGATTGCCTGACAACCTTGCGCCGGCCGATCCAGAGAACCCCTACGCAGACTACAACGGCCAGCAGTTGGCCCAGTTTCTCCAGAAGTTTCAGCCCCGAAAACGCCCCGGCGAAGAGATGAGTTATTCGAATCTTGGTGCGGGGCTTCTTGGTGAGTTGCTCGCTTCACAGCAGAAAACAGACTACGGCTCGCTCCTTGAACAGGAAATTGCTCAGCCACTGAAGATGGCCGACACGCGCGTCGCATTGGATCAATCACAAAAGCAACGTCTCGCAACGCCCCATGTTGCCGGTGGAACGGTCAGCCGCAACTGGGACTTTCTGAAACTGGCAGGCGCCGGGGGCATTCGTAGTGATGCGGATGACATGCTGAAATTTGCCGAGGCGCAGCTTCACCCACCGAAAAATGACCTCGGAACGGCAATCAATATTGCCTGGCAAGTTCATCAACAGCCGATCGGCGAAAACGACTTCGCAATGGGTCTGGGCTGGCATGTCGCGCGCGACGGCGCGACTCGCTGGCACAACGGGCAAACGGGCGGCTACCATGCCGCAATTTTCGTCAATCGCAAGGTCGACGCGGCGGTGGTGATTCTGGCGAACACAGCGACGCATGACATCGATACGTTGGCGGAACAAATCATGCGGATGCTGGCTGGCTCGAGCGAGCAGCCACGCAAGTTCGCCGAAGTACTGGAAGTTTCGCCGGAGAAGATGAAACGCTATGTCGGCAAATATCAGATCGTTCCTGGGGCCGTCTTCACGGTGACAGTAAAAGACGATCAACTGCTAGTGGGACTAACAGGACAACCAACGTTTCGCGTTTTCCCACGCAGCGAAACCGAATGGTATTACAAAGTGGTCGAAGCAACCCTTACGTTTCAAGTCGACAAGTCCGGCAAGTGCAACTCGGTTGTACTGCACCAAAACGGGATCAAACAAACCGCCAAGCGAATCGAATAGTTCGCCTAGAACGTCAACATAAAGTTCACCGTCAACCCTTGCAGCAACAGGTCGTTGTTTTGCGGTCCAGTGGCGTCGGTGAAAATCTGGCACTGATTCAACCAATCGTTGATCTCGTAGCCAACGGCTGCCGTCCAGTAGCCTCGTCGAATGTTCAGCCCAACCATGGTTTGAAAGCCGAGCGAAGCGAAGTCTCGCGAGTCGACCTGAACCGTTCTCGAAGTAACCGTCGTAATGCCGTTATCGATCTGGATCATTTGCGTGCGATCAGGAATGCTCCAGTCTCCTAGCAGATATGAAGCAAAGAAGCCTGCGGTCAGCTTCATTTCGAATTGCGGCGAGCAGAGCAGGGTGTACTCACCGTCGATGCCGACCTTCGGGCCGATGCCCCAAAAGTTGCTTTCCGCTTTCTCGACTACATATCGCTGCGAGTTCGTCAGTCCGCTAGTGTAGCTGGCCTCGAACGATGTGGTAAATGCCTGGCGAATAATGCCTCCCCGAAGCCCAAGCACTGGACGAACCAGCAAACCGTTACCCAGATCCATCGAACTACTAAAGTCGACATCCATCATGTCGTAGTTAATCGAGGCATCGAGTTGCCCCTGATCGAAGTACAGCTTTGGGGATGGCGGCTGTGATTCTTTTCCACCCAAAAACGCAGCCGTGAGGTCACCAGTTGCCGAGTCGGTGGTTTCGTTACGAAAGTGGGTCCAGGCAAGGTTCGTATTCCATGCGTCATCGAACGATGCCCCCACGCGAAAGCCCGGGGCGAAGTCGTAGATGGTTTGTTCGTAGTTGACGTACTGATTCATTGGCGCTCGATTGGTATTCAGCACCCAGTCGACCGGTTCGGTCGCTTTCCAATACAAGAACTCACCGAACAAGTCGGCAGCTTGCACCGGGGTTGCCCAAGCGAGGCAACAAATCAGTAGGTAACCGCAATACCGCATACACCACCTTGGAACGTCAAATCCCCATGCATTGGCAACTGTTGGAAAGTCAGGAACCGCTGCTGATTGGCCCACCACTGCATCTCATAGCCCACACGCCCCACAACGTTGGCATGCAATGGTAGTCGCCACTCGGCACCAAAGAACGAACGAATCATCACCGTGCCCAGCTTCGAGTCGTTCATGCTGGTCGAGAACGCATCGTACGTAGACGAGGATGGCAATCCACCGACTCGTTGGTAATCGTCTTCCACGTTCCACACGCCATAAAGCATTGCACCGGTCAGGTCGCCAACCAGACAGAAGTTGCCTGGGCTAGGGCTCCAGCGAGCTCCGATACCGGCGCTCGGACCGATTCCAAAGAACTCGTGACTCACGTTTTCAACGGCGATTAGCCCGAACAAATCTCCCCATTTGGAATGCACGTTCTGATCGATGATCGCTCCCTTTAAGCCAAACGTCGGACGAATCAGGCAATTTTCCGACATGTAAATATCATGTCCCACTTCCCAGTCGAACGTTGTGTATTGAATCGACCAGTCGACCGACGCAGTCGTAAAATCGAACGCGTCGCCACTGAGAAACCCGCTGAAGAACTCCGGAATAACCAGGTTAAAGCCATCCTCAATCGCGGCATCTTGCGAAGTTTGAAAGTGGGTGACCGTGAATCGCACGTCCCACAACCACTCAGGCGGTTTGATCTCGAGCCCAGCTCGGACACCGGCATTCCAGCCAAAGTCGAGGTTGGTCGCTTCAAACTCTTGTACCAGCAGCGGCACTTCGCTAGCCCAGACCGAAGAGGTTTCGGCGGACGCATGCCATACGATCGCCTCGGCGAACGGAGTCATCCCCTCGGCCTGCGCAATCGTCGCGCCAGCGAGTAAGAGAATCAGGCATGTAACCGAGCGAATCATCAACGACTTCTATACAAAACTAAAAGCTGAAACCAATTTCGAGCACGCCACCCTGCAGCGACATCAAGTTGTTCAAGCGTCCCATGTTGTAGGAATAAAACTGAATCTGATTGAGCCACACCTGCGCTTCGTAACCCAAGCGAACGCGCGTCGTCACTCGGCTGCCTGGCTGCTCCCACGAAAGCCCCAAGGCAAATCGCAGCATCGTTGCCGCGCCATGAATGGGGTCAGAATTGATTGCGATATTCGAGGGAGTCAGAATCGTGGTCGAGGTCAAACCGTCGGTCTGGTAAACCTCGCTGAAATTCCAATTTCCATACATCAACGCTGCCGTCGGCGTAAAGTAAGCCTGCAGCGAATGGGTTGGCGAGACGGAAAGAGGTATTAACGCGTCGACGCCAATGGACGGACCTATGCCCCAGAAATCTTGTTTCAAGTTCTCCGTCGCCGCACCAAACAAATAAACGTGCGAGCCAGAGTCGATCGGGCTATACCATCGCGAGTCGATATCTTGCCGAATGATCGCAGACTTCACCCCGACAAAGGGACGAAGCGTGAGCGCGGGGCTAATCATGAAAGTGCGCTGGAACTCGAGATCGATCGTGTGGAACTGTACATCCCACTCGACATCGGCACTGCGGTACTTTGGACCGAAACCGGATCCGTCCGGGTTATCAGCGAAGAAGTTCCCCAGGAACGCCGAATAGACCTCGCCGGCGGCATGATTGGTCGCTTGCGTTCCGAAGTACGTGTAGTACAACCTCACGCTGGTTTGGTCGTCGCACCCAGCTCGTTCAACCCCAGCTCGTACGCCCGCGTTCCAACCGAACGGAGCGTCCACCAATCTGGCTGTCCCAGCCGAGCTTCCCATGCCGATCGGTGTGATCTCTTGCGCCCAGTTCTCGGCGCTGCCTTCGGTTAACTTCAGCGTAAGCAGCTCAGCAAACGGCGTGAGTGTCGTCGTCGGCTCGGCCGGACAATCCAACCATGCATCTTCCGCAATGATCGCCTCGTTCACCTCCGCAAGACTGAGGGATGCAAGCGGTGCTAAGACAACGCCAATCGCCCACAAGAGCCTGCCGAATGCACGCAGCTTCCCACCATCAAACACGCAGGCAGGCAAATTTTGCTTCAGGTTAGGCATGGTCAGCAAACGCTAGCAAGCAAGAATCTCTCGGCGGATGGGCGGTCTTAGGGATGGCGATCACGATCGCGACCGCCAGAGAAGCCATGCCCGCTACACTCTCTACAATCGTTAAAGTCGGCCGCTGCGATAGCATTCCTGCAGTAAGAGTTGCCGATTGGGTAAGAAATACGGCCTCGCTGTCCGATGCGTTCCTTCACATGAAGAATCAGCAATAAGTGCTATCACTTTGCGAGCCCTTCAACGAAGCGACGTAAGCTTCCATCGAACGCACGTCTTACGCCAACTTGAACCCGCCCTCACCACTCGTTCCCGGCAAGAGGAAAGGCAACGCTGCATGCTCGATATAATGCCAGCGCCACCCGAGACAACATCGCCTACCGATGTCGCTGCCGAACCGACTTTCAAGACGGTGCAGCAGTACATCGACGAAGTCCCGATGTGGGCCGACGGAACCGACACGACCTCCTCGCCGATGACCCACATGCAGTGGCGAATCTGGTGGTTGGCCGCCGCTGGCAAGTTCTTCGAAGGACTTGTTGTCTTCATGACCGGTGTGGCGTTGCCGCTGATTGCCAAAGAGTTTTCGCTCGGCCCCTCCGCCCACGGCCTAGTAGGTGCTGCTTCGCTCTTAGGTATTCTGGTCGGCGCGACGGCACTAGGTGGGCTTTCCGACTACTTTGGACGCAAGCCGATTTTCGTCGTCGAGATGGCGATCTTCACCGCGTTTCTGATTGCGATCACCTTCAGTACCAGCTTCCTATTCCTGGTCATCTGCTTATTCGGACTCGGCTTGGCGCTGGGTGCCGACTATCCGACGGCGCACTTGATCATCTCCGAGAGCATGCCCAGCAACACACGAGGCAAGTTCATCCTGGGTGCTTTCGGGTTTCAAGCCGTCGGTGCCCTCGTGGGGGCAGGCATCGGTTACCTGATCCTCGACCAATTTCCCAGCATCGGCGATTGGCGGTGGATGTATGCGACGGCAATCATTCCGGCAGTATTCATTACGATTGCCCGCCTGACGATCACCGAGAGTGGCCATTGGCTTTGCGCGCAAGGGAAGTACCAAACTGCGGAACGTGAAACGCTGCGTCTACTGACTCGGAAGCCACGTTACCCCAAGCAAGTTATTCTCGATCAGTCCGCCGTTTCGACCACAGATGGCGATGAGAATAGCGGCGGCTATGCCGAACTGTTTAGTGGAAAGAACTTGCGGGCCACGATCTTGACGAGTGTTCCCTGGTTTCTGCAAGACCTAGGAACGTACGGCCTAGGAATCTTTACTCCGACAATCATCGCATCGGCAATCGGCCATAAGAAAGAACACGCGACGTCAGTGGCCGATCTGATTCAAAACGACATGATCGCCGCTAAGGGAATGGCGCTGATCGATCTGCTGTTGATCGTCGGCATCGTGTTTGCCGCGCTGCTTGCCGATCGCGTTGGCCGAATCAAACTGCAAGTCGCCGGTTTTGTCGGCTGTGCATTAGGGCTGCTTCTTGCCTCGTTTTCGGTCGACTACATCGGCAACGAAAAACTGTATTTTATCTTCGCCGGCTTCATGGTCTTTAGCTTTATGACCAATCTCGGCCCGAACGCACAAACCTACCTCATCGCAGGCGAAGTCTTTCCCACCAACATCCGCGGTAAAGGAGCCGGCTTTGCGGCCTCGTTCGCCAAGATCGGCGCCGTGATCACGGCATTCCTGTTTCCGATCTTACTCGCAGATATTGGCATCCGCTATCTGCTGTACATCTTGATCGCCACATCCTTATGCGGCGCGGTGGTTACCTGGATGAACCGCATCGAAACCGCTGGCTTGAGTTTGGAAGAGCTTGAAACCACCTAACTTCCATTCCAATCGCTTGGTCATGATTGACCGCTATCGTGGAAGCTGCCACTTCGATGTCGGGACAACGGCCGCATGCTTACTGACCAAGCGGAACTCGCACGCCACGGCCAAGTGATCGGAAAGCGAACCTTCCGGAACTTGTTCGTCCAACAACGGAAGATGCCGCGCTTGAACGCGCGTAAGTTGCGTGGCAAAGGGACGATCGGAGTTGGAATAAAACAGGTAATCGATCCTGCGGCCACCATCGTCGGCCAGTGCATTGCTGCTTCCCGCTGGCCCGTACGCGACGCGCTGCGCGGCATCGACGAACGGGACACTCCGCAGCTGGTCGATGCTGGTCATTAGGTTGGCGTACTCAGTCTCCGCGCCTCCTAACGGTTCGGCCGTAATATTAAAGTCTCCCAGCAGCACCGCCGGATTATCACTATGTTGATGGTGTGATACGAACTGACAGAACTCTTTCAGCTGCAACTCACGGACGCTGGCCGATTGACTGTCGAGATGCGTGACAAAACAATCAACCGCTAACTGCGAAGGCAAGTCGACCAGCACACGAACATGCAATGCCCCTTTCGCCGCAAAACCGTCCGATTTGAATCCGTGCGTCAGGAAGCGGGTCGAGTTTTGATACGTGTGCGTGTGTGTTTCCAAGATCGGATATTTGGAAAGCACTAGCAGGCCGCCCCCAATCAAATGACTGCCTGATCGGCCTGGACCGTCCGCCACGTGATAGCCATTTCCCGTCTCAGCTTGCAATTGATCGATCACCTTTTGACGGTGGGTCGCGTCAAAGGCTTCGTTGAGGGCAATCAGATCATAACCGGCGAGCTGCTCTGCGATCTTCTCAGCACGATATGCAGCCGCGCTACGTTCGCCTGCAAACGGAAGCGCGACGCTGGGCAACAAATGGACATTGTAAGAAACGACCGACAACGTTTGTGGACGAGCTGGCTTTGGCGTTGATTGTGACAAGTCGATTTGCACGCGGCTAGGAACCTGAACGGTGTCTGGCGTAGGGGAACCAATCGTAGCTTGGCGGTTGGGACTGGCGCAGCCCAAGAGGCACAACCCTCCGTAAACTGCCAACCATGACCCAACGCGATGCATCTTGCCGCTCCTCGACCTGAAAGCCTTCCTTTCTGGTTGTCGGCTCGGCCAGCTGGTGCCGTTGAACGATTGCGGCGAATTGCCTGGCTTCTTGACGCGTTGATCGCTAGCAGTTAGCTGCTTCGGCAGAGTAGGGGAGGGCTACTGGTTTGCCTTCGCATTGTCCGTCGACGCCAGAGACCAGCAGTAGACAATCTCGCCGCTACGCAGAAACAATTTGTCGCCAACCAAAGCTGGGTGCGAGAATACATCGACCTTGGTATCCGAAAACTTCTGCCGGGCGACAATCGGACAATCGTCCTGGGTGGCATCGACTAACAGAATTTCGCCGTCACCAAAGACCAGCAAGTGTGCGTCATCGGCAATCATCGCGGCGTAGTCTCCGAGTACCTTGTCTCGCTTTCGCGATAGCTCTTTCAGTCCTCGATTCAGATCAAGGCAGTACAGAAAACGATTCACGCAGAACAGCCGATTGCCGACCACCACGGGAGTACTCATGTCAGGCGTCAGCCTGTTGTTCTCCATCACCGGCGTCGGATCGATGGTCCCATCCGTTTGAAATTGATAAAGCCGCGTGCCGTTGTTTTCGGTCGCGACTAGCAGCTTGCCGTCAAGAATCAGCGGAGTCGGCACGTTGAAGTCACCTTCAATTGGTGGCGTTAGCGTCCACAAACGTTTGCCCGTGTCGACGTCCCAGCCGCCAAGCGTGGTTGCGTCGTGGCCGACGATTTGCGTTCGACCGCCGAGCTGGCCAATGTTCAGTGAACCGTACGAGGGCGCCTTGCCGGGCGTCTGCCAAACGATTTTGCCACTCTTCAAATCAAAAGCCACTAATGAAGCTTCCGCCCCACCAGCTTCGACAATCACCTTCTCATCGACAATTAAAGGGGAACCACAATAACCCCACGGCAGATCGCCGGTCACAGCAAACTTGGTTTTTAGATTGTGGTGCCACAAGATCTTGCCGGTCGCCAATTCGACGCAGTGCAAATCCCCCATCGCTCCGAGCAGAACGACTTGGTCGCCAACGATGCTAGGGGTTGTGCGTGGCGACTGACCGTAGTCGAGATTATCAACGGCCAGGTATTCGATCTGCCAGAGCGACTTGCCGGTTGTCGCATCGAGACAGTGAAAGACATCCTGAAAGTCACTGAAATCGCGATGCCCAAGAATGACAAACTTGTCGTTGGCCGCGATGCCTCCTAAGCCGCCGCTGGGAAGCAACGTTTTCCAGACCAGCTGTGGTTCAGCAGCGAGCTTGCTGGGCAAACGTGGGTAATGGCCGTCGCGGTGTGGGCCGCGCCAGCCCTTCCAAGCAGGAGACGCCTGGTCACCTACTTTTTTTTTGCGACCGGTTCTTCCATCGGCAGGAAACCGACCAGTGTTTCCAACTGGGTGCAAAGTTCGGGATCGGTCGCCACCATCAACAAGGCATCCTTGACCCGCTTTTGCTCGTCGCTGGAAACATGATTGGTCGCGAACGCGGTGATGAAAGGCACCTGTTTCGTTTTTCCGATGACGCGCAGATCTCCTTTTTTGATCGTTCCGCAGCCTTCCAACAGGGGCGCAGCGTAGCTTGAGATCACCGCGGCTCCCTTGGTCGGACCTTCCAATTCCAAGATTTTGCAGGCTCCATCGCTACAAGCCTGAGAAATTTCAAGCTTCTCGGGGATTTCGATCCCTGCCTTGGTGAGCAGTTCGATCGCGGCTTCGTGCTTCTCTTGCGCATCGATCGCCCCGAAATAGATCTGGTACCCTTTCAGGTCGGCAGGGCTCTGGGCAGCGTCATCCTTTGGGACCACGATCATTCCATACTGCGACGTGCCACCCTTCTTGTCGGTCAGCCGGCCGAGCGGCGTGACCGTCATTTTTTTCAGCTTCGCATCGTACCGCGCAACCGAGTCCTTCCCGATGATCAAATCGATGGTGCCGCCAGCAAGGTCTTCCTCTTTCAGCGTTTCCAACGATTCGGTGAACAGCAAATGGACCGATCGACCGAGCTGTTTCTCGAGAAATCCCTCCAGATGCTCGTACTTCCGCTGGGCGTAACCTTCCACGCAAGGACAGGAAAGGGGAGCGGCCAGCGGGTCCATGACGACCAGTGTCAGCGGTTTCTCTTCAGCGGCGACGATCCCCGCCAAACAGTTGATCAACAGTAAAGCCGCCAGCACAGTGATGCGGCTTGAGAACTTATGCATCGAGCGTTCTCCTCTTCCGAGCGGTGAAGTATGAAGCGAAGTCTACAGTAAAACCGGAGGCGACTAGGTTTCTTCCGTCGCGGCCGGGGCTTCCTGTTCGGCCGAAGGCGCTTTACGCTTCATCAGCACGATGTGGTTGCGAGTAATGTCCAACATGTAGACCGAATCGTTGTCAGGCGAAATCGCAATCGACACGTTCTTGCAACCAGGAACCAGCTTCACATCACCGATGTATTCCTTGAACGTTCCATCCGCCGCGAAACGCTTGATGCGGCCGGTGTTCGATTCGGCGGTATAAACGTCGCCTGTCTTATCGAAGCAAACGTTCATGGGGTTACAACAGCTGGTGAACCCATCAGCACCGGTCCGATCTCGCTTGCCCCAGGTGGTCACCATTTCGCCGTCGGGTTGGAAGCAAGCGACGCGATGGCGGGCATTCTCGGCAACGTAAATACCGGAAGTGCAAGCTTGGACGTCCATCTGACCGCAGCAGCCACGCAGCTCGCTGACTACCTTCTTACCGTCGGTGAAGTCGGTGGAAGTTTGCCACACGTCAAACGTGTAACCAACCGGCGATGGCGTGGCGACGTAAACGTTCTTACCGTCCGAGCTAATCGACGCGACGCGCGACTTCGAGGCTTTAATCGCCTTCAACGCTTCTTCGATTTTGGCAGAGTTGTCAGGCTCTTCACCTTCCTTCGCGTCCTTCTTCGCAGCATCTTGTTCGGCCTTTTGCTTTTTGAACCGCTCGATGTTTTCTGGCAAGATTTGCAGTAAGCGAATCTCCTGGTCGTTCAGCTCTTGGATTGCCTGCTTTTCTTCTAACTGATCGATCATGTTCTCGTAGGCCGAGATGATCGAACCGAGCGACATCGCAGGGCGATTGACTTGCGCTTCGGCTTCTTTGCGAAGCTCTTCATTATGGGATTCCAAATCGGCCGCATGGGGTGCTTCAGCTTGAGCGAGCAGCTTGCCTTCGGGCGAGAACCGCATCAGCTTGCCGTGACCTGCCACTAAGATCGAACCATCCGGTGCGGTGTTGATCGCTTCCGGCTTGATATCGACGCTCCAAGCGGCCAATTGTTCGCCGTTGGCATCCAGTACTTTCACTTCGCCAGGGCCGGCGCCACAAGCGGCCAGGATCTGTCCTTTGGCGTCGAGGCAGAACGCATTGACCGGCGATTCTTTCGGAATCTCGATCAGCTTGGCCTGCTCGTGCGTGGCCTTCTCATCAATATTGATCGGCTCTTCTAGCTCTTGAGCCCAAAGATTGGTGACCATCAACGTCGCCAATACAACCCAGCCAGCACCTACGAAACGCGGCATCTCAATTCTCCTTGAAGGATAAGCACAGCCTCTTGGCCAATCCGTGAAAACAACTCTGAACCGTGGGAAAAGTACGCAAGCGATGTGGGGTGGTGGTCCAAAGCGAACAGTTAGACGCCGATTATACCCAAACCCGCCCATTTGGGGACAACATTTGCGCGAATTTATAACTTCGCTATTTTCACACCATCGACAGCAGCACCCCAGCTTGCCGTACTTTGACCGAATTCTAACGCGAGAAACCTTTGCCAACTGGTTACGCCTGACGCGAGTTTTCGTTCAGCAGAAAAAAAACGCTTGACAGTTCCTGCTCTCCATGTGTATCACTGTAGTAATACACCATAGAGCACTACGCATGACCATCGAGCCAACTCAATTTGAAGTTCAGCCATCCTCCGGGGTGCCGATCTATCGCCAGATCATCAGTCAGGTCGAAGCGATGATTGTCGGCGCGCGGCTGAAAGAAGGGGAAATGCTGCCTAGCGTTCGCGAAATGGCGACTTCGCTGGGTGTGAATCCCATGACCATCTCGAAAGCATATGCCCGGCTTGAGGCCGACAACATCGTCGAACGAGTCCGGGGCAAAGGCATGATGGTTCGTCCGTTGTCACTCAACGGCAGCAAGTCACAGCGTCTCGAAGAAGTCCGTCCCAGCGTGCGTGCGGCCGTCGTCCATGGCCGGCAATTGGGTCTTACCAACGAGCAGATTATGGAACTGGTTCGCCAAATCCTTCAGGAGATTCCCGAGTGAGCATCCCAGCCCTGCAGACCGAGAAGTTGACCAAGCGTTTCGACACCGAGGATGTCCTCCGTGGGATCGATCTAACCATCGAGCCAGGCCAAGTGGTCGGGCTGATCGGCACCAACGCGGCCGGTAAGACCACATTAATCAAGTGCCTACTCGGCCTGCTTCGGGCCACAACCGGCTCGTGCAGCTTGTTGGGAGAGGACTCATGGAACCTCAGCGGGGCTACCAAAGCCCGCATCGGTTACGTTTCGCAAGACTTCGAGCTCCTTCCCTGGATGACCGTCCAAGGAATGTGCGATTACACCGGGGCGTTCTACCAAATGTGGCATCCACAGCATGTCGAGCGTCTGCTAGGCGAGTGGCAACTGCCACGCGACAAACGAGTTGGAGCCCTCTCGGTCGGGCAGCGGCAGAAGCTGGCCGTCATCCTGGCGATGGGGCATCAGCCGGAACTGTTGATGCTCGACGAGCCGGTCGCCAGCCTCGATCCGTTCGCCCGACGGCAGTTCCTGCAATCGCTCGTGCAGTTCACCGAGGCGGAACAAAACACGGTCCTCTTTTCTACGCATATCACCTCCGACCTGGAACGAATCGCATCGCATGTGGCCATCCTGCGCGATGGGCAACTGGCCTGGTATGGGCCACTCGATACGCTCAAGGAAGGTTGCAAGCGACTGCGAATCTACCGCGATAAACCACTGCCGCCGAATTTTCTGGTGCCAGGGGCGATTCGCTATGAAATGAACGGCCAACGAGCGCTCGTTTCCGTGGCCCACATGAACGACGATCTCCGTGAAACAATCGCCCAGCAGTGGCAAGCCGATGTCCAAGTCGAAGATTTGAACCTGGAAGAGATCTTCCTGGAATGGACCGGCAGCATGGACAGCCCAGCCGACGAGGTATTGTCATGAACGCGCAGCTTTACCAAGTATTTCGCACCTATTGGCAGCGACGAATCCTCGTCCTGCTTGCACTGTTGGCCTTTTTGCTCGGCGTGGGACTCTTCCTCGTCGGCCGCTTCACGGGAAAAACCGCAAATCAAATTGCCCCGACGATTAGTTACACCGGCGAGTTTGTCTTTCTGTATTCGAAGGATTGGAAAGCGGAACTAAAAGGGCGTCATCCAAGTTCGTTCCATGGAATCTACGTCAGCGATCCACGCGACGCGCCGGAGATCGATCTGTCGCAGTTCTCCAATATTTCCAGACTCCAATTGCGGACGTCAACGTTAACTCCTGAACGACTCGCTCAGATTAAGTCTCTCGATCACCTGCGCGAGCTTGAGCTCCATGCCGACGCAATCCCCAATGGAACGTGGACCGCGCTCGGGTCGCGTCTAACCTTGTTGGATGTCCCTGCGCGGTTATTGAAGGAACATGCAGGCGAGATGTCGCAGATGACGAATCTTGAGGTGCTGCGAATCGATCGCGATTCGTTGGATGTCGCTACCATGGAGGTCGTCGCCCAGATTCCCAATCTGCGGACACTTGTGCTTAGTAGTAGCGTCATCGACTTCAACTCGACGGCAGAATCCAAACCAGCTCCGCCCATGACATGGGATCCTGCCCCACTTGCTCCCCTGAAAGAGAGCGTACATTTGCGATCGATCTTCATCGATACGCCCGAGCCAACGGCCCGCACAACGCCGGAACTACCTGGGGTGGTGCTTTATCCGGCGAAAACATCGCTCGGTCAGCAAAGCGTATTGATGTTTTGTATCTACTTCTCTGCGATTGTTTCGATCATTGTCGCTCTGCAAATCTGGGCTCATTTCGCTACGCAGCACAGTGTCATCATTCCTGGCTATCATCGGCCGCACCAACTGGCGGCGGTGTTGGTGACACTCGCAGGAATCTTCGCCACGATGTTGCTGCTGATGAATGCGGGCATCGCGATCCTTCCCGCACTGGCGATTGCCGTGGCAGTGCCGACAATGATCCTCGTGCTGCTGGTCGGTTCGCTCGCGAAATCAGCCCTGATCCGGGGTATCTGCACGCCGCTCGGCATTATCTCAGGCGTTTTGATCTGGTTTCCGGCGATCGGGATGAACTCCTCTCCGACAATTGGCGGAGAGATGGCTTGGTTTCTGCAAGGTACCACCTGGCTCCTGGCGTTATCGCTGGGCGTAGGGCAAGTATTGCTACTGGCTGTTAGTTTCGACTACATGCCCAAGATGACACGACAGATCTACGAAACCAGCGCAATGCATCCTGGCTTCTCGCCGTGGGATCCGCAGCAGCAAAAACGAGCGGCATTTGGTAACAAGAGGTGGTGGCAATCGTTGTGGGATCGCAGCGCCGCCTATCCCCGCTTGGCGGGCAGTTCGCTCTGGCAGCAAGCCAGATTATGGCAGCTGGGCAACGTCTATCGCCCGCTTGTCATGCTGATTCTGTTCGGCGGGGCGTTTCTCGGAATGTCTTACCTTATGGGCAATGGCGGCATTAAGGATTCCATTCAAATGGGACTCGTGTTCCAAATGGGGGCAATCGCGCTCTTCATGCCGCTGAGTGTCTGGTACCGCAGGTGCCGCAATCTTCAGATAGAATCGATGCGTCCGGTCGGACGTCGCGAGTTCGCGAAGCAATTATTCGTGGCGCTTGCCCGCGATCAGATGTGGGCGATCATTCCTGTCCTGCTGGGGATCGCTTATCTGCTGTTCATCTCGCCAGATCAATTTGATCGTGCCCCCGTCGTCGCCCCCTTACCATTAATCGCGATGGTGTGGGGCTACGCCCTCAGCACATCGATCTTCGTCATCCGACAAACGTGGATTTTGGTTCTCTACTTTATCGCAATGATCTTTGGGCCCGTCATCATCATGGGAGGTCTGGCCTTCTATCTGGATTCGTACGGCCTCTCAAACTCGGTGCAGCTAATCATTGTTTACGCCGAGTTTGCTGTGGCAATCGTCTTGGCAGTGGCGATCATACGAATTACCTACGCCAAGGCCGTGCAGCGCGAGTGGGGTTACTGAGCTTTGGCGAACAACAATCGATCGTCCGCACTCCAGCGATGGTCGAGGCCGGCCGTGTAGCCGCGAAGCCACAAGACACCATCAATCCGCCGCAGATAGAAGCCCTTGGGCGTTTCGTCGCTGAAATCGAGCGGCGGCGAGACAATCGTGATCGAACCCGGCGGGGCGCAATGTTGTGTTTTCGGCTGATCAATCGCCCCTTCCGCCTGGTCGAGATACTGTAGCCGCATGTAAGGCCCCACCTCTAAGGAACAGGGCATAAGTCCTCGGGTGATTGCCTTGCTGGTGATCGCTTCGATCAGCCCGCCGTTGATGAAACCTAACTCCGCCACCGAACATTCGACGGTTTCCAGCGAGTTCGTTTCCGCCGATGCTGTGAACCGAACGTCAGCAAAAAGCGTGCGGGCCGCTTCGTTCAGTTCGACTTGGTTCGCATGTAGTTCATCGAGTAGCTCTGACTTATTC
This sequence comes from Blastopirellula marina, assembly GCF_002967765.1. Lineage (NCBI taxonomy): Bacteria > Pseudomonadati > Planctomycetota > Planctomycetia > Pirellulales > Pirellulaceae > Blastopirellula > Blastopirellula marina. The sequence continues at coordinate 313,120 of NZ_PUHY01000005.1, read as the reverse complement.
TTGCCACCAACCGTAACCGACCGCGTGATCAACGCTCCATCCTCCGCCAAGGCCCACCCAACCGAGCGAAAAAAATTCCTTCTCAAGCCTGGGCAACACCTTGCGCTGGCATCGTCCCAAAAATGAGTTGCTAAGTTTACACGATCTTTGGATAACCGAAGTCGTCACAAAAATACACCCAGGGAGTCTTCTGTCAGCGGGTTTCCACACCCCATGCCAGCAGCTGGATTCTCGTCCCGCTTTCTCGCTTTCCTTATGTCCGATACCTACTTGAAACTGGCCGCCGAACTCGACGCGTACACCGCGGACGTTCTTCCGCCACTGGCTCGGACCCAGCCGCCTACCGGAGACGATATCAAACGCTCCGTACGTGAGCTGATTACGCATGTCGATCGCACGCTGGTCTCGGTTTCCGGAAGATTGCGAGCTTTGGATGAAGCGCTCAAAGAACAACAGCTTCAAAAAACGAGCAGCGACCAACCTCTTCCGCCGCGAACCCCCAAAGAAATTCTCGACGATTTAAAGCTGAGCGTGAACAGCCCGGCACCTCGCCGCAAGTTCTCTTGGTCGGCGATTGGCAAACGGCTGAAGCGGGTCATCAAACGCGTCGACGACGAACAAGATCAAGCAAGGAAAGAGGTAGACCGACGGCAACGCTACCTGGAAGAACGAGAACAGGAAGACGCCGATCTTTGGTCGTGGCGTCCGCCTGGGCCCACGCCGCGCCCCAAACGCCGCCGCACGCATGCCCCACCAAACGTCGACCTAGAAACGCCCACCAACCTCGCGCAAGGGATCAGTCCCCTCGTTAATCTAGCCGAGAAACTCCCGGGAGACTCCTTAGAAACGAATCCACCGGAAGAGCATGCCCACAGAGACGTGGACATGGCACTCGAGAGCACACGAACCACCGCGTCGCCATCAGAACCGGATATAACGCCGGTCCTCGAATCCCACACGCTGAATGCCCCGAGCAACCTGCCCGGGTCTGCGAAGATGGCGATCACCAACTTGATTGATGCGGTCGAACCTAACGGCCAGCCACTTCCAACGTCGAGCAACGCAGGCCAGAGGCCCTTGGTACCCATTGCCGGGGTCAACTCGACGTCCTGTCAAAATCAAGGGACGAGCCGAAAGGCTTTAAGCAGGCGATCTCTCAAGACTCGTCGTTCAAAACGTCCCCATCGACGCGATGCACGACTTTACAGCGTCTGCCGAGTGCCGAAACGAGGCTTGTTCCTCTTCCGACAGCGGCGGTTGCAGTACACGGGTCACCCCTTGCCGTCCGATCACTGTCGGCAACGACAAACAGACGTCGCTCACGCCAAAGTATCCGTCAATCAACACACTGACCGGCATAGTGTGCCGCAAGTCATAGACGATGCTATCGACGATCATCATCGTTGCGAGGGCAATCCCGTAGTTGGTGTACCCTTTCATTCCAGAGACCTCGTAACCCATATTCACGGTTTTCTGGAACAGGCGGGCCGACATGTCACTGGGATAGAACCGCTGACCACCGGTCATCGCGACCGAATACGCGGCGAATTGCGTATCGCCATGTTCCCCCAAAATGTAAGCCCGAATATCGTCGGGATGAATCTCCAGTTCGGCCGACAGCAGCGCGCGGTAACGAACGCTATCGAGCAATGTCCCGGTGCCGATCACTCGTTCTGGCGGAAAGCCCGACAGTTGAATCGCCGCGTAGGTCAACGCATCAACCGGATTGCTGACCATCAGCAAAATGGCACCGGGGCTGACCTCAGCCAAAGGTGGAATCCACTCTTCGACGATTGCCCGGTTATCGGCGGCCAGTTCCGACCGTTTACGATTAGGATCACCATACGGAACCGACGCCGTGAAGATAATAATATCGGAGCCTGCCGAGTCCGCGATGTCGCCGGCGCGAATCCGCATGTTGCTGTTTCGCATCGCACTGGCATTGGCCAGATCGATCGCGTCGCCTTCTGCCTTGTGACGACTGCGATTGAGCAACAACAGTTCACTGGCCGGCGGATTGACCGTCGCGGCAAACGCGATGGCCGACCCAACTTTTCCGGTGCCGACGATGGTGATCTTCATGAAGTTCCTTTTTCGGTTTTTCCGTGCGAGCAAGCGGGTAACAATCGAGCAAAAATGCCGGACCGAACCGCTTTTAATATCGGCATCCCCCCTCCGGAAGGTGAGTTTGCCAGGGAAGTTCTCGGCGGGGTTCGGTTTATGTTATCATGTAAGGTGAAATAACCACTCCCAAAGTCCGGTTTGTTGGGAGATGTGCACTTTAGCGCTCGATTCTTCTACGGATCGCGCGCAAGGCACGTTCAACGAATCGGTATCCAACCCACCTTCTATTTCAAATTCACCCCAAACAGGATCTGACCGAATGTCGCATTCTCATCAAACGACTCGTCGTCGCTTTCTGCAAGGCATGGCCGCGGCTGGTGCTGCCGCGGTTGTTGTCCCGTCGGCTAATCGAGCCTTCGGTTATCAGAACGCGAACGACCGACCCGCCTTCGCCACGATTGGCCTTCGCAACCAAGGCTGGACCATCACCTCGAAGACGCTGCCGTACGCCGACTTCGTGGCGTTGGCCGACGTCGACGAAAACGTGCTGGCCGACAACGTCGAGAAGGTTAAGAAACGTCAAGATGGCAAGGCTCCTGATTCGTACGGCGACTACCGCAAGGTGCTCGATCGGAATGATATCGACGCCGTGATGATCGCCACGCCGGATCACTGGCACACCAAAGTCGCCGTCGAAGCGATGTACGCTGGCAAAGACGTCTACTGCGAAAAGCCGCTGACGCTGACCATCGACGAAGGTAAGCTGATCGAAAAGGTGGTCAAGGAAACTGGCCGCGTTTTCCAGGTCGGTACGATGCAGCGTAGCGAATGCGACAATCGCTTCCTGCAAGCGATCGCGCTGATTCGCGATGGTCGCATCGGCGACGTGCAGAAGGTGACCTGTGGTATTAACGGCATGAGCCCCTCGCCTGAGATTCCGGTTGCTGAAGTGCCGAAGGGACTCGACTGGGACTTCTGGCTCGGCCCAGCTCAAAAGTGCGATTATCGGGCTTTGCCAGAAATGCGCGAAGGTTACGGCGGCGGCGTTCCGCTGTACAGCAACTGCCACTACTCGTTCCGTGATTGGCACGAATACTCTGGTGGTAAGCTAACCGACTGGGGTGCTCACCACGTCGACATCGCCTGCTGGGCGCTTGGTGCCACGGAAACGGGCCCCAGCAAAATCACCCCGCTCGACTACAAGCTGGGCTGCGAATACGAGAAGGGCTATCCCGTGGTCCACGATCGTTACAACGTCGCGACGCAGTTCAACATTCAGGTCGACATGCCAAAGAATGTGGAAATGATCATCACCAGTGAAGGGGACAACGGTATCTTGTTCGAAGGTACCAAGGGTCGCTTCTTCGTGAATCGTGGCAAGATCGTCGGCAAACCTGTCGAAGACCTGGCCTCGAACCCGCTGCCTGACGACGCCGTCGAAGCAGTCTACGGTGGTCCGATTCCGGCTAACCACAGCGTAAACTTCATCGAATGTATGACTTCGCGCAAGACGCCGATCTCGGACGTCTGGTCGCACAATCGCATGCTCGAGATCTGCCATCTCTCGAACATCGCCATGCGTTTGGGTCGCCCGATGAAGTGGGATCCAGAAAAGCGCGAGATCATCGGCGACGCCGAAGCCAACACGTTCCTCTCGCGCGAAAACCGCAAGGGCTACGAGATCAAGACTTAGTTTTGAGCTCGCTACTAACCGTTCTCACGGAAGCCGTCCGACCACTCGGACGGCTTCTGTCTTTTCAAGCCAGAGGCGGGCGACCGCCACTGCTAAATCACGCTGTCCCACGTGTCGGCGATCGCCCGCTTGGCCTCTTCGGTGACGCTGGGATGGAATTGAAGCTTACTTTCAATTCGATCGAGAAATAGAACCTCGCGGAGAGGCGAGTGTTCTACGACTTCGCTCATTGGCTTGGCAAGTTTCGCCTTAACTTTGCGAGGAGAAAGCGGGTAGGCCGCCAGGCGAAAGTAGAGCTTCAAGGCAATACATTTGGCCATCAGCGGCGATAGTGTGTCGGTAGTTAACGAACCAAACAGATCATCGAGTTCATCCGGCGCATCGACGATCATGCGAGCCATTTCCAAAAGGAACAATCGCAGTTCGGGGGAGATGGGCGAGGCGTTCATTGGACAACTCTTGAGCTTCAAGGTGTGCATTTGCATGGAGCATTATTTCTCGCTGGCCAGACGGAATGGAAACCAGACCACCCGAGTATCCCGTCTGACCAGCTTTGGCTACGGATTAGGAAACCAATGTTTAGGAAAGTAGACGCACGATTCACCCAAGACCGGCTGCTTTTCTAAGGTGACTTCCGGGATCTGCTCGAGCAGTCCAAGCAAGGATTCAGGCGTCTCTTGCATGCCGAAATCTCGATTGGCAATTCGGACAATATCTTTGAGTTTGATGAAGATGGCATATCCTCGAAACTTTCCGATCACCTTTTTCAGGTTCTCCAAATCGGCTTCAGGGATGGGGATTGGATCGCGTGGTGGTTGTTCGTCTGCCATGGGGTCAATCGTGGTAGTAATCAAGATTCAGCGGCAAGCGGCGCGCAGCGCATTACGGTCTCGCATCGACATACAAAACTAGCTGCGGGCTACCTGCTGACAGGATAAGAAATCGCTCAGCCGTTACGGTCTAAGCGGACGCTACGGAGCGATGGAACGCTCTCTCGCGATATCAGGGTTCCAATAGAAACTTGCCTGGTGCATACGAAATAGCGGCCGTCGGAAACAACGGCCTCACGCGTCTGGCACGATACCGATTCGAAGGTTCGCGGCGTCGCAAATCCGAAGCACGTCTTGGCGTCTGCTTTTGGAAATACTGGCTCATCTCGAAGAAGTTTCCTCAGCTGGAACGGCACAAAAAAATGAAAGCCCCAACCGTGCACGGACGGTTGAGGCTACTTCGATTGAACGAACAACGGGGCAGTGTCACCGTCCAACCGAAAGTTATTCATAGGATCGCAAATTTTCCTACTATGCAAATACGAGAACTACCTTTGATCGCCAACTTTATTGCGATTTCTAACGGCCAATTTGCATTGTGACGGAATCTGGATAACCCGATTGGTATGACCTTGTTTCAAACATTCAAACGATGGTCGTTTCAACATCGTTTGTAGGAACTGGCCATGTCATATTACGGCCCGTTCGCGGACTCAATATCGCTTTAACGTTTCGGTTGGATGCTCGCCGAAATGCTTGCGATACTCCACGGAAAATCGCCCTTGATGCACCACACCAAAGCGTTCGATCAGGCTGCGGATGCACGCGTTTTCGCGGTCGGCGGACTGCAACTCGCGGCGAATCTGGTTAAGCCGCGCCACGCCAAATAACTGTACCGGCGTTAGCCCGTAGATCTGCCGGCAATGACGTTGCAACGTGCGTTCGTCGATCTTGGTCGACTTGACCATGTTTTGCACATAGAACGGTTCGGCCAAGTGCAAGCTTAAATAGCTCTCGATCGACCGCATGAACTTGGCCTGCCGCTCAGCAGCTTGACGTAGTTTGGTTTCCACCGGCGTCGCGTCGCTTAGAACGGTCAGCACCGCATCGATGAGCAAAGTTTGAGCATATAGTGGCTGATTTGTGATCTGGGGCCAAGGTGAAAAGAAGATGGCATTCAATTGGCGGACCAACTGCATGACATTGAACTCGGAGGCGATCAGGTTAGCCGCACCATGACATGGAAAGTCGACCTCCTTCTTCAGAATCTGCAGCGATTGCAGTTGCAGCCATTCGCGGCGTAGCTGAATCACATACCACCAGGCGTTGGCGACGGCTCGGTAATCGAGCGACGCTCCCTCGGCAAAGAGTTGGACATGATTCGATTCCGTGTGGTAACCGTTGGCCCACGCAGGCTGGCTGTTATAGCGTGTGACCGCAATCATCACCCAACCATCCGGCACTGCGCTGCGGCCGAGACAGGGAAGGGAATAGCGGCCACAATCTACGTTGCAATCAGGGAGATGAACTCGATGCATCTCGCCATTAAATCGACCACGTGAAAGTAAACGCTGTTCAAATCCTGCATTGGCTACGGAATCGGATAAAAGGTCAGGGTCAAAGAAATGCAATACACGTCGGAGAAGAGGCAATCTCATACGTTGTTGTCGGTATTCAGTTTTTAAGAGAGAAGAGGTTGTTGGCGAATCCGACGACCGAGCAAGGATGAGTTAGCGAAAAAAGAAAAGCGATAAGTGGTCGTGGGGTTCGAGCGAATCATTTCTTCACACTTCTTGTTTTCAAGATTTCATCGTGAATGTCCTTCGGCGGAATTGCCTCAAACCGATGGCATAAACTGTAGAAGTAACCACTCTCATCGGATTCTTCCGCGCAGGTCTTGAAGAACATGTGATTCACTCCGCGCCCAATATTTCAGGCGACGGAATAGCCCACCCTATTTAACAAGTTGAAACGAGCGTTCGTGTGTATGTTTGCCAGCTCACAAAACGTCGCTGGGAGTCAACCACCAGTGGTGCCTTTACCACGAATGATCACGCGAAATCTCCACGTACTGGACAGTTAGTTTATGGATAATTCTTTCGATTAAATTTGAACGACAAACGGTGCAACAATAGCCGTGTAAACATTAATTGCTGCGACGGTAAATCAACGCGTCCAGATAATCTCTGCAGAGGTAAATGGCCCCTCTCCGACAGGTTTCCGTGCGATACGGATCACAAGAATTTGCGAGCCGCTATTTCCAACCACTAAGTTTGAGGTTCTCCCATATCGAACGTCGTCACACATTCTTCTGGGGTCCATCATTACATTTCGTTAGAATCTCCGGGGTAGTCTCCCGGCCCCCCAAACGCGAAGACAAAACAATGACCCATCAACCAAGCGAACCAAGCACGCGACGGTTCCCCCGACTGAAACGCATTGCCAAGTGGGGCAGCATCGTTGCGGTGATCGTGACGGCGTTGGTGGCCTGGGCCACTTACGACGAAGTTCGCACGTTGTGGTCGCTTCGGCGGATCGAAGGGACCAACGCCTATGTCATGGACTACTACGGCGACTACCACCTCGATCACATTCGAGCTAACGGCATCGATGTGAATGACATCGAGGGGAGCTTCATCAAAGCCTACTTCCCGACGCCGGTTGCTTTTGCGATCCAAAGCGTGCAATCTTGGTACCTGCCGGATAAAGTCGAACTGCAAGATGTCGCCGCGCATCACTGCTCGACGGTCGTTTACCAGAACGCCGACGGCGAGACCTTCTTCGGCCGCAATTTCGACTGGTACCATAATGCCTCCCTGGTTTTGCGGATCCACAAGGGAGGCAAGGTCGTCTCGACCGCGGTGCTTGATCTGGCCTACCTGAACATGGATCGTACCGATCTGGATGAAACCTCGCTGATTACCCGCGTGCCGCTGCTGCTCGCGCCGTACTACTTGATGGACGGAGCGAACGAAGCTGGCGTGGCGGTCTCGGACATGTCGGTCGAAGGAGTCCAACCGCCGCACGAGCCAGGCAAGCCCGCGCTGCTCCACTCGACCGCGATGCGGATGATCTTAGATAACTGCCAGACGACACAGGAAGCCATCGACCTGTTGGACGAATTCAATCTCCGTTTCGCTGGCACAACGTGTCACTTCATGATCGCCGACGCGAGTGGAGATTCGGCGGTTGTCGAGTTCATCGGCGGCGAAAAGAAGGTAACCCGCACCGAGCCCACCTGGCAGGTTTGCACCAACTCGCAAATCTGGGGCGAAAGCGAAGAGGCGTGCGACGAGAACTGCTATCGCTATAAGTCCGCCTCCGACCAACTGGCCCAGTTCGCAGACACCAAAATCGAATCGACTGACATCATGAACGTCATGCAGTCGGTCTCGGTCAACGACTGGACCATGTGGTCGAGTGTTTACAACCTTTCAACCGACGAGTTGCTATTCGTCCACCGTAAGGGAGAAACCGAACTGGTACCTACGCGATTCTCGTTGGCGGAATAAGTCGTACCGGCTTGATCAAGAACCAAAGCAAACAATACCAACCTCCGTGCTGCTGCGGCTTTCCAATGGCTCTATAAGGGCGGCCTCGGCGTGGGTGGTCATTTCGTCGCTGTCTGTACGGCTTTCAACCAGCTTTCGGGCATCTTGCAACACACCGTCGGCTTCAATCGGGTCCCAGATAATATATTCGCACCAAGACGAATCCTTCTGGCCAACCCGTCGGCCGCCATCGAGCATTGCGTGATAAACCTTTCCGGCTTCGGTGGAATCGCTGATGGGTGCGATTGCTTGAATCAGTTCAGGACTAAGTGGTACTCGGGTCAAAGGGCGAACGTGCAGCCGGGTGGCTAACTGATCCGACTTAAACAGCGCCGTGATCAGACAATCAAGCACATCGAGTTCGTCTTCGTCCTGGTCGTCGAAATCGAATCCATTCTGGCAGACGTTTTCGACCATTTCGTCCGCTAGTTCCAGATCGGGCAGATCGAACTCGTCAGGATCAGCAAGGGCGGCCTTGATCAGTGTGACAGCTTGGGGATCCTCGCCCATGAAGATCGCGTCGAATACCGAGCGATCAAATTCATACAGATGCCAACCCATAGACATAGATCAAACCCTTTTGAATTCAGCGTTTTCCAAATCGACGGTTCGTGCTGTTCGGATTGTAACTCGTTGGCCAGAGGGAAACACCGGTGGGCTTGCCCTCGATCTGCTTTCGTTCAAAGATACGAACAGCGGCGTTACGCATTCGATTCCCTGAAGACTTGCGATCCCTGTAAACCATGTCCCATCCTGCCTGGCTTTTAATTATCGCTGGTCTGCTAATCACCGGAGTTGGCGTGGTGTGGCTGCTGGGTCCATCGATTCCGTGGCTCGGGAAGTTACCGGGGGATATCAGCGCTAAGGGGGACAACTTTCGTTTTTACTTCCCGTTGGCGACCTGCATTGTCCTGAGCGTTTTGCTAAGTGGCGTCATGTGGTTGGTTCGGTTCTTTTCGAGGTAGCCGATGGCCCAATCTAAGGTAAGTGCCGGACTGCTGATGTACCGGTATGAAGCAGGCACATTGCAAGTGCTGCTGGCGCATCCCGGTGGACCTTACTTCCGGAAGAAAGACGAAGGTGCCTGGACGATCCCTAAGGGAGAAATCAACGAGGGCGAAGACGCGCAGCATGCCGCCGTGCGTGAGTTCGCCGAAGAAACGGGCCTTTCCCCTGATGGTAAGCTGCTTGCGTTGACGCCAATCAAGCAGAAGGGAGGCAAGGTGGTACATGCTTGGGCCGTGGAAGGAACTTGCGATCCGTGTACCCTAGTAAGCAATACCTTCACGATCGAGTGGCCACCCAAATCAGGCCGCCAGCAGACGTTCCCCGAAATCGACCGCGCGGAGTTCTTTGACCTGCCGACGGCTCAGCGGAAGATCAACGCGGCCCAAGTCGCGCTGCTCGTGGAACTGCAAAGCATCCTGGAAAAGGAAGCTTAGACAGGCGACTACTTCACCACGTCGGGAATCAGCGTGTCAGGCGTTAGCTCTTTCACCAGTTCTTTGAAAACCGTGGTGGCGTACGCAACGTCGGGCGAGCATTTCGGTCCCATCGTGGTAGAGATGACGACCGATAGCTGCTTCGCGGGCAAGTAAGCGAAGATCAGGTTGTAACCGCCAAATCGCGGATTTTGCACTAGCCAACCGTTCATCATGCCGATGCCCAGGGCGTAGTAAAGATTCGGTTGATTGATTCCCAGCCCGACGGTCGTCGGCGCGGTGAGTTCTTTGCGGGACGCCTCCGACAACAGCGTCCCCTTTCCAATCGCATTGGCCAGCACGCCAAGATCTCCGAGCGTCGAAATCATCAGTCCGGTGTGTGAAGTCCACGAGGGATTCCAGAAGGTCGACTCCTCGTAGGTGCCCCGTTCGGCCGTGAATGCATGCAGCACGGGGGAAGGAATTTGCGGCGTCGTGATGTACTTGGTCTGTTGCAGGCCGAGCGGCCTGATCAGATTCTCGTTCAACAGGGCAGCCATCGACTTGCCGCCCACCTTCTTCAGGACCTCGCCCAGGATCACGAAATTCGTATGCGCATAGTTCCAACCTTGGCCAGGGGCATACAGCATGGGAGATTCCATGCCGATCGCAATCAGCTCTTGCGCGGTCCACTGACGAAACGGATCGGCCTCGGACGCCTTTTGAAAGGACTCAGCCGGAACATAATCAGCATAGCCTGAGGTGCTGTTGCCAAGCATCTGGAGTGTGACCTGGTCCGCCTTCGGCAAGTTGGGAAACCACTTCGACAGCGGGTCGTCAAGCTTCACCAGCCCGCGATCGACGAACTGAAGCAGCAAAACGCAGACACTGGTGAGCGTCACTCCGCCGACACGAAAATGCATATCCGCCGTCGCCGGCACCCCGGTCATCGAGTTGCCGAGCACGGTGGTCGAGACATTCTCTTCGCCTCGCCACACACCGCAAAGCAGCGCCTGAAGTCCGTGCTTCTTGAACTCTGTCTCCAGTAACAAGCGCGTCGAGTCGGTCGCTGCGTCCGCGAAGACGGCTGGTGTCAAAGCCAATGAGCCGGCAGCGGCCAACCATTGGCGGCGCGTCCAACGTGCCATCATGATGTTTCCCCCGAGTGATGTTGCTTCAGAGGAAATATGGCTTGCCAAAGGGTGGAGAGCAAATTCGCCGTCGAACGCACCAGGCCAATCCGTCATAACCGTTCAAACCTGACGATTGGGCGGATTACTTCGCTTCCACGTCCCCGGCCAGGCTGTCGATTTCGGCATCGGTCATCCGTGTGCTGGTTGCTTTCAGCATGTTCTTGAAATGCTGGCGACCTTCATCGCTGGAAGGGAAGCCAATGTTGTCGCCGCTCTCTGGCATATTCGACGTGGCGAGCTTGTTTCCCTCGGCGTCGAGAATCGCGAACCAAGGCACGCCGCCGCTGGCTTCACCTCGCATCTCTTTCATGATGTCGATCGCCCCGGTCCAGCGGTGGTCCATCTTGACCCAGACATAGTCTTTCTTCCACTGGGGGTTTTCGAGCAACAGGCGGCTTAGCCGGAGGCAGGGCCCACACCAGGTGGCGGTCTCTTGCACGAGAACCTTCTTGTTTTCACGGGCTGCCTGGGCCAACGCTTCGTCCAACAATTGTCGGGCATCGACGGTTTTCGTGCGATAAGGATCGAGCGCCGCGAGCAGACGCGATTTAGAAAGTTGGTCTCCCTCGCAAACTTGCTCGGCCGTGATCGTCCCGGCAACTTCCCCTTGCCGATTCAAAATGACCAGACGAAATTCGTTACTGGCATTCACAGAGCCTAGCTCCAATTTATCGGCCAACTTCTGGGCGGCCTCGATCCGTGGCTCATCGGTCGGGATCGCCATGAAACGGAAGTCATCGCGATACGAGTTGAAATCTTCGTCTTCGTAACGGATCTTCATCAGCGTTTCGACGCGCGGATCGGTCGGCTGGGCCAGGACGATCAGCAGGTTCTGATTCTGAATGGCAATGTTCTTCGTACCGCTGGCCAATCGCTCGAGCGGAGTTCCTTGGACCTCGAAGGCACTCTGAGTTCGTTCGGCCAAGGTCGGGGGAACGTACGGCTTGGGCGTCTCTGGCGTTTTGACTTGGCCGAGATCCAGTTGTTGTCCTGGCTCGACGTTCGCCTTTGCCACGGTTAGTACGTAACCGCCAGGGTTGTCGAACAACGTGCAGACGTAGTCACGCCCTGGGACTAGCATCGACATGTCGAAGCGGCCCTCTTTGTCAGTCGTGATGACTTCGCCGAATCGATTCGATGACATCTGATCGTTGACGTCGTAGACCGTGAATCCAAAGTGAAGCTTGACACCGGCGGCGGGCTGCGAGCCATCTTCGGTCATCAGTTGTCCGGTGGCGCTGCCTAGCTGTTTGAGGCGTACTTGGACATCGGTATCATCGCCTTGAATCTCTTCGATCGCGCCCTTCATTCGGAGGCCATCGGTGACGTACAAGTAGGTCGGTTCGGGCAGGCGTTCGACCTCGAATTTTCCATCTCGATTGGTCTTCGCTTGCCAATCGTTATGCTGACGGAAGTTGCGTGAGGCGGCGTTGACCTGAGCGCCGCCAATCGTTTCGCCCGACTGATCGTCGATGACCTCGCCGATCAGTTTCGTTTTCATTTGAACTTCGATCTTCAGATCGACGTGCTTCTCTTTTTCCCCTTTCAGCGTGAACTTCTCGGCATCGTGGCCTGACAGGAATAAGTTGTAGTCTCCTTCGCCTACGTAGAATTCAAATTCACCTTCTTCGCCACTGTTCATGTTGTATTGCCGCATCGGACTGACCCAGCGAGTTGAGTTCTCTGGGTTGGGCAACAGGTCCTCCTCAAGGTCGTTCAGACTGATCCCATGGCTTGTCATGTAAATCAGTTTTCCAGGAACAGGTTCGCCGGTGGCCTTGTTCAGCACTTGACCGTGAACGCGGGTGGAAGGTGCCAAGACGAAATCGTGTTCAGGTACTTCTTTCCCTGGCAAAACGACAAAGCCAGATTGCGGGGCTGCCGACCACTCTTTACCGCTGATGTACAACAAGTAAATCTGGTTAGGCGCGGCCATGATTTCGTATCGTCCCTTGGCATCGGTCTTGCCTGAGCCGCGAAAATTATCGTAATCGTAACCAGCCCCGTTGGCACTGACATAGATCCCTTCAGCTGGCTTTCCATCGGGGAAGGTGACCTTGCCACGGAGTGCGATCAAGCGATCGAGTTGGATATCGAGCGTTCCATCTTGAGTCGCCGGATCGTACATGCCGCGGGTGCGGACGAATCCCTCGGCGTTGGGCCACACGGTGGTAATTCCCTTCTGCCACTTGGGGAACCAATGGAACGTGACATCGCCAGATTCATCGGTGTCTCGCGTAAACATATCGATGTAGTACGCGAAATTGAGTTGCTCGCTTTCCTGTTCCTTTTTCAGCAGCCACACATGAGTTGAAACGTCCGACAGGGGCGTATCCTTGTCGTCCGTGATGTGAACTGTTAGCGGTTTGACACCGGTGAGTTGAAGCTGCTCGATGCCGTCGAGTGGGAACTCAGGCTTCTTGGTTAGCTGATCGCCGGACTGGTCGTACGGAAGCGAGTACAACTTGTAGTCGAAGCCAACATGATCTTTCCAGGCAATCGCGGATTGAATCGGTTCCGATTCCGGAAACGCTACCGTCGCGATTCCCTCGGAGTTGGTTGTCGCCGGGCCGACCATGCTGGGATAACCAAGTTGGAGTGCGATTTGGGCCTGTTCAATCGGTTGGCCTTCGCTATCGACGACCTTGACTTGAGCTGTCTTAATCGGCTCGAGGCGAATTTTCGCCGTCTCCGGTTCTCCTTCTTTCACCACGCCAGGCGGCTTATAGAGTCCCATTTGCTTGCCATCGGGCGACGTGGCGTAGATTCTGCGATAGCCAAGCGAGATCTCCATTTCCGCTTCGTAACGTCCTTTCGCGTCGGTCGTCACTTGCTCGTCCTGGCCGAACCGTGCGCTGACCATGTGCACGATCGCCCCAGATACTGGCTGGTCATCTTGATCGATCACTATGCCTTCGATCTTGCTCGTTTTCTTCGGCTTCGCTTCTTTCTCCTTTGATTCCCCTTCGTCTTGTTCTTCTTTCTTGTCTGCTGCCCCGTCGGCGACTGCCTTTGGTTCGTCGGCCGGTGGCTTTTCTGCCGGAACTTGGGCGAAGGCCAGGCCGACTGCCAACAGCAGCGAAAGGGCAGTGAGGCCGGCCAGGAAGCGTTTGTTGATTCGTAGTTCCACGGGGCGAGTCCTTTCGGTCAGAATGCGACGGATACGGCGTTCCATTTCACTGTAAGACGAGAGACTGATTCCGAGGGACCCGGCCAATTGTTGGTATTGCACGGCCCGCTCGGCCATCATCAGCAGCGACGCAGCGTAATCGCTTGGCTTGACCTGCTGCTGATCGCGAAGGGTAAGCGACGTGGCGATGTCGTCGCAGATCATCTCGCGCAGCGCGTTCATGCGGGCGGCCGTCCAATGGACCAGGGGATTCCACCAATACAGCATCGCCGAGGCCGATTGAGCGACAATCGTCCAGTGATCGCGGCGTTTGATGTGGGCCAGTTCGTGCGCGACGACACTACGCAGTTGGCTGGAGGTCAACTCGATGTTGATGTCGGTTGGCAAGACGATCGTGGGTCGCGGCCAGGCGACGACCAACGGCGCCGGCAGGCTATCGGATTCAAGCAATCGGACATCCTTGCTGATATTCAACTGTAAACACTGATCGGCCAGCAGAGTTTGCACCGCTTCGTCCTCCACCTCCCGGCAGCTGCGTAGGAACGCGCAACAACGCCACGTGCTGAGAAGGTACCGACAGAGCATGACCACGCTACCGAGTAGCCAGCACGAGATTAGCCCCGCACTTGCCAACGGAATCCAACTTAATGGCGAACTCGCCGTAGTTGTACTTCCTGTATCTTCAGGCGTGATTGGCTGTGTTGGATTCGCTTCGATGACGGGTTGCGGTAGCTTGGCAGGAGGCAACTCGGCCGACATCGGCGTCGCGAGGGGAGGGGAGGACACCACATGCTGAGTGTCATTGATTGGCGACGTCGACTCGGCGACTTTCAACGGCTTAACTTGCGTGTCTTCTGCAACCCCAAGCTCGTTGGAAGTTCGTACGGTATCAGTGGAGGGCGAACTGCTGGCCACGTTCATCGTTGGGAGCTGGCCCAGCGATAGCCAAGTGCCGACCGCAACGGCCAGAGGCGCTATTAGGCTTCCGATCAGACCGGCCGAGAGCGTTCCGTATCGCTTGGGTAGCGACGTGAAACGGCCGGCGAGCAGTAGCCCGGCTCCCAGGCAAAGGATGGCGGCAATGGCCAGGTTCAACGCGAAGATCGCTGCGGAAAGGGTGAACAACATGCTCGATTCCTTACTTTTTGCGCGACTTGGATTCGTCCAGAATGGCCTTTAAACGCTTCAGCTCGGCACTCGAAATCTGGTTCGATCCTAACAAGCTGAGCACGATGTTCGCCGCCGATCCGTTGAAGAAATCACCGACGAATTCCGCCGCCAACTTTCCCTCAGTTGCCTCGCGATCGACGCTTGGCACGTAACGAAACACGCCCTCTTCCTTGGAACGGACGAGCCAGTTTCGTTTCTCAAGTCGGTCGACCAGATTCGAGATCGTCGTCCGGCTGACATCACGACTCTCGCGAATCGCTTCCCAGATTTCCGCCGCGCTCAATCCAGCTTCTGCATCCCACAGAAGCTGTAAAATCTCGAACTGAGCCGGGGTCAATGTCCCCTCCGGAGATTGCATCATGGATCATTCCTTGCTTTATGCCTGCCGTGCTAACACGCGGCACATGAGATTTACGACAGGTGTCGACAGGAAGATCTTAGCCAATGTCGACAACTGTCGTCAACGTTTTTTTTGCAGATATATTTTTGGGTACACGTTAGGTGACTGAAGTGCCAACCACGGATCTCACGGGCGGACACGGATGAGAGTTGGTGAGTACGTTGGATTCAACGATTGATCCTTCTCTCGTTGCACTTTTTGGCGAAAGGTACTTCGTAAACGTATTTCCTATTAGGAAGCCGTTGGTCAAACCGCTTTCTAATTTGCTGGCCCTGATCGTTCATGTCCAATACAATCCACGGCAGCCATGGAGTGGTGTTTCGCGATTTTTCGGTAAGGACTTGTCTATGCGATTTCCTATTCTTGCGTTGCTTCTTGTGGCTGTGCCAACCGTTACGTTCGCCGAGGACGAAGGTTCGACGAAGCAGAAGTTAGAAGAAACGGTGGAGCTGAATGCTACCCTCGACCAAGCATTGCCGACGTATGTGCCGCTGGCCAAGAAACCTTCGGGGACGTTTGAAGTTCACTGTTCTCCGCTCACCATCGCACTTTTCAAACAATGGGGGCAGCGGTTTGAGAAGATTTATCCCAATGTGGATGTCAACATTACCCAAGCGGTAACCAATTCGGATTCCGCAACCAACATAGGTCGATTTCGCGAAGATGTGTTTGGCACGGCATTCGAGTCGTCCGGTTTCTTACAGGGCGTTCGAGATACGTCAAGCCGTTATCACAGCTGGCCGGTCATTGTGGCTTTCGATCAACTCGAAGTCATTGTCCATCCCGAAAACCCGATGCAAAAGTTTAGGCCAAACCAGCTCGCATGGATTTACTCGACGCAAGGTGAAGGACCCACCTGGCATGAAGAAAGAATTCAAGAAGCATTTTCGGGCGATGCCGCAGAACGAAAGAAGAAAGCGCATGCTGCACACCTGCGTTTGGAGCACCCTGTCATCTATAACTGGGAAGAGCTTCTTGAGACACCACGACAGGTTGTCGCCTCGCCGATCCATATTTACTCTCGGGAACCCTACAATGACGATGCGCGGTTTTTGGAGCTGCGAACCGTCGGATACCCAGAATACAGCATCGGTTCACTCACTTATGCACCTCGCCTTCCGCGTGATGACTTGCACGTTGTGCGCAATGCCGCGGCGATGGTGCGCGCCGTTGCCAACGATCGACTCGCGATTGGTTATGTCTCGCATAGCGTCGATCTCTCCGGCGTACGTGCCGTACCAGTCGAAGGACATCCGGTTGAACTTACCGGACGTCAGAGACCGAAGGACGAACCGTACCATGTCGAATTACCGGTCTTGGCTCGGCCTGTCTTTCTCTGGGTTACGCTTAATGATGATCCAGCTCGTACACCGGCTCAGCAAGAGTTCCTGAAGTTTATCCTAAGCCAGAACGGGCAGAAGTTGGTTGTAGACAATCGCTTCTTCCCGCTACCGACCGATTTAGCAGGCAAGCAGCTAAAGACAGCGCTCAAAACGCCGGAGCCGCCTATGAAAGAAGTCGATCCACTCGATCCGTTTGATTCTCGGCAGTGAAGTTGAGCGCCTATGTTTCGAGAACTGGAAACTTTAGTTGACAATTTTGTGCGTGATATTGCCTCCGCACACTCAATCGAGTCGCCGAACCCTGAAGATGATCTGGCGATCAAGTCGGCGATCGTCGGCTTCTCGTACCATGGGGACGTAAGCCAGTGGGGCCGGAACGAATTTACGTTTGTTCGGCGTTACTTGGATAACGAGTTTGAGGGTGAAGATTTGACCTTTTACGGTGAGCATGGCCGCAACGTACTGCTTTTTCATGCCGTCGCAATCGGTTTCTTGCTTGGACTATATCAGCAGAACCAACTCGACGACCAAGCATTCGTCATCGCCCAGGCAAGTATCGCGGGAGTGGTGATGTTTCACCTGGGCCAAATCACTGCGTCAGCGGCCTAGCTCATGTCGACGTGAAGTCGCAGATCATACCTCATTCACCCTCAGGCGAGGCGGGCAGCATTTTGAGTATCGAATTTATCGCCCAGATATCACCGCCAGTCGATCAAGACACGCTCGAACGGTTGGTCCAGAAGATCAAGGCTAACCATTACTGGCGAGTCATTCGACAGACGGCGGATGAATTGGCTATCTGCCACGGCGAGCACATCGACGAGCAACGGGAAAGCATTTCGATCTACCTGGCACCGCACGAGATTCTGATTGCATTTCACGTGGCCCAGGGACAGGAACGCGCCGAGCTTGTGGACGTACTGCAGGGGATGCTACGCGAAGTGGGCGTCGCTTCCAGGTTCGAAGAAGAATAGATGTGCCAAGTCGACCAGTCATTGCCGAAAGCTCTCCTCGCGTTTTATTACGTACTTCTCACTAGTTCGAATTAGCCGCTTGATTTGCGTCCTGCAGCACGGCAAAGCAATCTTCACACCACGCTCGGTAAGCGGCCGAACTCGAGACGACATCCAGGACGATGCTCCATATCCTATTCGTTGGTGGTGAGTCTGTTCGTATTTCTTGGTTCGACATGAACCGGGATAGGACCAAGGTTACCGATGCGATCTTCGTCGTACATGTTTCGCAGGCAAACGAGGAAATGCTGTGGTTTACTCGCTTGCCACGGTGTTGCTGATAAGGAAGTCGCAGCCAGGCGGATTGATACAGACGGTTGGCCTTCGAGGTCGAGGGTGAACTGTTTGACCTGACCACCTCCTTCCAGACGGGACAGGCAGGGGGGCAGTGCGATCCAAAGGAGATCTCCGACGCGATAACCGTCAGGGAGCATGATGTTCAGCGCAATCGATTCCCCTTCGTGAAAGCGATGCCGGTGGCGTCTCAAGTGCTGCAGAGTCACCTTCATCGGAACGGTAGCGTTGGACGAAGTCCAATTGGTGTATCGCCACCTGATTAGCTCGACCGAGACGGGATCCGCGCCAGCCACGAGCGATTGAATCGGTTGGTCGCTGGCCAACACGTCCACGACGGTTTGTGTCTGGCCGTTGACGATCAGACTCGAGTCTGATTGGTAGAGCCCGCGATGTGACAACTCTTGCATGAGAATCAGCAGTCCGGTGGAATCGACCGTGGAGTAAAGCATGCCGCTGGCTTCGACTTGCTCGAACAGCTGATTCGCAACCGGCAGTGCCGTAGCAACATCTTCCGCGTTGCCAACACGCAAAAGGCAAGCGGCGGCATAAGCTAACTCGGCACGGTGATAAACCGACAAACGTAACCTACGGACATTTATCTTTCGGCGAGCGAACTCCACGATTCTATCAATGTTTGTGCAGTGGGGACTTCGCAGCATCACGTAAGCATCCCAACAATTTCGCAGCGGGCCGTCCTCCACTTTGATTCGATAGAATTGCATGGCACCTGCCAGCAGCTCATCGATCTCGGCCAGAATGGGTGTCACCTCCGGCACTTCGTTCAAGCAACCGTTGATAAATTGCTTCTTCATGAGATGCTCGGCCGCCATGACGCCGAGCTCAGGAAAAATCATTCCATTAGGATAAGCATAAAACCCTTTCACACGCGACCACATCGAGCGCAATCGGCGAACGCCAGCCTGGGCCGATTGAACCGCCGCAGTACAGGCGGGGGACCCCGGTTCCGCCAGGGATAGACAAACCAAGGCGGCGAATAATTTGGCTGCCGTCTGCTCGCAGCACAGATGCTCGTAGTTCGCGGTGGCCTGAGCGACGCGAAAGCGGGTTCGTTTCGGATTGAGGGCCAGACGGATTCGTCCGATCACGTCGTTGACTTCGACCGCCTCCCCCGGCATGAGCAGCTGCGATACGCGACACCGTTCGGTGAACTCGCCGAGCAGGCTAACCTGCTTAGTAACGCTCGCAACGCGTCCAGTCACACGATCGATCACCTCGGCCTGGTAGGTCCCCGGCATGACCTCGAAGGCCAGCTCGACGTCGTTTGCTTCCAGATACTCATTTTCCAACGGCTGATAGTGGTTGCGGATATCTCGCAGCAGCACTGGTTTCCCCTCATGCCGCAGGCGAACTGACATGAAGGGGGACGAGGTCCGGGCGACGAATCTTCCCATGGCCGAATCGTCGCGGAAGATAACCTCAGGCAGTTGTAGTTTTACGTACGGGTCGGCAGTGGATTCAAAATGAAGCGTTTGTTGCTGCCAATCCAATTGGCTCACAGCGAAGGTCTCGACCGTATAGTGTCCAGGCTCGTCGGGCAAAAGGACTTCGATCTCGGCGACACCCTCTTTCAGCGGAATGATGTCACATAGCAGGGTGTAGCTTGGTTCATGGATGTTTGCCGAAGGCGATGGCTCCTCGCGATCGATCGGCATCGAATCGGCCAACAAATCGGCGGTGTCGGTGAAATCGATGGCCGTATCCGTAAACTCCTGCAACATCGTTTCGGCATATTCGTAGGCAACTTGCCCATAGTTTTCGTTGATGGCTTCTGCAATCTGCTCAACCGTACTGATCGCGCAGCGAATGCGTCGATTGAGAATGAAACGTAGTTTGTCAATCGTTTCCAGATCGAACGGATCGGCCATCACAAAGGTCAGTTCGCCATCCGTTTCTGCGATGGGAAAGACCAAGTTCTCGCGGGCGACCGACTCGGGGCATTGGAGAGCAATTTCGCTGGGAAGATTGAATTCGTCAAAATCGACGTATTCCCAATGGTGGACTTCAGCGACCGCACGAGCCAAGGTCGTGGCGTCGGCATACCCACGTAATGTGATCGCCAGCCAAAGGTCGTCCGGCTTGAGCTGCATGTCTTGAAGATCAGCGATCTGCTGAGAAGAGAGCGTCCCCTGATTGCGAAGTTGCTGGAGTACCTCGTCAGAAAGTGGTGGGTAGTGCATCGGCCTGACGTACGAGATACTACTCTCGAAAAAGCGGGTGCTGATGTCGTCGATCCAGACGGGACCAGGATGGCTATCTTCGGAGGCCGTCTTCAGTTGCTTGGCTAACTCTTGCTCAGGTCGCTGGCTCGATGCCAGGCGCGCATCTTTCACGAGTACGGCCACACTGCCGTCGATCGCCGCATCCGCTTGGACACGTAATGTCAGCGATTTGCCTGCTTGAATTGCCGATGTGCTGTCGATTAGCGAGTCGGACTGCTGCAGTTTGATCTGCGTGGATAGCTCACCAGGAGAAATCGCCACGGCAGTCGCCTCCCACGATAAGCCGTCGACAAAGCCTCCCAGCGAAATCACGCCGGCCGGAGAAGGAGCTTCGATCTCGACGACATCTCCAGCCGCCAAATCCCCCAAGCGATGCACTTGATGTGTGAGCTCGGTCCTTTCTTCGTCATGGTTCTGAGGAGGTTTAAACCGACGGACTACCGCACAGCAATCTTCGACTTGCTTTTGTACTTCCAGCTTTACCTTCCGCTGCCCAATCCCGGTAAGCCAAATCGGAGCACTTTGCTTGCCCATTTGCACGATATGCAAACCACGGACACACTGCGAACCTGTGTATGGCATCATCGACGCCACGTAGGTCGGTCCACAGCGGGATAACGTGGTCGCAACGCGTTCTTCGCGACGGCTTCCCTGCAGGGGAATAATAGCTGTGGCGTCGGCTTCATTGCGGACATGAATCTCCAGCGAATGGGGACCTTCGCCAACCAGTTCGACCGCGGCGAAGGCGATACCATCCCTGGCTTCCGCCAAGCGGCAATCGACTCGCTCTCCCTCATCCAGCAAATCGATACGTACGGTGCCAGTGAACGGCTTATCAAATCGTTGCAGATTCAGCTTCACGCTGAGTTTGCGACCTGATAACTGCTGGTGCGTTAATGTTGCCACCAACGGAGCAAGCTCGAATCCGGCCACTCGAAAGGAACAAACAGGCCCTTGATAACCACCATCAGTAAAGGTGATTTCATACTGCCCGATTGGAAGATCACCGACGCGTGCCAGACCGAGACCATTTTCGTCAAGCTGCACCATCTGGGCTTCGAGTGCCGAATTGGTAGAGCGAATTGCGATAGGAACAAGCTGGCCGGGACGATCCAAATCAACGACTAGTACATGGACGATGTCGGTCCGGTGTCGATAAAGATCGCGATCGACCGTGACGCAGCGCAGCGAGACACAAGGATCTACCGCCGCTTGGAAGCGTTGGCTACCTATCGCGATCGTCGCTTCGCTGGGAAGCGGAATAGTGCACCGTTGGCGGGGCGAAGCTGCCAACTCAGGATGGGCTTCGATCACTTGCTTCATCCAGGCCGGCTCGGCCCTCTCGCGATCGAGAAACAGAAAACGGGGACCAACACGGATACCACTTCGAGAATGACTACGACGACTTTCGCCCGCAGGCGACGTTCCGATTGCCTCGCGCATTGGGTTCCTCCCACCGCCAAATTGTGTTCTCTGTTCCTAGAGCCGCGGCGGGTCTGACAAGCACGCATCACCCAGCGGCCGAATTTATCATAGCGACGATGCCCCAGCGTGGCGCGAAACGGGTCAAGATTCTCGGCGGCGTAATTGTTTCGCGCGGGTGCAGAAAGGATAATCGAAGCTTTCACCCAATCTTCACCTTACCCATCACCCGTGAAATGGCCGCAAACAACTCAGCATCACGCACCGCTTTTAACGAACTGATGCGGCGATCGGTGACGCCGGTTTTAAAGCCGCTTGGCTTCAAAAAGTCTTCCGCCAATTATCACCGTCGGCTGGGTGATGTCGTGCAAGTTGTTAACTTACAAGTCAGTCATGGTTCGACGGCGCTTTCGCTCTCGTTCTACATAAACGTGGGATTGGCTTTCGATGCGGTTTGCAAGTTGACAGACAACACCGTTTCGGAAAAACCAAAAGAGTACGAATGCGATGCGCGCGGGATGCGTGCTCGACTAGAGACGTTAGTTGCTGATGTCCCTGACGTCTGGACGTGCGAACCAGGCAATGTCGATGAAGTAGCGCCCCAGCTGAGCGTCGCCATCGAAGCACTGAGCCGCGACTTAAATGCCATTGATAGCGTCGCCGCCTATCGTGAGCATCGCTGGTTCGATCAAATGCGGTCGCTTAATGCTCAGATTTTTTATCTGCTGGGCGACTTCGATAGTGCCTGGCAGACGCTAGTCACCTTTTCGCAGCAATTTGAAACCGATCGTCCCCTTAGTAAACCAGGCTGGTGGGTCGAACAACTCGGACTCACGAAACTGGCGGATCGATCGTAAGCCGAGTTACTCCTACGGTAGGATCTTGTCGCTTGCCGGTAACAAGATGAGTATGCTGAACATACAACGCACCTCCCTTTTCCCATCCCTTCCTATCAAGGTCCCCACCATGAAGCGTTTGCTGGCAATTCTGGCAGTTTGCATTCTTGTACCATCTGTCGAAGCGGACGAGATCACTCCACCTGAGACCACGCTTTGCACACCGACCAAGTTAATCAGCTTCGAGAAATTTGATCAGCCGGAAGCGTTCGGGCGAAAGGGGAAGCCGGGATCGCACGGTTGGCGGGCCGGCATTGGCGAGTGGAGTATTGCTGATGGCGTAGCATACGCAAAGCAGGAAGGGCCGAGCGAGAAACGTCCGAACGGACACGAAGCCGTTTGCGAACATGTAGTTGAGTTGAGCGATCTGGTTTTGACCGCCGAGTTCAAAATGGGAGACTCACCGCAAGTTGGCTTCGTTTGTCGCGATATCAACAAACCGAATCTTCACTTGGGGCGTGTGTTGATCACGCCGAAGGCGATTTGGATTCAAAAAATGAGTGGCATCGCCAAGGAAACTCGACGCGAAGAACTAACACGGATCAAAGTCGATCTCGATCGGAACGCCTGGCACCAAGTGGTTGTCGAAGTCTGCAGCGATCGCTGGGTCGCACGGATCGATGATCATACATTGGAGGCCGAACATGCCCGCTTCGCTGATCAGAAGGGACGAGTCGGCTTCGTTGCTCGGGGTGAAGGAGGGGAGTTCCGCAACATCGCGTTGTGGGCTGCCGAACCAAAGAAGTAACGATATCGCTTGGGCCAGGTGCCCGAAGAAGCGTTTAACCGCTCGCAGGAGACCAGTCCGATGAATTCATCTGAAGTCTCACCGGCCCGATGTATCCAGTTCGACGTGGCGATTCCGATCGAAGCGCCACCTGAACGAGTTTGGCAGGCGCTGACTTTAGAGACGA
Organism: Blastopirellula marina; assembly: GCF_002967765.1. Lineage (NCBI taxonomy): Bacteria > Pseudomonadati > Planctomycetota > Planctomycetia > Pirellulales > Pirellulaceae > Blastopirellula > Blastopirellula marina. The sequence continues at coordinate 289,603 of NZ_PUHY01000005.1, read as the reverse complement.
ACGCCTGGTGGTTGGCCGAGTTTCGGATGGTCTCGGCCGATTCGACCGTGACCTTCGATTTAAGCCCAGGCGGGCAAGGCTTGATCGAAACTTCCTTGGACGGCAGCTTTTTGCAATGGTACGCCGTTCAGGCCTATTTCCCGCAATCCAAAAAGATCTATCTCGCTGGCTATCTGGCCGCAGATTACGGCGGGCCATCGACGAATTTGTTGATCTTGAGCGTCGTTGTCACAGATCATGGCAGCGAGTTACAACTGGTCGACTCGCACCATGGTTCGGTCGACGAGAAGACGATTGCCTCGATTCAGGAAGGTTGGCAGCAACTGTTTGGCGACGGACTAAAGCGATACGTCGAAGGGTTATGCTAATCACTCAATGAAAAAATAGCGTAACTACTTGAATCTGCGGTCCGACCGCATTAGCCTGAGACAACCCGATAGCAGGGTGCGTCCATTTGACCGGGCAAGCGAATAAGGTCGAACAGATGCTCCCTTACCAAGCATCTCTTCTTCACTCTCTCAAAACGTCGGTCAGCTGTGAAACGTCTCGGTGTCATAATCCTCGTTGCCGTCTTGGCATCTGCAACGACTACCGTCGTGTTGTGGATGCTTCTGACCAGCGCGGCGCCTGCGGTGCCTGAAGGTGGCAATCAAGCCCCTTCTGGCGAAGTGACCTCCCCAGTGGATCCTTCACCCGTGGCGGACGAGAACGTGGGCACCACGACGCCGCCCCAAACCAACCAACCGCCCAGCGAAACAATTCATACTCTGCTCCCTTCCGACTGGGTACCACTTTCTGGAGTCGAACTTACGCAAGTGCCGGTCGGTTTCGAGATCACGGAAGATGAGAAGCGGGGACTGCATTTTGTGAAAGAGCAGCTTCCCGAAGCTGACCAGAAGTTCACCCAGTTCATGCAGAACAAGTTCTGGATCACGAACAAAAACGCGCTGTACGGCAACTTTCAAGTCTCCCTGCGAATGATCGTACCTTCGAGCACGACGGGGGGACGCATCGACTCGATTGGCGTTCGTGCCGTTGATGGGTCTTGGGAAGTGTCGTTCCAGGGGCCCGGCCGAGCGGGGTTCGACACGGAGCATACCTTCGACCTCGTCAGGCAAGGCGATGTGGTTCATCTTACGCATGACGATCGGATGATCTCAGGGCGAATCTTCAATCGCAAGTCACGCCCACAAAAGCCATCACAGTTGGAAGATGCGTGTCACTTCTTTATCAAGATCAACGGCCACGACGAGTTTTGGATTACGAAGCTCGATCTCACGAGACCGGCCGGACTGAAGAAGGGAGTGAAGCGTTTTAACGACTTCATCCCGGAAGGAGCCGTGCTGCCTTCGGATATTGCCGAGCGACCGAAACGGACCGGCGAGCAGGTCGTTCAGTTGCCAGGCGAGATCGAAGAAATCTGCTGGGGAGAGAACGGACGAAGCTTGATTGCATATGTACCCACCACGCGAAAACTTTTCGTCATCGATGTCGATCAGCGGAAGCAGCGGGGCGAGATCCTGGTCGAAAGCGAAGTCGTCCGCTTCGCCGCAGGGAAAGACAAGCTAATCATCTCGCCAAATCCGTATACGCTCGAGCGTTGGGATCTCGCTTCACTCACGAAAGAAGCGGAAGTCAGCCTGGCCGCCGATGAACAGGTTTTAGAAGTATCGATGGGTTCCGCAGCTGACGGCCCGTTGTTAGTCGTCAAGCAATCGGGCGAGCAAGAAGCGGAACCATCATTGTGGAACGCCCAGACACTGCAGCCGCTCGATATGCCAATTACCTATGAAAGCAAGCGATCGCGTGGCTCTCCTTTACCTTGGGGGCGAAAGCCGCAGATACGAGCGGCGGCCAATGGTCAAGTGTTTGGCGTGACCGGTCCACAGGAATCGTTTCAACTGCTATGCGAGCCGAGCCGAGCTACCTTGACACTAGAGCGGAGTTCGAGTGATCGAATTCAGCTGATTATTCCCGATCCGTTCGGCCGCCGACAGTTCGGGATGCGCTCGTCAACGTATACGCCGAACTTTCATAGCGGAACTCCTGGTATTCCGATTCCAGCGATGCAAGGCAACTTCTGTCTGAAGGCCGCGCTTTTGCGTTCCGACGATGCGGCTCCACTCGATCTTTGTCCCGCGTATGTGAAGTTCTTTGTCGACGGCGACGAGGATCCGTTCACATCTTTGAAAGATCTTGATCTGACGTTGCCGAAAGAATCGTTCATGAACAAGTGGCGGGAAACACGACTCGCCGATGATCAACGCATTCAATGGATCCCTGATCTCGACACGATCGTGACGTTGCCTCACAGTGGAGGGCGAATCGTGTTTCGGGCTTTCGATATGGAGCAGATCTGGGAAAAGACCGATTACAACTATTTGTACGTTGTCGACCCTACTCCCATTGTGGCGGTCCGCGGAACGACGCTTGAGTACCAGCTCGAGTTTCGCTCGAAGGTCGAGCCGATCACGATTCGCCGGGTTAATCCTAGTGCTTTCCGTGGCTTGAAAGTCAGCGATTCGGGTTTGATTCAGTGGGAAGTACCGACTGAGTTCAAGGCATCGACTGATCGGCTCACCATCCTACTGAAAGCAGGCGAGCGGGAAGTTGAGTTTCCCATGACGATTCGTGTGGTCGATCCTGCTCCTAAAACACCCTCGGCGGCGAATGCTGATCCAACACCTTGGTCTAGCAAATCTGAGGAACCGAAGCCGCCAGCCATGCGAACGTGGACCGATCGTGAAACGGGACGAACCATTCAGGCCTCGCTCGTAAGTGTCTCGGAAGGGACGATACGCATTGTACGCGCCGACGGACAGCCGTTCGATCTCGCACTGGATCGCCTAAGTGATGAAGACAAAGCGTACGTGAGCTCGCGGCGTGACCAGCTAAAACAAGATACCGATCGATGAAAACTTCGACTTCTGTGACGCTGTTAATTGTTGTCGCCATGCTTGTGGGATGCGATCAAGACGCATCTCCTGCCACGCCGGCAGCCACCAATTCCCCTTCTTTGACGAACCAAACTGCGGCAACGTCCCCTTCCGATAATGATCCCGCGGCGACGACGGATCAGCAAGAATCCAAGGTCTTAGGGAACACATCCGGCAATTTGCCCCAACCAGCAGCAACGCCGACCGTCACGGCCAACGTCCCCGATCCCATTCCCGCAAATCTCGTTGCGATGGACGGGTTAAATATCGATGACTGGATTGCTTCGGCCCAACCTGACTCCCTGGTCAAAGAAATCCCCCTAACGACACGCACAACGCAAACGAAAGATGAAGGCATCCGTTTTTCTGTACTGCACGGCGAATCGCTGTTTCGTTTTCGACCGGTACTCCGTCGCCAGTTTGTTGTTCGCTTCACAGTGGCACTCGACGAAGTTCCCTCCGACATTAAGAAAGTAACCTGGGCAGCGGGGACCTTGGATACTAGTAAGGGGAAGCTGGAAATCGTCATTCCGGCAACGGCGAATATCGCCGATGGGAAGCCACACGACTTCGAGTTCGCCTTCGGTCCGACGAATGCCTCTTTGAAATTCGACGGGCATCTTTGCAAGACCCTAGCCCACACGCCGGAAGAGAAGCCCTGGCCGCGACAGTTTTATTTGTTCGGACGAGGAGAGGTTGCATTTACGATTAGCAACTTTCAAGTCTTTGTCGATCCGATTTCTCTCGACGAGAATGCAGAGCCCCGCGCACTAACAACTTCGCCTGGAATTCGTCCGAGCGTCTTCCAGCCGCGGCCTCCCATCGAAGGAGAAACACAGGTCGACGTCGGTGGAAACATCGAACGAGCCGTCCTAGGCGGCGATGGAAAGTTCCTCGTTCTGCATAATCGTGGAGAGCAACTCGTACAGGTCTTGGATGTTCCTCAACGAGCGATTGTGAGCGAGATACCTGTCGCTGATGAACGCCTGTTGCTTACGGCGGGTCGCGACCACTTTGTCATCTACTACCCTGAGCAGCGGAAGCTTCATAGCCGCAGCTTCGAGACGTTTAAAATCGTTACCGCCAAAGACATTCCGGAAGACGCGATCCTGGAGCATCTTACCATGGGTGGATCGGCGACTGACAAACTACTGACGATTCGCCAAGATCCAGAGTTCGCTTCGATCATCGAATTCCTCGATCCTCAAACGCTTGAAAAGATCGATATCGAGGTCGTTCAGCCAGAGAAAAACCCTTTGCCGGTACATAAGGTGAACGGCATTCGTGCCGACGCGACCGGCGTGATGTATGGCATGATCACGCAAATGACGCCGACCTCCACGACTTCCAGCTATTCAATTCAGGTGTTTGGTAAGCAAGCAATCATTTATGTCCCGCATGATCGAGGTGACAACGGCGGCTCATTTCAATTTGGTCCGGAAGGAATCTGGCCCCAGACGGTTTGTCCGTCGTACTGTGGCAACTACCAGTTGATTGTGAAAGAGACCACGCCACACAACGGTTTCACCGCGATCGATGCTGCAGTTTCGCTTTTACCTCAACGCGAGAACGTCGCTCTTGATCCGTCGAAAAGTGCCTTGGCCACGTTGACTGACCTCGACTTCACCGATGATCACTCGTTTCCATTTTCAGCAAGGTGGGGTGACGGAGACTTGATGCCGACCGAGCGGATTAACTTCATCGAATCGCTCAATACCATCATCACCATCCCGCGCACGAATCACCACGTCGTGTTCCGCGACTTCAATCTGAAGCAATACCTTCAACAACAGGGTGTGGACTATTGCTACATGTTACATCAGCCCACACTGCGAGCTCTTCGCGGAAAGACCTTCCAAGCCGAGTTCGAGATCCGCGCTAGCAGCAAGATTTATCCGAAGTTTACGGCACTCGATGGAAGTCTTCGTGATATGCAATTCGACGAAAAAAGAGTTCGAGTTCGTTGGAAGGTACCCGAGTCCGTTTCTGAGTTTTTGCACTTCAATATTCGTGTCTCGGACAATCCCCAGGGTACTGGGTTTCCCCTTCTAACTGGCCTCATTCCTATTCATATTGTCGATCCCCCAACGCGTAACGCAGCACGCAGCGAATCACCGGAAACGTCAGAACCGGTCGCCCAAGTTCCCGAATCGAACGAAGCGATGCCCGAACCAAAGGTGACCGAACAAGAGGTTCTGGTGTCGATGCCGGGTGAAAACGGCATGCGAACGTGGACCGATTCCGACGGACGGACGATGACGGCTCGGCTGTTGAAGAGGGTTGGCGAGCTTATCCGTGTCGAGACAGAAGATGGACGCGGCTTCACGCTACCGATGTCACGCTTAAGCGAGGCAGATCAAAAGTTTGTCGAGCAAACGTTCCCCGGTAAGTAGCTGACCAGTCAAAATGGGAAGGCGCGAGACAGACAATGCCAGCAGCCTGCCTCGCGCCATCACCCAGCACTTGTATTGTCGCTTGCGAGCCACATTAGACGGCTCAAGCGAACGGATGTTTACAGGTCGAAGGTAAACTGGTTTCCCGACTTCTCGACGGTGACAGGTTCCGGCCATTTGAATTCTTCAATTCCGGATCCCTTAGGTCGTTGTGGACGCGTTCCAGAAGCAACCGGGCCTGTTGGTGCGCTGTTGCCTGGCAGACTGATGGTGACGTTATGTGTCCCTAAAACGGCTCCATCGTAGTCCTCGGTAAACTGCAGATGGAACGTTCCTTTTTCGTCCGTGGTGCCGCTCGAAGGCCGTCCTTCACTCGGATTAAACACAACAGTGGCAGCAGCGACAGGCTTTCCATCTTTGGTAACAACGCCTTCCACGTCAGCCAACGGAACGCCGCTTCCACCAAAGCACCCCTGGCATGCAAACAGAACGACCAGGCAAAAACCAGCGGCCGACCAGGAATAAAATCTGCTCATTATTACTATCCATTCGGTTAAGTGGCTGTGAATTTTGGACCCGATGCGACCAGACCAAATATCGGGTCGCAAGGATATCCATTTCTGCGAGGCGATTTAGAATTCGCCGACCGGCACACCATCGGCTCGATCCATCAGCGCCGTGTATGTAGCGAAGTTAATCGTTTCCGAGATGAATCGGGATGATCCATCGGCCATGGTGAACTGAGCACCACCAGGATGCGCCGAACGAAACGCCGTGTTATTGAAAACATACGTATCGAGTCCCCAGTCAGGAGCCATGGCCATCCAGGCAACATTCACCGCGTTAATTGGATAAAGAGTGGCCGTGTAATTGTTCAGAATGTTGCTGTCGGTTCCGGAGCCACACGACCAAAAGCCACCATTAACCAGTCCAGCGCGTGCGTCGTGAGTCTTGTTCAGAAAATTCGACTGTTCGCCAACCATGATGGTATTACTCGATCCGTCGGTGAGAACGGCAAACGAGGTTTGCTGTCCCGGAAACGGAGGATTGACGTCTTTTCGATAGATAATTCCCAGGGCACCGTTGTCAGCAATGTAACCACCCCAACCCCAGGCCTGTTTGTCGCTGAACGTCGAGGTAGTTCCTCCCTTGTACACCGAACCACCGTTGGCCGCGTAGTCTGGGATTTGGATATCGATGGTCGCCGGCGCACCAAGACCTTGGGTTGCTCCCGTAGTCGGATAGCTGGCAGTTTGCTTCAAAGGACTCGAAGGGCACCAGTACCCTTCGACACGAGTTTGAGCTAGTGCTTTCCATCCGCGCGCCGGCGCCGCCCAACCTGCATCCACGTTGTCGTATGTGCTATCGGGGAGGTTCGCTAAATCGTAGGCGGCCTTCTGTTCGATGAACGGCAAGATTCTCGCCATCCACGAAGCTTGCCTCGACCAACCGCTGGGGTTGTACACTTCTCCAATACCGATCGGCGGGAACGCGCGATAAGTATCGTGATAGTTATGAATCGCCAGACCCATCTGCTTCATGTTGTTGCTGCACGACATTCTGCGTGCGGCTTCACGAGCTTGTTGAACGGCGGGCAAGAGCAGGGCAATCAACACACCAATAATGGCGATCACCACCAAGAGTTCCACCAAGGTGAATGCGTGCCGCCGCGAGGCGACCGGGGAACGAAACGACATCGTGCAATACTCCCAAGAGAATCATGCGAGAATGGATAAATACAAATTCGAGCATCCGTGTTGGGGCACGATGCAACGGCATGATGGGGCAGATAACGTCGCTGAAAAACGAAATCATGTTTTATTGGGTAGTTCGATTTTTCTTAAAAGATCACCTTTTGTCTTTGTGATAATCCACAAAGCTGACGCCGAATTTTGACAATTTGTCAAAATGCACATCTCGCTGTTAATTCTCTCGGACTGTTTATTACCACTCGAATAAGTCGGTAACCAGCGAGTTTCTGCGCGTAATGCTACAGCGGAGCAAATAGAATTCACCGATTAACCCGTGGCAACCGGCGCTCGCCCAATGACAAAAACTAAAGCAGTGGTTCAGTTTCGGTTCAGTCGCCAAACAAGGGTCACCCCTTCGTCTTGGGTGGCATAGCGTAGTAGATCGAGCTGCTTTTCTGCCGCTCGCAGCACGGCGGTTTGAGAAACCGAGTTGGGCACGTCCAACAAAATTTGCGGAACGGTGAACTTCTGATCGACCGCTCCCTCGACGGCAAAGGGACGTAGTTCGATTTTGGCGTCGTCTTGACCGTTAGTCACATTGAGTTGGACAAAGTGCAGGCCACTAGCAAGCGGCCACGAAGAGAGTTCTTTGACGACTTGTTCCTTCCCGTCATCATCCTTATTGACTAGCAATAGTTTCAGTTGCGCGGGTTCACCCGATGGAATCGCGACATCCCAGGCGTGCCAATTCTCGTAGCTGCGACGTCCACCACCTGCCACGATATCGTCAGGAGAGACTTTCAGGGGTTCAAACGCCGAGGACCGCTCGATATCAACCTTGTATAGAGGCTCGGATTCGACCCACAATTCCGGCAAACCGATGAACTTGTTTTGTCGCCCATCCCAGAAGATCTTGCGCGGAACCTTTGCTCCGCTTTCAAGCCAACCGGGCTCGTCGCGGCCACGCTTACTCTTGGTACCCGAATACTCCAGATAACCAAACTCGGCTGACAGCTTATCCGTCTGGTACGAGTCTGCGCTCCATGCGGGATCGCGGCGGTGCGAGAAAACAGTCAGGGCAGGGGAATCGAGTTGGCCGACGAGGGTCCATTGCTGCAGCTGCGAGTAAGGACCGTTCTCGTCCGACGCGGTAACCTGAAAGAAATAGTCACCCCTGGGCCCCAAGTCGGTCAAACTGAGATCACACGGATGGCCCTTTCCAGAGCTCCAGCCACCGACCATGCCTTTCAGCGATGCATCCTTGGCATCGAACACGAACGCTGCTTCCGGCAACTGGCTGGTTCGCTCAGCCGGAGGTGCTCCGGCAGGTTGAACGCGACAAAGTACAACCACGCGTGGACCTTGTTCCGTCTCAACCAGTTCAACGGTTGTCCGATCGCTTAGTTTCAGCGAATTGCAGCGAGGCTCCAATTCGATCGGCGTGGCGCTGGTAAAGTTGGCGGTTGCCAAGAGCTGCTTCAGCACGATCAAGGTCGGCAATTGTACCAATCGTTCGAGGAGTTGTTTGGGAGATTGATCGATGACCTCTTCGGGACGTACGTAGCGAGCACCAACCTTGCGGTACGAATGTTCGTCCCGTGGAGGGTCTTCCGAAACGGTTAAGACAATCACGCGTCCATCATCGCGGACTGGAATCTCAAGGCGTTCGCCGAATACCGACGCACGACGGCCCACGTTGCCTTTCAGGAAGAGCTTGAGCCGGGAAATCCTTTTTCCATCCAATTCCAGCGGAGTGGTAAATTGGATTCTTCCACCTTCAGTCGATGCTGCCGAAACCACTTCGCCCATGCGAGCCACCGACCAGAGATACCATTCGTCTTCGGCATCTTCCAGGGCCACGTCGGTGATGATCACTTCAATTCCGTCAAGCGGTTGACCTTGGCTGTCGAGTACCGTAAGTTCGCGCGGACCGGTCGCCCGCACCTTTTCCAGCGTAACGGTACGAGGAGTGGTTTCTCCAGGGGCGACATCAAGCGTTGCGTAGCGAGAAGGATAATCTTTGCTCGAACTTGGGTAGACTGGCAACTGATAGCCATCTGCTTCGACATCGAAGGTTTGTCGTGTATCGCTTGCCAATGAGCTTACCGTTGCGATTCCTTGATCGTTCGTCGTTACGTTCAGATAGGCGGCAGTTGCCCATTTACGAATATTGCTTAGCTTCTCGCGACTTTCTCCCAACCGCGCGGCCTCTGCAAAGCCTTCCGTACCCGGGATAAAGAGTTCGCCACCGAGGAAGTAACCGTTCGGGTTGAAGCGAATCGATGCCTTTGAAATGGGCTGACCGATCGCATCGACTACGCGAATCCGAGCATCCGCTGTCGGGACACATGCCAACTCAACGTCAATTCTTTCCTGGTCGAGTGGCAGCGGAAAGAGCTGCGGCCAGAACGCGTCGTTCCGTTCCGTCATCGAACCGATTAGCTTGGTCTCGCCCGCATCGTGCTCGAATAGATAATTGGCCAGACTTTCAGCAGTGGGACGCTTTGACTGATAACCATCGACCAAGGCGACCAATTGCACGTGGCCGCCGGTGGGCAGCGATTCAAACGTGAAGGTTCCATCCGACGCGACTTCGGCCGTGTCTTGCCACGTCCAGCTATTGCGTTCGATACGATGTCCTTCGCCTTCCCGAATGTAGAGTTCAACACAACCGCCGCTAACAGGGCGAGGGACCGAATCGTCAAGACGCCCCTTTAAAGAAACCCCAGGCCGCAACACGGCCACGATGTTCCCTTGTTCGTCGAAGTTGGGGGGATTGCGGATATCGATCAACTCGCTGTAGCGTGTCGGCCCGTCTCCGTTGGCATCAACAACCCGCATCCAGCGTCGATCGAGATCGACCACCGGTGAAACAAACACGCCCGGTGAACCTTCCTCTGGCTTGAATTCGCGCGGCCAGACGCGGGAACGCTCCAACAAGGGAATCGCATCTTCAATAGGCTTATCTTCCGCATCGACGGCCAATACACGCACGATTTGTCCTTTGCTGAGAACAATCTTCGGCTCGCCAGAGAGAGAATACTGCGTGCCTGCGGATGCGTAGCCAGGTGCGACGGCTGAGATTTGTGCGCGGACCGCTCCTTGAGGTACCGAGATCAGGACCTTGCCCTCCGCATTGGTCTTCGGTGGATCAAGAATGGCCCGGAGGAGTAAGTCCCCATCGGCATCTTCCCACCACCCGATGCGGACCTCGGCATCGGCGAGAGGTTTGTTTTCATCACTGACGACCCGCACGACTTTCGGCTCGGTGATTTTGGTGTTGATATCCGGCTTCCCTGGGCGGCGGAGCATGGGCTTTGGACGCTGCGCATGAAGCGGACAAGCAGCAAGCAGCACCAAAGTCAGCACAGCTACCATCCCGCGCTGCTTGGCGCTGGAGAGGGAAAGCTGAGGGACATTCGTCAGCAAGAAAGGAGCGATCGACATCGGGGGCGCCTCGATCGGGAATACGGCATGCGGGGACTGGCCACGTCGGCGCGGCTCATTCTAGCATGCAACATGTACGAATTCCCAATGAAGTTCGCCTAGCAGCCTGTTGAATTTCTCAGATCGGCTAAGAGTGTTTCTTTCTCACGACACGATCTTCTTGCAGAATTCGCACGGCTGGCGTTTCCAGATCGTCGAATTGTCCTTGTCGCGTACACCACACGAACGCGGCCACGGCAAGGCCTGCTAGAAAAAGAGCGATCGGAAGGGCGATGTAGATGACGCTCATGTCAGTGCCGGTTGGGTTAGAGATTCGTTCTTGATTGGCGATTTCGTTCGCGAAAACGCTCCGTTGGAAGCCGAGATTGCCAGGACAGTCAAAGAGCTAAGCGGCATCAGCACGGCCGCGACAATCGGGTTGATAAGTCCGAGCATGCATAGTAGCACCGCAGCAGCGTTGTAACTTAACGAGACGGCGAAGTTACGATGAATGGTTCGTAAGGTTTGCTTTGATCCCGCGATCACTTCCAGAATTGGACTGATGCCATGTTGGGTCAGGTAGACGTTAGCCGCTTTCAAACTGACCTCCGCACCCCCATCCACAGCAATTCCGACCGAAGCGGTGGCCAGAGCGATGCTATCATTCACCCCGTCCCCGACCATCACGACGGTTTGCTGAGCAGAAGACTGCTGAATGATGGCCAATTTGTCCTCTGGCGAGAGATCGCCCATCGTCAGCTTGGAAGAAATTCCAATCGCTCGACCGACGCTGTCGGCAACTTGTTGGTGATCGCCTGAAAGCATGCCGACCTGCCAGCCTAACGTTTTCAACTGATCGATGGTCGATTTAGCATCGGGACGAATTTGATCTCCCAGGGCACAAACGGTCACCACCTCCCTTTCTCGCACAACCACGACAATCGAGTAGCCGTCGGCCTGGTACTTGGTCAGCTGCGTCCAAAGCATGTCGGAGATGTCGATCGATCGCTCGACCAAGATTCGTTCGGAACCAACCTGATAAAGCTTTCCATCGAGGCGGGCTGTGAGGCCGACGCCCGGGATCGACTCGAACTCAGTCACGTTCACGTCGGTCGCGGCGGCATATTTCCGAGTGATCGCCTCGGCGATCGGATGAATGACACTGCGTTCCATCAGAGCGACCATCGGCATTACGCTTTCCTCCCCCGATAGCGTAACGACTTGCATTCGCCCTTGCGTTAACGTGCCGGTTTTATCGAGCCATATGATCCCGGGGCGGGCCAAACGTTCAAAGACATCTCCCGACTTAATCAAAATACCACGCGAGGCGGCTCGACCTTGCGCGATCGCGACCGTGAACGGCGTGGCGAGCCCTAATGCACAGGGACAAGCCACGATTAACAATGCCATCGCGTGGTTGATGGCCAGCTCCCAATCGGTGGATGCCCAGATGGCCACCGTGATCAAAGCCAGCCACAGCACGGCAATCACAAAGTAGCCACCAATCCAGTTAGCGAACTGCACAATTGGCGTTTTACTCCGGAGACCATCTTCGACCAATTCGAAGATCTTGCTCAGCCGCGTTTCATTGCCGGTCGACTCGGTTTCGATGACCAAGGGACCGGTCATGTTGGTGGCACCGCTCAGGACACGGTCCCCCACCGCCACCGGCACGCCACGCGACTCGCCGGTTAGCATAGATTGATCGACCAGGGACGTACCGTCGACGATCGTCCCATCTGTGGGAACCACGTCCCCAGCCCGAAGACGGATCCAATCACCTGGTCGAACTGCTTCTAGAGGAATCGATTCGTCTTCCGCATCCAGGTTTTGGGCAACCAGGCGAAAGACAGATCGGGGTAAGAGGGTTTTTAGTAACGAAATCTTATGAATGGCACGTCGCTGCTGCGCGTATTGCAGATAGCGTCCCACCAGAAGCAGAAAGATCAAAACAGTCAACGAGTCGAAGTAAATCTCGCCTCGTCCTAAGAAGGTATTCACCAAGCCCATGATTGCTCCAGCAGCCAAGCCAAGGGCAACCGGCAAATCCATATGGGGCGTCCCGGACCGAAACGCTTGCCACGCTCCACGAAAGAAGACTGAACCTGGCCACACCAGGCAAACCATCGCGATGCCGGCACTAGTCCAGCGAAATAGGTGGAGGAACTCGCTGCTCATCCCACTAAAGAAGCCGAGGTAAAGCGTCACAGCAATCAGCATCGTGTTACCGGCACAAGCCCCGGCAACCGCCAGGCGAATCAATTGACGATGCGATTCCTCTCGTTCAAGTCGCTCTTGGCCATCTTCCGTTACGGGATGCGGTGGGTAGCCGAGCCGGTCGAGGGTGCGGGCAATATCGGAAAGTGCCACGGCATCGGGGCGCCATTCGATGGTGGCTTGCGACGTCGTCAGGTTCATCTGGGCGTTGATCACGCCGGGCAGAAAACGAGGCAGCTTTTCAACCGCAAACACACAGCTGGCACACAAGATTCCTTCCAACAGGAAACGGGTCTGCACGACACCGCTATCCCGTTCACGGCAATGAGTCTCGAAGAAGGAAGGATGATCGAGGTAAGTGTAGTTCTGCAATTCTCGTCGCGCCGTTGCGCTGGCCTCACGCCGGGCCTGCAGCGACTCGAGCAGTTCTTGATCCTCTTGCAGAATCAAGTAAGCCGTCTCGCACCCATGGCAGCAGAACTGCTCTTCACGCGCAGCGGATCGCAGTTCGGCAGGCACCGGTAGCCCACAGTGCGTGCACTCGGCGTGAGCAGGAGCAACTTTCGTAGGTGCAGGCGCGATTGCCATGGTTAGTTACACGGTTCCTCAAGATGACAACAAGGAAGCGTTGCTTCTCTGGCCGCGTTGACCGCTTCGATGGTCGAATACTTGCCCGCAAGATCGGCTTCTAATTGATCGAACATCGCGGAGGCCCGCACAGTGATCGTAAAGCAGCCACTGAGTATCAACAGCACCGCAGTCGCGGTTGGAATCCAACGTTTCCAGTGTTCCGATAAACGTGTAATACCCAGCACAAACACTGACAACAGCGGGAGCGTGCCGATCCAGAACACCAGCATCACTCCCGGACCGAGTAATGGATTCGAGGTACCTAGGGCGATCAAGACAAACGCGTAGAGCCAACCACACGGCAACCAAGCGGTGATTCCACCAATCATTAATGCGCGTGGCGCACCGCTTAGCTTGCTGCTCCAGCGGTAACCACTTTGAATGATGTTTCCGAGTCGCTGCGAAAGTGGAAAATGGACCGACCCAACCTTAGACAAGCGGAGAAGGGCAAACAGCCCGTAAGCGATCATCGCCGAGCCTGTCAGCCATGCGGCTAGACGCTGCCAGCCGAGTATGCTACCGCCGAGATCAACCAACGATCCGGCCCACCCGGCGACCAATCCCAACGTCAGGTAGGTCATCAGCCGTCCAACATGATAGCTGCCCAGTTGCCAGGCGTTTGCCAGCCATGAGGACGATTCGGTTCGCCCGGCAATCAGCGCGAAGGGGCCACACATGCCAACGCAATGGCCGCTTCCGACCAGGCTCGCTGTGAGCACCACCAGGGCTATCGAAACGACTTCCATGACGGGGACCTACTCCTTGGTAACAGGGACCGTCTGAGCGGCCTTGAGTTCATCGAAGTGAATTGCTTTTTGGTAGTAATCAGGGACGACGTCGTTGGATCCCGAACCGACCGCGAAGATCGCTGCACCGACGCTCATCACGATCTGCAGTACTAAGAGCCCGATGATCATGCCTCCCCAAACGATACCGGACAGGACTTCCTTATCACTCTTGTCAGGCAACGTCTGGGACGGATCTAGGGACCGAACAGTTGACATTTGATTTTCCGTGTCTGCTGATTGTCTTGACTGGTGATCGTGAGGGTGGCATGAATCTTGCCAACTTGAAAGTCCGACTTATCGGCGGTCACGGTCACGGGAATCGATAAGGTTTGCTTGGGTTTTAGCGTCGTATCTTCAGTTACCCGAATCTTGAGGAACTCAGGTTCGATGGCAAACTGGAACGTGTCTTCCTCTTCCAAGCGGTTCACGATTTTGACTTGGAATGTGTTGTCGATCAGGCCTTGTTGATTGACCGAAAAAGGAAGTCCGTTACCGCGAATCAATGTGGCATCAAACGACTTCTTGTTGGCCAGGTTGAAGACCAACGTCGAGACCACGATCAATAGCAGCACTGGGTAGATAATCACGCGGGCTCGAAGGAACTTTTGCTTTCCCCCTTCGATCGCGTCTTGACTGGAGTAACGAATCAAGCCAGTCGGCTTGTTGATTCGTGTCATGATCTCGTCGCAAGCGTCGATGCACTGGGTGCAGTGGACGCATTCCATCTGTAGCCCGTCGCGGATATCGATACCGGTGGGACAAGTTCGCACGCAGAGGTGACAGTCGATGCAATCTCCTTGCTGCTTATTGTCCACAATCGGCAGTTCGTGCTTCAGCTTGCCACGTGGTTCGCCTCGCTCGTGATCGTAGGCCACGATCAACGAGTTACGGTCAAGCAGCACCGATTGAAATCGTCCGTAAGGGCACGCAATCAAACAAAGCTGTTCGCGGAAGAACACAAAATCGAACATCATCAAGCCGGTCGTCAACGCCATGACGAAGAACGGCGCGGGATGCTCGAAAGGAGACTGCCGCACCCATTGGCTTAATCGTTCGACCCCCACGAAGTATGCGAGGAACGTGTGAGCCAAGGACATCGAAAGGAGCAGGTACACGATGTACATGGCAACCTTGCGATAGCTGGGCAACTTTTTACTGGGGACGCCCCCGCGACCGCTCGTTCCCATGAAGAAACGTTCGATCGGCCGGTAAACGAACTCCAGGTAAACCGTTTGCGGACAAGCCCAACCACACCACACGCGGCCGAACATCGCCGTCAGCAGGAAGATGGTCAGAAAAATACTAAGCATCAACAATGCCAACAACAACGTATCGGTCGGTAAGAAGGTGTAACCTAAAATGGTGAACTCACGTTGCGTGATATCAAGCAGAATGCTGGGCTTCCCATTGATCCGCAGATGAGGCAAGGCGACAAACAACGCGATTAACGCGTAGCCGACGATTCGCCGTACTTTCCAGAAGTATCCGGCAGAAAGACGCGGAAACAACCAGCGGCGGGAACCATCCGATTCCAACGTCGAAAGCACATGCTCATCTGGGGTTAATAATGGGTCGCTCATCGCTTGGTTCCAATTACTTGGAAGCGTCGCCTTCTTTTGGTTCGGCTTCTGCTTTTGCCGCTTCCGCTTTGGCCGGGTTATCGCTCGGCTGAGCTTCTTCCGTCGCGGGCTCATCCGCGGAAGCATCTAAATCGGAGATGACGTTCGTTTCGCCTTTGATCGGAGCCACTCCGGTACCTGGAGGAACCGATCCATGCACCGAAAGCAGGTAAGAAGCCAACAGCACGATTTCGTTCTGATTCAGTTTGTCCTTCCAAGCGGGCATCGCGTTTCCGCCGGCACCATTGGAGATCACTTTGGGGATGTCCTCAACCTTTTTGACATTCTTCCATTTGTCGTCGGTCAGGTTTGGGCCGATCTTACCTTCGGCGTTGTTTCCGTGACACGAGACGCAATTGGTTTGGAACACCGATTTCCCGAAGGCAAGCCACTTGGGATCTTCAGCGAACTTGAGGATCGTCGCGCGATCGGGTTGCAGTTCGCCAATTTCAGCGAACTGTTTTTCCATGTTGGCGGCCAAGGCCCGATCGTAAGCGGCAACGACCGAGCGATCTGGGGTCACGCCGTTTTCGTAGTACAGCCAATAAGCGGCCGACCAAACAATCGATCCCCAGAACAGCGCCTTCCACCAACCTGGCATGGGGTTATCAAACTCACGGATGCCGTCATACGAGTGATCGGTTAACGGATCGTTAGGAATGTTGCCATCATCCACGTGAGGTTCTTGCTGGGTATTGCTGCTCATTGGTGGCTCCGTTTGCCATCAGAAAGGGGAATGTCGGCTTGCGAATCAGTTGTTGATTTGCTGGTCAACAAGGTCTTGACGGTGACTGCCATGAAGGTGCCAAAGAACAAGACCAATGCCGCCGTGGCAATCCAACCGTAAGTAGCGTGGTTAAGAAGGTCACGGATCACTTCGCTTCTCCTTCTGCTGCGGTATGGGCCACCTCGTCCGGATTGGCCGCAGTGGGTGCTTCTTCCTCAGCGGACGTTGGTGGTGTCTTAAAGAGGTCGACACCCAATCGCTGGATGTAGGCAATCAAGGCCACGACCTTCTTGTTTTCCAGCCCCTCTGGGCCGTTTTGATCGGCGATGTCTTTCGCGATCTGCTTGGCCTGCTCTTGGGCGATTTCAATCGAGTTCTCTAGCACTTCGTCCGAGTACGGAGCCCCCAGGTAATAGGCGGCTTTCACCCGATCGGGCAGCGTTTTGAGGTTAATATCTTGCGTCTCGAAGTGCGGATAAGCCGGCATGATCGAGCCAGGAATGAACTCGCTGGGATTTCGGAAGTGGAACACGTGCCAGGCACTCGACTGACGTCCCCCTTCACGAGCCAAGTCAGGCCCAATGCGGCGTGAACCCCATTGGAAAGGATGATCGTAGACGAACTCACCTGCTTTGGAGTATTCGCCGTAGCGAATCGTTTCAGCGACAATCGGACGGATCATTTGCGAGTGGCAGTTGTAACACCCTTCGGCAACGTAGATATCTCGACCAGCGATTTCCAGTGGCGTGTACGGCTGAACGGAGTCGATCGTTGGGACGTTCGAGCGGATCAGGAATGTCGGAATAATCTCGAACAGCGAAGCGGCAATCACCGCAATGGCAACCCACACGCTGAAGTACAACGGGCGACCTTCCCAGCCACGATGCCACCCTAAGCGAGTGAACACGTCTAGCTTCTTGGCAACGTCCAGTACCTGACCAAGCTTGGAATCTTCGATTTGTGGTTCGACGTAACCTTTGTTGAGCGGAGCAGCCTGGTATTCAGGAACTTCGTAAACCGCCGGGCGAGCCGCCCAGGTCCTCCAGACGTTGATCGACAGCATGGCTCCACCAGCGATGTAACACAGACCGCCCAGCACACGAATGAGATAAAACGGAGCGAGATTCTCAGTGGTTTGAATGAAGTTCGGATACATGAGCTGACCTTGGTCGTTCATAGCGAACCAGAGCAGCCCTTGATACACACCAACACCATAGATCGGGATGATGTACAGCAAGATACCGATCAGGCCGAGCCAGAAGTGCCATTCAGCGAGCTTCTTGCTGTAGAGTTCGGTTTGGAACACACGTGGCAGCAACCAATAGATCATGCCGAACGTCATGAAGCCGTTCCAACCTAGCGCACCGCTATGGACGTGAGCGATCGTCCAGTCGGTGTAGTGCGAAAGCGAGTTGACCGCTTTAACTGAAAGCATCGGGCCTTCAAAGGTCGACATGCCGTAAAAGGTGATCCCAACAACGAAGAACTTCAGCACGGGGTCTTCGGTCACCTTTCGCCATGCACCACGCAGCGTCAACAGGCCGTTAATCATGCCGCCCCAAGAAGGCATCCAAAGCATCACCGAGAAGATCATCCCCAGCGACGACGCCCACTCTGGCAAAGCGGTGTAATGCAAATGGTGAGGACCGGCCCAGATGTAGATAAACACCAGCGACCAGAAGTGGAGGATACTGAGTTTGTACGAGAAGATCGGGCGATTGGCCGCTTTCGGAAGGAAGTAATACATCAAGCCCAAAAACGGTGTCGTCAGGAAGAACGCCACCGCGTTGTGCCCGTACCACCACTGCATGAACGCGTCTTGCACGCCGGCATAAACGGAATAGCTTTTGAACAATCCCGTCGGCACGACCAGGTTATTGAAGATGTGCAGCAAGGCAACCGTAATGATCGTGGCAATGTAAAACCATATCGCGACGTAAATGTGCCGTTCGCGGCGGACGACCAAGGTCATGAAGAAGTTCACCCCGAAGAACCCAGCCCAAACCAGGGCGATCAACAGGTCAATCGGCCATTCCAGTTCCGCGTATTCGCGGCTTTGCGTGATTCCTAGTGGCAAGGTCACCGCGGCCAGCACGATGATCAACTGCCATCCCCAGAAGTGAAGTTGACTGAGGGTGTCGGACCACATCCGAGTTCTCAGAAGTCGCTGGGTCGAATAATAGATAGCCGCAAAGATCGAGTTGCCTGCGAAAGCAAAGATGGCTGCGTTCGTGTGCAGTGGCCGAAGTCGGCCGAACGAGAGGAACTCGATTCCCATTGAAAGGGAAGGGAACACCAACTCGGTGGCGACGATTAGACCGACCAAGAATGCCACCATCCCCCACACGACCGTCGCCGTAAGGAACTGACGGGTGATCTTGTCGTCGTAGGAGAAGGTTTCCAAATGGCCGGAAGATTTGGACGCCGAATTGTCCGCAGGCAAATCCTGCGTATTACCTATCACACTCATCGTGAGCTCTCGTCGGTACGTTCCCTGGAAAGTTGATCGCTTTGACTACGAGCCCCCTATTGGCAACCTGTGTGCCAGAGTCGAGGCCGCGCGATATCAAAAATGTCACACCTTCACATTCCGCGACGTGAGATACCGTCGAAACGTTGGATACACCGGCAAAACGTAGGTTTTTCCAAAGATCGTCCGCGAGTGTATCTCTGAGACCTTCGACAGATACGGCAAACCGAAGCAGGTTCCGAGAAGAATTTTTCGGATAAGAAGTTTTGAGAAACGAAGCCGTGTGCGGAAGTGTGTCAGAACCGCACGCTACCGTGCGAAAGAGCGCGCATCACAAATGGGCGATTTCGTATTTTTCCAGGAGGCGATAGAGCGTTCGGCGGCTTACGCCGAGGGCCTGAGCGGCTTTCGTTTTGTTGCCGGCATGGGCCTGATAGACCTGTTCGATATGTTGCCGTGTGAGCTGCCCCAAATCGGCTGGTTGCTCATCGGAAGTGTTCGAATCGTCCTCAGCATTGGCGACTTCTTCCGGGAAGTTATGTAGCTCTAATAGATTGCCGTCGGCTAAGATCTTGGCGCGTTCCACCGCGTTCCGAAGTTGTCGCACGTTGCCGGGCCAATCGTAGCGCGACAGGGCTTCGATCAACCCTGGTTCAAGCTTCCAATCAGGACCTGCGAAGCGTTCCACCAACAAAACCAGGTCGCCGCTTCGTTGACGTAGAGGAGGCAGCGTGATTGTGATCACGTTCAAGCGGTAGTAAAGATCTTCTCGAAACTTACCCGATTGCGAGGCGGCTGCTAAATCGAGATTCGTCGCCGCAATCAAACGAACATCCGCGCGACGTTCCTGAATGGAACCAACCCGGCGAAAGGAACCATCTTCCAGTACGCGTAGCAACTTCGCTTGCAGCGGTAACGCGAGTTCGCCGATCTCGTCGATGAACAGCGTGCCGCCATCAGCGACCTCGAATAGGCCAGGTTTAGCCGCCGTTGCGCCAGTGAAAGCGCCTTTCTCGTGACCAAACATTTCGCTCTCGAGCAGTTGTTCCGGCAGGGCGGCGCAGTTGACGGTCACCAGCGGAAAATCGGCCAACGGGCTACTGCGATGAATGGCTGCGGCAACCAGCTCTTTGCCTGTGCCACTTTCCCCTTGAATGAGCACCGCTTTGTCGGTCGGGCCGACGCGTTGGATCAAACGAAACACGTTTTGCATCGGTTCCGATTGGCCGACAATCTCATGATTTCCGGGCGATTGTTGTTGAATTAAACCCTTGAGTTGCTGATTCTGTTTCCGTAACGAATACGTTTCTGCGGCCCGCAAAATGACCGCTTCCAACTCCTTCAAACGGACGGGCTTCGTCAGGTAGTCGATCGTACCGAGCTTCATCGCTTCAACGGCAGTCTCGATCGAGCCTTCCCCGGTCAGGATCACCACCTGGCAATCGGCGTCCGCCTCTTGTAACTTCTTGACCAGTTCCAAGCCGGAAAGATCAGGGAGTTGCATGTCGAATACTGCCACTTGAAACGCGTGTTTCTCGACCAATGAAAGCGCATCGGTGGCGTTGGTGGCGGTTTGAACGCGGAACTTTTGCCGTACGAAATAGCTTCGCAGGTCTTCCAACAAATACTCGTCGTCATCGACCAGCAGCAGGTCAATGCGTTCAGGTTGCGCCTTCATAGATCCCGATATCTAACTAGTTTTCCGGCTTCTTGATCGGATCAGTTTTACCTAATTCGCAGTCAGAAAACGACTCCAGCGTCGACTGCAACTTAGCTCGATTGATCGGCTTGTTCAGATACCGTACCGGGGGTAGCGATTTGCCCTGGGTAATCCAATCAGGGCATTGATAGGCCGAAATCAAGATCGCCGGAATCGCGTTCGCTTCCCAGATCTCACGAAGCGCGTCATCACCGTTCATTTCCGGCATTTTCAGATCGGTAATGACCAGGTCTGGCGTCACTTTCTGGCAGGTCTCCAGCAGTTCCTTGCCGTTCGCGCAGACGCCTACGACCTGGTGCCCCAGGTGGGAAAGGATCTTCCCAAAGTAGTCCTGCATATCGGGTTCATCGTCGGCGACAACGACTCTCATCGGAAACCTCTACCGGGCTTCGGCTTCGATCGGGAACGTCAGGAGGAACTTCCCACCGTCTCCCGGCTGGCTGATCGGTACAATCTGTCCTCCATGGGACTCGACGATTCGTGATGCAATTGCCATGCCCAACCCGGATCCCTTGGTCTTGGTTGTGAAAAATGGCTCTAACATCCGCTTGGCGATCGCCTCTTCAAACCCTGGACCACTATCAGAGACCGTGATTTTGACTTGGGCGTCATCGTAGGGGATGATTTCGGTCCGAATGATCGCAGGGTCAGGACAAGCGGCCAGCGCATTTTCGAATAAGTTGCGGAAAACCTGTACGAGGCGGAATTGATCGGCTTGTATCAGTATTTCCTGTTCCCCAATCAACTCTAGCTCGGTTTTGCGTCCGCGACGCAGGGGTGCCGTTTGTTCCCATGCTTGACGGCAGACGTGGATCAACTCGGTCGGGCGTTTCTCCAAGATAATCGGAGCCGCGTAGTTTCGTACCTCATCAAAGAGCAGCTGAAGGTCGTCCTGAGCCTGCTGAAGCCGACCAATCAATTTCATTTCTTCCGATTCTGTCTCGAACTCGAGTTCAAGCATTTCGGTGCACGCCTGAATCCGCTGCAGCGCATTACGGCTTTCATGGGCCAAGCCGGTGATCATCTGCCCGATTGCGGCCAGCCGCTCAGCTTGCAGCTGCTGACGGCGACGTTCCTCTTGATCGGTAATGTCGTGCAGCAGCCAGATTTCGTCGATCGCCGACTTGAACTTTAATTGGGCGATGATTCGTTGCTCGCCGTCGGGACGAAGAATGCGAACTTCCGATTGGTGAATGGTCCCCTCGGCAGCGGCGGCGTCGGGTCGGGGGATCGAATCTTCGCTGACTTCCACCAACAGTTCGTTCCAATCAGACATGGTCGCCAGTTGCGTACGCGAGCGGCCGGTCATCTGCTCGACGGCCTGATTGACCTGCAAATGCCCTCCCGCTACGTAAACAGCCCCGGCTGGCAACCGTTCGATCAAGCGGCGAACCTGGTATTCGCTCTGCTGGCGTTGGCTTTCGATCCCTTTGCGATGGACCGCGTTGGCGATCAAGTTGGCCATCGAAACCAAGTAGTCATGATCCGAGGCATGAAACTGACGCCGTTTTTGGAAATGAACTCCGAGAATTCCGTAAACATCCTCTTCAATACGAACTGCGACCTGCAAACTACTGACGATCCGCTGCTCGCGATAGCGGGCCGGCGGGTTCAGATCGGTACTCAAATCATGATCTTCGATCGCCACGCAATCACGACTGGCCGTGATCCACCGGAAGTAATCATCGTGTGAGCAACGTTCAATAGGCGTACCGTCTTCAGGGATGGGCCAACCGGCGGCGGAACGCAAACAAAAGATCTGATCTGCCGCGCGGTACTCGAGGTACTCGGCAAAATCTCCCTGGAAAGTCTCCATGAGATAAGCCACCGCTTGATCGAATAACGCATCAAGCGGCGCTCCGGCGAGTGCGTCGCGACTGAGCACGGCGAGCCGCTTCTGTTGTTTCAACCGCGCATGATCGACCGGTAGTTGGTGAACCTGGTACTCTATATGGTAAGCATCGGCCATGATCGCCAAGTCGAGATCGAGCCGCTTATCGAGCGACTTCTTCAGAAAGACGAGCCGCTCAGTGGAAAGATCTTCCTGCCCACCGAGAAGCTCGTGTAAGCGCCCGCGAATCCGAGCGAATGCGGCATTGACGTAAATCTGATCGAGACCGATTTCGACGTGACGGCGCCCGATCCGACGCCGTTTCTCGAGAAAGGTGGCGTCATATTCAGCCAGAAGGGCATCGTTCAACCACAACCCCAAGCTGTGCTTCAGTCGATCGATCTGGCGTTGGCCCCCGGTGATCACACGAAATGCGGCGGCATGACGACTGATTTCGTCATAGAAATCGGTAATGATGGCATCGAAGTGAGGAGCCAACCGCATTAACAATTCGGCTGAGCAGGCTACATCTTCGCTTTGCCAATCGATATATCGCTTCAGATCCTCGAAGCGACGAACAAAGGGACGGTCAGGGGTCATGCGAGACGATCTTCAAGCAACTTAGGTTGTGGGAAGAATATTCTCCCAGCCTAACACAGCATGACCGAATCGGGCATGTCCCCAAACTTACTTTGCCTGGCCCAACGCCCAGAACTGCGGCTTGGTTTCCGCTAATATCTCGCGGATCGCCTGGCGATCTTCGGCGCTCAAATGCTGGTAGTCTTCTTCTGGATTGCTACCACTTAAGATTTCGTGCAACCGCTTGGCGATGGTGGCCTGCATTTTCTGTGGAAGCTGCTCGAACGACTCGGAGTAGACCATGTAACTGCAGGGATACTTGAACAACCGCGTCTTCAAGTCCAATTCTCGCAAAGACCTTCCTTGAGTATCGGTCGGCGCGATCGCTTGAAATTCCTCGGCGAACCGGGACGAACCTTTAACTTCGTCGGTTAGCTTTGCTTCGTCGACGAACAACATGTAACGCACCAGCTTCTCGGCAGCATTGTTGATGCGCCGCGTGGTCGAATCGCTGACGTAGTCTGCGGCACGTTCCAGGGCTTTGTTCATGATCTGATCGTGATGAGTCGCACGACGCGATTCGTGACTAGCCAGCGTGATTAAGTTTTGCATCTGCAATTGATGTTCGAGCACCATGAGGGCAACGATGTCGCTGTGCTGCGTGAGATACGTCTCGACCTTGAATCGCTTAGAGAGGTCAGTCACGTTGGCGCCATCTTCCCGGTCGATGTTTTCAGGATCGTGGCGATCGCGTGAAACGACGTTTCCCATGTGCCGCATCGCACCATGGCTCCCGGTGACGTACCAGCCACCCCAACGTTCGGAGAACGGGCTGGTTTGGTCGGTATTGAATGTGCCAGCGCCATAATGTGGCATTCCGCCTGCATTGACAAACGCCGATCGCACCAAGCCGCCTGGAACCCGCTGAGTACGTGACGAGGCATGACAAACCGTGCATTGCCCTTGATCGCGGATAAATTGAGGTTTCTCTTCCGGGTCTTGTTGTAGCGTGTAGAAGATCTCGCCACGGATGGGATCGGTGGTCATGACTTCGACTACGTCCCCGCCTTGCACCCAGCCGACGTAGGTGTGGTCGTTGTAGTAAAGGGCACGCGGCGTACGAGGGGAAATGGCTTGTAGTTGGAAGCTGGTCTTCGAATAAACCAACACCTGCGATTCCTGCGAGATCTCTAAGGCTTGGAGGACTGACTTGAGAAAGCCGTGATCTTCGTCGAAGGCGAGGTCTTCGGTTCCTTCATCCAACTTCGCCTGCAATCGAGCGATTGGATTGTCCTCGGACTTCTCGCTGTAGTTGATGGGCTCTTCGTCGTAAGGTTCTTGCCCACCCAGGTGCGAAGTTCCTGACAACATGACCAGCAAAAACGGCAACGCCCACAATCTCATGGTGACAATCTTTCGAGCAGGTGGCGGGTAGCTAGGCGGGAGTTACAAGGTGGGAAACTAGGAATCTACCACGATCGTCAATAACAGTTGGGAATCTTCGATTGCCTCCACCGCATGTGGCAAGCGATCTGGCACGTGAATCAATTGACCTGGCACGAGCACCTGCTTTCGATGCGGCAGGGTCATCGCGACTTTCCCCTGCATGCATTGAACCAGTAGTTCGCCTGGGGCGGTGTGCTCTTTTAACGACGCGCCGGCCGCCAAAGCAACGCGAATCACTCGCAGACGACTCGATTTCAATAGCACATCAAGTTGCGACGAAGCACAACGCTGGTCGAAATCGCCAACGGTGATTACTTCGCAAGCAGAGGGACTTAACTTCATTCCAGTTGACCCCACGAAGGAGGTTTCTCGAAGGCCAGCGTCACCTCGCCCCGGCAGCAACTTGCTGCGCACGAAGGGATGAGGTAAAGTTGATTCGTACACCTAAAGGTACACATTTAAACGTGCAGGTCAATGTATACATTTCTGGTTTGCGGTAACTGCGGTCGGAAGGACTCGAAATGATCTCAAAAACGGCCGAATATGCGCTCCGCGCGGTTGCCGCCATGGCTGCCCAGAAAGGGCTGCCGGCATCGGCCAATTTTCTTTCCGAGAAGACGAAAGTACCTCGGCGTTACCTCAATCGCGTGTTGCAAGACTTGGCAGCCGCCTCACTCGTGCGATCACGTCCCGGACCTGGCGGAGGCTACGAACTGGCTGGCTCGCTTGATGCGATCACGATTCTAGATGTCATCAACGCGGTCTCGCCTCTGCAACGAATTCGCGAATGTCCGCTAGGGCTGCTGACCCACACCGAACTTTGCCCACTGCATGCCGAGCTCGATAAATCGTATGCGGCCGCGGAAGCCGCGTTTCGCGGGGTAACGATGCGCCAATTGTTGGACTCGACTAGTCCGATTGTTCCTCTGTGCGACGTTTCGTAAGCAGGTCACATCTTAACGAATCGCGGCGTCGTCTCGCTTGGTTTCTCGCCGAACAGTTCCTCGTAACGTGCGGCGAAGCGCCCTTGATGTCGGATGCCCCATTTCTGAGCGATCGTCCGGACTTTGGCATACTTGTTCTCAGGCCGAAGAAGTTCGCCCCGGATCAGGTTGAGCCGGACGATCCCGAGTAACTGTTTTGGCGTCAATCCATAGATCTCGCCACAGTGACGTTGCAGGCTACGTTCTTCCGTTCCCGTAAACCGGACCAAGTCCTCGAGCCGAACGTCTTCCGTAATGTGGTGGATCAGGTAATGCTCGACCGCTTCCATTAATTGTTTTTTTCGCCGGGTTTGCATATCGAGCGAAGGCCGGTCGGGTGTTGCATGGGAAAGGGCTGCGACCAATGTCGTAACAAGACGTCGTTCCCATCGGTCAGCGGTCAAGTTCATCTGCTCGAGCGGTAGATCACGTTGGCTAACAATTAGCGCCTCGATTTCTGCTCGTAGTTGCATGGCGGCCCAGCGTGGCACCACAACATTTTGAAAGCCATGCTGCGGATATGGGATTTCGCGTCCGGTGAGCTCTATTGCCTGAACTTGCAACCAATCGCGTGCTACTTGCAATGCAACCCAGGGCGAGTCTGGCACGGTTCGATAATCGACGGCCGCATTTTCAGCATAGAGCTGGAAGTCGTCAAAATAGGTATCCCGTCCGTTCACCCAAGCGGATTGCTCGGCCGTAAACGTCATGCCAACCATGACCCATTGGGAAGACGCCGATCCGCGCGCGAAGCAAGGTAGTGTGTAACATCCCTTATCGATGCGCAAGTTTGGCAGAGCGATTCGTGAGAGACTACCAGAAAACTGACCACCCCGCAGCAAACGTTGATCGAAGCCGGTATTGGCAACCACATCAATCAAAACTTCCGGATCGAAAGAAT
The DNA here is from genome assembly GCF_002967765.1 of Blastopirellula marina. Taxonomy (NCBI): domain Bacteria; kingdom Pseudomonadati; phylum Planctomycetota; class Planctomycetia; order Pirellulales; family Pirellulaceae; genus Blastopirellula; species Blastopirellula marina. The sequence continues at coordinate 263,246 of NZ_PUHY01000005.1, read as the reverse complement.
GTATCGAACGCTCCTGACACAAAATCTTCATGCGCAATTCTTGTCGGAAAATGGACATCCAGTTGCCATCGGTTAGCAACAGTATACAACTTACGGTGCCTGGACCGCTAACCCTTAGTGGCTACCTTGCGATCCGTTCGCGCCTGACGATTCACGGAACGTTGTTGCTCATTAGCATTCTTATCTCGACCCAAGAATCCCTATGCAATCGGAACATTGTATAGGGTGAATGGCTATTGGCGAGATGATCATACTATGATCACTCATGCACGAGTCGATTGCCGAAAAACACGCTCGTTCTTCAACAGGATTCGGCGGCCAGCACCTAGGATTGTGCTGAGGGAAGATCAAGGTAGAGGCCCTTAAAGAGCACCTTTCGTCTTACACGCTATGTATGGTGATTTTTGCGTGTTTCCAAGGACAGAAGCGATGGCTCTTGAGGAAATCGGACCAGAGTTTTTCGCAACATCCATGTTAGGGAGCCAACCATGAGAATCTCCGCGTGGCGTTATCTTTGCATGCTGCTTATCGCAGCGACGGCAATCGCCAGTACAGCCACAACCACGTACGGCCAAGCCAAGAAGCCGAACATCTTATTCATTGTATCGGACGATACTGGTTACGGTGACTTGGGACCTTACGGGGGTGGCGTGGGCCGCGGCATGCCCACACCGAACATCGATCGTATGGCGGCGGAAGGGATGACCTTCTTTTCGTTTTACGCGCAACCAAGCTGCACGCCTGGCCGCGCTGCGATGCAAACCGGACGCATTCCCAATCGCAGTGGGATGACGACGGTTGCCTTCCAAGGGCAGGGGGGCGGACTACCGGCCGCTGAATGGACGCTTGCTTCCGTATTGAAACAAGCAGGCTACAAAACGTACTTCACCGGCAAGTGGCACTTGGGTGAAGCGGACTACGCACTGCCCAACGCGCAAGGTTACGACGTGATGGAGCACTGCTTCCTGTATCACTGCAACGCGTACACGTACGGTGATCCGACTTGGTTCCCCGATATGGATCCGAAGCTGCGTGAGATGTTCGACAAAGTGACCAAAGGCTCGCTATCTGGTAAGGCCGGCGAACCTGCCAAGCAAGATTGGAAAGTCAACGGCCAGTATGTCGACACGCCCGAGAAAGGGGTCGTGGGGATTCCTTTCATGGATAAGTATGTCGAAAAGTCGGGCATCGAGTTCCTGGAAGACGCCGCGAAGACGCCCAATCAGCCGTTCTTCATCAACATCAACTTTATGAAGGTTCACCAGCCGAACCTGCCAGCTCCGGAATACGAGCACAAGTCGCTCTCGAAGTCGAAGTATGCGGACTCGGTATTCGAGCTCGACTCCCGTATCGGCAACATCATGAACAAGCTACGTGAACTGAAGCTTGATCAGAATACGCTTGTGTTTTACACGACCGATAATGGTGCCTGGCAAGATGTTTACCCCGATGCTGGCTACACGCCATTCCGCGGCACCAAGGGTACCGTGCGTGAAGGTGGTAACCGTGTTCCGGCGATCGCAATATGGCCTGGCAAGATCAAAGAAGGGGTCAAAAACCACGACATCGTCGGTGGTTTGGACTTGATGGCCACCTTCGCCGCTGCGGCTGGTTTGAAGCTGCCAGAGAAGGATCGCGAAGGGGAACCGATCGTATTCGATAGTTACGATATGACCCCAGTCCTGACCGGCGAAGGCAAATCGGAACGCACTTCGTGGTTCTACTTCACCGAAAACGAACTGACGCCTGGTGCAGCTCGTGTCGGCAATTACAAGGCGGTCTTCAACCTTCGTGGTGACGATGGCGCACCAACCGGCGGTTTGGCAGTCGACACGAATCTGGGCTGGAAAGGGGCGGACAAGTACGTCGCAACCGTTCCTCAAGTTTTCGATTTGTGGGCAGACCCGCAAGAACGTTACGATATCTTCATGAACAACTTCACGGAACGTACCTGGACGATGGTAACGATTAACGAATCGATCCAGAAGTTGATGAAGACGTATGTTAAATACCCGCCACGTAAGCTACAGAGTGAAACGTACACTGGGCCTATTACCCTTTCCGATTACCAACGGTTCAAGTATGTCCGAGAAGCGTTGGAAAAGAACGGCGTTACGATTCCATTACCAACGGGTAACTAACACTTGAACTGCTAAACGACGAAAAATGCGAGTCATCATCAGGTGGCTCGCATTTTTCTATTCGAATACTTAATTGATCAAACGATACGAGTCACGAGGTACCGACCATGCAGCGTCCCAATCGATTGTCACTTTGGCTATTCAGTCTTACTCTGGTTGCTCTTATTTCGGTGCCAATACGTGCGGCCGAGCCACTCGCTTCGTGGAACGATTCCGCTGCGAAAGAAGCCATTATCGAATTCGTAAAGACGGTGACCGACAAAGATTCGAGCGGTTACGTCGCTCCGGAAGATCGGATTGCCACGTTCGACAATGATGGGACCTTGTGGACCGAACACCCGATGTACACCCAGATGGCGTTCGCCTTCGATCGCGTGCGTACATTGGCCCCACAGCACCCGGAGTGGAAAACGCAGCAACCGTTCAAAGCAGTTCTTGAAAACGACCTTAAGGCCGTCGCCGCATCGGGAAAGAAAGGCCTGGTCGAGTTGATCGTGGCGACACACACGGGGATCACCACCGAAGAGTTTGAGGCAATCGTGACCGATTGGTTTAAGACGGCTCGTCACCCCCGCTTCAAACGCCCATATACCGAATGCAATTATCTTCCAATGTTGGAACTTCTGCAGTACCTGCGGGCGAATGAATTCAAAACATTCATCGTCTCGGGCGGGGGCATCGAGTTCATGCGTCCGATGACGATGGAGGTTTACGGTATTCCCGCTGAACAGGTCGTCGGTACCACCATCGCAACAAAATTCGAAATGAAAGATGGCAAGCCAATCCTAATGCGTTTGCCGGAAATTAACTTTGTCGACGACAAAGCTGGCAAGCCAGTCGGAATCAACCAATTTATTGGCAAACGTCCGATTGCATCGTTCGGTAACTCAGCCGGCGACCGCGAGATGCTACAGTGGTGCTCTGCTGGTACCGGCCCTAGTTTGAAGATGTTGGTCTTCCACGACGATGCCAAGCGAGAATACGCGTATGGCCCAGCAAACGGTCTGCCAGACTCCCCCTTCGGCACCTTTCCTCAAGACTTAATGGACGAAGCCAAAGAAAGCGGGTGGGTAGTGATCAGCATGAAGAACGATTGGAAGACGATCTTTGCGCCGGAGAAAGAATAACGAATCACTCTGTTTTCGTATTCCCTCTCCACGGTCTACTGGGGAGAGGGAAGTAGCCTGGGTCACCTACCGGGAGCGGCACTGGTCTTCTTCGCATTGGTAGTCGAAGAACTTTCGTTTTTTGATCACGGCGGCGACCGTATCGGGAACCATGTTTTCCCACGATGGATCACATTCGCCAATCTTTCGCAAGACGTCGCGCGAGAAAATCGACAAGCATTCGGGATCATAGTTGTCCAGGTCGCTGATCCCGCCACGTTCCATCAAGTAGCCGTAGAGTTGTTTAAGCTCAGGCTTGATTTCCAGGTTCTCGCAAGTCGTTAGTTCGCCCGTCTCGCGATTCTTCAGCGGGTAGCAGTAGATCTTCAAGTCGTTCTTAAACAATCGTCCAAACGATTCTAGAATGCCGCCGTCAAGTTGAGTGTAATACTTCTCGTCGAACAACTGGACCAAGCTTGCGGCCCCCATCGTGATAGCGATCTTCTCTTTGGTGTAACGCGCTAGATAGGCTGCTAAGCGGTAATACTCGAAATAGTCGGAAATCAACACATTCATACCGCAAGCCGCCATTACGTCAGCGCGGGCCAGGAAGTCGCGGCGATCGATTTCGCCCTCGGCCTTCAGATTCCGCATGGTGATTTCCATGATCTGAGCGACGTTCTTCCCCTTAACCTCGGGAAGTTCCGAAAACTTCTCGTTGGCACTCCGTAACATATCGACATTGACGTTACAGACTGGACGGAAACTACCACGTTCGACCAAGATCGGTTTGCGGTAGAGGAATTCCGATGGCTGCAATACTTCGCCATTGGCTGCGAACATAGCCGCGCCGCTGAGTCCGAGTTCGACCAGCTTCAAACTCATCAGGCGGTTATCGACACGGCGGAACGCAATGCCTGAGAATTCGATCATGTCGATTTCGATGCGCGAGGTCGACAGACCGTCGAGCAGCGAATCGACCAGCATTTCTGGTTCGTGATGATAAGCAAACGCACCATAAACTAGATTCACACCGACAATTCCAAGTGCTTCCTGCTGCAGGGCCATCTCGTTATCAAGCATGCGAACGTGCAGAATGATCTGGCTATCTTCGTCGCGCGGGTGAGCTTGAAACTTGATACCCATCCAACCATGGCAATCGCTGCCGCCGCGGTATCCACGGGCAGCCACGGTATCGGCGAAGGCGAAGAAAGTGCTCGTTTCGCCGCGAGCTTCGGTCAAACGTTCGATGTTCAGCGCGTGCTCTTGATCGAGCATCGCTTGCAAGCGTTCGCGGCAAACGTAACGAGCGGCTCGCCCATAAATGGCATCGCTCACTTGCATATCGTAAGCCGACATACTCTTGGCGATGGTGCCAGCAGCTCCGCCAACGCGGAAAAACCACCGGACGACTTCCTGACCAGCACCAATTTCCGCGAAGGTTCCGTAGCGTCGGTTATCTAAGTTAACGCTGAGAGCCTTCTGATGGGTATCGAGAGTCTTACCAGTTGTGTTTTCGAGCATGGGACCTTGCTAGCGGTAGAGTATTCAATGGAAATGGAAAGGATAACGCCAACAACCGCGGCCAGATTTGCTGTACTGGGCAATCGATCCGTCGGCAAGCTTTCCATTTGTCTCAATCGACAACTCTTCCAGCCTGCTTTAGGTCGTATCGCCAACGAAACTTCCGCAACCTGACTGCAATCAGCGTTAACATAGCACTTCGGCGAGGTCGTGTCACAACCGCCATAATGGAAGCTAGGTCAGAGATAACGACCTGAAACGCAAGTTCGCGGCTTCTGTTTTCACGTCTATCTTGCCAAACTTGGCCTGATCATAGTGTTGAACTTGGTGGTTGTTCTCATGCATCTTGGTTACCTGCGGAGAATTCCCCACCGCAACCCGCATGGTAAGTGCACGATTCCAACCAGTTGCCTCATGGCAACCATGCAGTCAGCTATCACGATCTTTGCGGGTTCTCCGGAAACGGTACAGTAGGAGTGTCCGATCTTAGTTTTCCCGCTATCTTGCTCGAGCCGGAAGTTTCTGAGATTTAACATTGAAACGTGCTCAATCATCCTTGTTCCCCATAGTTCTCCTGCGAATTTGCTCAGCCATCTCAACTTACCCTGAGCTTGGCAGGCTCGACTCGGATTCAATTTATTCTTGGCAAACGCAAAAGCTTAGACTGCTTAACACGAGGAGGGTGGATAATCGCGAAGACGAGATGCTTACCTTCCTTTAGGTGAGGCAACTTACGCAGTCTGCGTCAAATCATCAGATCGCGGCAATAGATTTCTTCGACAACCTAGACACTTCTGCCCACTTCAAGCTTGGCAAATCCTCCGCCGATAACTCCCGATTCAGCCCGACAACGATCAATTCTCCGCCCATGTTCTCTCGTCGTGGAACCATGCGTTTTATGCATAGTAAGCATAAGCAGAATGCATTGGATGTATCACGTAGCAAGGTCCATAATTTCAAGTGTTGAGCCGTCGGTCAGGAACACCGATGTCGTAAGTCCACCTCACTGCTTGGAGAGATCATGCCTAAAATTACTCATTTCAAACGCGCCGTAGCGAGTTGTGCGATGCTCTGCTTCGCCTCAACCGCCTTCGGTGACGACGCGCGTCTCGCTCCTTCCCACGGTGCCGATGCACCAGCGGGAAGTAAGTGTCCAGTTACTGGTGCCATCAACTTCTTTACAGCCGCCGCTGCCGCAGCAAACACCTCTGGCGATAAGAGCCCAGAAGCAGCGATGGATCACAGCATGCGAGGCACAACCAACCGCGATTGGTGGCCGAACCAGCTGGATCTTGGGATTCTTCGCCAGAATGCTCCGATGAGCAACCCAATGGGCGAAAAGTTCGACTACGCCGAAGAATTTAACAAGCTCGATTTGGAAGCCGTCAAAAAGGACATCAAGGCTTTAATGACGGATTCGCAAGAATGGTGGCCAGCCGATTATGGGCACTATGGTCCGCTGTTCATTCGCATGGCTTGGCACAGCGCTGGGACCTACCGCGTGACCGATGGCCGCGGTGGTGCGTCCGACGGCACGCAAAGATTCGCTCCGCTCAACAGCTGGCCTGACAACGCGAACCTTGATAAAGCACGTCGTTTGCTGTGGCCTATCAAGCAGAAGTATGGCAAGAAGATCTCGTGGGCCGACTTGATGGTGTTGACCGGCAACTGCGCTTTGGAGTCGATGGGCTTCGAGACCTTTGGCTTTGCGGGTGGTCGGGAAGACGTCTGGGAACCTCAACAAGACATCTATTGGGGTCCAGAAAACGAGTGGCTCGGCGGCAAGCGTTATGAAGTCGAGAACGGTGATCTTGAAAACCCACTCGGTGCCACGCAAATGGGTTTGATCTACGTCAACCCAGAAGGACCTAAGGGGGAACCCAATCCGATGGAAGCCGCCAAGGCCATCCGAGAAACATTCGGCCGTATGGCAATGAACGATGAAGAGACCGTCGCGCTGATCGCTGGGGGACATACGTTTGGCAAGGCTCACGGTGCCGCACCTCCAGCCAACCACGTTGGACCAGAACCAGAAGCAGCCAGCATCGAGATGATGGGGCTGGGTTGGAAAAACAACCTCGGCAGTGGTAATGGTGACGATACGATCACCAGTGGATTGGAAGGTGCCTGGACGACCACGCCTGCTCAATGGTCGCACGAGTACTTTGACAACCTGTATGGATTCGACTGGGAAGTAACCAAAGGTCCAGGTGGTGCTAATCAGTGGAAGCCGAAAAACAAGGCAGGCGAAGGTACTGTGCCGGATGCACACGATCCGAACAAGTCGCACGCTCCGATGATGTTCACGACCGACATCGCGTTGAAGACCGACCCAGCATATGCCAAGATCTCGAAGCGATTCCACGAGCATCCAGAAGAATTCGAGAAGGCTTTCGCCAAGGCTTGGTACAAGCTAACGCACCGTGATATGGGTCCTCATTCCCGCTGCCTCGGCCCGGAAGTGCCAGAACCACAAATCTGGCAAGATCCTGTCCCAGTGGCCGACTACGATATGATCGATGACAAGGATATCGACGCACTTAAGAGCAAGATCTTGGCAGCTGACATCTCGGTCTCGGACTTGGTCTCCACCGCTTGGGCTTCGGCTGCCAGTTTCCGTGCCTCTGATAATCGGGGTGGTGCCAACGGTGCCCGTATTCGCCTGGCTCCCCAGAAGGATTGGGAAGCGAATGATCCTGAAATCGCCGCTGCCGTCGTCTCGAAGCTGGAGAACATCCAGAAGGAATTCAACGAGGCTCAAACTGGCAACAAGCAGGTTTCCGTGGCGGACTTGATTGTCCTGGGTGGCTGTGCCGCCGTCGAAAAAGCGGCCAAGGACGCCGGCCACGACGTCTCTGTTCCGTTCAGCCCTGGCCGGACCGATGCGACCGACGAAATGACCGATGTCGAATCGTTCGCTCCGCTGGAACCAACCGCAGATGGTTTCCGGAACTACCTGGCATCAGGCCATCGCCAACCAGCGGAAAAACTGTTGGTCGACAAGGCGAACCTCCTGAACTTGACCGCTCCAGAAATGACCGTCTTGGTGGGTGGACTCCGCGTTCTCAACGCCAACACTGGCGATTCGCCACACGGGGTTTTAACCGATTCGCCAGAAACCCTGACCAATGATTTCTTTGTGAACATTTTGGATATGGGTACCACTTGGTCGAAGTCGGCGGACGACGAAAACATCTACGTCGCCAAAGATCGTAAGACAGGCGAATCGAAGTGGACCGGTACGCGGGTCGATTTGATCTTTGGCTCGAACTCCGAACTGCGTGCTTTGTCAGAAGTTTACGGTAGCGAAGATGCGAAAGAGAAGTTCGTTCACGATTTTGTGGCGGCCTGGAATAAGGTGATGAACCTCGACCGGTTCGACCTCGATCCGGCGGACAAACCCGGTGATTTGCTGTAAGTGACAACCATTTTGGTTCCCTCGCCCGCGGTGCGAGGGAACTTTTGATTTCCAAGCAACACGCGTCGCACCCGATCTCTCCCCCTCGATCTGGTTCGGCGCGTGTTTATTCGATCAAACCTTATTATCGATTGTCATATGCCAAGATGGTTCACTAATTTCGTGAAACATTGTGGGCCTTGTCATCAAAGTGTGAAGAGAAAAACAGTTCGAGTGTAGGTCTTAAGAACACCTCAGCGCCATCTCGTGAAGGATGCCCAGAATCGGAATAGTATGGGCTGATATTTTTACCAATGATACTCAGACCTGTTTCTTGATCGAAACATGAAGCTTCGGCATTCAACAATACTATTCGATTTCCGAAGCTTTCAAAAAACTGCCGAGACCGTTCCTGAAACACACGGTGCTCGGTTATGGATACGCCATGAAACATTCCGTCATGACCGCCCATCTGCATTCGAGCGATCTGCTTGGGAACGTGTTCTGCTTGATATGGGGGCTGCATCAATACCGCGATTTTGATTCCCGATTTCTCTGCTTCTGCGACCGTCTTTTCAAAGCCTCTTTTGAACGCATCAAACGAACTGCCTCCATATTGATCACGCAATTTTGACATACCATCGACATGTATGTCCCAAGCCGCGAACATGATAAGCCAGTGAACGCCTTCTTTCCGGCTTTGCTCTACAACATATCGATTAAACGAGTTCGCCTTTTCAAAGTTTTCTGTTCCCGTCCATGTGTCAAGTAACGGAGGTACACCACCCAGGCCCGCATCGAGCCCCTTTATGTGATACTTTAATGCGAGCTCATGAATCGTACCCGATACACATTTTGCATAGCTGTCGCCCCATAACGTGAAACGAGGTTTTCCAACTGCCCTACGATCACCAATCACAGGCAAAGTCCATCCTTCACTGATGTTGCCCTTTGCTCCATACTCATGTCCCGCGTAAGGAGTCTCAACGATAGCAAGAAACTCCTCACTGAAACGAGAGCGGATGCCTGACATTTGAATAACAATTCCCAAGGCAACGTTGATGACGAGCATTGTGATAGTCGCTGCGACCACCTTTCGAGGCAATAGAAAGTACTCCTTATTCCTAATCGGAGTCTCAATAAATCGCCATGAGAGAATTGACAAGGCGAATGTTGTAAGCAGCGCCAATATCGAAGAGATGATAGAAAGGTCCTGTCCGTGGTAATAACGCAAATAGCTCAGAATCGGCCAGTGCCATAGGTAAAGCGAATAGCTTATGAGACCAACAAACACCACAGACTTTCTGGCGAGCAATGTCGAAACGCTGGAAAATTCGAGACTATTCAGATAAATCAGCAGCGAGGTAGCCAGGCAAGGAGCTAATGCATTCATTCCAGGGAACGGTGTAGTGGGTGTGTAGAACCATCCTGCCCCCAGCATCACACACAAAGCAACCCAACTAACTGCTTCTCTCATCAATGACGGGACTCGTGTCGGCTTGGGCAAAAGACAGACAATTCCACCAATCATCAACTCCCACGCCCGAGTTGGCAGTAAAAAATACGAAGCTGAGGGGTGATACCGAACACCGTATTCACTCATGGCCAAAGAAGCCAATATTGCCAGCAGTAATCCATAGAATACAACTTGCGGTCGAAACCGCGTCAATAGCAAGAGCAAGAATGGATATATGACGTAGAACTGTTCCTCCACCGCTAGCGACCATGTGTGCAATAGCGGCTTCAAGTCGGCAGCACCGTCGAAATAACCCGTGTTCTGCCAGAAGTAAAAATTAGAAAGCATTAGTTGCTGTGCAACAACGGACTTGCCGAAATCTGCGTAGTCGCCAGGCAATAAAAGAAAATAGCCTGCGACAAAAGTGCCAATTACGACTACAGTCGCAGCTGGAATAATCCTGCGAATCCGACGCAACCAAAAACTGGTGAGTGTAAACTTCCCCGCTTCAAGCTCCTTTAGAATTAATCCTGTGATCAAGAATCCCGAGATAACAAAGAACACATCTACTCCTATGTAACCTCCCGTGAAGCCAAGATCGGCGTGAAATAGCAACACGAGGATAACTGCAACGGCACGCAAACCATCGATGTCGGCTCGGTATTTAAAATCAATCATAAGTGGATATTTGGCTGATCGAGGTGAAACATGGCATCCGAAACTAACTATCTTAATTACGCTATCACGCCTTATCTGATGAATATCGACCCTAACGCCAGATTCTAGCAGAAGGGCGAGATTTCCGTTTGAGTCAATTCGTGATGAACGCGTTGTAGCACGCTTGGCAAGTCTCACGTCTTAACCGAGCCGAAAATACTGGCTTCCCTCGATTGCGTGCGATACGATGACGGTTCCGCTCGAATCCTCACCTCTTCTCGCCTTTCAGGAGATCGCCGAATGTCTTCTCAGGCTCCTTTCGTATCGCTGGTGATTGTTTTCTTCTCGATGGGCTCGCTATCCGCAGCCGAGCCGTTTCACCCGATCAATAACGTTGCTCAGCAACCGCTTTCCGCCGCGACTGGCAGACTGGTCGAAGCATTGCAGTTTGCTGGGGCGCCGCTCTCGGCAGAAGAGAAGGAAAAGCTAAGTGCCGCTTCAGTTTCGGAGAACGAGCGTGAAGCGGCCATCGCCATTCAGGAGGTGTTGGATCCTTACTGCGTGGCGTTTGTCCACATCAATGCAGAAAGTCGGGTCGAGGCAGAACCTGGCCCAGCCAAGCCAGAACTGATGCAAAACGGCTGGCGTACCTTCCTAATTAAAGTCCACAACGAAGCCGGCATTAACCCGCAACTTGTCGTTCAAAGCCCGCAAGCGGCGCCGCTTTATATGCGTGGTAAAGGAGCTCGCGAACGACCAAGCACGGACCAGAAACTTGTCACGCCCGCAGAGGCAAAGCAACGATTTCTCGATATTCAGATGTTTCGCCGCCAGCCGTTGCGACCAACTCTTTCGGGGCTGGAGCTCGAATATCGCATCATTCAGCTATACAGCCGCGATGCAGGCAAGCGTGAGGCGACGCTCGGCTTTCATGTGGGACAGGGGACGCAAGACCTCGGCTTTCGGAGCGAAGTCCCCCTGCTGTTTGATTGCCAGAAATCGATCGAGGTGGTTCTCGATGTGAAGGATGAAGATGGCAGCGGCACGATGGCCGCTTTTACCTTCAAAGACAAACTCGGCCGCGTCTATCCCAACCCGGCCAGGCGACTTGCCCCCGACTTTTTCTTTCATGATCAAGTTTACCGATCCGATGGCGAAACAATCTTATTACCAGCCGGACATTACCACGTGCAAATCAGCCGTGGTCCAGAATACCGCTTACTGGAAAAGCAACTGGTTGTCGAACCAGAACCGACCGAGCAACATTTCGATGTGCAACTAGAACGCTGGATTCATCCTGCTAAACGAAACTGGTTCTCAGGAGATCATCACGTTCATGCGGCTGGCTGTGCGCATTACGACTCCCCAACTGAAGGCGTTGGTCCCGAGGATATGATGCGGCACATTCTGGGCGAAGATTTGAACGTCGGCTGCGTGCTGAGCTGGGGGCCTTGCTGGTACGCTCAGAAAAAGTTTTTTGAAGGGGACGTCTCGAAGCTTTCGAAAGATGATTACCTGATGCGATACGACGTCGAGGTAAGTGGCTTTCCTTCTTCCCATGCCGGCCACTTGTGCCTGTTGCGATTGACCGAAGATGACTACCCTGATACCACCCTGATTCAAGAGTGGCCAAGTTGGACGCTTCCTGTCCTCAAGTGGGGCCAATCGCAGGGAGGGATCGTTGGCTACAGTCACAGTGGCTGGGGGCTGGCTTTGCCCGACTACGCCGACAATGGGCAACGCGTTCCGACCGGGCGAGGTCGCTCGGCGGATAAGCTGCCCGACTACGCGATGCCACCGTTTAACGGGATTGGGGCGAACGAGTTTATCGTGACCGTGGCTCACGAGGCTTCCGACTTTATCTCCGCGGTCGATACGCCATCGATCTGGGAACTGAACATCTGGTATCATACCCTTAATTGCGGCTATCGGGCTCGCATCTCCGGCGAGACCGATTTCCCCTGTATTTACGGTGAACGCGTGGGCCTTGGTCGTATCTATGTAAAGCTTGATGAAGACCAACCGCTCGACTTCGATGCCTGGGTTCAAGGAGTGAAAACGGGGCGAAGTTACTGTGGTGACGGAAAAAGTCATTTGATCGATTTCCGCGTGGGCGATGTTGCGGTGGGGGAACCTGGCTCTGAAGGAAAGATCAGCCAGCTTAACCTGGCCGCGCCAACCACCGTGAAGGTAACTTGTGATGTGGCTGCTCTCCTGGAAGAATCGCCGCGTGAAGATATCCGCCGTAAGCGCCTCGACGAGAAACCGTACTGGCATGTCGAACGAAGCCGTATCGGCAACACGAGGAAGGTTCCTGTCGAGCTGGTTGTTAACGGCCAGGTCGCCGCCACCAAGGAAGTGATTGCCGACGGTCACCAGGAAACGGTCACCTTTGATGTGCCTATCGAAAGATCAAGCTGGGTTGCCCTCCGAATTTTACCTTCCTGCCACACGAATCCGGTATTTGTCGAAGTGGCCGGTCAACCGATCCGTGCCAGTCGGAAGAGTGCCCAATGGTGCCGCGACGCCGTCGACGTTTGCTGGAATGCGAAGAAGGGCGGAATCCGTAAAGAAGAAAAGGAAGCCGCGAAAGCCGCTTACGACGAGGCCCGCCAGGCCTATGAGACGATCCTTACCGAATCGTTTGACGACACGAAATAATATGCGTATCGTCGGCCGGAACTCGGTGGTTGAGAGATTAGCAGTTATGCGAATGACTGATCTGAGAACAGACCCCGCACTTGGTTCAATCTAGCTATCGGTTAAGTCGCCAGGATGTCACGGATCACGTGCCCATGCACGTCGGTGAGTCGGCGTTCTAGCCCATTGTAGTAATAGGTCAAGCGTTCGTGATCGAGCCCTAACAGGTGCAAGATTGTGGCGTGGAAGTCATACACTTCGATCGCGTTTTCGGCCGCTTTGTATCCGAAGTCATCGGTGGCGCCATAGGTGAAAGGCGCTTTCACACCTGCACCGGCCAACCAACAGGTAAACCCTTCTGGATTGTGATCGCGACCGCTGGCACCTTTTTGGAAAGTTGGCATGCGACCGAACTCGGTACACCAGACCACCAGGGTATCTTCCAAGAGTCCACGTTGTTTTAGGTCCTTAATTAGGGCAGCGGTCGGCTGGTCGAGGACCGGACCGTGCTTGCTGTACTGAGCTTTAAGCGATTTGTGCCCGTCCCAATTGCTGACCCCTTCGCCACCAGTTTGGTAAGCGCCGTTAAATAGTTGGACGAAACGCACGCCTTGTTCAATCAATCGCCGAGCCAAAATGCAGTTGCGAGCGTAAGCGGCCTTTAAAGAGTTTTCCGTATCGTCCGCCCCGTACATTTTCAGTATGGCAGGCGTTTCGGTTGAGATGTCGCTTACCTCGGGAACCGTCATCTGCATCCTGGCCGCCAACTCATAACTAGAGATCCGCGCGGCCAGTTCGGTGTCGCCCGGGAACTGTTCAAGATGCCGAGCATTCAATTGATTCAAGAACTCACGCGTTGCTGCATCACTCTTGGGATTGATGGATGCTGGTCGCTGTAAGTTGCGAATTGGCTGATTGGCGTTGAAATCGGTTCCTTGAAACGCTGCCGGAAGAAAGCCCGGTCCCCAGTTGTTGACCGAGGCTTGAGGAGTCCCGCGTGGATCGGGAATCGCTACGTAAGCTGGTAGATTCTGGTTCTCGCTTCCCAGGGCGTAAGTGGCCCAGGCTCCCATGCTGGGAAATCCGTCGAGCGTGAATCCGGTCGACATGAAGTTTTCGCCAGGACCGTGGGTGTTCGTCTTACCGGTGATCGAATGCAAAAAGCAGATATCATCCGCCAAGTCGCCCAAATGGGGCACCAGATCCGAGATCATTTTGCCAGACTGCCCACGCGGGCGAAACTTCCAGGGGCTTTTCGTGAGATTACCTTGCTCGCCCTGGAACGTAACCAGTTTGTCGGCACCCGGCATCGGTTGACCATGTCGCCTGATCAGTTCTGGCTTGTAATCAAACGTATCGACATGACTGCATGCTCCCGAGCAGAAGATCACCAGCACGTTCTTCGCGGCGGCAGGGAAGTGCGAACCCCGTGGGGAAAACGGCTTTCCGGCATCGATATTCGGACGAATCGGCGACTTCCCGCTGATCGCACGACTAGCTTCGCTATTATCCCCGAGCAGCTTCTCTTGAGCCAAGATCGCCGACAACGCAATACTTCCCAGGCCTGTCGCACTCTGGCCTAGGAACTTGCGACGATCGAGCATGTGGAGTCCTTGAGGCACACTCGACCGAGCTTCATGTTTGGTAGGATTTGACATCTTAAGTCTCGGTCAGCGTTACTGAATGAAGAGGAACTCGTTGCTGTTGAGCAGTGCCCGGCAGAACGAATTGAGGCCTTGCTGCTGGACAAATTCGCGACTGGCGGCTAGTTCTTCGGCTGAGGGCTGACGGGCATAGCAGAACTCGAACGCCCGGACGATCCGTTGATCGAGTGACGTTCCTTCCCCCTCTAACCGCTCGGCAAAAAGTTCCGCTTGTTGTAGCAGGAACGAACTGTTGAACAAATTGAGTGCTTGCAGTGGTGTCGTCGAACGGCTTCTTTTCGCGACCGACGTTGCCGAATCAGGGCAATCGAAAAGACCGAATACGGCGTCCTTTTCCATACGGACTTTTGTCATGTAGACCATCCGCCGCCAATCGTCCGGTCCAAAGCTCTTCTTGGGGTGGTAATGCCGCACGTTCTCCGGTTCGACTTCGAAGCCGCTGAATCCAGGGCCTCCCATTCGCAAGTCGAGTACGCCACTGACTGCCAAAATTGAATCTCGAATCGGCTCAGCTTCCAGTCGCCGTGGTGGGTAACGCCACAAGAGACGCGTACCACCGTCGACCTTTAGGGCTTCCGCGTTGGGATGGCTCGATTGTTGGTAAGTGGCGGACGAGAGAATCAGGCGATGGATATGCTTCATCGACCAACCACTCTTCACCAGTTCCTCCGCCAACCAGTCCAGCAGTTGCGGGTGCGTCGGGGGAACGCCAGCTTCCCCGAAATCACTCGGTGTATCTACCAAGCCGCGTCCGAAATGAAACTGCCAGATACGGTTCACCAGCACTCGGGCGGTCAATGGATTCTCGGGGGAAGCGATCCACTCGGCCAGCTGCTTTCGTCGTTCTGCTTCCGGACTATCTTTAGCAAGCTCAAGATCGGTAAAGATCTCAGGGGCATTTGGCGCGACTTCTTCCCGCTTGGCCAGCGCTTCGCCACGATACAAGCGATGTGTCGGACCTGGCTGGATGTAATTTCCGGCGTAAACCGTTCGCGGCGTCGTAGCATTCTCCAATTGCGTCCGAGCAATTTTGAGATCAGCCAGAAGGGCTCTTCCGACAATCGCTTCGTCGGCAGCCAACTCGTCGAATCGATAAAGCCATTCGGCTGCGGGCTGTGGTGAAGCCAAGGGCAGGCGGTCCGAAGAACTAGCGATCGTCTTCCATTGAACTCCGTCAAGCGAGGCTTCAATTCGATAGCTGGTAGCAAGACGATCGGCGTAGTGTCCCTCACGATCGCGAGCCCATTCGATACGCTCAATTGGGAAAGCCTCCTTCAATTCAATCTGAACCCAGCCGGTGCCGTTGGTATCGGAAATCCAGCTATGGCGATTCGAGGACTTGCCGTCGTTGATATGTTCAAGCTTGTGAATCGGATAGCCGCTCAGGGAACCAGAAGCGGTCGGCTTGCCTCCTTCACTCGCAAGGGCCACATTCTTGCCAGCGGAGAAGATCGCTAACTCGTCCAAGCATGGCTGGCCACCGTTGGTTGCTTCGATCGTAAAGCGAACCAACTTGGCAGTTGTCGGCGATAACTTTTCGATATTGCCGGTAGCCTGAACGGCCTCACGAAAGATTGGTTTCGCAGGTGCTGTGGCGTTGGAGTCGTTTACTTTTTCCAACAGCATTACGTCAGCCGTAAGTGCCGTCCCAGTTTTGCCGCCAACCAATAAGATCTGATCGTTCGCGTCCAAGTCGGCGATGGAAGCGTTATAGAAACCACTCCACATCGGCTGACTCTTCAGTTGAACCTCGCCGTCGGCAAATTGCTGTTGATTGACAATTGCGATGATTTCCCAATCCTCGCGCGTCTGCGGGTCACCGTTGCGATCGATCACGTAGCGGGCATCTTGGCAATGCGTATCGTATCCACATCCCCACGACAACCAGACACGATACTTCCCCTCGACGTGCGGCTGCCAGGCAAGTACCGCTTCTTCCGGCTTGTGCTTCCACCACGAGTACTTGCCGCCACTGACATTGGCGTTGCGATTTGCGTCGCCAGGATCGTCGGCTTGGCCGCGCTGCGTGCCGGGGTGATTCACTCCTTTGCCAGCCAGTTGACTCAACGGCTTGACACGATCGCCAGCTGTCTCAACGGCGTCGTCGATCATGACAAACTGGCCACTCTCTTGAGGACGAAGGTACTCAGAGAGTTGCTGTTCGATGGAAGCAATCTTCTGGCGCAGTGATTCCGCTTCTTCCTGCTGCTCCTCCGATAACGGTAGCTTCATGTCGGCATGTTGAACGCCAGCGAAGATGGCTTGCATGGAATAGTAATCGGTTTGCAAAATCGGATCGAACTTATGATTGTGGCAGCGCGCACATCCGACGGTTAGACCGAGAAACGTCGTGCTGGTTGTGTTGATCATGTCGTCCAATTCGTTCTGCCGCTGCATCAGCGTCAGATTGATATCCGGACTTTTCACAATGTCGTTCGGCCCCGCGACCAAGTATCCCAACCCGATTCGATTGCCGAAACTATCACCGGCGATTTGTTCACATATAAATTGATCGTACGGTTTGTCGGCGTTCAGCGAATCAATGACGTAATCGCGGTAAGGCCACGCACCGGGCCGTTCGCGGTTGGTTTCGAAGCCATAGGTTTCCGCAAAGCGAACCAAATCGAGCCAATGGGTTGCCCAGCGTTCGCCGTAGTGACGACTGGTGAGTAAGGATTCGATGAGCTGATCGACGGCAGCTGGATCTTGGTTCCCCATGAATGCGTCAACCGACTCCGGTTCAACGGGCAGACCGAGTACGTCGAGCGACATGCGGCGGATCAAAGTTCGGCGATCCGCGGGCGGGCTGGGCACTAGTCCGTTCTCGTTTAGCTTCGCACAAATGAACTGGTCGATAGGATTTTTTGCCCAGTCACCAGCGACTTTCGGCGTCTCGATTTCTTGAACCGGCTGGAAGGCCCAGTGATCCGTAGTTCGTCGCTGTTGTTCGACCACACCGTTAGGACCTGGCCATGTCGCACCTTGATCGACCCATGCACGCAGGAGAGAGATTTGATCCGCCGATAAGGCATCGCCCTCATCTGGCGGCATTCGAAGGTCGGCTTCTAGTCCCGCGACCAATCGAATCAGATGGCTCTCGGCACTCTTTCCAACCACAACCCCAGGTTCGCCAGAATCGCCCCCGCGCAGGAGTGATGCCTTACGATCGAGACGCAAGTTGCCTTCCTGAACGTCCGCTCCGTGACAATCGTGGCACTTAGCCGTCAGAATCGGGGCGATATCTTGTTCAAAGTCGACTTGCTTTTCGGAAGGTTCGGGAAGTTCGCCCGCCATTAGCAGGACGCCCCCAAATAGGGAGAAGCAAATTGTAAGGGTCAAGCGAATCATAGGCGCATTTTTGCGGATCGAAAGTCGCAAGATGACGACGATCTTCAGGTGGGACATCGAAAGGAGGGATACCCGCACAATACACTAAGTGCCCCGTTTATGGCAATCTTTTTTTGCTTCGGGCACAACATGATCGAGCCGTAGCAGGCTCAACTTCGGCTCTACAGCTCATGCGGCCGGATCGATAGAATTCAAGGCAAATCAACGACCATCCCGTTTTTCTTAGGCAATCAGGATCGGCAAATGAGTAAGCGGCGTGCGGCAACCTGCCAGTGTTCGATTTGTCATCAAACAAGACCGTGTTCTGACGTCGCTCCTGGCGAATCAATCCGAGAAGCGATCGCGACCGAGATTCAGAAGCAAACGCCCGCCTGGAACAGCGATCAGCCGGTCTGTACCTCATGCCTGAATCAGTTTCGCGCGGAGCACTTTCGCCATTTATTGGAGGAAGAGAAAGGAGAGCTTTCTGATTTAGAAATGCGGGTACTAGACAGCCTTCGCGAGCAGGATTCGATCGCGGCGAACGTCAACGAGAAGTTTGATCAGCAACTGAGTCTTGGCGATCGAATCTCAGACCAACTGGCCAACTTCGGAGGAAGCTGGGCATTTTTAATCCTGTTTGCGGCGGTGGTGCTGATCTGGATGTTATTCAATGGGATCCTGATCGCCCAGGAAGCATTCGATCCCTATCCGTTCATTTTGCTGAACCTAGTGCTATCGTGCCTGGCAGCGATTCAAGCTCCGGTGATCTTGATGAGTCAAAATCGCCAGGAAGCGAAAGACCGGTTACGATCGGAGTACGACTTTCAAGTCAACTTTCGGGCAGAGCTCGAGATTCGATTGCTGCACACCAAGCTCGATCAATTGCTCTCGCATCAGTGGCAGCGACTTTTAGAAATTCAACAGTTGCAGTTGGAGCTGATGGAAGAATTGGCCGAACGTCGCGACAAACCAAGTTCATAGAGAGAATCTTCATCTTGTACTTTCTAGTCCTCGCGATTTGCTCGCTTTCGTTTGGTGTGGGAGGCGTAGTCGGTGGCTTATGGTTACGACACGGCATTCTGAATTGGGACCAAGTCGTTCTCTCGCTCTGTTTGTTATTCATTCCCTCTCTAGCGATCCTGTCGGCTCATTTCATGTTGATACTCACCACAGCATGGCTGAAAGTCCGATATGTTCCCATCGACTTCGCCCTAGCTTTCTTCGCCTGTGCCGCGCAACTTACAACCGGACTCTACATTGGCAAGGAAATCTACTTCTAATCCGCGTGCAGGTGTCTAGGCCCCTCGCGCATGCCTACGTATCGCAGCCGCGATAAAGTTCGTATCCCTAAGCCGGATCATTCTGCCGTCAAACGGCGAAACCGTCACAGGCAGGGAAGAGGGCACGCGTCCAGGCCAAACCAGCAAGTTTCAGCACTTGGTCGAATTAGACGGGGCCATGGCAAATCAGGTTTACAGAACCTTCGCCACAACAAACGTGAGATCGTCGTCTTGCGAGTTGGCTCCACGGAACATGGCGAGGGATTGGCGAATTGCTTGGCTGATTTCTTCGGCCGATTTGCTGGCGTTTTCGCGGAGCACTTGCTGAAGCCGTTCTTTGCCATATTGGTCCCCCTGTTCGTTCATTGTCTCTTCCAAGCCGTCCGTGGTGGCCAGCAAGATGGTGCCCGATTTGATACCAGGTTGCCAGTACTCGGAATAGGTTTCTCCTTCGACCAAGCCCAACGGAAGACCACCGCCGTCGAATTCCGGAAAGCTGTCGTCACCTGGCGTGTAGATGATCGGTGGTCCGTGACCGGCGGATGCCCAGCGCAAGGTATCTTTCTTCGCCGAAAGATTGACCAGAAGCATGGTCATGAAACGCTCGCCCTGAGTATCAACGACCAGCATTTCATTTAAGTGCTTCAGGAAGTCGGCCAGTGAACCAGGCACCGCACACCGACTTCGCAAAATGCCGCGCGCGGTCGCCATGAGCAAAGCGGCCGCCACACCGTGTCCCATCACGTCGCCGATTACAATCACGGCGGTATCTTGATCGCAGCCAGAGACGTCCAGAAAGTCGAAGTAGTCGCCGCCTGTCTCGTCGCAATAGGTGCTATGCCCGGCGATGTCGAGTCCGTTGAAGCTCGGAGATTCGGTTGGCAATAGATTGCGTTGGACTTCCATCGCCAGCGAAAGGGATTTCTGCATCCGCATTCGGTCTTGTAGCCCCTCGGCCATCGTGTTGATGGCGGTGGCTAATTGCATGTACTCTGGCGCGTGTTGCATTTCGATGCGCGTATCAAGATCGCCTTGACCAATACGACGCACCGACGAGACAATCCGCGTCAACGGTTCGACCAACCACCGGGCAGCGATGAAGCCTAGACCGATCGCCAGTACGACAGCCACAAGGCTCGTCGACCAACTGCGGGCGAATTCGCTTTGAATATCGCCAATAAAATCTTCTTCTGGAACGATCGTGACTAACGTCCAGTTCAGTCCTACTTCCTGGCCCACTTCCGACGCATGCAAGTAATAATTCCTGCCGTCCACGGTCAGGTGCGAATTGGAATCGTTGGCGAATGTACTTCCTTCGAGATACTTCCCCACGGTCGCGACCAAAGGGCTTTTCGATTCCGATGCCAACACTCGTTTTCCGTTGGCCTGAACAATTTTCGTCTCGTTCGACACCGCGAGCAACCGTTTGTCGGGCGAGACCAAGAGCGCCATCCCCGTCTTACCAAACTTCAATTTCTCTAAGTAACTCGATAAATCGTTCAGCGAGAAATCGGCATCGATCACACCGATTAGCTGATTGCCACCGAAGATCGGGATGCCATACGAAATGCCGAGCGTCTTATCGTCGGCATTCTCGCCGCCAACCCACACGTACGGTTCGCTCCACGTTGCTCGTCGCAGTTCGCTCGGGGCTTGGTACCATGGCCGGCTCTTCAGATTAAAGTCGAACGAACTGCGTGAACCAGGCACCACATCGCCATCAGCATCCAGCTTCCACTGGCTCATCTCTGGTTGATCCGGATCTTGCTTGACAGCCCAATAGATATCGCCATTGGCATAGCGGCTGACCCAAGCAGTACGCCCATCGGCACTTCCCCACGAGATGGCACTCAGCACATCAAACGACTGCGACTCGCGCACGAAGGTCGGTCGCCAAGTTGAAAGATCGTCGGGGGACAGACTGCGTGAGGAGATTAGATGTTGATTCAAACGGCAAACACGCACCGGAATCGACAGAACATCCGCGATTTTATCGGCAGTTGCCGTGTGAATTTGTTCGAGGTCTTGCTTGGCTAGTTGGGTGATCGCGTGTTGCGATTGGTGATTCCAAGCCAACGACAGCCACAGACCGATCGCCAGGACAGGAACGCCAAACAATAGTGGCGCAAGAACTTTAATCGGGATACGAGTAAACATCGAAATCCATCTGGCCGGGCAGAGCAAAAGGCGAAGCAAGCAGCCTGACGATAAGCCTATTGAAGTTGCAAAGCAAGCTGTCTTCTTGGCAATGTTTGCTTATCGTGTGGCGATTTGCAGCCAAATCGCTCGGTTCACTTACATCACGGCGAAATAATTATCGACGGCATTGTCGAAATGTTGCTTCGACAGGGCGAGCGGGGCGTTTTCGTACAGACACATGTTGCGGACCTGCATCAGTAGGTCGCGTGGCTGACAACAACGGAACGGTCGATTCACCTTGCGATAGTGGGTCTCGATTAGATGGTCGATCGCCTCTTCGTTGTAGGTGAAGCCCAGCATCGGGCACATGATGTCGAACAGCTGACGGAATTCCGACTCGGTGGGATCGATCACTTCGATCTTGTATGGAATACGTCGCAGGAACGCGTCGTCGCACAAGTCGCGTGGTTCGAGGTTCGTCGAGAAGACGATCAATTGGTCGAATGGAACCTGAATTTTCTTACCACCACGCATGTTAAGAAAGTCATACCGTTTTTCGAGCGGCACAATCCAGCGATTGAGCAGTTCGTCCGTACTCATACGTTGACGCCCAAAGTCGTCGATCACCAGCGTGCCGCAGTTACTCTTCAGCTGTAGCGGGGCTTCGCTCACGCCGGTTGCCTGGATGGTGCTGATTTCCAGGTTGTCCATGGTTAATTCACCACCGACCACGATTGTTGGCCGCTTGATGCGTACCCAGCGGCGGTCGATACGATGCTGTTGCAAGATGCCTGGGCCATCTTCCAAGGGAACTTCGTCGTGGACGGCCGGGTCGAACACACGAAGGATTTCCCCTTCGATGCCGATTGCTCGGGGAACCCAAATATAACGGCCGAACGCGCGGGTAACACGTTCCGCAATGCTCGTCTTACCGTTACCGGGGGCTCCGTAAAGGAACAAACCGCGACCGCTATTAATCGCGGGCCCCAGTCGGCGGAACATGGCCTTGTTGATCAACAGATCCTCAAAGGCGTTCTCCAGAGCATCGATGCTAGGCGATTGACCCTCCAGCGATTGAGCCCGCACGCTGTCGATATAGTCTTTGAGCGAAACCGGAGCAGATCCGTAATAGGTGCAGTGTTCGTTGTAGCGACGAGCCCGTTCGCGGCCCAAATCGGTCAGGAAGTAGACATAGTCTCCGGCCTGGGCAGTGTCTTTGTAGACCACCAATTGGTCGTACTTCATCTTCCGCAAACACTCGTCCAAAACGAGGAACGGCAGGCAAAGCTGGGCAGCGATCTCGCGTCCGGAAGCCTCGCCCGCGGTCAGCAGGAATTTAAGGCAGAGTGCTTCGACGTCGGTCCCGGTCAACTGCGCTTCGCGCAGCGATTGGGGCTCGCAAGGGTAGAAGGGAGTGTCATGATCTTCCAGCAAGACCTCCGCTTCCTCGACCTTTTCCTCCGGAGTTTGGGCGTAAATGCCTTCGTCGTCCGAGCCCTTACTGGTCATGCTGTTGATCCGAGAGATCATCGCCTCGAGCGACTTATCCTCCTCATCTTCGGGGGAAATCGCTTCGACAAGATCCCAGGAATCGTCCTTTTCGGAGTTTCCAGGTACTTCACCAGCCAGTTGAGACAGCAGATTTTTAAGCGGGTCGGACATCGATAAGGTCTTTGTCTGGTTCGCGTTTGGACAAATCGAGAGTAGAAGGTTCGTGGAAAGCCTAGGTCATTCTGGGCGAGAATCAACTTTCCCACACTCTCTATTCGACCTAAGCGTCACAAACGGACCATTGGTCGCGAAATTGCTGCTCAGGACCCGTCAAATAGCCCCGGAAGGAGGTGAAAAGATCCCTGGAAGACAACTCGTTTTTGTTTCGCTAAAATCTGGGCAGCTACCGATTTGCCTCTAGAAGATACGAAAAAAGAAAGAACGAGTACGATGACCGCAAAGTTCGACCCGTTTGGCGCTCGAGACGTGTTTTCCACCGCGGAAGGGGACTTAGGAATCTACCGAATTCGCAAGTTGCAGGACGCTGGTTTGGGGGACATCGACAAGCTTCCGTTCTCTATCCGCGTTTTGCTGGAATCTGTGCTCCGCAACTGCGATGACTACATCGTCTCGGAAGATGACGTGAAATCTCTGGCCGCTTGGGATGCCACCAATCCCGAACCGTCCGAAATCCCATTCATGCCTGCCCGCGTTGTTCTGCAGGACTTTACCGGCGTTCCATGCGTGGTCGACCTGGCGGCTATGCGAAGTGCCATGCAGCGGCTGGGGGGTGACCCGGCGAAGATTAACCCGCTGATTCCGGTCGACTTGGTGATCGACCACTCGGTTCAAGTCGACAAATTTGGCACTGACCACGCGCTGGAAGAGAACGTCGCCCTTGAGTTCCATCGCAACAAGGAACGCTACGAATTTCTCCGCTGGGGGCAGAAGTCCCTTAAGAACTTTTCGGCGATTCCGCCTAATGTTGGAATCGTTCACCAAGTGAACCTGGAATACTTGGCCAAGGGCGTCTTCGTTCGCGAAGATGAAAAGGGCAAGGTTGCGCTGCCAGACTCGCTGGTCGGTACCGATAGCCACACCACCATGATCAACGGCCTGGGCGTTGTTGGCTGGGGTGTAGGTGGTATTGAAGCGGAAGCGGTCATGTTGGGACAGCCGATCTACATGCTCACGCCCCAAGTCGTCGGCTTCGAACTGACCGGCAAGCTGGGTCCAGGTGTCACGGCAACCGACATGGTGCTGACGATCACTCAGATCCTTCGTAAAGAAGGTGTCGTTGGCAAGTTCGTCGAGTTTTACGGACCTGGTGTTTCCCACATGAGCCTGGCCGACCGAGCCACCATCGCCAACATGGCGCCAGAATATGGTGCCACAATGGGCTTCTTCCCGGTCGACGGCGAAACGCTTAACTACTTGCGTCGCACTGGCCGCACCGCCGGGGAAGTCGATCGCGTGGAACGCTATACCAAGGAACAAGGCCTGTTCCGTACCGACGACATGGCCCCAACTTACACGGCGACCGTTTCGCTCGACCTTTCGACCGTCGAGCCATCCTTGGCTGGTCCAAAGCGTCCACAAGACCGCGTTGCTCTGAAAAGCATGAAGAGCGAATTCCAGAAGTCGCTAGTAACGCCTCCTAACGAACGCGGTTTTGGTCTCGAGCAAGCAGAACTGTCGCGTACCGCTACCGTCGAAGACAACGGCAAGTCGAGCGACATCGGTCATGGTAGCGTGGTGATCGCTGCAATCACCAGTTGCACCAACACCAGCAACCCCAGCGTGATGCTGGCCGCTGGTTTGCTGGCCAAGAAGGCTGCCGAAAAGGGCTTGTCGGTCAAACCGTACGTGAAGACCAGCCTCGCCCCTGGCTCGCGTGTCGTGACTGACTACCTCGTTAAAGCTGAACTAATGGACGACCTGGAGAAGCTGGGCTTCAACCTCGTCGGCTACGGCTGCACCACTTGTATTGGTAACAGTGGTCCGCTGCCTGATCCGGTTGCCAACGCGGTGACCAAGGGTTCGCTGGTTGCCTCCGCCGTACTCAGCGGTAATCGCAACTTTGAAGGACGTGTCAATCCACATGTGAAAGCCAACTACTTGGCCAGCCCGCCTTTGGTGGTCGCTTACGCGTTGGCCGGTACGGTCGATATCGATCTCGACAAAGAACCGCTCGGTACCTCGGCTGACGGCAAGGACGTTTACCTGAAGGATATCTGGCCAACTAACGAAGAGATCTTGGAAACCATCGAGAAGGCGATCACGCCTGAAATGTTCCAAGAGCGATACAACAGCGCGTACGAATCGAACCCGAACTGGAATGCGATTTCGGTTCCTGATTCCGAGCTTTATACGTGGGACTCTGACAGCACTTACATCCAGGAGCCACCGTTCCTGGACGACGTGAAGGAAACGATCGATCCGATCGAGCCAATTTCCGGTGCTCGCGTGTTGGCTTTGCTGGGTGATTCGGTCACAACCGACCACATCTCACCTGCCGGTGCAATCGCCAAAGATAGCCCGGCCGGTCGTTACCTAATGGAACATGGCGTCGAACCGGTCGACTTCAACAGCTACGGCTCCCGCCGCGGTAACGACCGCGTGATGCACCGTGGCACGTTCGCCAACATCCGCATCCGTAACCGCTTGACCCCTGAAAAAGAAGGGGGTTATACCAAGTGCTTTGTCAACGGCGAAACGATGTCGATCTTCGATGCCGCCGAGATCTACAAGACCGAGGGAACTCCGCTTGTCGTGATCGCCGGTAAAGAATACGGCACCGGTAGCTCGCGTGACTGGGCCGCCAAGGGAACGTTCATGCTGGGCGTGAAGGCTGTGATCGCTTCTAGCTTCGAGCGAATCCACCGTAGCAACTTGATCGGTATGGGCGTGCTGCCGCTCGAATTTCCAGGGGACGAGTCGTGGGAATCGCTCGGCTTGACCGGTGAAGAGACTTACGACATCTACGTTTCTGATGATCTGAAGCCCCTGCAAAAGGTGACCGTCTCAGCTAAGAACGCGGCTGGCGAAGTGACCACTTTCGATGCGTTGGTTCGCATCGATACACCGGTCGAACTCGACTACTACCGCAACGGTGGTATCTTGCAGACGGTGCTGCTGAAGTTGCTCAAAGCAGCTAAGTAACGCCTGTACGTAAAATCGAATAGAAAAACGGCAGTGGGAAGACTAAGTTGGGGAGATCCTCAACCAATCTCCACTGCCTTTTTTCGTTTCTTGCTCACGGTGAACGGCAGACGAGCTCAGCCCCAGGTTCTCTCCATGCGAATCGGAATTGTTTGTCTTATGGTCGTCTTGGCGATTGCTCCATCCGTTCTCGCCCAGTCTAAGCAAATCGAAACAGAGGTCTGCGTCTACGGCGCAACTCCGGCTGGGATTCTCGCGGCAATCGCTGTGAAGCGGGCAGGGCACCAAGTTGTCATCGTCGAACCCAGCCGCTGGGTCGGCGGAATGCTAGGCGCTGGTCTCAAGCCAATGCAGGACTGCCCCAACCACAACGCGACCGGCGGTATGACGAAGCACTTGCTGCTCAGCCTCGGCCAACCTGAGGAAGACGCTCCGCGGCTTTCAACACGCGAGCTAAGCCCGTTGGAGATCAGGCAGGACTTTCTGGATTTGCTATCGCGTTATGAGGTGCCTGTTTACTTTGACCATCGCTACCACGGATCCCAAAACCACGTAAGCCACACCTATCTGAACGATGGATCGGAAGTGATCCGCAGTTCCATTCTGGATGTTAAATTCGATTTGGCCAAGTTCGACGACCTAGGCCGACCGGTCGTCAAACGACAAAAGAAGCTGAATCTAATTGTAAAAGCCAAGATCTTTGTCGATGCCAGCTACGAAGGCACATTGATGGCGTGGCAAGCAAGCACTCGCAAGGGACGCGAGTCAATTGAAGAGTTCGGGGAAGAATTGGCCGGTGTCCGGCCCCCGGTACTGATGACACCGATCGATCCTTACATCACGCCGGGCGATCCTGAAAGTGGACTCTTGGATTTCATTCAAGAGGATCACGGCAAACCGATCGGTGCCGCGGACGAGAATACACAGGCCTACAACTATCGCTACTTCACCACGAGCGTCCCAGAGAACCGTCTGTCGATCAAGCCACCAAAAGACTACGATCCGCAGCACTATGAACTAGTCGGCCGTTATGTCGAATACCTGAAGCAACAACATACGAAAAAGAGCGATCTACATAAGGCCCTAGTCGGTATTTGCCCAGGTTGGATGAACGCAGGTGAGTGGAATTACCAGCGTAATTCGCTGATTTCCATGGCCCCACTCGCGGTTGCGCCACAGTATGACTACGGATTCGATCCACTGCTGTGGCAAGAGCACCAGGATTATCTGAGCGGGCTGTTCCATTTCATGCGAACCGATCCACGTGTTCCTGATTGGTATCGCGTAGAAATCTCCGAACTTGGTCTCGACAAACGTTATCATCCTGAAACGGCTGGCTGGCCGCATCAACTTTACATTCGTGTCGCACGGCGATTACAGGGACGTTATACGATAACTGCTCACGATGTATTCAATCGCACGACCATCGACGATCCCATTGGATTGGCACAGTATGGAATCGATACTTATCCTTCACGCCGAATCGTTGTCAAGAAGGACGGAAAGACCTACGTCGCCAACGAAGGAAATATGTTCATCGGTGGCAACAAGGGGCCGACTAACGTTCCCTATCCTATTCCGTATAGAGCGATCACACCAAAGCCGGAAGAC
This sequence comes from Blastopirellula marina, assembly GCF_002967765.1. Lineage (NCBI taxonomy): Bacteria > Pseudomonadati > Planctomycetota > Planctomycetia > Pirellulales > Pirellulaceae > Blastopirellula > Blastopirellula marina. The sequence goes on along the minus strand of NZ_PUHY01000005.1, from coordinate 235,648 downwards.
TGCACCAACTTGCTGGTACCAGTGTGCTTTTCGGCCAGCCACCTAGGGTATGCCTCGGCGCGAATGGAACCTGTTTTCATGATCTGTGGTGAATCGGCCGGTATCGCAGCGGTTCAGGCCATTGAGGAAGACGTACCGGTGCAAGAGATCGACATGACCCGCTACCAGAAATCGCTTCTTGCTGCCGGGCAGAAATTGACGTGGGATCCAGCCGCCGATCAACCAAGTGGTTCGACGGCTTCGTCGAAACTCGATTTCGAGCGATTGCTGAAAGAGTGCGACACCAATGAGGACAAACTCGTCAGCGCCGCAGAATGGAACACTGGCAAATCAGGCTGGGAATTTCTGTTTTCGTTCATCGATCAAGATGAGAACCATCAAATCGCTGAGGACGAATACGATCGGTTCCAACGGTACAAAGCGGAACATCCCGACTGGCAGAAGCAGCTTAAGAAGTAGTCGGTGGAACGGAGTCCAAAGTAGATCATGCAAATTGAAATCGCCCGCCCCAAGCAAGAAGGCGTGGAAGACGCCATTTCGGCGTTGCTCGCACAAAATTCTCGCGAGACAGGCTTCGTCTATGCACCGCAGCCGGTCGTCTTGAAGATAAACGACGAGGGACAAACGGTAGCGGGGCTGGTCGGTCACACGAACTGGGAGTGGCTTTACATCGAAACCTTGGCGGTTGATCCAAAGCTACGCGGAAAAGGATGGGGACGCAAGCTCGTCGCGGAGGCCGAGCGAATTGCGATTGAACGTCAGTGTCGCGGTGCTTGGGTCGACACGTTCTCGTTCCAGTCTCCCGACTTTTACAAGCGACTGGGCTATCTGCCGTTTGGCGAATTAGCAGACTATCCGACTGGGCAGAAACGAGTTTTTCTCCGTAAAGTCTTCACCGTGCCGGTTACGCCGTGATCACACTCTCATGGCATTGTTTTCCAACCAAGCTGCCAACGTTTGCTCGCCGCGAACGTAGTCGCCCATGGGAACGATCGAATCCTCGCTCAGCGGCGTTCCAAAATAAATGGCATCTGGATCGGTAGTTACCTGACGCGGATCCGAGCTTGCGATTAGTGCTTGTTGCACCGCTTGATCGATTCGAAGTCGCTCAGGACCGGCCAGATCGATGATGGCATTTGCTGGGGATCGAAGTGCAACATTTGCCAAAAACTGGGTGACCTCTAGCGCGGCAATCGGCTGGATCGGGGCAGGGGGAAGCGTGACAATTCCATTTACCACTGAGGCATCCGCAATGCCGGTGAGAAACTCATGGAATTGAGTCGCTCGTACGATCGTATACGGAACATTTCCAGCAACGATTCGCTTCTCCTGAGCGACTTTTGCCCGCATATAGCCGCTTGCTGGAATTCGATCACAACCGACGATCGACAAGGCGACGTGATGTCCTACGCCAGTCGTCGCTTCGGCCGCCAGAAGGTTCTTCGTGGACGTATCGAAGAAAGCCATCACATCGTCATCGGCAAACGAAGGCGAATTGGTTACATCGACCACAGCATCAGCGCCGGCTAGAACCGCTTCGACTCCTTCGCCAGTTACAGCATTCACGCCAGTGCTGGGCGAAGCTGCGATTGCGGTGTGCCCTTGTTCTCTCAGGAGCTGAACCAAGCGAGTACCGATGAGCCCGCGACCTCCCATGACAACAATTTTCATCGGACTTGCTCCTTTACTTCAGGATTAGATTCAAAAGTTTTTGTGCTGGCATACTGGTTAACGGCGAACAGCAAATAGGCAGCACTCGCTGCTGAAGCGACCGAGTAGTCGAGTGGTGGTTTCGGTCCGAATGCCAACAGCATCGTCGTCGTGAATAAGGTCAGCAGTACGCCTGCCGCTAGAGCGAACCACCTTAATTGCCACCCAATGAGCAGCCCCGCGGCAATCATGATTTCACAGATCGTCGCGATCCATCCGATTGGCGAAACCAAACTGGCAGGGAGATACCAGTTGAGCAAAGCGACATACGCTTCGTAGTTTTCAATGTTTCCCCAGACGACGCCTTCGTTGCCGTACGAACCCCACAATCCAAAGCGGTCGGCGACAGCAGAAAGGAATGCAGCGGCAAGGGTCAAACGTACCAACCAACTGGCCGCTCGAATCAAACGATCTTCTGACATTCATTTTCTCTGAGTTAAATGATTTCAACCGACTGCCAACGAGTTAGCTTGTCGGGGTTGCGAGTAATGTAGATGGCCTTCACGCCTTGTTCGATGTGGATCGACATGACCTGAATTAGTTCGCCGTTCAAACTGACTTCCCAGCCGGGCATTCCATTGACAGTGGTCGGCTTGAGATCAAAGGGACGAATCTTTCGGAAGATGCCGATCAAATACTTCGCAGCCCGCGTCTTTCCATCGATGACGACACGAGCAGCAAATACCTTTCCACCGCCATCGGAATGAACTTGAATGTCGTCAGAAAGCAGCTTCTCAACTTGTGCCAAGTCTCCGCTATTGCAGGCCGCGAGAAACGTTTCGGTGAACTGATCAGCCGACTTCAACTCTGCGGAAAAACGGGGATTTTCAAGGCCAACGTGTCGTCTGGCTCGGCTGACTAACTGACGGACGGCGGCCTCAGATTTCTGAACTATCTCCGCGATCGCAGCGTATTCGTAATCGAACACGACACGTAATAGAAATGCGGCTCGCTCTTCTGGCGACAGGCGTTCGAGCATCAGCAGAAACGCCTGACTCAATGATTCGGAGACGTCACTTAATTGACCCCGTGTATCGATCGGCTCAGGCACCCACGGTCCGACATAAGTGTTTCGACTTCGCTGACGCAAGATATCGATACAACGTCGTGTGGTCGCCCGAATCAGAAAACCTTCGGGCGAATGCACATCCGCAGTAGCCTGCAATCGAAGAAATGCATCTTGAACGGCGTCTTCGGCATCGACCACACTGCCCAGCATTCGATAAGCGATCGACATCATTCGTATCCGCATCCGGGCGAATTCATCCGGATCGGTGGTGTCTTGCTTATTAGGAAGCTGAGCGTTCATAGGTTTCTACCAAACCAACCGAAGAGGGACCCGACATTTGACCTCGGAGCGGCGATCGAAGATTTGCGTTACTTAGAATCGGGAATGGCTAACTCTTTGGCGTCTCGCGGGTGCACGACTACGGCGATTAAGCGGGTTGGTTTTTCGTCGGATGGATTTTTGGAAACGCGGTGTAGACAACCGGTTGGCTCGTAAAACGTTTCACCGGTATGAAAGATTTTTGTTGGCTTGTCGTCGACCCCCAGTTCGTAGTCTCCTTCGAGTACATATCCAAACACTGGCCCCGGATGACGATGCGGCATCCCGGCGTCGCCGGGTGCGATGGTCACTTCAACCACGGAGACACGCGATTCGTGCGCATCGAGCTTTTCTTGGATGTCTTGAGCCCCGATGAGCTTAACACGCTCGCCTTTGTGCGTGGAATCACCGGCGGCGTAGCCGATTGCAGTGGAAGCTCCAACCAAAAGAATTAACAGAAAGATTCGCATGATGTTCCCTGGTTTCGTCGAAAAAGAATACTATCGTGTGGGACAGTTGTCCTGACACTGATAGAAGGACGAATGGGACCGGTCCGTTGTGACGGATTAGCGAATTTTTATGAGAAAAGATGAGACATCCGACCGGTAGGAGAGATCCCGGGGGCTGCCGAAGTGCTTAGTCAATCGAAAGCGATCGATGATGGAAGTGCTGAATCGCCTGATTCGGCGACAAATTAAAGATCACTCGGGGGCAAGCGATCCATCGGACGCCGTTGTATTCAAAGAAACCCGTGGCGGCACGCAAAACGCCGACAGCTTCGACATCTTCCATATCGCCACCTTGGATTGCCTCGAACTGCACGGTTATGGAAATGAAGGCCCGCAAAAGCCCAATTTCCTCATCAAATGCGAAATGGACGTCATCGTCGAATTCGCAATCTACCCACCGCAGCCCACGTGGCTTGCCACTCGAAGCAGCCGCTTTCATGAACTCGGTCTCCAGCCATTCGCGTCGTAGACGGAAAAGCTGCTTTGCGTGCTCTTGATTGATTCCTTGAAGATGATGTTGCCGGCTGGATTGAAAGCCTTCAAAGCCAACCACTACGCCAGCAAATACGACAAAGACCGCAAGAGAAATCCCAATCCCTAATAACATGGTCGTCATCCTAAGCCACAGGTCGTTCGGGCGCGGTCCAAAGTTCCAACGAAGGGCAGCGCTACGAATCTTAACGAAGAATACCAACTTTCTTACCGCTAGACGCATTTTATGGGGGTGATGCCTTCAAAATCAATCCGTATTCCCGCTAGCAGGCTGACGCTGGCGAAGGTTGCGGAAAGTCGCTACCATGACCTCGCGTTCGCTGTTTTATCAGAATCCCTTGTATTGCGTTATTTATGCAACCGGACCACGACGCATTGCAACCATCACTGTCCAACGACGAGCCCTTATTTCATGTGAGGATTCCTGAAGGGCAGATTTTCGGCCCCGCCCGTCGTTCTGAAATTGATCAATGGGTCATTCAGGGGAGAATCGACGGCGAATGCGAGATGCGCGAATCAGGCACGGGAATTTGGAAAAAATCTTCCAACTTCTATCCGATTCTGGGCCTTCCCGATGAGATTGGATCAGGCACGCCGTTTCATAAAGCGCGGAAATCAGAAACGCAAGCGACCTATCGCTTCCCCCATCGTGGTCGCGCGAGTTTGATTTTCGCCCTTTTTGGTCTAATGGGAGCTTGCCCCATCTTCAGTGTTGCGGCCTGGAGCATGGCTTACGCCGACCTGGAAGGAATTGAACAAGAGCGTGTTGATGCGAGTGGTCGCACCATGCTTGTCTGGGCGCACAATTTAGGAATGATTGGTTCCATTGGTTATGCCGTATTATTTCTGGCATTCCTGATGGTGGCGATGCTTCTGTCCTTGATTTAAAGGTTTGCTCCTTGGTTCAACAGACCCCAGAAGACGAATATGACGAGAAGATGCTGGCCGACATCGAGACTTACGGCTGGCACATCGTGTTGATCGAAGATGCCGAAGTACTTCCCTCGTATGCCTTTTCGGTGGGCATCTACCACACGCTCGGCTTGCCAGAAATCTGCGTGTTCGGTATCGAAAGTAGCGACGACGTTGCTCAAGTCATCAATCAAATCGGTGAACTGATGCGGGAAGGTAACAAGTTCCAGGATGGCGATCGTAGCGATGACATCCTGGTTGATTTGCCTTGCCGGTTTCGTGAAGTCGATAAACGCTACTATCCCACGCTGTTTGGATATGCGCAGTGGTATCATGAAGGGGATGACTTCCCTGTGCTGCAGTGTGTTTGGCCCGACCAGGACGGCCACTTCCCGGGAGATGCCAATTTCGATCCAGAACTGATTCATGCCCAGCCAGATCTTTCGATCGACCCGACTTGGCCGTTCACATTTCCTAAGTCGCAGTTAGTATTCACCACGCGCCAGGTTTTAAAAGAAAACCTCCCAATCACGTTCGTCTGTCACGACGAGGAGGATGACTGGCAATTTACCTGTGGCACGACCGATGAGACAGACGACGCTCGCTTGGTAACACTGGAGCAGATCGTCGAACTCGATCCTACGGTACGACAACTAGCTGACTTACCGCGATCTTGGGAAGCATCTCGTGAGACAGCGGACGATGCGTGGGAATTAGAAAAACGGTAGAGCATCGATCCGTTGCGATGCGAGAACAACGCTACCGAGGCTCACCCACGAAATTCTCCAGGCGACGGAGATCCTGCTCGATTGTTGCAGTAGTTTCAGAACCGAAGGTCGAAGCGACTTCCGTTTGACGCGACAGGAACGCGTTGAAAACCGACTTCGCTTTCCAGAAATAAGACTGTGCGTGATTAGGATCGATTCGCAGAAAGTCTTCGACGTTGCAAAAACGATCGGCCAGTTTCACTACGACAGCTTCGATAGGCGTTTTCCCCTCGTCCTGAAAACTGGCCAGGTAAGCTTCCTTCGATTCCTGTTGCGGATCGAACGTCAGCACAACGACCAAATGCGTTGCATACTCACCAATCAACGGCACTAAGGAATCCGGGGTTGCTTCGGTGTCCTCGATCGCGTCATGAAACAAGGCACTCGTCCAAGTATCGCGATGTTGTCGCCGATCGATTCCCCATTCACTTAGGCGCTGCACGACCTGCAAGGGGTGAATCACATACGGCACGCCACTTTGCTTTCGGACCTGCCCGGAGTGTAGTTTGGCGACGGCAGCCGTAAGCATGCCAAAATCCTGATCCCAGTCCATGCCGAGTTCTTTCTTCAGGGTGTGTTATAGCAATTGCAAGTGTCCCGTGATTTCGTCGATCTTTTCCGCCAGGTCAGGGCCAATCGCCAGACAAGTTCGCGTAGGCTGCCCGTGAAACTCGGTTCGGCCGCTATCGGTAATCAAATGCACTTCTAGGCCAGCTGCGACTGCTTTGTCGTGTATCTCCATCAATTCGTCCTCGCTGTCGATCCGGCAACACACTTTGGCAAATGCAGCCGAAAGCCAGGTTCGTTCGACCTCAGAAAAATCGTCAAGCGAAATCGCCCCCTTTTCGCGCAGGCGATCGCTAAGGAATGCCATCGACGCATGTGCTCCCTGAGCGATCTGCTTCCCGCGTCGCATCTTCAAATCATGCCGCATACAAATGACTTGCTTAATGCGGGTCGGTCCTTCGTTGTGCATCTTGTTAGCGTCCCCTTTGATTTCAGCGGTCTCGGCAAAATCATCTGGTCATTTGTTTATCAGAAAGCGTCGAGACGCACGTTACGAATCGCTGCTTCGGATTTGGGAATATATACTCGCGCTATCGGTAACAGTAGGTCTTGCTTTCGTCCCATTTCCAGATATTCACGTTGCTGGCAGACGAACGTACTCATGTCGATAATTTCCAGGCAGGCATCATTCCCATATCTCTCAAGCAGTTCACTTCGCAGCCCCAGCTGAATGGCCCGACGTTCGCATTTGTCGCCAGTTGGGGTGTGATCCGGGTCCCATTGAAGGCGAACGTCCGATCGACGCACGGCCGCTTGCCATGCCGCGCGATCCAGATACAGCTCGCGGGAGTACGAGGAAGGAACGGCTTGTTCCAGGAGTGAGTCAAAGAACTTTCGAGTCAGTCTCACCCCTAGAACCTTTTCCTGCCCCTCGGAAGTGCCCCAACTACTGCGATACATCATCCACAGAAAATTGGGTTTGATCCAACTCATTCGGCTGTATTTAAAATCACCACCGAAATAGCCGTGGTTGATTGCAAACTCGCCAATGTCTGGACGATAGGCTTGATAGACGACAATCGATTCGTCGTCGAAGTGCGCCAAAATATGGCGTCCGGATGACGGCCATGTTGATTGCTGTTCGACGTAAGGGTTTGTTGGTAAATCCATTCAGTGTTTCATTCAAACTTTCGTTTCTCGACCTGTCCATTAGTTAAACGGCTACTCTGTCGAGAGATTCGGTCTTTCCATTAGAAAGACACGCGTTGCTACCGAGAAGTTCTCGGCGATCATTTCACCGGTAGCGCGATCGACGTAAAAGAGAGGGTGATACGACTTATTCTTGAAACTTCCTTGATTCAAGTTCGAGCACCACTCCAAGCCAGAGGTTCGCGGTAGTTTTTCCACTCAGCCGGTATTCCCTCTGGGCCAACTCGCAGTGCGACGATTCCACCAATGATGGCACAAGTGGTATCGATATCGCCGCCAACTCGCGCGGCGTTCCACATCGCTTCTTCATAGTCGTCCATGAAAGCAGCCGCCATCCACAAGCAATACGGCACCGTATCTTGACTGCTGATTTCTAGTCCGTAACCAACCTGCGAAGCAACGTTAAACGGCCACATATCCAGCGGAAACTTCGCGGCGATTTCCAAACGGCGACGCACCTCGCAGGCTTCGAGATGCGAGATCACCCATGGAATCAGTTCCTCGGCAGGTTCATCTTCCCAACGGAACGCCCAACCAGCGGCAAGTGCGACAGCAATTGCACCAATCGATGCTTCACGGTGGGCATGCGTTACTTCAGCTGAAAGGGCAGCCTGCTCGATCGTTTTTTGCACATCATCTGCGAACCATGCGCCAAGTGGAGCAACTCGCATCGCCGCTCCATTGCCGTAGGACCCGCCGCCACCGAACATCTCTCGGCTTAATTCTTGCCACGAGCCGCCGCTGGAGATGCCCGTCAATAATTGCCTCGCTCCAGCACCGTAGCCTCGATATGGTTCGGCCTCGTGACGCTCGGCGAAGTGCCGCGCGAGGACGTCCTGATCGACTGTCTCACATTCTCGTAGTGTCTGAGTCAGGGCAATCGCCATTTCCGTATCGTCGGTGTAGCCCCAAGGAGCCGGCGGAAGCTGACCAGGCCTAGCGGACGATGCGACATGGGGCATGAAGAATTGCTGCCCGAATGCATCCCCGATCGAAAGCCCTTCCAACGATAGACAAGCTCTCAAAAATCGATCTTTCGACATCCGATTCTCCTTCTGTTGCGATGCGGTTTTGCTGCCGCATTCTAGATGAGAATTGTACTCCTGTCGCAGATTGTGTCAATTTTACAATAAGTCATCACCGGGCGACTACATTTCGAAGTACAAGCATTCGGTTCGCCCCCCGCTGAAACTCATAATTTGTTGGCACGACGTCCGCTGTGCAACCAATCGATTCTGCCATTTGGACAACTTGATTTAAGTAAGGACTAAGACGCCGATCGAGCGTTAACAAAGGGAAAATACGAACTTCCTGGGCAACGCGCAACAAACTGGCCACCGATTGTCGATGAAAGTCTAAACCTAACGTGTCGTAAGGAAACAAGAAGTGAGAGCAGAGTGCCAAGTCAAAAGCACCGTCACGGAAGGGGAGGTCAGGCAACTCGGCCGCCACATACCTTCCGGCTGATCGCCCGATTGGCAGATCCTTCAGGAAAGCATCCATCGCCTGACGGCGGATTTCACCTAACGCTTCGACGCTCGGTATCGTTTCACTCCAGACGAAACCGTCGGCGTTGTTGCGCGTTTGCCTCAGAACGAGCTCAAAACACTCGTCAATCCGTGCCTGAATCTCAGTGGGCGAGTATCCGTAAAGCGGATCGCACGACATGATTTGCCCACCACGATGGGTAAGCTCGACATTAAAGGCCGCCGGTCCATCGGCACACCCCAGGATGCGCTGGCCTAGCTGCTCGTCACGCAGATCAAACATCCGTACATATTCATCATAGGACCTGCCCCAAGGGACAACCCGATTCAGTTCAAAGGGCATGACCTACAACGCCTCCTTGACCAGTTCACGCGCATCTTCATCCGCATCCCTTTCAACTTCTTCTATCAACCACTTCGGAGCCTGCTTCCGCTGGAGAAGTACTTTGGTCGCGGCATTTCGACAGATCGTGCAAGGCGTGTGAAAATAGATAACTTGACCTAGCAAGACGACATCGGCAGGCGTGTTTTCTTCAATCACGTCTAAAATGTCGATCAACAAGCCATGTCGATCATCGCTGTCAGCGGGAATCTCGATCGCATTGATGATAAGCTGCTCATCACCCGAACGAAAATTCTTGGCGAAAAGCTGCAACGAATACAGATAACTGCCTGAAGTTAGTTGCTCGATAGCAAACGTACGTACACTTGGATGCCCATTGTTTGCCGAAGCTCTAAGGGCGAGTCTTTTTATCTCTTCGTCCTCATGTTGGCATAAGTCAAGTAGCCTCGTATCAAACTCTGGCATCGCGCGTCGAGCGAATACCCACAATAATCGCCGTATCACTTCCGGATTGTCAATTTGCCACATGGCCTCGGCGACTTTCTGAACCTCGCTGTCACTGGCCTTGAATCCCCATCGCTGAATCCAGCGGCAGTTGTCCGTCGATAACAGCCCAGATCTCGCCCACTGCCATGCTCGTCCTAACCCTTTTTGCAGGGCATCGCTTTGGTCTTCTGTTGAGGGAATTGAGAGGGGGAAAAGTCGGAAAGTTCCATCCTGCTCCTTGATTCGTGGCTGCTTATCTAAGACGACGGACAGCTATTTTAGCAGGCAGGTTCACGTTCGTTCGCTATATGAATGGCGGCTTCTCAGTCCTTTTACGTTTCCACTAATTTGCGAACGAAACAATGGAGACGCACAAACTATGAAGATCGTAACATGTTGATAGACAACGCCTTAATGCCGCCAGAAAAGCAATTAGGACGCTAGGGATTCTCTCTTGTCTCAATTGCCAAACCAGAATACGATAACGAAACGGACGGACGAGTCCGTTTTATCAATAGGAGAAACCCAACGATGTGCCAGCAACCAGAACCGACGACCAAAGCCGCCAAGAAACAAAACAGCATCCTGACAAACGCCATGATGGTGTTCGCCAAGGAAGGCTTTCGTAATACCGATGTGCAAATCATCGCCGACTTGGCTGGCGTTGGGAAAGGGACGGTTTATCGGCACTTTGGGAACAAAGAGCAGTTGTTCCTCGCCACGGCTAAGTTCTGTGTCGAACGTATGAGCGATTACGCTCGCCGAAAGGTTTTGCAGGACCAAGAGATTCCCAATCTGATCGAAGCGAACGGAGTACCTCAACTGCTACGGAAAATCATGCTGGCTTGTGCCGAGTACTACCAGAAGCATCCGCAGTCGATCGAAATCATGATTCAGGAGCGTGCCGAGTTCCGCGAGTCGGTCTATCCGACTCACTTGATGTTCCGCGAAGAAAACCGCTCTGGTCTCGATGGCATCATGCAAGCCGGCATCGATCGAGGTGAGCTTCGCGCGATTAATGTGATGCAAGCTTCCGATGCGTTTACCGACCTTTTGTTTGGCTGCATGATCAGCGGCTGCCTTCAAGGGCAGAAGGGAAAGTTGGTCGAGCGAGTTGAAAGCGCGATCGATCTCTTGTTGAACGGATTGGTTGCCACTGACCAACCTTCGAAAACCTAGTTACTTTAGGAAAAGCACCATGTTGCGAAGCGGGATCGCTTTGTTTTTGATAACGGGAATGATGATCTCAGTGAACGGATGCTCGCAAGAGAATTCCGCCAGCGACGATCAATCGACTTACAAGCCGCGCGTCAAACCGACGGAAGTGGAAGTCGCCACGACGCGCTATCAGCCCATTCAAACCGAAATCAAGTTCACCGGCAGTCTGTTGCCGCGCCGCATGACGCGTGTCGGTTCTGACGTCGAAGGAGTAGTCGCCGAGATTCCCCAAATCGGGGCCAAGGTCGACGTTGTGGTTGACGGGAAGCATTACTCGGAGCAACTGGGCATTTTATACGGTCAAGCGATTGGTAAAGGGGAATTGCTCGTCCGGCTGGATACTCGCGAAGAGGAAGTGGCACTTCGAATTGCTGAAGCAAAATTACAAAAGGCGAAGGCGGATCTTACCAACCTGAAAGCCTGGGAGCGTCCCGAAGAAATCAACCGCTTAAATGCTTTACGCGAAGAGGCGATAGCGCGCCTCGAACAATCAAAGCAAAACTTTCAGCGAATGGAACAGCTTCACCAGCGGAAGGCGATTTCCAGTAGCGAATTCGAGAAAGCCGTGACCGAAGTCAGCACAGCGAAAGCAACCGTCGCCGCGGCTGACGCCGTCCTCGCCAAAGCCCAGGCAGGACCAACCCACGAAGAAATCGAGATCCAGAAAGCACTCGTTGCTCAAGCCGCTGCGGAGGTCGAACAGTGTCGTCTCGTCATCGATAAGGCACAAATTAAAGCTCCTTACGATGGTGTCGTCACCGCGTTTCATGTGGAAGTGGGTGATCGCGTGTCACCGAACGGAGATCCAGTCGCCGAGATCATGGATCTGAGATTCTTGATTGCCGAGATCGCCGTACCCGAAGCTAACATTAGCAACGTGCACCTACAAGATCGTGCGACTGTGCAAGTGGCTGGCGTGCAAAAACCCGTTACGGGGCTTGTTGTGGCGGTGAACGACATGGTCGATCCGCAAACGCGAACGTTTAGCGTGCGAATCGCTATCGACAATGAGTCGCGTAAGTATAAAGCAGGTCAATTTGCCAACGTTCATCTAATATTCGGTGATGAGAAAAGCGAACGGTTAGCCATCCCGAGTCGCGCGATCGTCCTGATTGAAGGGACACCTCACGTCTTTAGAGTCAACGGAAACCAGGTCGAGTCGACACCGATCGAACTGGGACTGGCAAACGATTCAATGACAGAAGTGGTACAGGGGCTTTCCACCGGCGATCTAATCGTCGTTGACGACCCGAACTTACTGGCCGATGAGATGATGATCTCGATCAAGAACTCCGTGGCCGACGTCGCATCGCGTTAGCACACCTATTTTTGTCGCCTGCATGGACGGACGAGTCCGTTTCCTAAATAGCGAATTAGGAAAGTCATGAAGCTTTCAGAAACAGCCATCCGTCGCCCCGTCCTTACGACGATGGGCTTTGCCGCCCTGATCGTATTCGGTTTGATCGCCTACGGCAGTATGGGAATGGCCCTCTATCCGGACGTCGACATGCCAATGGTCACTGTCACGGTCCAGTACGAAGGGGCTTCACCCACCACGGTTGAAACCGAGGTGACCGAGGTGCTCGAAGAATCACTCAGCACGATTAGCGGCATCAAATCGATGCGGAGCGAAACCAGTGAAGGAGTTTCGCAGGTCTTTCTCGAGTTCGAGCTGTCACGCGATGTCGATATCGCTGCTCAAGATGTCCGAGATAAGATCGCAGCGATTCGTGGCGAGCTTCCCAACGATTCTGAGGCACCGGTGGTCGAAAAATTCGATCCTGATGCCGCACCGATTTTAGGTATCGTGTTAGCTGGTAATGCCTCAATCCGCGATCTGACGATCTTCGCCAAAGACACCTTGAAACCACGGATCGAATCGGTCAACGGTGTGGGCGGCGTCCAGCTATCTGGGGCCCGAGAGCGAGAGATCCGGGTTTGGCTACGAGTCGACGATCTGGTCGCCCACGGAATCTCGGCGCAGGACGTAATCGATACCCTCCGAAAAAGTAACATCGAGCTTCCTGGTGGTCGTATTGAAACAGGCAAGAGCGATCTGGTCGTAAAGACGCGCGGTAAAGTGCAATCGATCGAGCAATTTCGTCGACTGGTTGTGAAAGAGTCGAATGGCAAAGTGGTTCGTTTGGAACAGGTCGCCAATATCGAAGATGGATTGGAAGATCAAAACAGCATGGCTCGGTTGAACGGGCAGCCGGCTATTGCACTGTCGGTTCGCCAACAATCAGGCACTAACATGGTAGGCGTGGCGAAGCAGGTTAAGGAAGAACTGGCCAAACTTTCCGCGGACTTGCCGGCCGGCTACGAGCTTCTGACCGTGCAGGACAACTCCAAGTTCGTTGAATCGAGCACGGAGGAAGCGCAGGGAGAACTCTTACGAGGTGGTGGCCTGGCAGTGCTGGTGATCTTGCTGTTCCTGCGAAGCTTGCGAGGATCGCTTGTCGCCGCCGTCACCATTCCGGCTACGATCATCTCGACCTACGCGTTTATGCTGGCGTTTGGATTTACCCTGAACACGATGACGTTGCTCGCCCTTACCATCTCGGTCGGCATGATCGTCGACGACTCGATCGTGGTGCTTGAAAATACATGGCGGCACATGCAGGAAGGAATGACGCGGATCGAAGCAGCCATAGCTGCGATGAACGAAATAGGCTTCGCTGTAGTTGCGACTTCGCTTTCGATCGCAGCAGTGTTCGTACCGGTCGCATTTATGGATGGCTTGATCGGACAGTTCTTCTACGAATTCGGCATGACGGTCACGTTTGCTGTAATTGTGTCAACGCTGATCGCCCTGTTCCTATCGCCGATGCTCTGCTCACAGATTCTGGTACTTAGTAATTCCGAAGGGCGATTCTACAAATTTACGGAAAGCATCCTGGTTAACCTCGAACGCGTTTACGGAAGTGTGCTCGCGTTTTCGCTTAGTCACCGGCTAATCGTTGTCGTCGCATCGATCGGCGTGTTTATCGGTAGTGCCATGCTACTTCCCTTTATTGGTAAGGAGTTTACCCCCGCGGCCGATGAAGGTCAGTTTCAAGTTCAAATCGAAGCACCTACCGGTTCGTCGCTTGGGCAGACATCAAAAATCGCCCAGGAAGTCGAGCTGGCCATGGCCGATCTTCCTGCAGTGAAGGATATCTATACGACGGTTGGTGGCCAGTACGATGGCATGACGACGGTCGCCAATGTGATGGTCAAGATGACCGACAAGTCGCAGCGAAACGTTTCGCAAGCGGAAGCGATGCAGATGGCGCGCGAAAGTCTACAGCGTTTCTCGCACATGCGAATCAGTGTCGATGCCGTTGCCCGTTTGGGTGGTGGCGGAATGCGATCGGCTCCAATCCAGTACAACTTGCGTGGGGATGACCTGGAAGTACTCGACCAGACAGCTTCCGAGATCGTCAGACGAATGAAAGAGGTCCCTGGCCTCGTCGACGTGAACACCACCATGCAATCGGGCAAGCCCGAACTTTCGATCGAAATCGACCGCAACCGAGCCGCAGACCTGGGTGTAAACATCGATGGCTTAGGGCAAGCTGTCAGCACGCTGATCGGCGGTCAAAAAGTATCGACCTATGAAGACGCCGGCGAGAACATCGATGTTCGCGTGCGGTTGGTAGGCACTCAGCGTGATCAGGCAAAGTCGCTGGCGACCCTGCCAGTTCCGATGAAGAACGCTCAATTAACCGAGCTACGCAACGTTGCTCAGGTCAACAATACATTCGGACCGGTTTCGATTGAACGTCAAGGACGCCGCCGTCAGGTGACGATCCTCGCCAACCTGGCTTCCAGCAAACCGTTAGGGGAAGCTATTGAAAACGTTGAATCGATTGCTCAGGACGTCGGACTTCCAAGCGGCGTGCATGCGGTTTTCACGGGAACGGCCGACATGATGGCAGAGACGTTCGCCAGTATTATCTTCGCGTTGGTCTTAGCAATTGTGCTGACCTATATGGTCCTGGCCGCACAGTTCGAGAACTATCTGCACCCGTTGACGATCATGTTCTCGTTACCCCTGTCCGTCGGTGGAGCATTCGCTGGCTTGGCGATTACCGGGCGCACGCTTAACATCTTCAGCATGATCGGCATGGTGATGTTAATGGGTTTGGTTACCAAGAATGCGATTCTGTTGGTCGACTACACCAATCTTCTTCGCAGCCGCGGCATCAAGCGAAATGAGGCCCTTCGCCAAGCCGGACCGACGCGACTACGACCGATTCTGATGACTGCTTTTTCGACGATCGCTGGGATGATTCCAATCACCCTTGGCCTCGGCGATGGTGCGGAAAGTCGAGCCCCGATGGGTGCTTGTGTGGTGGGCGGCATGCTGACGTCGACGATCCTGACGCTGGTTGTCATCCCCGTGGTCTACAGCTTGATCGACGACGTGAGTCTGTTTTTCGCCCGATTATTCGGGTTAACAAAGAAGGAGATCGCTTCCTCAGACGTCACGGAAAAATTGGAAAGCACGCTATCTCCGCAGGCCGGGCAACGCGATGGTGAGATGAGTCCCGCTGTAAATCCAACAGCTGCTTAACTCACCCATGTCCGTAGTGCAAATGATGCGTTAAAAAGACCTATTACAAAATGTAAGAAAGCGCAAAAAGGCGGCGGGCCGCGTCGACTTTTACCCGCGTGTTAAGAGCGTGCCGTATGAACTTTGACACTGATGATAATGAACTCGAACCGATCGGATGGGACGCAATCGACGGTGCACTTCGGCGAATCTATTGCGACCGTGAACCGAAGCATTTCGGTACTATCTTGCCGATGAGTTTAGGTGGAAACGCCCCGCTACAAGGTATTAGTGTTTACAAGAATTTAGCGCCACAGCCTCATTACCATTACGTGACTTATGGCTTTTCTGAGTTGTACGAAAAGGAAACGGACGATCCAGAATTCAGTGGATACGGCTTCGAGCTAACCTTTCGACTTGCATGTTCACTGGATGCTCCAGAAGATCCTCCGGTTTGGCCGCTCAATTTTCTCCAGAATTTGGCAAGGTATGTATTTTCCTCTGGAAACATTTTCGACGAGCGGCACCACTTACCGTTCAACGGCCCCATCGCGATGAACGAGGTCACGGATATCACGGCTGGGTTCTTCTTCCTCGACCCTGAACTGGACGTAATTGATACGCCTAATGGGCAAGTGAAGTTTCTCCAACTTGTAGGACTGGCTACCGACGAATATGACTTGGTGCAGAAAGGTTACTTCCGCCCGATTGCGGCACGCGTCACGGCTTTAACACCACTAGCGATTACCGATATTTATCGCGTTTCAATTCTGGATAACCCAGCCGTATTAGCTGCGATCACCTCAGTCGATCCCCAGAGTCAGCAGAACCAAGTATTTGGCACTCTTGCTCAGTGGCGGGAGGTTGACGGACGACTCGAAATCGAAATCGGGGCGACAGTCGTTTCTCAACTGAAAACCATGATCAACTCAGTTTTGCAGCAAGATAAGCCGGTAATCGTTTACGGTAAGAACACGGCGGTCCTTTTCACAGTAGACGAGTCACTGAAATGGGGCGTCGACGACACGAGCCTCGAAGTCACCTTGCCACCGGAATCGATAATCCGTTTGGGCCAGTCACTGCAGCCCATTCGTGGCGAGTATACAATCTCGGACTTTCCTGCGATCGTACTCAAAGTGATTCCGGTCGATATCAAGGACGGTGCGGGGAACATCATCTCCACTATTGGATAACCTTCTAAGCAGATTCTGCCATGATGGATGAACCTGATTCTTCCGACGCAATTCGTATGACCTTTGAAGAGTTGTCGCGTCGCTGGATTGACGAAAGCAAACGATACGTCAATGCGATCAACCATTATGTTCAACTCGGCGAAGAGGCTGGCTGGGAAAACTTTCAAGAACAACAACCGGAGGATACGCGGCAGTCGCTTGCCGAAGGAATACTTCAAGCAATTCGCCGAGCCAATGAAACCGACGCAACAGATAACTTAGGCCAACGTTTTCCCCGGGCACACGGGCCTTTCATCGACATGCTTGATGAAAATGGTCAAAGCTTGCCAACCGTTTTCTGCTTGGACGATGACAGAATTATCGTGCGAATCGGTGCTTCCTATGAAACTGGGAAGGTAATCATCATCGATGACAAACAGATTTCACCAGTTGCATCGGACGTGATCACGATCGGTCGATCTCCCAATCGAAACTTCTTTGCTGTTGCGCGAGAGGATGGAGTGACGATTAGTCTCGGTTGGGAAGGGACCGAAAGCGTCCACTTGCGTTGGCCAACCGGTCGGGAAGGAATTCCAGATGGTTTTGAAACTGATTCGATCGATGGGCCTCCGATAATCACGCAACTCATTCCCTTTGACACGGGCGATAGGGCATTGCTAGTAAGCCCTGACGGAGTATTCGTCATGACGGAAGACGAAACGATTAGACTGCTCCCTACGCTGGAACAGCTTGAAGAGCACTTTCAGTGGTTGCAAGAAGAGTATCCGGACGATACGCCCTCGTACGACCTTTCAATGGAACATGCCTGCCTGTCGCCAGATGGAAGATTGATAGCAGCCGGGCACCAGTCGAGCCTGCATTATGTATTTGATGCCCAGACGTACAAACTGATTTCGGAGGTTGGCCACTTAAGCGAGTACCCGCATTACGCGGTATTCAGTTCCGATGGAAATATGGTCGCGTTCAATTCGTGTCACTTCTACAACGGGATAACGATTGGCGTTCCCACCCACTTATTGCCTGGCCTTCAAACCGAGCCATATCAACCGGACAAACGCCTAACCACGCTGGAAGAGGGCTCGCGTGTTTACGCAGCGGTCGCAAGAGACGACGAGTTCATTATCGGCGATGCCAGCGGCTACTTGCGTGCTTTCGATTTGAAAGGTAACGCCAGGTGGCGACACTTCCTAGGCTCTACCATTGGCAACATGGATCTTAGTGCCGACGGGAAACAGTTGATCGTTACGACCTACGCCGGATTCCTCAGTATACTTGACCTAGACCAAGCAAGCCCGGATCCCATGGTGATCGGGAACTCAAAACACCATGAATCTCGCCGGTGGCTCTTTTGGAAGCAAGAAGAGAAACCGCTGATCTGGTAAGATACGCTGCTTGGTGGTTTACACGATGTTCGCTTTTCGCTCTTTCTGCGAACGAATCATGGACTCTAGATCTAGTCGCAAGTTCGCAACTTGCGATTACATTTCAGGATTGAACTGATGCCTCAGATGCCCCTTCTTGGTGCCCACATGTCGATCGCTGGCGGATATTATAAAGCAGTTGATGCGGCGGCCGATGTTGAGATGAATTGTGTTCAGCTGTTCTGCAAGAACAACAATCAATGGCGGGCCAAGGCGATTTCGAATAAGGATGTCGACCTGTTTCAAAACGCCTTGGCCGAACGGAAGGTGGAAGCACCGCTGTGTCACGCTTCGTACTTGATCAATCTAGCCTCGCCCAAGGACGAGTTGTGGGAGAAGTCGGTCGAAGGGCTGAAGGTCGAGATGGAGCGTTGCGAGAAGTTGGGCATCCCGAATCTTGTGTTTCATCCGGGTGCCCATGTCGAAGCGACTCTGGAAGAAGGAATCGAGCGGATCATCGTGGCGATCGATCGTCTGCACAAAGAGCTTCCCGACTGTCCAGTGACGCTGCTCTTGGAAACAACCGCGGGGCAGGGAACATGCATCGGCCACAAGTTCGAGCACTTGCAATCGATTCTACAAGGCGTGAAGGACGGAGAACGCGTGGCCGTGTGCCTCGACACCTGTCACATCTTCGCTGCGGGCTATCCAATATCCGACGAGAAGGATTTCAAAGCGACGTTCAAGGACTTCAGTAAGTTGATCGGATTCGATAAGTTGCGCGCAATCCACCTGAACGATAGCAAGAAAGACCTGGGGAGCCGGGTCGATCGGCACGATCACATTGGTGAAGGTAAGATCGGTCCGGAAGCGTTCGGCCATCTTCTAAATGATCGCCGATTTAAGAAGATTCCGATGTATCTGGAAACGCCCAAAGGGGAAGAAGACGGCGTTTCATTCGATGCAAAGAACTTGGCGACACTTCGCTCGTTGATTAAATGATCGTCAGACGACCAGAACAGGATCCACATTGCATGGATCCTGTTCGATCAATCGAATGAATTGGCACTAAACCGATTCGATGTAAACACCGCGTCGATCTCGTTCAGCCTGGCGAGCATCGTCGATCATCAGCGCGACTTTACGCACGTCCTTGATTCCGTGTAAGCGAAGCTCTGGGTGGGTACGATCGCTCGAGGTGATCTTGATAGTACCGACATTGAACATCCGGTCCATAATTCCCTGTTCAATTGTCACGTCGTCGACGTCGATAACTTCGATGCGATCAGTGGTTCGACTAATCACGCCCGATTCGTGAATGAAGCGACGATTGGTCAGCTCGTACGCCACGCCCATTTTGATCCACCAAACGCGGACCAACTGAATGATCCAGAGCACTGGGATGGCGATTAGAACGAGTGGGAAGAAAATACCACCAGCGATTAGGCCGATCGTTATCAGCCCTAAGATCATGAAGCTGCCACTTTGATCGACGGCTGAGTAACCGCCTCGCCAGATTGTTTCGTCTGGGCCACGTTCTCCCCGCTTATGGGTTGCGGAAAACTTTTCGGCGGGATTTGGCTGTCCTGCGTCTTGTCCAGGATCCGTGGCAGCATCACCGGCATCGTGTGGTTGGCTGGCGTCCATCGCTCAACTCCTTATGGTTGTTCGGGGCAGGGGTTTCGGCCCGTATGGTTGTTGATAAGATAAACTCTGCGTATCGAACTGTTCGCAAAAACGAGACCATTCTTGCCGAAAATCTTCGTGCATTATAAGGCTTGGGCGGCTGCAAAAAAGCCGCGGATCGAATGACTTTTGACGAATGGCTCGTTCGGACCGATGTACGGAAATACAGGTTATCTTCTTTGTAGTTCCATACTTAGCTTGCTCAATTCGCTAGTTCAGGCCACACTATGAAGATTCAAGCCGTTTCCTTGGTGAACGTGGCGAAAATTTCTCGGCCTGTTCTCCTGTTATCGAGTAAGCCTTATGCGATGCCCGTTTTGTCGAGCGGATCACGACCGCGTGATCGATTCTCGCGCCAGCCAAGACAGTTTCTCGATCCGCCGCCGGAGGGAATGTCTGGACTGTAAGCGTCGTTACACGACCTACGAACGGGTCGAAGAGCTTGATATCAAAATTGTCAAAAAGGATAACGTCCGCGAGCCATTCGCTCCTGAGAAAATTAAGCGAGGCTTGGCGCTGGCCTGCTGGAAACGGCCCATCAGCGAAGCTCAAATTGAAGCGATTGTGGCGGCGGTCGAAAGCGAGATTTACTCGCAGTACGAAGGGGAAGTCGAAAGTCGCCAGATCGGCGAAATGGTGATGCAGCATTTGCATGCCATCGATCAAGTTGCCTACGTCCGGTTTGCAAGCGTCTATCGTGAATTCAAAGACGTCCGTGACTTTGTCGATGAACTTCAACCGATGTTGAAGAAATACGCTCCGAGTGTGCCGAAGCCTTCCTCTTAGTCCTTTACCTCTTAAACTTGACGATTGTTAGACTGGCTCGTAACCACCACGTCTGCTTCCGACGGTAGCGCTGATTCGCCCAGATTACCTGTGCCTTCGTGGTGGATGGTCTTGGTGGCGTTCGTGGTAATTGGGTTTGCCTTTCCCACTTCCGCCTATTTTCTGGGGCATTGCCTCCTGGCAACACATACGATTCGCGTCACGACTGACTTGGCCTATTCCCTCTGGTTTCTGGTCGTCGCTGTCTGCCAATATCTGGCAGTCGTCCATCGAAGTCGATACGCAACGTTCGTCTTGACGACTCAATTGATCGTGATGGGGATCGTGGTACTCGTTGTCTGCGTACTCAACTTTGCGAACGGCTGGACAGATCTTGATGCTGAGTTGATCGTTACCTTCTCAATCGGCTTGGCAAGTTTGGCGTTCGGCCTTCTGACTTTCGTCTGGCTGCAAGGCCTTCGCCGAGCCTGGAAACAGGGCGCGATGATAACGAAGATTCGTCGGTACTCACTGATTCACATGATCGCGCTGGTGATCATTTGCGCGGGCTACGTCGGGATCGCTGCATTCCATATCCGTGCGAATACGAAAGAACGCGCGATTGGTATTAATCGCGAAGAAGCGCCGGTCACCCTACCGATAGATGCCTCCGATGTCAGTTACCAGACAATCGGCCCCAATTACTTGGACTGCGATTTCGCGACTTCCGAATCGGCATTTCGCGAGTGGTTCCATGCAGGCATGCCCGACAAACTGAAACCAACCAGCAACATCTCTTTGGACGAGATCAACGATACCGTCAAGGTCGCACGTTACTACACAAACGCACCACCCGCACCCATTGGAAAACCTCGTAGCCCAGGCCGGGGCTACGGAAGAAGGCAACAGGAGGTTTTTAATGGCCTACATGCTCAGTGGCGAATCGGAAATAACCAGTACGAAGTCACCTTCGATCGTCTAGCCGGCCGAGGCTTTTACCGCCGACAAACGGCCCATGACTAATCGGCCTCGTATCCCCGCCACATCCAAACCAGCGTATCGGCCAGGGTCAAATCGTAGACATTGCCGTCGCAATGGCGAGTCGCTTTGCTGAAGACGAAGCGATAATCGTAACCTTTCTTTTTCAATGCTTCCGCCGTGCGATAGTTGGCCATAACCCAATTGTGATAGGTCTCTTCAGGGTCTTTCGCGCGGTTGTCGTTCTCGGATACGTGCGTGAAGATGCGGAGTGGCTTTTTCTCGGAATTCTCGATCAGCTTCATGCCCGAGTGATATTCCCACGCGCCCAGTGGGTACTCGTTTTCTTCCGGTGCGTCATCATCCTGTTGATCGACAAATGTTCCAGAGTAGGTGATGATGCGGCGGAACAAATCGGGCCGGAACCAGCCTGCGGTGAGGGCCGCTGCTCCGCCGGAACTGCATCCCATGATTCCCTTGCCCCAAGGATCACTCGTGAAAGCGATGTTCGGGTAGGCAGCTTTGATTTCGGGATTGTTGAGTACGGCAGGCAATACTTCGTTGTTAATAAACCGTGCGAAACGATCTGACATGGTGTCGTATTCCAAACCGCGTTGACTTCCTTTGCTATCGTCACCGCCATTCTCAACACCAATCGCGATGAACGCAGGTAAACGGCGAGCTGGATCCTTTGAGATCGTCAGATTATCCAGGGCGTTTCGCACCAGATTCATCCGACTAGGCCCATCTAACATGACCAAGATGGGTGCTTTGGTTCCGTCTTTGTACTCAGCCGGAACGTAAACGAAGATCTTGCGTTCTGCTCGTACCTTCTTCTTGGGATTTAGCGTCGAGTCTTTCCCGTCGAAGATCTTGCTCTCGGCCAGTGGCATCGAGAACTGGAAGTACTTTCCCTTGGGATTGCCCTGATCAGTCAAAGCCGGGTCGACCTTGTATTCTGGTCCGACAACGAAGTCACCGTTGCCTTCCGGCCCAGGGTTTTCGGCCAGAGCAAATGACAAAGATCCAAACAGAAAAGTAGCGCAAATCAAGCTGAAAGCGAGAGGTTTGGCAGTGGATAGCATGGTGGGTCTCTTGCAAGGAAAAGAGGGCATGAGGGACTAATTAAAGCATAACTGACGAGGTGACCGAAACAATCAGGGACTTTCTATCCGCATTGGTAGTGGCATTCAATTCCCTCGAAACGCCCCTGTTGTAGAGCGGAGGTGTCAACGTAGAACGTCAATTCACCGCCGTCGCCCCAGGCCATCGTTGTGTTGCCATCGCTGCCGATCTGAATCAACATCCGTTTGTCAGTACCGACTAGATCCTCGGGATACTCCTGCTGGAACATCGCATAGCCCCCCACCAGCGAATGCGTGGCCAGGGCGCTTACATCATTCAGATAATGTCCCCACAGAATGCTACGAAAGTCGGCCTGCATTCTGTCGAACGTTTCCCAAGTATCATCGTCCCAGCCCAATGCTGCCACTTCGGGCTCTTCCGCATGATTCGGTAACGACAAGACCGGAATCATCTCGATCGGCGCGGGATGAAAGAGAAACAGTTCGTCCGGTGGTTCACGCCGCGACAGAGAGGATGCAGCTGGTGTGTGGAGCATGACCGTCCAGCCAGGAGCATTCTCTGGTCCCTCAGGGAACTCGGGATCGAACTCTTCCTCGGTAATCCATCCCCAAACTGAAAACAGCGAAAGCAACCCCGACTTAGGAAGGCCGGAAAACGCCTGGGGACAGTCAGCGGCTTCTGCGAGATCGAATTGTCCGAGAAACGCCAACGGCTTTTCGTCTCCTTCGAGTTCAAACGTCGGCCAATCAACGGCATCAGGCAGATCTGGCAATCCACCAAGCTTCGAGGCACCGAGAGGGATGACCTCGTCTCCTTCAACCATCCGAGATCGCAGTAAGATCGCCGGCCTTATGAGCGTCGCGATTTCTGAATTTCGCATAGACAATCCGAGACGCTCCGTCAACTCGCGGATAAGTTGATGCTGATCGCCTGGAACGGCTATCCGTTCAATAAGAAACCTTCCCCGATCATCCAACTTGTCAGACACAATTTGGTAGGCATCATCTATCCACGTTTGAATCATTTCCGCCGGAACACTCCCATCGGTCGGTACGCTCATATAGATGTGCCCATCGCGTGGTGCCCATTGAGCATCTTGAACTGTGGAAAAGGATTGAATGTGTTCGGCTAGACGCTCTTGCTTCACAGGTATTTCCAGCACGAGTCCATCGTCGGACTCTCCCACGTTCAGCACGGTTCCCCATGATACGGTTGGCAATTCAACACAGAGTTGAGCAATCACTTGGGGATACTTCTGAACCATCTCCATGGTGAGTGAGTTCATCAGAAGTGTACCTGGTTTCTGCAACGCGTATTCGGCTAATCCGAGGATCAAATCTTGCGGGGGCATGCACTTAACCTTGAAAACAAATGGGATGCTTCGTTTGGGGGAGGGCATCAAAATGACGCAGCGCACACCCGTTGTCAAATAATTCTTCACACAACTGCTTCTGCGAACGATCGTGATTGATTCCATCCGTCTTCGATGTCACTTCCCTTCGCCGATAGGCCGAGTACTATGGATGGCCTTCATCTTGCAGTAACATCTGATTAGTGTCTCACCCAAGAGCAAGGTGGCGCCCCCCGGCGAAAGATCACCCTCCACCGGAATAAGGATCCCACGCAGATGACAATCGAAAGTCAGGACGACATGAATGGGGTGCTGAATACCGGTAAGGTAGTCGCCTATGTTCGTGATGCCATGCTCAACGCGATCGAAGCTGGGATGACGACCGCCGAATTAGATCGGCTCGGTAGCGGGTTGCTGGATCGAATGGGCGCGAGATCGGCACCGCGTGTCACGTACGACTTTCCGGGGGCAACCTGTATTAGCGTGAATGAAGAAGCCGCGCATGGGATTCCTGGCGAGCGGGTCATTCAAGCGGGCGATTTCGTTAACGTCGATGTTTCCGCGGAGTTAGATGGCTACTTCGCAGACACGGGCGGAACGATCGTGGTCCCACCTATCACAGATTTTAAAGCCCGACTCTGTTACGCAACCCAGATAGCTCTTCAAGATGCCATTGTCGAAGCCAAAGCAGATGCCCCAGTCAACCGAATTGGCCAGGCAATTGAACGTATCGCGAAGCTGAATGGATTTCAAACGATTAAGAATGTCGGCGGTCACGGAATTGGACGGAGCCTGCACGAAGAACCGGAAGGAATTGCAGGCTACTTCAATCGGTACGATCAACGTCATTTGAAACTAGGCCAGGTGATCGCTATCGAGCCGTTTCTGTCTACGCGAAGCACACGACTAACCGAGGCGAAAGATGGTTGGACGTTGATCGCCCATCCAGAGAATTTGACCGCTCAGTTCGAGCATACGGTTATTGTGACACGCGGCGCACCGATTATTGCCACCCTATCGGCTAACGCTCGGTAGCATCCCGCATTAATAGCAGCGTTTGAGGACGAACTCGGCTAGTTGCCGTAATGCAGCGGTCGCGTCGTTGTCAGGCCACTGCGAAACCGCCGCTAGTGCCGTTTCGACATATCGAATCGCGGTTTCGCGGGCATAGGCGGCGCTGTCAAACTCTTCGAGCCAAGCTTGAATTTGACCGGGCGCTGGATCTTCTGACGCCAAGACAGAAAGCATTTTGGCCTTGGTCGCCACCGGTGCGACTTTCAAGGCATGAATTAACGGGAGCGTTGGCTTCCGCTGGGCCAAGTCCGTTCCCAAAGTTTTGCCAGTCTGGTCGGTGTCTCCTTCGATATCCAGTAAGTCGTCGACGATTTGGAATGCAATTCCCAGGCAACGACCGTATTCGGCAGCTTGCTTACCGGCGTCCTCCGGGCACTCGGCATAGATCGCCCCAAGCTCGCAAGCACATTCACAAAGTGCCGCGGTCTTGGCTTCGATAATCGACAGGTACTCGTCTTCGCTCAGGTCGAAGCGGCCCTTCGTCGTAATTTGACGCAGCTCTCCCTCACAAACGACGTTGGTCGCCTGACCGATCTTCCGGGCAGCGAGAGTCGTTGGAAGGGTGCTGGCCAAATAGAATGCATGCGTGAAGAGGAAGTCGCCCACGAGAACACTTGATTCAGTTCCCCAGCGATGATGGATCGTTTGCAGATGTCGCCGTGTCTCTGCGCCGTCGAGTACATCGTCGTGAATCAACGTTGCCGTGTGCACCATCTCGAGGACGGCACCGAGCTTGTGATGGTCTGATGAGACATTGCTCCATGCCTGACCGCAAAGCAGCACCAGGGCAGGGCGAAGGCGTTTGCCACCGAGCAGATAACCGTACGAGACGATATCGCTGACGGCAGGGAACTTAGAAGACATTTCCCGCTTCAGAATCGCTTCAACTTGTGCAAGATCGGATTCGATCCCGCCATAGCAACGCATCAATGCCCCGGCCTCGGGAGCAGACGAAGTTTGATTAGTAGCGGGATTCACGTTCAATTCGACTTTCGTCAAGTTATCAGTGTTCAGTTCTCAATATTCGGTAAGAAGGAAATGCTCAATTGACACCTTCTCTGATGGAAGACTGAAAACGGAAGACTTCAAACTACCTCCTAAGGTTTGACATCTCGCTGGTAGGTCCCTGACTTGCCGCCTGACTTCTTTATCAAACGGATGTGTCGAACTTCCATCCCGCGATCAATGGCCTTACACATGTCGTACACAGTTAGGGCAGCAACGGAAGCGGCCGTCATAGCTTCCATCTCGATGCCCGTCTTCGCGGTTACACGAGCCGTCGCCGTGATTCGCAAGGTTGTCGGGTCTTCGAAAGCAAAGTCGACGTCGATACTTTCCAAGGGCAGCCCGTGGCAAAGTGGGATCAGCTCGTCGGTTCGCTTTGCGGCCATGATTCCAGCTAAGCGAGCGACCTGGAGGACTTCACCCTTTTGGTTTTGATTGTCGCGGATCGCCTTGCCGGTCTCGACTTTCATGGTGACGTACGCCTCGGCCACGGCCTCACGTGCCGTGGGTTTCTTTTGTCCGACATCGACCATGCGGGCCGCGCCGGAACTATCGAGATGCGTAAAATCGGCCATGAAATGAGCGCCAATCGAAATCCGCGAAACCCTCCATATTAAGTCGATATCGCCTTTTCCAGTAGGGGCGTTATGAGGATTTCCTGCCCCACTTCAGAGACTGGCCCATCTGGGGTGTCGACAATTGTCGGTCAAGGCCTCCTTCTGTGGGGAAAAACCGCATTGAAAGTGATACCGTTAACCTGGAAATCTTGAGGCAAGCCACAAAAAAAAGACGCCGCGAAATGCATCGCGGCGTCTTTTTAAGCTCGGATTGTGGTAACCCCGAAGGCTTGGTCTTAGACCAGTTCCTTCTTAGCACCGATCAAGGTTCGTAGGCGTTCTGCCAGCAAAGCCGCGTCAAACGGCTTCTTGAACGTCTCATTGATCGTGGATCGATCGAAGCTCATCGAGCTTCCATCGTCGGGTAGCAAGGCAATCAGAATCGTTTCCGAGAAATCGGGATTCCGACGCAGATTCTGGCAAATCTGCAACGCCTCGATACGACCGATCGAGAAGTCCACGATAATGCAGTCCGGGTGAAAACCTTCGGCTTGAATTCCGGCCTCAAAACCACTCGCGGCCACGCAGACCTTGAATGCTTTTTCGAGCGGAAGTTCGCGACGCAGATTTTCCACCAATACTTGGTCCTGAGCTACGATCAGCACCTTGGCCATGGCTTCATCTTCCAGGTCACCAAGGGGCATTCCGTGTTCTTTCAGGAACTTGATCAAATATTCCCGCGGGATTCGTCGGTCCTGGGATCCAGGAATACGATACCCCTTAAGTCGGCCCGAATCGAACCACTTGCTCACAGTGCGGGGGGCCACTTTGCAGATCTTTGCGACCTGTCCTGTTGTGAAGACCTTCATCACAGGCTCTCCATTACTCTTTCGTTGAGTTGACCTCCACAGTGTTTCCGGTTCTGGCGGAAACACGAAAATCGCCCCTCATCTTCGCCTTGGACTCTTCTGGCGATCCCTCGCACGCGGCTATGGGAGAGTCTCAATTCGTCAATGTCTGGGTCAGGGCGCTACAAACGCTGCTTCTCTCGTGGCTCGTACTCAGATCCTTCTGAACCGTGCCGTTCAAGCGGAAACCAAGAGCCACTACACACGATTTGATTCATCAAGACATTCTTGCGAACGTTCCCGATTCACCTATCTCGCAGCGGTTCGGCGATACGGTGACCAGTTGGAGAACCCAAACAGAACAACTGTCGTCACGAGTGAGGTCACACCCATGGCGCAGTAATAGCTTGTTAAAGATTCCCCCCTTGGCCGGCTGTTAACTCAAGCCAACTGCAACAGGTGCTGCAACTGGCAAGTGTGTAACAGTCCTTCCGAAGGTTAATTTCGAAGTTTCGGGGGTACTTTCTTTAGCATCTTTCCGATCTGTTTGGTGCGATCTTCAAAATCACACCCAACGACCCGCGCCGATTGGAGGAGTTGTTCCGACTTTGACGGCATAACGAGGAGCTAGCGGATTATCCTTACGTTTAGAATTATTCGCGCTGGACGTACAAAAGGCCACGGTGGTTTCCGCCAGATACGACCGCGGATGTCCGAAACGGAGACGTCGAAACACCTTGCAAGCAGCCGTCGCCATTTGTGAAGTGGTCACCACAGCTATCTCGTTGGTTCGAACTCTTCGCGCTAGTTTCATTTTCCTTGCGGTTGCTAGCAGCGATCGATATTCTGACTTCATGGATGAGAAAGCTGATATCTCCGAACGACAAACTGACTTTATTGCCACTCGTCCTTCATAGTCACTTGTCGCGGTCTCGGTTCTTTCGATCGCTTTATGCTTGTGGTTTGCGGGCTGGTTGATGGCACTCGCTACCACGCTTTCAGCTCGAGAAGGTTCGGCAATCGGATTTCTGGCTGCCTTACTGGGACCAGGACTCGTAGCCGCGCAACAATATCTGGGAACCTTCCGAACGAGCATGTTTGGGGCGCGTTTCTGTACTTGGTTCTTTAGTGTCACGGCCCTGCTTGCCGGGCTGCCGATGATCACGCTGGGGAATCAGTTGTATCGTGGTCAATCGATCGGGGCGGAAGCTGTCACTGCGTTTGGGCCCTTCGTGGGCGTCTCTGTATTTGCAGCGATCTCATCTCTCTTGAACTACTGCCGCTGGAGGAAACTTGTTCAAGCCGAACGAGCATTGCTTCCCAGGCGTAAATCCCGAAGAGTCACCTTGTTGGAAGTGATGGCCATCATGCTTGGATTCGGCCTGGTTCTGGGTGGCGCCGCCTTCTTCTCGCATCAACAAGCCTCCCCCAATTAGTTGCGAATGCCATCTGAGGTAGCTAGATTGGCGACTAGCACTCATGGCCTAATCGTTGGAAGGAGCCCAATCATGGTACGACGCTGCGGATTCGTGGTCTTCGTTTTCTCTTTTCTTGTCGGTCACTTGTCGGCGGACGAAACGAATCTAAGACTCGACCTGGCAGAATGCCCAGAACGTGTTCAGGCGTCCATCCGACGCGAACTGCACGACTTAGAGATTCCCGAAGTCGAACTGATTGAAAACGAAGAGGACCAGACGTATCGAGTTGTTTACAAGATCGAGGACCGCTGGTACGAGACCAAAGTTCATGAAGACGGGATTCTGGTGAGTAAGCTTCTCCAGAAGAAGCTGCGCCAAGAAGCAATGCAGGGCGGGGCAGAATTGTACTGGGTTGAAATCACCCTCGACGGACAGCCGTACGATCTGTGCGTAAGCCAAGATGGCAAGTTCTTGAGCAAACGTCGTCGTGAGTTGCCGAAGGAAGTGGAACAAACCAATGAACAAGGTATTCCCGACGAGATCGCTCTGCCTCAGCGCATGCCTCGTCCCATCGAGCAAGTCGTCTCACGCGAATCACGTGGTGGCGAGGTCACCGGCGTACCTCTCTTAGCCGACAAGAATCCCCGTGTCCCGCACACAACGTTTAGTTTCAACTGGAGCTCCAGCACCAAGGAAGGGACGAAGTTCGATATCAAGATCGATCGAACCCCCGCTGTGAAATGACCGAGATGGAAATCAGTGAAATAGACACTCCCACAGAGATGATCGCCGCGCCGCCTCGCCCTTCGCGGCTGCTGATCTCCGTCTCACTACTTAATATGGCAATCGGCGGGATCACTGCTGGCGTCGGTGCAGTGGGGGTGGAATTGGTCTGGCCGACTTCTCCCTTCACCGCAATCTTCATCGGGACTTTCCTATTCGGCTTGGTCACCACAATCGCTCAGTATCTGGGCACCTTCCACGGAAGCCGATTCGGAGCCGGTGCCGCATTGAGTGGAGGATTCTTGTGCTGCAAATATCTTTTTATCGCAGGGGTGATCAGCCCCTTCCTGCTCGCACTGGGGGGCCCTGGACAATTTCCCGAGCCTCCATCATTTTCTCACGCTGCGGCCATCCTCGCCTTGGCAGGAATCGTTGGACTTACCATCGCAGGTTTCAATTGGTGGTGGATCTCGAAATTAAATGCGTACGTGAAAGCGTGCCCTGAGAGGCCACGTCTTTCTTTCTCACTACGAGAAATCTTGGCCTTCTGCATTCTTGTCGCGATTATCATTGCTCCCGCCACCTATCGGGCTCACACCAATCCTTCCCTCTACTTATCTGATGTCTCGGCCGCAGATGTCCCTTTATCGCTTCCCGCCGAGGCACAGCATATCGACTACCAACGAACTCGCCACGCCATCTCCCGAGCAAAATTCCAGATAGCCGAAGCACCGCTCCGTAAATGGCTAAACGCCAGCAAGCAAGGCGATGGGCTACGAATTCAAGAGTTCGCAAAGCCTGTCGATGTCGATCTTCCCGAGCGAACCCAGACGCTGCTAGGAACAACACACTCGGTTGCCAAAGGATTTCGTGCGATCTGGAATGGGGACCACGTTTACTATTTCCTGGTGTATGATCGCCCCCAGGGTACAGCTTATTATTTCGAGCTTGCCTATCTCGATGAAGATTGATGTTTGTGGACGAAATCGCATACGAACAACCGCGCCGCTTCTTCTTGATTAAAATGGCGGCATGACTTCGTCCCACGTTCAACCTCTCCCGCAACGTTCCTGGCTGCACTTTGGGCTATCGGTGATCGTCATCATCGTCAGCTTAACGTCATTCGCATTACTAATCTCGCTCTTCTTCCACGCACGATTAGCCACGGCTGTGTTGCCGTTTCCATTTCTTCTGGTGGTCATCATGCTGGGGTGGACGCAGTATAGCGCGACGTTTCTTTGCAATAGCAAGTCGGCCGAAGTCGCAATCTGGCTCTGTGGCGGCTTGGGAGCAATCAGTGGCTTGATGCTTTTCATGTCTCTTCCTCACATCGTGAGAGCGTTCGACGCTGAACCGTACCGAGTTATTCGAATAGTTCCCGTCGTTGCGTTTTGGCTGCTTACCACGTCATGTGGCATCTCAAACGTCTTCTGGTGGAAAAAGCTTACTTATTACCCGGTCGAAGAGTTCACGGTGCGTCGCCGTTTTCGCTTCTCGCTAAAAACCATGCTACTCGCGTTCACGGCGTTGACCTACGTGATTGGGATTACTTCTCTGTTTTGTCGCAGCGAGTTTCTCGCTCGTACATTTTAAAATGGCCAATTGTTAGCAAAACGCGTTACAGGTTCGTATCGTAAGAGGATGGACGGTCCACGACGAACTTACGGTCAATTAGTCAGCGCAACATTGACGATTTTGGTTGCGATCTGGTTTGCCGGTATTTTGTTAAGCTGGATTCCACGGATCAATGAGAACCCTCTTAGTATGGTTGTCGTCGCCATTATCGGGCCTGGCTTAATCGCTTTTCAGCAATATCGCTCAACGTTTCGGGCCAATCTTTCGGCAGCTCGCTTTTGCATGGTATTGACCTGCTTTAGTAGCGTTTTCGTTGCATTGATATTCGTAATCGCGATTTGCATCACGGCTTTTACCTTCCTCACGCAGCGGCAGCCGTTTCCCCTTGTTCCTATGGTGATATTCCTTGCTTCATTGACCACGCTCGGTAGTGTCGCTTCATCCAACTTGCGATGGTGGTTGGAACTTCAAACCTGGTACGAAAGAGACTGGCAACCGCCTGTCGCCCGTCAGTTCTCGCTGAGCGATACGCTTCTGTTGACGTTGGCGGTTGGCATTGCGTTTGGTGTCGCTAACCACTGGTCGACGACTTATCGATGAGCAATTTGCGAAAGCGATGTTTCTTCGAAGCGAATGAAAAAGAAAGCAACTTGGTGGAAACGAACACAATAACGACCGAGTTTCCCAAGCCACATCTCGTACATCAGCTCGCAGCAGCCGTTTCTATTCTGGTTTCGCTTGCTTTCATAGGTACGCGTATCCCAGGACTCGTCTACCTAGAACCCTGTTTTACCTTTACCTTGATTATTTTTGTTCCCTGGCCCATCTATCATGTTATTCAGCAGTACCGCGGAACCTTTCGCCGAAATGCAAAAGCGGCGACGATGGCCATTGGCTGGCCAGCATTTTGCTCAGTCATCACCGGAATCGCATTGTTCGGAATTCTGGGTAATATGCCGATCGGCCTGTTTTTCACGATCGCCTCATTTTCGCTGGCAAGTTTGCTGATCAGCATTATCAATTGGCATTGGCAGCGAAGGCTACACGCTGCCATCGCGGATGGTCTGATTTTTGTCGGCAAACGTGGTTTTACGGTGAAAGAGCTACTACTGATCGTTGCTTCGATCTCGATTGTATTGGCATCTGCAGTACCCAGTTTAAAGCCACTTCGGGGACATCTAGTATCCGCGAAAGACGCTCCCTTTTTCATTCCGGCCGGTGCCAGTGACATTACGTACAACTACATGTCGCACAGTATCCGTTACGAATGCACCATCGACGAACAGGCATTCCTCGATCATTTCGCCGAAGAAGAGGGGATCGAGCAATTTTCCGGTGGTCGCCTTGTTCAGACTTTCATCGATTGCTCGACCGTGCCCTATAAGCTTGGCGATCGCCGTGTCTTTGAAGGCTGGACCTACTCGCGGCAGGAGGAAGACCGAGGACGTTATTTCACCTACGATCGTCCGACACAGCGGCTTTACTATTATTCCCACAGCCGATAATGTTCGCGAATGAATCGAGTTGTGGCTAAACTCATCCCAAGGGCGAGGCGATCCACTCCTTAACACGAGTCCAACGCGTTACTGGCTTCCGTGACGAGAGCCAGATAACGGAATATTTTTTGGTTAGCACGGGCTGGCAGTACGACCGGAGCGATGACGTTCGCTGGATTCAAATCACGTACGACCGAGATAATAAGCGAATGTACTTTACTCGATAGACAGTTGACCATTTTACGTCAATAATTCGCGACGCGAGCAACCATTGAATACTCAAGACCCGCTGCCAACGCCCGATCATTTCGAGGTCTCGGTCTTCGTAATTGCCATCGGCCTAGTAATGACGACCGTGGGGCTACTCTCTTTACTGAGCCCTAGTTCGCTCTTACTAGGCCTCGTCATTGCCGGCTGGGGTAGCAGTGGGGTATGGCTTCAATACTTGGCCACATTCCGCCGAGACGTACGTGCTTCGCTGCTGATCAGTTGCAAGGGCAGCATATCACTTTTGGCCATGATCAGCTTGCTGGGACTCCTACTCGTATGGCAATTTCAGCAGGGCGGGATGCAAGCCGTGTTTGATGTCGCGACCTCGTTGATGTTTCTCGGAGCCATCATTTTGTACTTTCTGTGGACCACTCAGGCCAACTGGCGTTGGTATTTTCAACTTCGCAAGGCAACCCGATATGGCTTGACTTCGCCTCCTTGGCGGCAGCTTTCCGTTAGCGATCTGTTTGCCTTGGTGGTAATGATTGGCTCGGTACTAGGCATGATGAGCTTCTTGTTTCGCAACGCGGGAAAATGAGCTCTTGTTCGTCTTTGATTATCGACGTTAAGAAGCGAAAATGTTCTTCGCGGCAATCGTCATGTTTTGGTACAACTTTCGACATCGCACTCGCTCTTTTCCATTCTTGAAATCCGCATGATCCAGCAGCTCGCCATCGCCGGATATCGTTCGATCCGCTCGATTATCTTGAAGCTGGGGCAGCTGAATGTCGTCACCGGAGCCAATGGATGCGGTAAGTCGAATCTTTATCGGTCACTACGCATGCTGGCCGACGCGGCCCATGGTGAGTTGGTCCGGTCATTAGCTCGTGATGGCGGATTTTCGTCGGTTCTCTGGGCTGGGCCAGAAATGATCACGGAAGACGCCGAAGCGTTATCGGCTCCGATGAAACGTAAGAAGCCTGTTAGTCTGCGGCTTGGATTCACTTCGCACGAGTACAGCTATGCACTCGATCTCGGCGGACCGGTACCTCGCAAGTATCTCGATCCGGCCGCCGGGATGCAATTGTCGACGTTTCGAAATGATCCCGTGATGAAGCGTGAATGTTTATGGCGTGGCAATCGAATGCTGCCGAGCTATCTCTGTGCAGATCGTCGAAACGAAATGCTTCGCTGTCGTAATGCTGAGGGGGCCTGGCGCGAGGTCGGCGTTCCTCTTTCCCTTCAAGCCAGCATGCTGACCGAATACTCCGACCCCTTCGAAGGTCCCGAACTGATTGTCATGCGTGAGATCATCCGCTCGTGGCGGTTTTACGATTCGTTTCGGACCGATCCAGACGCACCGGCAAGACGCGTGAATGTCGGTACCTGGACTCCGGTACTCGGCAACGACGGCAGCGATTTGGCAGCCGCACTGCAAACCATCCGCGAGATGGGCAACGGGGGCCCGCTGGTCGAAGCAATTGATGATGCTTTTCCTGGTTCACTGCTGAACATCACGAATACACACGTCGGCTTGCAACTGACATTGGAGCAGCCCGGCATGATGCGTGAACTGACTGCCGCAGAACTATCGGATGGGACGCTTCGTTATTTGCTGCTCGTCGCCGCTCTTTTGACGCCGCAACCGCCGAAGCTGTTGGTGTTGAACGAACCGGAAATGAGTCTACACCCAGATTTGATACCAGCCTTGGCGCGTTTGATCTTATCCGCCGCTGGGCAAAGCCAAGTCATCGTGGTTACGCATAGCGAGAAACTCGCCGAACATTTGGCTGAGTGGGATTTATGCCGCCGCATTCCCCTGGAGAAATGCAGCGGCGAAA
The DNA here is from genome assembly GCF_002967765.1 of Blastopirellula marina. Lineage (NCBI taxonomy): Bacteria > Pseudomonadati > Planctomycetota > Planctomycetia > Pirellulales > Pirellulaceae > Blastopirellula > Blastopirellula marina. The sequence goes on along the minus strand of NZ_PUHY01000005.1, from coordinate 200,977 downwards.
CCATCTTGCAAGGAGGAGACCTCTTAGATCAAGTAGGGTGGAAATGGCCGAGCCGGTAACCCAGTATCCGATTATGTCAAATAGCGGAACGATGTGGAGCAATCTTTGTGACCGATAACGAAAGCCTTTCTCGACGAAATCGTGTCGATTCGATGGTTGACGCCGATACTGCGATCACGACGGTCGCAATCATGACGCTTGGCATTCTAATCGCAATCTTAGGCACGGCCGCGGTCAGTAAGAGTTCCGGTAGCGGAGGCGGGCTCATTCTGCTGGGCATCGGAGGAACGTTGATCGTCGGCCAATACGTTGGCGTTACGCGTCGTATCCCCTTTTACCTGGCGTTGGTGAACGGGATACTCATTGGGTTTTCATTGCTGTCAGGCCTCTTGAGTATAATACTGCCTCCGATGATTGCGATATCTGCGATTACTGCAACGATGTTATTCATGAACTGGCATCATCGTGCGACGATGGCTGAACAAGACCAGGCTGGCGTCCCCAAACCTGAATTCGGACGCGTGACGATGCGAGAAATCTTGGGAGCCTTCGTGGTATTGGCCTTGATCCTTGGCCCTGCGACTTTTGTCAGCCGCTGGCTGCAGCCATAACTCGATGATGACCAATAGAAATCGAATGCCGCGACGCTACTTTTCCTACGAAAAGCCTTCCGCTCTGTTGATCGGGTTCACCTTCCTGACGATGGGGCAGGGGATTGTCATGGCAATTATGGGTCTGGCGATCGGTTCTCGCGTCGATTCTGTCGAACCGGGATTCGCGCTGGCGTCATTTGGAATGGTGCTCATCGTTACGCAGTACGCCAGCACCTTTCGGCGAAATGTCTACTGCATGTGGCTGGCAACCGGTCAGCTAACGTTATGTAGCATCCCGTGTGGACTGGCACTGATCGTCGGTGGATGCGTCGCTGCCATTCCGTTATTCATCTCAGGAACGACGGCCTTGTTGAACCTCTACTGGGGAATCTCCGTCGTCGAACAACATTCCATCATTCCAGACGACCAATCCCCGGAACAGATTTCCTTGATCGAGATCTTCTTAGCAATCCTGATCGTCGCTTTGATTCTGGGGCCGGCGACCGTGTTCTATAGATAATTTTTCACTCGGATCTACTCACGGCCATTCTGTTCGTATTAAATTCGCCTCTTGCGGCGTCAGGACCTTCGGATCGACTTCCATCCAGTAGGTAAATACTCGTCGGCCATGTTTCTCTTCTCTCTCCAGATGGCCAGGCATTTCTTTTTGAGGCCACTGCTCGTGGAAGAAACTTAGCAATTCGTCGTAGTTCTCGATGACATCGCGGATACTTTCTACTTGCATGGGCAGAAGGTCGCCGTAATTCCCATAGCGACCGAGCTCCAACGAATCGTTACGAAATGTTTGGGGAATCATTCCTTCGGTCAAGTAGGCACCCTCATCGAAGAATCTACAGTCACCTAACTGGATGAGTTGAAGCCTATCAAGCGGTTCGTCGACGTGGCAGTCGTCAAACTCAAACTTTGAACACATCGTAATCAAGGATCCTGGCTTCCCTTTGATCGTAAAACAGACCGCTCCTACGTACCAAACTCCTTCGTAATCGTAGCCATCGATAACGACATCGGTTACGTCTTCCATCCCCTCGAACTTCAGCACAATCTGATCTCGGTCATGGTAATATGCCGCATTGTTGCTAATCGCAAATGCAATAGCGCCGGCCACGATGGGTATGAAGAACACAACCAGTACCAGACCGAATTTTAAACGGCTTATTGGAGGAAGACCTTTCGACAACTCGGCAATCATCAAAGCAACCACCGCAAGTCCGATCGGCGAAAGCATCATGAGGTAAAGAACTGGACGAGCCTCATGCCAGGCCGCCGGGAGGATGAAAAGTGTGGATGCCACCGCCAAACCAATACTCCCTTTCGCCAACCAATTTGCCATGTTGACTTGACGTAGGAAAGCCAAAAGGATCGCCAGCAATCCTCCTGAAAACCCTAGCAGCAAGCAAAATAAAATCAGGGGAACATACTCCATGCCAGGCATATTCTGGGCTAGTAGCATCAGCAGCACCTTGAAAGAAAACCGAGCGGATTCAAGGACTATTCTAAGCGACCGAGATATCGCCGTCGCCTGTTTCATTGACATCGTCGAAGCGGACGCTGACTCGTTTCGAGATGCCTGATTCCTGCATCGTCACGCCGTGCAGGGTTGTCGCAGCCGACATCGTTGCTTTCGAATGACTGACGATGACGAAGCGAGTCCAATCGAGAAAACCATTGAGCACGTCGACGAAGCGGCCAATGTTCGCCTCATCGAGCGGGCCGTCGACTTCGTCCAAAATACAGAAGGGGCTGGGACGGAATTGGAAGATCGCCAGCAGCAGCGTCACGGCGGTCAAAGCGCGTTCGCCACCGGAGAGCAGCGAGATATTGAGCGAACTCTTGCCAGGCGGCGTAGCAATCACATCGATCCCGGCCTCCAGAATGTCGACGCCTTCCTCGATGATGATATCAGCCGAACCACCACCAAACACGCGGCGGAACATCACCTGGAAGTTACTCCGAACGGTCTCCAACGTTTCCTCGAAAAGGCGACGGCTATCGACATTAATCTTGTTGATGATCTTCTCGAGCGATTCCTTCGCTTCGGTCAGGTCTTTCAGTTGCCCATCGAGCTGCTCGAAGCGAGTCTGAAACTCGTCCAACTCCTGAAGGGCCTGCATGTTTACGGAACCGATGTTGCTAATCTTGCGGCGCAAATCGGCGATCTCTTCATCGACAGCAGCTCGGTCACCAGGAAGTTCAACCGTTTCCAAATCGATCTCGACTTCGGAGATTTCGATCGCATAATCGTCACGGAGCCGACGTTCGAGCGTACTCCGCTCGTGCCGGAGGTCGGTGAAGGAAAGTTCCTTACGGTGCAACTGATCGTCGACAGTTCGCTGCTTTTGCCGAGCTTCGACCAGCTTCGAGGTATTCTCCGACTTGGCCTTTTCCAAATGCTTGCGGCTGGCACGATCGGTCGCCAAAGCATCATTCGATTCGGCCAGTTTTAGCATTGCCGATGCGTATTCGCTCGTTCCACGTAAGATCTCAAGCTGCTGGTTTTGAATCTTAGTGGAATTTTGGGCAATCGATTGCCGAACGTCGGTGATCGCCGCGCGGCGTTCGTCCAAGTTCTCTTGCAGGCGTTGGCTACTTGCCTCGTGCGACTCCACCTGCTGCTCGGCTCGGGCCAGTTCGACTTTCAGTCCGGTGATTTGCCCACGGCTATCGCTCAAGCTGGCCTCGAGCTCGCCGAGGGTTTGCGTGAGGTTATCACTTTCAACTTCTAGCTGGGCGATCGCTTCGCGCGTGGCTGCGAGCTCGACTTCCTGTTCTTTGAGCTGCTTCTCGTCACTGTCAATTCGTGCATCAATGGTTTCGCGTTGCTCGAGACGCTTTTTTAGTTCCGTGTCGGCGTCTGCGATTCGTGATTCCAGTCGCTGCTTCACCAAGCGATGCTCGGTAAGCACGGACGAAGCTTCTTGCTGCTGGCCCACTAGGTCTTCCAAGGCCTGCTTCTGCTCGGCGATCGATTGCTGCACCTCGGCTAGAACCGCTTCCTTTTTCTCGAAAGCTTGTTCAAGCTTGGTGACTTCATTACGCAGAGCACGAAGTTCACTTCGCCGCGAGATGATACCGCCGACATTCGTGGTCGGTCCGGCATATACGCGTCCATCCGCCTCCAGCAATTCACCATCGCGAGTCACAAAACGAAGTCGCTCGGAATACTTCTTCTTGAGCTCGATTGCAGAGCGCGCATTATCGACAAACCAGATATCGCCCAGAAGGAATGCTGCGACCGGCAAGAACTCCTCTTCGGCTTCGACGAAATCGAGTGCATTGCCGAGAACACCAGGTTCGTCACGAAGTCCGTCCGGCTCTTCATTCTGTGACTTCGGCAGTGACTCGATATCTAGCAAGCCGACTCGGCCTGGGAAGATAACCTCGCGTTCCAACACTTGCTGCAGAAGATCGCCGGTTTCGAGAAGCACCAGTTGGGCTGCATCGGCCAGCGAGATTTCAATCATCCGAGCATATTCAACGTCAACCCGCACGACATCTGCCACGAGCCCGATCACGGATTGAAATAGCGGTAGTCTTTCGACACGGGCCCGCGAAAGGATTTCTTTCACCCCCGAGTTCACCCCTTCGCTGGTACGCTCTAATTCATCGAGAACGGATGCTCGCTCGGCGGCTACTGCCTTACGGCGGGAGAGGGCATCGAGATCGGCCTGAATATCTGCCGCCTCTTGTTCTTGAATACGTAACGCTCCTTTAGCGTCGGTCACGTCGGCCTGAGCGGTCGAAAGGTGTTCGACCAACCCACCTTCGTCCTCGGTAAGCTGCCCCAACTCGCTGCGATGCTCTTCCAAGCGAGCTTCGTCCCGTTCGATCGCTTGCTCAATCGCAGTTAACTGATTGCGATCGCTTTCGATGCGGGCCTTAACCGCGCCGAGAGCGTTGTCGAGCGTAGACACATTCCGCAGCATTTCTAAATGCTTTTGACGGTTTGCTTCTCCCTGCTCGCGTTTCGCTTCGATCTCGGTTTGAACTTCCTCAGTGGCTGCTTCCACACTTTCCAGGTCAGCCGAGACGACATCGCGCTGTGTCATGGCTTTGGAAAGCTGCTGCTTGGCAGCGGCCAAATCCGCCGTCAGCGTTCGCAACGAGGCAATATTCCGGGCCAGATTGATCGCTTGCGACTTGGCTTCCTGCTCAAGATCCTCCAAAACGCGGAACTGCATCCCTGAGGCGGAATGGATCGTTGCCAATCTCTGCGCAACTTTCGCGTGCTGTTCCTCTTTCTGGCTCAGCAACGATTGCAACTCGAACAGCTTTGCTTCCGCGCTTTCGAGCCCTTCCTCCGCTTGAACGATGATTTGCTGAGCTTCAGCCTGCTCTTGGCGAAGGAATTCGAGTTCGCTTGAGTATTGCTCGACGCGGGTCGAAAGACTGTTCCAGTCCTGCATCCCAACAACGGTTCGCAACAGCTTCAAACGCTCGGTATATTCACGATACTTCTGTGCCTTGCCAGCCTGAGCTTTGATGCTGCGGTAACGAGAACCGACCTCTTCCACGATGTCGGATAGGCGGACCAGGTTTTGATCAACACGATCCAACCGCCGCTGTGTTTCCAGCTTCTTTGCTTTGAAGCGGCTAATCCCGGCGGCTTCTTCGAACACCGCCCGTCGATCACGCGGCGAGGCCTGCAGTAGCGTATCGACTTTACCCTGTTCGATGATGCTGTAGGCGTCCGTACCGATACCGGTACCACGACAGAGGTCTTTCACGTCGCGCAAACGGCAAGGATGCCGGTTGATCAGATATTCCCCTTCGCCACTCCGGAAGACACGTCGTGTGACGTGTACCTCTGGGGCATCGATCGGTAAGGTGCCTTCGGCGTTGTCGAACACGATGGTCGCCTCAGCGGCGTTCATCGGTTTGCGTCCATGGGCGGCCGAGCCCTTAAAGATGACGTCGGCCATTTCCTTACCACGAAGGCTCTTGGCGCTTTGTTCCCCGAGAACCCACTTGATTGCGTCGACGATGTTCGACTTTCCCGAACCATTGGGACCAACGACCACCGTGATTCCCTGCGGGAATTCCAGGCGAGTCTTATCAGCAAAACTCTTAAAGCCGTGAAGCTCTAAGGCCTTCAGCATGGTCAGCTCCGAAGGGGCGACGGATTAAAGGAACATCGTGTACAAACACTTTAGAGTCCTCTAATCGAACGTCGGGATCAAGGTACCATCCCCTGCGGTAGAGGTGGATACTTCGGAAGACTCTTCGGTTTTGGCAGATTCTCCGGTTTGGGTGAAGTTATCGGCTAGCATTTCGCTCGATTCGACGCTGTTTTCTTCCTCTCCTGAAGACTTGATGTAGCTTCGATCCGGTCGTGGCATCGCGTTCACCTCGACACGCACCGACATGTAGCCTTCGTTTCGCAGGCCGAACAGCGTTCGTACGACCTCGCCATATTTGCAGTCCATTTCTGTCAAAGTGCGGATTAACTGAACGACTTCGGTTGAGCATTCGCGAACTTCTTCTTCGCCACCAGCCGAGAACCGCATCACTTTCAACTTGCGATGACCCGAGCTACGAATCGTGAGTCCGTCCTGGCCAATGAAGATCACATCGCCCTGGAGCCGAACATCAGTACCGAAGACGGCGATTTCTGCACGGTCTTTCAGACGGAAGTGAACCATGGGAGCAGCTGCTGACCGAATCGCATGCAATTGAATACCGTTGCTCAACGTGGTGCCGGCAATCGAAGGCAACTCGCTGGAACGCTTCTTTAGTTGATCGAACGCCCCGTAACGAGCTTCAGCACTCTCGGCGTTGAGTAGGCCTTCTAAGGCATCAATCACGTCCAAGTCGTCGAACGACCCCAACGCCAATAAGGCACGGTATCGGAAACCGTTGTTGCGGCGGGCAGCATCGGCGAGCGGTTCAATACACTCAGGTTCGTTCAAGTAAGCCAATGCTTCGGCAGCACAAAAGCGGACCAACTCGTGATTGGAGTCGAGCCCTTTTTTGAGCGACTCAATCCCCTCTTTGCCAACCGCTTCCAGCTTCATCGCACCGACTTGGGTCGACTCTTGGTCTAACAGCATTGCCTCGGCTTCGGCGATGTATTCCAACCGGGCAGGCGTGGTGACCGCCATCGGAATGTGGCGAATGACTCGCATGTAGCGAGCGATGTTGTCTTTGTAGCGAGGATGAACAGCAAGTTCGATGTATTTGTCCGACTGGGGATTAGCGACCCCTTGCTTCGATCCGTCACGGAACATGTAGAATCGCTTATTGATTACCGAGCCGACACGACTACTGGCAGCGATCGAGACGTGATCTTTCACCAAACCGAGGCCCAGTGGGCGTTCTTCCAACAGCCGCGCACCACCGAGGACGTGTCCTCGCTTTTGATTCGCTTCGGTTACCGTGCCATCGACAACGCTGTCGAGAACAATCGGCCCTGCCGCGATGGCGATATCATGACCTTTCCGCATCCGACCACCAAGCATTGCCATGTCGGTCAGGCGAGTCTCAGGCATCCAGCCATATTCCAGACTGGTTGTATCGGTTTCGGGAGGAACGATGACTCGTACGTCGACAATGTCATTCTTCTGTGCGCCGGCAGGGATGACTGCTTCCGCGAAGATGACCCCGGTGTTCGTCGAGGCCAACCATTGACTTGGATTTTCGATTTGACGCGTTCGCATCTCGCCGAGCACCATATTTCGAGCTTCGCCCGGCGGGGGATCGCTTCCGGTTCCCTTAAGCATGGTAACTAGGGTAATAGCCCGAATGGTCGCAGAGTTCATCCCGACAACACCCGTTAAATCGCCCACCGTCTTGACCTCGTCCCAATCATGGGAAGGGGCGGATGCTTGGGGGTCTTTGCTAGTCCACGGGGCGATGCAGCCGAGCGTGGAAATCTGCCCTGATATAAGGAGACAGGCAACAAGAATGCGAGCCGTGTTCGAGCGTCCGTGCCGTAGCATTGGGTTGTTGATCCGCCGAAGTAGTGCCGGTTCGGTCCGAGGAACTCCCTTGCCTCTGGACCAGATCGGTCGAAACAGTAGGCAAATCTGATAGCACGATCAATAGCAATTTCTTGGCCCACCTAATCTTACGGCGGATCGAATCCACTGCGACAAAAGGGATTACAGCGTAAAATCCGCCAAATCCCACGCACAGCCCCCGAAATTGGGCCGTATTTGCGTACCGCTTGAATGAAATAATTGCTGCAAGTTGGCTGAAACCGGCACTGTTGCCCGACAATCGGGCTAAGCGTGTACTGATAACAGCGCACCAGAAAAATCATCGTTTCCGATAGCAAGGCCCGGCCGGCCTGATATAAGAAGTTCATCGCTGGCCGCCGTTTCCAGACGTAGGCTTATCGTTGCTGGCGTGATTTCTCTTCCACTTCCTGGCCGCACGGTGGGCCAGTTGCACCAAGCCGTTTTCCAATGCTCCGAAGGTCGGATGCTGCTTCGACTGGGGTAGGACGATCAGATCGAAGCCATGCGGCAACTTGCTCCGATTCAAGCGAAATGCCTCACGAAGCCGACGCTTCCACCGGTTGCGTTGGACGGCGTTTCCAATCTTCTTCTTGGAGACGACCAAGCCCATCCGCGATTCATTACCCACGTTCCGGGCAGCATAGACGACAAGCCACCCGTTTCCGGCGGAAGAACGCCGGGTAAATACCGCGTCGAATTCGCCTGGCTTCTTCAAGCGGAGAGTTGCCGGAAATCGCTGCGACTGATCGGTCACGCTGCCACCCTCATGTTTACCAACGCAGATCTTTGCGTGGGTTTTCATCTGGATGGCTCTCGGCGAACGATTGAACCGCTGCTTTTAGCTCATCCGTAGCGTTCTCAGGCAAGGCGACTTGCAGCACAACGTAAAGGTCACCCGCATCTCCCTTGTTGCTTGGTACGCCCTGACCTCGCACGCGGAGGCGTCTCCCACTGGAGCTACCTGGCGGAATCTTCATGGTGACCGTTCCTCCCGGGGTGGGGACGTCCACCGAACCGCCGAGCAATGCTTCGGCGAGCGTGACGGGCACTTGAACTTCGAGATCTTTGCCGTTGCGTTTGAAGTACTTGTGAGGCTCAATATGGATGCGAATCAGCAAGTCGCCGTTCGGACCTCCGCCTGGGCCAGGATCGCCTTGGCCACGCAGTCGGATCTTCTTGCCGTCTTCGATACCAGGAGGAATCTTGGCCGTTAGCCGATCCATCTCGCCGTTGGGTCGACGAACATTGAGATTGATCTCGCCCCCTTCCATCGCTTGTTTGAAGGGAATCTTGGTATCGTGCTGGATGTCCTGGCCACGCATCGGTTGAGCATGGCGGCGGCGCGAACCACCTCCTCCACCAAAACCGAACATATCCGAGAAGCTCTGGGCACCGCCGGCCCCGCCGCCAAAGATGTCCCCCAGATCGAATTCAAACTGCTGGCCGCCTCCTGGGCCACCCCCAGCGGATCGCCACTGGTTGAAACCACCCGGTCCACCACCAGGACCTGGACCGGCCCCCATGTTTTCGAAGTTACTGCCGAACTGGTCGTACTTCTTCCGCTTCTCTGGGTCGCCAATCACATCGTAGGCGTTTTGAATCTCTTTGAATTTGGCTTGAGCATTCTTGTCATCCGGATTGAGATCCGGGTGATGCTTCTGGGCCAACTTTTTGTAGGCCTTGCGGATCTCTTCCTGGGATGCGGAACGTTGAACACCCAAGATTTGATAGTAATCGTCAGCCATGAACTTTTCGATTTTCGTCTAATTCTTTACCTGGAAACAACTTCTGACGCACGATCTGTCTCTAGATTGTCCCTATTCGGTCCTGGGATCGTGGTAACTGCAAGCTATTCTATACTTTGAGGCCGTAAAAAGTGGAGCGGCCCCATTATCCCAAAATTTGACTACCTACGACACGCATCCATCAACGGAAATCTTCCGCCATCATGCCGTATTCCTACTTATTCGCACGAATTCTGGCTTGCTTGGCCTTGGTCGCCGTGCTGAGTATTCCTTCGTCAGTCTGGGCCGCCTACGCCAACTACGAACTTCGAGTGGTCGACGCGAAGACCAATTTGCCATGCGCCGCCAAGATCCGCATCACCGATTCGCGAGGCAATCCGAAGCGAATTAAGGGTGCGTTGATGATCAATGGAACGGCCTACATCACGGGCAGTCTTAAGATGGAACTTCGTCCAGGACAGTACCAGTTCCGTCTGGATGCCGGACCGGAATATCCCTTCATGGAAGGGAACTTCATCCTCAACTCGGGCGACTCCGATAGCCGAACCATCGAGCTGAAGCGGTTTATCGACATGACCCAGGAAGGTTGGTACCCCGGTAATGTCGCCATGTCAGGCGACACATCCGACCTGGAAACCATCATGATGGCAGACGATTTGTCTCTGGGAAACCACATCACCTGGGACAACCGATTGAATCAGTGGGCAGGTAAGCCAATTGGCGCAGCGATCGACGAATTCGGAGGCGACCGATATCTGCTTCAGCTTGGCGGAGAGGATGACCGAGCTGGAGGCAAACTGTGGTTCTCCCGTTTGACTTCGCCCCTTCCAGTTCAACGCTTATCGGATGAGTATCCGGCGGCAACCTTTTTTCAATCTGATCTGAAAAATGCCCACGTTACCGCTCGCAGCCCGCTGGAACCCGACCTGCCGCTATGGGTTTCCCAAGACCTTCTCGACTCGATCTGCATCCTCAGTCCCGAAATTGAAACTTACGAGTTTTCCGAAAAACATCCATTAGCTGAGCAAGCCAAGCAGATCCGAAAGGGAGACGTGACTGGAAACTCGCGTCTTGCTCTGAATACCTATTACAAGCTGCTTGAGACCGGCGTTCGCCTTCCTCCCGTGGCGGCTAACGGCACTGCCACGGAAGAGCAAACCTCGCGTCTCGACCGAGTTTATGCCCGTGTCGAGGGTACATTCACTCCGGACACTTGGTGGAAAGCAGTCCAAGAGGGACAGACGTTTGTCACCAACGGCCCGCTTCTACGGGCCAATGTTGAAGGAAAACCACCGGGTCACGTCTTTCCAATTAACATTGGCGAGAAACACGAATTCCAGATCGCACTGAGCCTCGCGACGCGGCAAACGATCGTTTACCTTGAAATCATTAAGAACGGCGAAAAGGACATCGAGGTCTCACTGGAAGAGTATAAAAGCCGACAGGGAGTATTGCCGGCGGTCGAGTTTACCGACTCTGGCTGGTTCTTAGTGCGAGTTGTTACCGAGGAGTCCGGCTACTTCCAGTATGCGATGACCGCACCTTTCTATGTAGAAGCCAACGGTCAGCCACGCGTCAGCAAGTCGGCCTCCGAATTCTTTCGCGACTGGGTCTTCCGACGGGCGATGAGCATCAATTTGCCGGACGGAGATCAGCGAAACGAAATCATCGACCAGCAGCGGGAGGCACGCGACTTTTGGCAGAAACGCGCCAAACAAGCAAACGCTCCGTAAACATCACGACCAAAGGTTGCCAACAGCTGCCCCATGAAACGGATTGTCTACCTCGCCTTGGCATTGATTGTGGTCACATTTGGATTGGCTTCGCGCCGGTTTCGCAGTGAGTTGCCAACCTTCGTCGGCGATTACAGCGGTGACGTCCTGTGGGCATTGATGATGTATTTGCTGGTCAGTGCAGTGTTACCGCGCATGCGAATCATCAACCGAGGATTTATAGCGCTAGGATTGGCCTATCTGGTCGAGATCAGCCAGTTGTACCACGCCCCTTGGATTGACGCGGTACGTCAGACAAGACTCGGTGGCTTGGTCTTGGGTTTCACGTTCGTTTGGTCCGACTTTGCTTGCTACACGGTCGGTGTCCTCCTTGGTACCGCGATTGAATCTGGCTCTCACTTTCTCGGCGAATCACGGAAACCACCGGAAGAATCGCAATAAACCGAGTATCTAACGAGACGTCGTAATACGCTGTCACGCCGGATCAAATCGAAGAGGCAATCATTAACGATTCTTCGTTCCCCCGCTGCCAGGCAATCTCAAAACCTCTTCCAGCAGGCTGTCGTCGTGCGGGCAAATCTATTCTTAACGGCTGGATTGATGGTTTCACCGGCGGCGGAAGAAAATCCGAGCACTTGCTGGCATTCAGTGCCAGCACTCGGTACGTGGTTTCCGATGAACTGCGAATGAGACAGGGGCAATCTTGATGACCCTTCTCACGTCATCAGGGATTTCGATGTCACACTCATTCGCAGGGAAGCATATGCCGTATGAACGTTACATTTTGCTGGACCACACTAGTCGTCGTGGTCCTCAGTTCGATCAGCAGTCTGGCCCACGCTCAGACTTATCCTTTCAACTCGGTTCAAAATCCCGCTACGAATCAGCGTCGTAACTCAGACTATTTTGCTCCGGCGGCCAAAGCTTCCTGGGCATCGTACAAGTACGACCAACCAGACCAATCTTCACCATCTGGCCTGGCTCAAGGACCTCCTTATTCTACGCCTGCCGGACCTATGGGATCTCTTCCTTCGTCCGATGCTTACAGCTTGACGGACATCAGTTGCGGCTCGGCTACTTGCGGCCCCGTACTTTGCGCCCCATGTGATTCGCGTTGCGGATGGTTCGCATCGGCAGGCGGCTTGGTGATGACTCGGGACGACGAAAACTTCCTACCGTTTAGCTATGCCACCGGTAACGAAGCCGTTCAACTGGTGACAAACCGAGACGCAGACTTTTCAGCGGCAGGTGGCGTCGAGGCACGTTTAGGTCGCTACTTTTGTTGTGGACAGTCCTCGTTGGAGTTTGTTTTCTGGGCCGTGATTCCGGGATCTCAAAGCTATCAACTGCTGGGCTCTGATGTCGTTGGTGATCTCAACGGCATCTATAACTGGGATCAATTGGATTACAACGGTGGCACTGCTGATGCGTTCGTGAACAACGCGATGGTCCATCGGATCCAACGTGACTTCGAGTTTCAGAATTACGAGATCAACTGGAACACATACTTGCTTCCGCCAGGTTGCGGAGCCTTACAGGTGCAAACAATCGCCGGCTTTCGTGTCTTCCGTTTCGGTGAAACGATCGACTTCGGAGCCGATACGGCCGACACCGTATTCACCGGTGCTGCGGACGAAATCCATTACAACATCAACGTCGACAACCGCTTGTACGGCTTTCAACTGGGAACGCGCAACGAGTACCGCTTCTCGCAACGCTGGTCGTTTACGGCTCGGATTCTAGCAGGTATTTTTGCCAACGACGTTTATCACCAATCGCGAATTGGTGGCGCTGCTGGCGACGCAGTGGTGAACAATGGCCCGAACAACGGGCAAGCGTTCAATGTTTCTGGTAGCGGCACGAATCTTTCGCTTTTAGGAGAACTCGATTTCGGCTTGATGTTCCGTCCGACTTACAACTGGCAGATTAGTGGCGGTTACCGAGCGATGGGAGTCAGCGGATTAGCCCTGGCCTCGAATCAGCTATACCACGATCTACGTGGCGTTAATGACGTGCAAGACATTGAAGTCAACGGCGACTTGATCCTGCACGGTGGTTATTTCCAGCTATCGTATAACTACTAACAACTTGGGTCTGCAGCTTTGATCGAATCGGTAAAGGCCAGGGCATCGATTGAACGTGCCCTGGCCTTCTTGTTTTGAAATCCGTCCGATTCGCGACGTGCGAACGCGATGGACTCTGATCGTCGTTTTGCAACAATTTGACGAGTTGCCAGATGTGACGAATATTTTGACAGTCAATCTTCCATCGTCGTTCGATCCCCACCGGCGAGAAACAAGGCTTCATTCACTTCGGAGAATTGAACCATGGCGATACTCAACGCGATCCTGGGGGCTATCCTGCTATTTTTCGGCCGAAAGTTATATTGGCTATTCGTCGGAATTGCTGGCTTCTTAATCGGCATGCAACTGACAGAGATGTTTCTGGCTGAGCAAACAGCGGTGATTCGCTTGGCGGTAGCACTTGTGGCGGGATTGATTGGTGCACTCCTGGCGGTCGTCGCTCAACGTGTCGCGTTCGCTCTCGGAGGATTTTACGCTGGCGGCTACCTCGCACTTTCATTCGGACCGCCGCTAATACCCAATAGCCCACCAATCGTGTGGTTGTTGATCGGAGGCATTATCGGGGCGATACTCGCAGCCGCATTAATGGACTGGGCGATTATCGCGTTATCGAGCTTGGTAGGTGCCGGAGCGATCGTCGGCGCGTTTGTCGTTGCTCCGGCTATTGAGGTCGTTCTGTTCCTGGTATTGTTTGCCATGGGCTTTGCTTTCCAGGCCCGACAGTTGACGCCGGTGGTTGTGGACGACACGGAATAGGTTGAGCCTCAAAAACCTGGCGCGGAATTAATCGCACTAGGCCCCACGAAGAAAGCGTTTGATGATCTTCAAGTGGTTGAAAAACCGGCGAAGACGCCGAATTCGGGAAGAAGCGTTTCCTACAACGTGGCTCGAAATCCTCGAAGGGAATGTGGCGTTCTATCACTTTCTGACAGAGACGCAACAGAAGAAGCTGCGCGCCGATATCCAGGTCTTTGTTGCTGAAAAAAACTGGGAGGGATGTGGTGGCTTGACGATGACCGACGAGGTCCGCGTCACGGTAGCAGCCCTCGCTTGTATCTTGACGTTATCTTTTAAAGACAACTATTACGACCTGGTTCAATCGGTCCTTGTATATCCCGATGCGTATGTCGCTCCAAACCAAACGATCACCAAAGGTGGGATCGTTTTTGAAGGAGAATCAAATCGAGAAGGAGAGGCTTGGTATCGCGGTCCTGTGATTCTTTCCTGGGCCGATGCCCAAGCAGGTGCTCGTGGCGAATCAGGGGGACATAACCTTGTGTTCCATGAATTTGCTCACCAACTCGACATGCAAAACGGCCGCGATGTCGATGGAACGCCCGTGCTGCCGAGTACCGAGCGTTACCAACAATGGGGACAGGTTATCCCCCGTGAATTCCAGCAATTGCAGATGCAATGCAGTCATGGAATGCCAACACTGTTGGACTGCTACGGAGCCACGAATATTAGCGAGTTCTTCGCGGTTGCGACTGAGTGTTTCTTTGTCCAGCCGCGAGCGATGCAACAGCACCATGCGGAGCTCTATCAGCAGTTCCGCAACTTCTATCAGCAAGATCCGGCCAACTGGCGATAAGCCGAACGTGACGCCAGAGTGGCCGCTATTCAATGTCTCACTTGTCGCCACTCTTGTTCGTTCGACGACGCGTTGCGCCAACACCAACTAAGCTTGCGCCAAGACCGAGAAGTGCGAACGTGGATGGTTCGGGAACCGTGGCAACGTTGTTGGTCACCATGAGGTTGTCGATGGCCCACAGGTCAAACCCCATGCCATTACTTGCTCCTTGTTGGAACATAAACTGCGTTGTGGAAGTTTGTGCCCCGAGTGGAATCGCCAGATCAAAATGATTCCAAACCGTAGGACGTTCGCCGAGATCCATCTGCGTACTTAACAGTTCTAGTTCCGTGAAGTTCAAACCACCATCGGTCGTGTAATACAAACGAACCCACTCATTAACACCTTCGCTGTTCTCCCAATACGTCTCACCATCGACGACTTCGTTTCCCCCGCGAAAGTCAAACGAGATCGATCCGCCGGTCGTGAGGTCAAGCATATTCGTCGTGGCTTCGCGATCCAGACCATCGACCGTGCCAAAATGCAAAGCATTGCCAGATAGAAAACCTCCGAGGCCATCCCCCAGCGCGGCACCGTTTTGCACTGATTCGAACGTTCCTGAGTCGATACCAGGATCGAAGTCATCATAAAGCAGAATCGCCGCTTGCGATGGTCCTTCAAGAAAGACCAACATGGCCAAGCTGGTCGCCAATATCAGAAGATTCCATTTCATCTTTGGTGTCACTCTCATTTTCTGTTCTGGAACTCAATTGGTCCCGTTGTGGCTACAGGTTGAGCCTTGCCCACGAAAACTTACGAGCGGATAGCCGCCACTCGTTGGTGGCAATCTACTGCAGATCTAAAGTTGCTATCAAGAGACAAATCCGAATTCTAAACCACTAATCGGCGCTGCCCGATCCATTTCTATTTATCGCCCCTAAGCCAACCATTGGACGTGCGGTAAGGCGCGAGTTCTATTATCTCCCTCTACCTATTTATTCCAAGAAAATCGCCGGGCGTTCACGGAGATGAATTGCCAAGAGAAAACAGAAGCCACCCTATTCCACCTGAATTACGCAGCTAGATATTGACCAAGATTTCTATTAGCATCCGCCTAAGACTTTCGTTCTACGAAGAAGCCACCCGAAACCCGGCACTTGCCGACAAAGTAAGGCGTCTAGTGAAACAGGACTAAACCGGTAAACTAAGGGTTTCGATTTCTTAGCGAGACTCAGCCAATACCATGACACCGTCGGCCGACTGGCGCAAGCTGTACCCCTTTTCGTCGAACTATCTGACCTTGCCCGAGGCGCGGTATCACTACGTCGACGAGGGAAATGGCGAGCCGTTGTTAATGGTACATGGCAACCCGACATGGTCGTTCTATTGGCGAAACATTATTAACGCCTTCCGAGACGAACACCGTACGATCGCGGTCGATCACGTCGGGTGCGGGCTCAGTGATAAGCCTCAGAATTACGAATATCGACTTTCTCGACACGTCGAAAATCTGGTCACTCTGATCGATACACTAAACCTCCGTGACATCACCTTGCTGGTGCATGACTGGGGCGGGGCAATTGGCCTGGGGGCAGCTGTGGCCCGACCAGATCGCTTTAAGCGGTTGGTTCTGTTCAACACGGCCGCATTTCCCCCACCTTACTGTCCGCTGCGAATTCGAGCGTGTCGAATTCCGCTACTCGGCCCTTGGATGGTACGTCAATTCAATGCCTTTGCTCGGCCAGCATTAACAATGGCCACCGAGAAGCCTGATCGCTTCACGCCGGAAGTTTGTGCCGGCCTGATCGCTCCTTACGATAATTACCACAATCGCATTGCAACGGCTCGCTTCGTGCAAGATATCCCGCTCTCACGCAGTCATCCAACCTACGCGGTCTTAAAAGATATCGAGCAAAAACTGCCGACATTGTCGCATCTCCCAATTCAACTGATCTGGGGCGGCAAAGATTGGTGCTTCCGACTCGAGTGCCTAGAGCGTTTCCAACAGATTTGGCCTGATGCCAAAGCAACTATCTTCGACGATGCCGGTCACTACGTGGTGGAAGATGCCATCGAGCGAATCGAACCACTGCTTCGCGACTTTCTGAAAACTGAGCCGACGCCCGCAACCGTAGGGTCGCCGCAATGAGCGGAGCAGGGGATCTCTCGCTCGGCCAATTGGCAACATTGGCCTGTACGCTGGAAGTCTGTGCCCCGAAGCCTGGCAACGTGCATCGCAGCGCCGATTTCGAGGACGTAACGTTACAAGATTTTCTCGCCAGCGCGATTGCGATCGGTCCGGTCTTCGATCAAGCAGCCACCTTGTCGCTTGGCCAGTTGGTCCTTGAAGGTGTTCAAGCCACGGCCCAGGTTTGCCATACGAATACCAACCTCGGCATGCTACTACTGTTTGCGCCGCTGGCGAAAGCTTCTGTCGAAACCGATATGCAAGCAAACGTCAAACTGGTGATTGAAGAATCGACTTCCGATGACGCGAAAGCAATTTACGAGGCAATCCGCTTGGCGCAACCAGGTGGCCTCCAAAATGCTGACCAGCACGATGTCGCTGGCCAAGCTCCTGCTCATATCTTGAACGCGATGCAGTTAGCGTCCGAACGAGACTTCATCGCTCGGCAATATGCCTCGGGTTTCTCTGACTTATTCGACACAGTGCTGCCGCTGCTAACCGAGCCGACCAGGACGTCGCTAAGCTTGAGCCATCGGATCGTTCACGCCCATGTTTCGCTCATGGCAACCTTTCCTGATACGCTGATCGCGCGTAAAAATGGAGAGGAACTGGCAATGCAAAGCAGCACAATTGCCAGGCGCGTCCTCGACGCCGGTCAGCCCTTCGACGAAGACTACCTCCAACAATTGTCCAACCTCGACTTCTGGTTGCGTTGCAATGGGCATAAGCGTAACCCCGGGACGACGGCAGACATGATCGCCGCCGGCCTGCTGGTTTGCTTGCGACAGAAGTCAATCGTCGCCCCGTTTGTTTAAGCCCCGGAATCTTGTCGCCATGCCTAAACGCCATTGGGTCCGCCTGACCAAGGACCATCTCGTCTTCAGTGCCGGACACTTCATCACGTTCGGTGGAAACATTTGCGAGAGAATCCATGGTCACAATTACCGGGTCGAAGTCGAACTGCATGGCCCTTTGGACGAAAATCACTACGTGGTTGATTTCATCGCCCTACGGGACTCCCTACAAGCGATCGTTAATGGACTCGATCATCGGATGCTGCTCCCCACAAAGCACCCTAGCATCCGAGTGCATCTGGATGAAAAGGAAGTCACTGCCTCTTTCGAAGACCGCCGCTGGGTCTTCCCACGGGAAGAATGCATCTTGCTGGACATCCCGAATACGACGACCGAATTACTGGCCGAGTGGATCGGCGAGCGTCTTTTAGAGGCCTTAGACGAGCGACTTCGGTGGAAACCCGAAGCAATGAAAGTCGGTGTTGACGAAAATCATGGTCAGTGGGGTTATTGCGAATTTTCGTAGCACCACGCTCCGATACGAAGCGTTTCTCTAGCTCGCGAAGCTGTCACAATCGGAACCATCGGTACAGTCGCAGCTGCCGGGCGATTTGCGAGATGCCCGCAACATGCGGATTTCTCTCTCCCACGCGACTGCTATGTGTTCGCCATAGATTCAGCCAGGATTTTCGTTTGACCCGCACTCCCTGCGGCCTATTTTTGGGAGACTTCCCAGTCAGAAGAGCTTTCGCCAGGGGCCGAAGCCGCAATGAATGAAGTCATGCGTAGCATCAACGTGGTAAACCCCAAAATCGGTGTCCAACATGCAGGTCGAATACATCAACCCGTTCATCCGTTCTACGACCAACACATTCGATACAATGTTGGGCTGTCCGATTAAACGTGACAAGCTTTGCATGGCCGATCAGGTCAAAGAAAAGTACGAAGTGAGCGGTGTCATCGGACTGTCTGGCCGTGCTCAAGGCTCGGTCATCGTGAGCCTTTCTCACGAAGTCGCCATCCAAGCGGCGGCTGCCATGCTGATGATGGATCCCAGCGAGTTCGACGGCCTGTCTGACGACGTGATCGATGCCGTCGGTGAAATCGCCAACATGGTCGCTGGTTCCGCCAAAGCCGAGCTGGAAGAATACAATCTCTCGATCAGCCTACCGAACGTCGTTGTCGGTCACCCTCCAGACATTCGCTTCCCTTCGGAAGTGAAGCCCATCGTGGTTACCTTCAGCTGCCCATGGGGCCCAATGGCTCTGAAAGTCGGCTTCACGCCACTTCCCGTGCTGGCTTAACCCGCTAGCACCCGCGGCAGCTGGTCAATTTTCGCTAATCGTCAAACTCGAACCTGTCGATCAATAACGATACACGGTCGAATTTGTCACGATGTCGCCGACTAGCCGAGCCATGGCCAAACCACGCGATCCCAGCCAACACTTCTCGAATCCAGCCTTACGGAAGGCGGCCATCATCTTGATGTCCCTTCCCGAGGATGAAGCTGCCCAGTTGATGGGCAAGCTTTCCCCCAAGCAGGTCGAAGCGGTCTGTATCGAGATCGCCCAGCTCGACAATCTCAGCGGCCCCGAGCAAGAAGCAGCCATTCTCGCGTTCGCCGAACAAAACCCCAATCAGCTTGGCGGGGGTGGCGGTGGTATCGGACTGGCGAAATCGCTGGTCACCAAAGCGCTTGGCAAGAATGCGGGCGAAACACTCGACAACGTTCGCCAATCGGTCGAATCAGTTCCCTTCGGTTTTCTGCGGAAGGTCGATAGTCAGAATCTTTTGACCTTTATTGTTGATGAACATCCGCAGACGATTGCCTTGATCCTATCCCACTTGCCGGCCTCATACGGGGCGGAGCTGATTGCCGGGTTGCCAGCCGAGCGACAGCTATCCGTGATCCGCCGTATCGCCAACATGGGTCAAACTAACCCGGAAGTGATCCGCGAGGTCGAACGTGGCCTCGAATCGCGGATGGCCAGCGTGATGAGCCAATCGTTCGAGAATGCGGGCGGTGTGCCTAGTGTGGCTGAAATCTTGAACGTCACCGACCGAACCACCGGCAAGGCCTTGCTTGAGAACCTGGCCCAGGAAGACCCCGACCTAGTCGAAGAAATCCGCCGCTTGATGTTCGTGTTCGACGACATCCAAAAGCTGATGGACAAAGACATTCAAGCCGTGCTCAAGAACGTCGAGACCTCGCAATGGGCCATGGCTCTCAAGGGTGCCAGCCAAGATCTGCGCGACAAGATCGTCGGCAACATGTCCAAACGGGCCGGCGAAATGTTACTGGAAGAAATGGACTTCCTCGGCTCGGTCAAGCTATCGGAAGTCGAAGCGGTGCAACAACAAATCGTCGATATCGTCCGCCGCCTGGAAGACGCCGGCGAAATCCAGCTTACGGCATCGGACGAAGAAGAGATGATGATTCAGTAACGAATCGATGCATCGATTCAACGAAAGCTGTAAATCACTGTGAAAGCGACCGCGATCACGACGGGCAGCAGCATGTAGCCCCATCGTAGAAACAGTTTTCCCGTCGATGGTCCCATGATTCTGGCGGCCACTTCGCGATGCGTCAGCAGAATAACGCAATCTTGCAGGCCGAACAGCATAATCATCCACGCGCTCCATACACCTCCATCTGCAGGAGCCAGGACCAGTGCAATGAAGAGCTGCCACACAATTAAGCAGATGACGAGCGTGCGATATTGATTGACCGTCCAAGCGACCGCGAATGTTGCGGAAAAGGTTACGATGACGAGCAAGACCAAAAACGACAGCACCCAGTAGGTCCTTTCAATTCTTATGCTTTTCGGGCTTTCCAACCATAGTCATGGTAACCGAAATCAAGCCTGTTTGCCTGACAGTCGATCACCACAAAACACTCTGGCTCGTCGAACAGACGACCACGCCACCAGCCACCACTGACTGCACCAGATTGCAGATAAGTGACGCCACGGATGTCGATTCGTTCCCGGTTATGGCCGTGGCCGGAAAGGACGAGCTGCACGTTGTAAGGCTCCAACAGCTTCCGAACCTCGTTCGCGTTGGTGATCAGACTTCCATTGCCAATAACCGTCTGCGGACCAGACATGGTCTGAAAGACGGTCGTGAAAAACGGAATGTGGGTCACAATAACCGTTGGCGTTTCGCGGCCTGTCTTCTCCATATCGCCGCGGAGCCAATCGAGCTGCGCTTCGTCGATCACACCGAAGTATCCGCTGCCGGGCTCGTTGGCATCCGCCTTCCCAATCGAATCGAGAATCACGAAGTGCCATCCTTTATGGTCGAAGCTGCGGTAGGTTGCCCCTCGGCCATAGTGATCGGCGAATAGATCTTTGCCGAAGCGGGCGTCACCGGTCGAAAGCTTCGACTTCGGACTCCAGCCACCGATATCGTGATTGCCGATGGTGTGATGCACGGGAACAGCGAGCTCTTTCGCTCCTTCGTCGAATAATTTCCATTCCAAATCAATCCGATCCGCATCCGGCACCAAAGCGTCCATGATCAAGTCGCCACCAGTGATCACGAAGTCTGGCTGGGGATCCAACTGATTTACCCTCTCGACACACTGCCGCCAACCTTCTGCGCCACCCAGTTCTGGCTGGGTGTGAATGTCCGTCAAATGCACAAACCGAAAGCTGGGCGTCGCCATCGGATCGTCCGACCGCGCGGTAGCTGCACCCCAATTCACCAGGCCCGCCGCTGCGAACGCACCACCCGCTTGCAAGAATCGACGACGGGCTAGGGAAGATGAGTCATGGGACATGGAACGACCTTTAGCAGGAGGGAGAATCGGAGTCGCTTCAATCTAAGCTCACGGAAGCTTTGATCGTGCCGCCGAATTCTAGCGAGCAAGCATCCCGCCCGAAACAATAGGATCACGCTTAGTACGGGCAAGTCGTCCAGTCCTAACCGAACCTTCACGAAATGGCCATCAGGTGCGCACCAGATTAGGCATCCTTAAACCCCGACCTTACCCGTCAATTCGCTCCGCCAAGATGCGAAATAACGCGTGATGCCCGTGATAGGTATTGGTGTGAAAGGATGTCTGACCATACTTACGCAGGGCGATGACCTCACCACACTGATAGATCTCGCCAGCAACCAGCGGAAGATTTAATTCAGGCATCTCCCAGATTTTGGCGAACTCGTCTCGATGCTCTTCGAAATAATCATTAAACACGTTTGTCCCAAAATCATCGGCCGGGCTTTGCATCAGCGAAACCAAGAGCACGTGGGAAACCAAATAGTCAGCCAGCTTGAACTCAATCTTAGTTCGCGGGTCTTCCAAGTCGCAAAGTGAATCAGGACAACCATCCCAGACCCCACGAATCCAGACGGGCGGATTCGCCGCACCGGGCTTGGTGAGCATCGTCCAGTCCCCTTGATACTCTTGATAGAATTCCAAATACCCATCGTCTGTCCACCGCAACTGATCGACATCTAACAAGTGATGGTAGCCACCTTCGCAGTAAATCCAATCTGACGCATACCGCGGCTCACGCTTCGGCCAACGTCCGGCGAACTGGTAGAAGCGTTCCAGCGGCTTCGGCAAATCGAGCGAAGCCAAGCTCTTTTCTGGTTCACCATATTCGTTTCGACGGCGTCCATGCCAGAACTGAAGAAACTTCTCTAACAGTTCCATTCGCTTGCCGGGCGACTTCGCTGACAGAAAATCGAATACCTTCGTCACAAGATCAACTATCCTTTGCCCTGATTCACGTAGGAAAAATCATCCGCTTCGATCCATTGAACTTGCGGGAGCCGTTCGTTTTCCAAAATGGCTTTCACCAACTGAAACCCGAGATTTCTGGGCATGTGGAAACGACTGGGGTACCAGCCGACCCCGACACCACAACACGGACAACCTTGACCTACGTGGCGTTCGCGATCGACTTGCTGGCGAAGGCTGTCGGATGAATAGGCGAAGAACAGGCCCAGTTTGAGGTCGGAATAATCGCAGACGGTGTAGAACTCGTTGAAGGTGAAGTTCAACCGTTTCTGTTCCCCATCGACCAGGTAGCCTTCGCCATTTGGCATTTCAGCCGCCGAGGCTAGCACGGATGAAGGAGAATCGGCTGAGCGATCTGAGTAGTAGTCCGGCTCCAGCTTCCAAGCGGCAGACAAAAGTCCCAGTGCGTTCGATTCACGCGCCGTCTTTCGTTCGTCTTCGTTCAAGGTGAAGACCTCGCCGGTGCGAAGCCTTCGATCATATTCGCGCTGAGCGCGGCGAAGCTCCTCAGGAATACGAACACACGTGGCGCACAATCCATCGTTCTCGGCAAATGTCACCGGCAAGATCATTGCGCCACAATCGCGGCAAGGGACTCGATCGACCATTATCTAATCTATTCCAGATTTCACTTGTTTGTCTCAACTTCCTTCTTCTGATACGCGTCCCACCAGGCTTGGGCTTTTGCTTTGCAATCGGCCGCGCTGCCATCGTAGGTGGGGTAGCTGGTGGTTGTCTTGCGGCGATAAATTTTCTCGCCGGATACGTGTTCGAAGATCTGCTGACAGCAATCTCCGTAACGCAAAATGAAACGAGCTTCAGACGAGTTCCAACGCCAGTGCCCTTGGCAACGTGTGGGACGAAGATCGTCCATATGCTCAATCAACGCCGGAATCACAGCAGTCCCCAGCTTGGCAAGTTCTTCGGCGGGATTTGGTTTTTCCTCGCCCCGAACTACATTGTTGACAAAAACATCACACTCGCCAGGGCTACCGATCTGACCGTAGTTGTGATCGCGTAAATGATAGAACCAATAATCGATTTGCTGCGGTACGCTGAACTTCGCGAGTTCTTCCTTGGTGGGCTCTTCCCATTTGGTGTCCTCGTCAATGAGTTGCTGATACCCTTCGACCATCTGCTGCGCTTCTTCGCTGTACTTGTTGCGTGGCATTGCGGCGACTTCCTGCCAGGCCTGCAAAAGCTTCCCTCGTGCCTCGCCGTGGTGCGCATCGTAAACCGCTCTATTCCTAGTTGATTCTGCGATTTGATGAGTAGCAAATCGAAGCACATCGCTCAACTCTCGCGGTTCCGCCACAAAGCTCGACATAAATTCGCGGTGACGCTCTTCGGCGTATCGAAAAAGTTCGATCGCGTGCTCCTTACGTCCTCGTACATAGGCTGCATAGGCGAAGCGGGCTGCGGACATAACCTGATTTATGCCGTTAGACTTCCGCCGATTGAACCAATTGATACCGCGAAAGATGTTATCCTTGTCACCTCCATCCTCTTCTTCCATTCTTGGCGGACCATCATCGAGAAACTTCTGACTCTTGGTGTCGAAGTCCTTCTCCTTAATGTCCCACACGATGGTATTGTCGGCGTCTTCCAAATCTTCACCACGAATCCCACCTTCGAGCGTCGTTGGCAAGACTTGGCGTTTTTCATCGGCGGCCGGCTTACGCATGGGATGTTGATTGCCATAAAAGTCGAGAAGCAAAACCCGATCAGGATTCTCCTCAATCAGCCAACCTTCGATCGTCTGCATGTAATTGATCGGTCCTGTTTCAATCGCCACCCATTTCTTGCCGGCAATGCTGGGCGTGTTGGCTGGGGCGAAAACCGTTCCGAGTTTCTTAATCTTCGCTTCGATCTCGGAATCAACTTCATCAGCCCATGAGGCTTGGGCAATCAAGACGATTAAACAACCCCAAGTCAAAAAGATTGGCAGAAACGCACGCACGAGAAGACCTCACTCAATAACTGAACGGCGATGATCATGACCACCTTTATAGGGGTTCGCGACAATTGATTCGAGTAATTGCTTCGCGGTTAACGCCTGGCGATTCGCAAACTGGGGCGCATCGGACCAATTTGCCAATAGTTTGCGCCCAAAAATTTTTCCAAATCGGTCGTGACACAGCTCCATCATTTTCGTATTTACTCCCCCGTCGTTGGTGAAAACCACGAGCGGCACATCACAGGAAACGGACATCGGAAGTCCTTTGTAGTTTGGTAGTTTGCGGGAACTGCCTGCCCCCCCTCCTGGGTTGAAGCTCATGCTTGTCAAGAACATATGGCTACTGGGTCGGCCATCTTGACAAGTGCTTCACAGAGGTCTTCCGGTCAGGCCTCTGGAGCTTGGGTCATTTGCTCCAGAGGTCGCCTCCACCGACGGGGCGAGCGATTCCATCACGGAATCGCTCGCCCCGTTTTTTTGCTTGCCTCTATCGCACTTCCGACTCGTTGACAGCATCCTGGGTGCTGCCTAGCTTGAAGACTCTCTTTCATTCGCTGAACACTTCACCGAGAGTCGCTTTCCATGTCGAAACGTGTCGCCATTGTCACTGGCAGTTCCCGAGGTATTGGCCGAGCGATCGCCGAGACGCTAGCAGCAGACGGATTCTGTGTGACGGTCAATTACAACTCCAGCCCTGATGCTGCCAACGAGGTCGTTTCGCAAATCGAAAGGGCAGGGGGCGAAGCAATCGCAGTCCAAGGGAACGTCGGTTCACCTGAAGGACGTGCCGCGTTGATGGACGCCACACTCGGCAGGTGGAATCGCTTGGACTTGCTGGTTAACAATGCTGGGATCACTTCACCTGGCCGACTCGACATCCTGGAAGCGACGCCTGAGAACTGGGACCTGGTTCTCGATACTAACTTGAAGGGACCATTCTTTCTGTCGCAAGCGGCGGCGAACGCGATGCTAGCCCAGATCGAAGCAGGCACGATCCCGGCTGGAAAGATCATCAATCTTTCGTCCCTGTCTTCTTACGCCAGCTCGCCCAATCGCGGCGATTACTGCGTGGCGAAGGCAGGCCTGGCGATGATGACCCAGTTGTTCGCCGACCGTCTCGGAAAAGAAAACATCCAGGTCTTCGAGGTCTGCCCGGGCGTGATCGCTACTGACATGACCGGTCCGGTGAAAGAGAAGTACGACAAGCAAATCGAAGCTGGCCTCACGCCAATTCATCGTTGGGGTCAACCGGAGGACGTCGCCAAGGCAGTCTCGGCCATCTGCGCTGACTACTTTCCGTTCAGCACGGGGGAACGCTTCAATGTCGATGGTGGGTTTCATCTTCGTCGTCTGTAACCGTTCGCTTGCTATCACTTGACGAACTGGCAGACTTTGCCGGTTACGCAAAAGATTCCGCTGGCAAACTCCGATAGATGAGAATGTGCTTCCTAATGTTGGGTGGCACCATAATCATCGACGTATGCCAGGGGGTGGCCTCCGCGATGCGTTTGGACTGCAAAATCGTCCGTGTTCTCGCCGTAGCACTTCTGCTTCAAGCAGGATGTGTCTCGGTGCGATACGACGATGCGCATCGTCACATGGCCTCTCAGCCCACGCCTGCGGCTCAACCGCAGAAAGTTCCAATACTGGCCGAGCAGCTACCCGACCTGGAACCACCACCGACCGAAGAAGTCGAGCCGCTCGCAACGTTGGAACCCGAAGTCACCTCAATGGCTCCACTGCCGGAACCGACACAGGAGGAAGTGTGTGACGCACCTTCTGCGGATCTAATGGTCAGCAACGCCGAAATTTGTGTGCCTCATGCCTCGATGTTGGCGAACTTGCGCGGGAGGCTCCATGGCCTGTTTCATTGGCCTCGTCGTGAACCGGTTGTTGCGCCAAAGATTCCTCCGCGCCCTAAGTTCCATCCAGTGCCTACACGTCCGGTGTTTGCTCAGCCGGTAGTTTACGACGAGGATGCACCAGGAATGTTGCCAAGCCGGAGCGGTCAGCCCATGCCGGTTCCTCCGCCGGCCGACATCCAACCAGGCGTTTCTGATAAAGAGGCTGGGGCTCCAGCTCCACTGCCTGATGACATTCGCATCGCACGTCCTCTTTCCACGAATTCGCCGATGCGAATCAATGTCACTGCCGAGCCTATAGTCTCGCCGACGGCGGACTACCACTTCTCGATCGAAATTGGTCCCTAGGATCTTGGGAACTTACCTCGCTCTGTCCGCCTGCTTCGAACGAACAGTTAAGTAGGCGTTGATTCAACCAGCGATGCTGTCATCGCCATCTTTCCATAACCCGCATAGTTAGCGCATGAAGCAGCTACTTCATGTCAATTTAGGTTGACTCTGCGGCCCAACCCGGGAGGGATGAAGCGACCATGCCAAGAGTTCCGATGACACCTTTCGGCCCGCTGATCCATCTCTCTGCCAATCGCATACTTTGATTGGAGCCGCGGTGCTATCGAATAAAGTATCGACGACGCTCCGGGTTGCCGAAAGACGAGAGATCTATGCGTTCACCCTCCTTGAGTATCCTCGCCCTTCGTCTTTGCTGGCTTTGGCTTGTGATGACGATGTGCTTCTGTACTGCCATCCCTGGCAGTACGGCTACGGCATCCGAACTCCGTATGACACCAATTGTCAAAGCGGTTCAGTCGGTGAAGGACTCCATCGTCAACATCCACGGTCACAAGACGGTCTCCACCGTTAGTGCTGTTGGAGGCGATACGCCCCGTCAAGTTAATGGCATGGGAACCGGCGTGGTCATCGACCATCGCGGCTTCATTGTCACAAACCATCATGTGGTCGACGGCGTTCGCCGTATCCAGGTAACATTCTCCAACGGCGAGACGATGATCGCTCGCCTGATCGCCCACGACCTGACGACTGACTTGGCCGTCATCAAAGTCGATGCCAGCAAAGATCTGCCATGCATCAACATTGGTCGCTCGACCGACCTTATGCCAGGCGAAACAGTAATCGCTGTTGGAAATGCCTATGGCTATGAGAACTCAGTAACTCGCGGCATCATCAGTGCCTTGCATCGCAGCGTTCAGGTGACCGAAAACCAGAAGTATGATGATCTGATCCAAACCGATGCCAGCATCAACCCAGGCAATTCTGGGGGCCCATTGCTGAACATCGATGGTCAGATGATTGGTATCAATGTGGCGGTTCGCGTTGGTGCTCAGGGCATCGGCTTCGCCATTCCGGTTGATACGGTGATGGAGATCTCGGCTCGCATGATGTCAACGGAGCGAATGAGCGATCAGTTTCACGGCATTCGCGGCAAAACCGTCTACGAAGGTGAGACGCCGATCTTTAAGATCACTGGCATCGAGAAAGACAGCCCCGCAGACGCCGCCGGCCTACGAATTGGCGATACTCTCACCTCAATCGGCACTCAGAAGATCGAACGTCAACTCGACGTTGAATTGGCTCTGCTAAATCGATCGCTCGGGGAAGAGATTTCGCTGGAAGTCGATCGCACAGACGAACTCGGCAAACAGCTTGCTCTAGTCACTAAGAGCCTTAGCGGAGCGACCAACGTTTCAGACCTGGCCTGGCGAACGATGGGCGTGCGTGTCAAGTCGATGCCAGAACAAGAATTCGCTCAACTGGCCAGCCGCTACCGTGGTGGCCTGCAAGTGGTCGCCGTTCGTGCTGGCAGCCCGGCCGAAACCGAAGGCATCCAGATCGGCGACATCCTGGTCGGGATGCACGACTGGGAAACGATCTCGTATGAGAATCTTGACTATATCCTCAAGAACAAGTCGGTCACCCAGCGTGGTGCAATTCGCTTCTACATCTTGCGAGAACGCGACACGCTTTACGGCGACATCAGCTTAGCCGCGACCCAACAGATTACACAACGATAAACCTTCTTTGCTGTTAGCAGCAAATTTCTCTGCGAAGAGCCGCCTTTCCTAAGGGCGGCTTTTCGTATTTCGAAACGGCGCGTCGATAGGCAGTTCCGCTTTGGCTTGCTAAGGTTGAGGTAAGCCCAAATTGGCTTCCCATGTCAATCTCCTTTGCCCTCACATCTGGCCTCGCAATTTCGAGATACGATTCCATGGAGCAAGCGTTCCTTCAATTTCTTGCCAATCAGAAACAGACTTTGCCGACCGATGGCCTGGGGATCGGTGACGATGCAGCCGTGCTTGCTTGGCCAGCCGATTCCAAGCTGGTTGTCTGCACTGATCTTATTTCCGACGAGACAGATTTTCATCTCGCTGAGGTCACGCCACAGCAGATCGGCCGTAAGGCCCTGGCGATCAATCTGAGCGACATCGCGGCGATGGCCTGCCAACCTGTCGGCGCGCTACTAACACTGCTTCTGCCAGGTGGTGAGGCTTCGCTCGAGCTCGCTCAGGGCATCTACCAAGGCGCAGCCAAACTCGGCGAGCAGTTCAATTGCCCGATCATTGGGGGTGATACCAATAGCTGGCCCGGCAAAGTGGCGGTCAGTATTACCGTCCTAGGCCGATGTCCCTTCGCTAAACCGTTGCTGCGGCAAGGAGCCCAGCCAGGGGACGCGATATTTGTGACCGGCAGCCTAGGAGGAAGCATCCTGGGGCATCACCTTGACTTCATACCCCGCGTTGACGAGGCCCTCGCCCTGACACAAACTTGCGGTCTGACCGCAGGCATGGACATCAGTGATGGCATTTCAATCGACCTGCCTCGACTATGCAAGCAGAGTAGTGTGGGAGCCGAAATCGATGTTCGCCAACTCCCACTGACTGCGGCGGCGCAGCAATTAAGCCAGAAGTCCGGGAAACCGGTCTGGTGGCACGGTCTTAACGATGGGGAAGACTTTGAGTTATTGTTTACTGTTCCGGCAGCTGATGCCGACCAACTGCTGGCCCAGTGGACGAACGCGACACCAATTACGAGAATTGGCACAATTCGCCCTGAGCGCGAGCTAACTATGCTCGGTGACGATGGCACACGGCAGCCGCTTTTGCCGGAAGGTTTCTCTCACTAATAGATCGATCTTGTAGCAAGCAATGAGCACAATTACCTGGGAAGCAACCAGCGAACAAGAGACCCAAAAACTGGGGGAAGTCCTGGCAGGTATCATTCCGCCAGGGACGGTCGTATCGTTGAACGGAACGCTAGGTGCAGGCAAGACACGCTTGGTGAAAGCGATGGCCAGTGCCTTGGGTATTCCGGCAGAAGACGTCATTAGCCCGACCTTTGTGATCATGCAGCGGTATTTTGGCGGCAAAACACTCTACCACTTCGACGTTTATCGCATCAAAGATGATGACGAGTTTTTAGAACTTGGCCCGGAAGAGTATTTCGACTCTGACGGAATCACGCTATTGGAATGGGCTGATCGCGTCGCCAATTGTTTGCCACGCGATCACCTTCGCGTCGACATCGAAGTCTTGGGGGAAACCTGCCGCCAATTCACCGTCACTTCGGTTGGCAAGCAATTGGAAACGGTACCCACCCAAATCCAAGACGCGATCCAGAAAACTTGACGGCACTGACGTCCGCTCAAAGCCCCCAGCGGGGCTTCGGCTAATCAGGACGGAAAGCAACAACTCAGCGTACTGCAAACAGTCTCATCGCTGAAAACTGCAAACACAATTACAGAATAAACCGGCTGAGATCTTCATCCTTGCTGACATCGTCGAGTCGCTGCTTGACGTAGCTTGCGTTGACTTCGACCGTGGCGTACTTCATCTCAGGTGCCTCGAAGCTCAGTTCTTCCAGTAACCGCTCCATGATCGTGTACAGACGCCGCGCCCCAATGTTTTGAGTCGTCTGATTGACTTGATACGCGTACGAGGCGATCTCTTCCAAGGCATCATCGGTGAAGTTGACTAGCACTTCCTCCGTCTTCATTAATTCGACGTACTGCCGCGTCAAAGAAGACTTGGGCTCAGTCAATATGCGTACGAAGTCTTCCTTCGTCAAATCGGTTAGCTCGACGCGAATCGGGAAACGACCTTGCAATTCCGGCATCAAGTCACTGGGACTCACTTTGTGAAACGCCCCTGCTGCAATGAACATGATATGATCTGTGTTCACGTAGCCATATTTCGTTTGGACCATTGTCCCTTCTACGATCGGCAGCAAGTCGCGTTGCACCCCTTGCCGGGAAACATCCGCGCCCCCTTTGCCTTCGTTGGCCACAATTTTGTCGATCTCGTCCAGGAAGATCATCCCCAAGTTCTCGGCCAACTGAATCGCGGCGTCGTGGATGCGTTCTTTGTCGAGCAGCGATTCGGTCTCTTGCTCGATCATTACCTTGCGAGCATCGGCCACCGTCATTTCGCGACGAGTCGAGTTCTTCGGCATGATCTTCTCAAGCATTCCTTGGAAGTCCATGTCCATTTGCTCGAGCCCCATCCCCCCCAGCATTACCGGCGAGGATTTTTGCTCGATGGTTAGTTCGACCTTGCGGTCTTCCAACTGTCCCGCTTCCAGCATCTCTTTCATTCGCTGACGCGAGCGCTCGTGCTTTTCCTGCTCTTCAGGTTCGGTAGCCGTATGCGGAGGGCGGGGGGAGATCAGTTGATCAAGCAGACGTTTCTCGGCACGAGTTTTCGCTTCCGCTTCGACCTTTTCCTTCTCGGTCTCACGGACGATTCCAATGGCATTGTCGACCAGTTCACGAATCATGCTCTCGACGTCACGGCCATAGTAGCCGACTTCGGTAAACTTGGTCGCCTCGATCTTGATGAAAGGAGCCCCCGTTAATTTGGCTAGGCGTCGGGCAATCTCGGTCTTACCGACCCCGGTCGGACCGATCATCAAAATGTTCTTCGGTGAAACTTCGTGCTGAAGTTCTTCCGGCAAGTGCTTTCGACGCCAACGATTCCGAACCGCAATCGCAACGGCTCGTTTGGCATCGTTTTGCCCAACAATATCGGCATCAAGCATTCTTACGACTTCGCGTGGCGTCAGTTCCTGATGAGCTTTCGGCATTAGTCATTCTCCACGCGGTGAATTTTGATGTTGTCGTTGGTGTAAATATCAATCGCAGCAGCAATCTTCAAGCTCTCGCCGACGATCTCTTCCGCGGATAGCTGACTGTGTTTGACCAAGGCCTTGGCCGCCGCCGTCGCATAGTTGCCGCCCGATCCGATACCAAGAATTCCATCGGTCGGCTGAATCACATCACCCGTTCCTGAAAGCAATAGTGTTTGTTGTGCATCGACCACAACCATTAGTGCTTCCAGGCGACGCATAGCCCGATCGGTCCGCCACTGCTTGGCAAGTTCGGTCGCTGCCTTAGGAACGTTACCGGGATAGTCCTTCAGCATCGACTCGAAACGTTCCATTAGGGCGAATGCATCGGCCGTCGAGCCTGCGAAGCCGCACCATACTTTACCACCCATCAATGGGCGAATCTTTGAGGCGTCCGATTTCATCACACTGGTGTTCATGGTAACTTGACCATCGCCGCCAATCGCAACTTCGCCGTTATGGCGAACGGCTAGAATGGTGGTCGAACGAATTCTCATGCGGGATGCCTCGCGTGCGTGATTTCGATAACAATTACGAGTTGATGTCTTCGCCGTGTATTGTGTCGCAAAATGGGCTCAGCGGCTAGGAGCATCTCACAACTCACGTTTGTCTTGCGTTACCTATCATGCCCGACCCAATGAATAATCCGCTGCTGATGACCCCGTTGAACACGGCCCTATTGGTCATCGACATGCAGGAAAAGCTCCTTCCTTCGATCGACACTTGCGGACCTGTCTTGTGGAACACGAGGCGTCTATTGGATGGGGCGGCGATCCTCAAAGTGCCCGTACTCGGAACCGAGCAGTATCCGAAAGGACTGGGATCGACGGTGCCGGAACTGGCCGAGCGAATGGGAACGCTACCCGAGAAACTCGAGTTCAGTAGCTGCGCTTGCCTTTCAGATCAGCTAGCAAAATTGCAGCGGCCGAAGATTTTGATTGCTGGCATCGAGGCTCACGTCTGCGTGCAACAAACGGCGCTCGATCTCGTGGCGCTCGGTTACGATGTTTTGCTTGTGGTAGACGCGATTGGCTCGCGATTCCGACAAGATAAACGGATTGCTTTGCGCCGCATGGAATCGAGCGGAGTCACGCTAACAACCACTGAAGCCGTGCTGTTCGAGTGGTGCCGAGTCGCGGGCACGCCTGAGTTCAAGCAGATCAGCCAGCTGGTTCGTGAAAATCCGCCAACCTGATTTGGCGATTGTGTTTTGTGAACTACGCTTCGGCAACCGGCATCCCGAGGCCACCCAAGTAGCGATCGAAGAGGTGCTTTAGTTCCATAGCACGCTCGTGGGTCCACCATTCTCGAAATGCGTCTGCTTTGCAGTCGAACTGAGCCTGCTCTTGTTTAACCATCCGCAAGAGCGCGTCGGGAAATTTCTTGGCTGATGTTTCAGCCTGCCACCCACGGATCTTTTCGATCGCTGTGTGATGATCGTTGATCACGCCCAGTCTTGATTGCACCTCCTCAAATGCGGGGTACAGTTCCTTACGGAAGCTTGGGGGAAAACCACCTTCGACCAGTTCCATGGCGTAGCGAGCCTTCTTACCCTCGATACGCATTTGATGGAGCGACTCCGGCGATTCGTTCAACTGTTGCGAAAAATGGAAGAATCGGACCAGCATCGGCTCGAGTAATGTGGGAGCAATCGTTTCCACCGACTCCTCATCCGCCACTTCACGCCACCGAATATGTTTCACCAGCTTCTGAAACTTCTTCGCTAGTTGCTCATCTTCCGCCCAATGATTCGCTTCCACAATCTTCGCTTGGGCTCGTTTACGCAGCTTGCTGAGGAAGCCCAAGACTTCCTCCCGTTCTCCATCCTTAAAATCGAACTTCGACTTGCGAATTCGCTTGATGAAAACATCCAGGTCGCGGGCACTGCCGCCCGCTTTTCGGAGATGTTGCGTTGCCTTCCGCAAACTAGTCGAACGCTTCATCGGAAGAAGCGATGCGAACAATTGGAGTGCCGATTGCGTCCGCCGCGACCACGTTCTTAGATGATGGACGTACTCGACATCGTCCTTCCATTTCTTAGCCGCCAACGGCAGGATCTCGAGCATCCTCGAAGACCGGGTCGAAATCGCTTCGCGCGCGACATCCGAAATGGAATGCCCTGGCTCAACGTCTCCCAACCACTTGCCGTTCTTTGACATGGAAATCAACTCAGTTCGCTGGATACGCTACTCGCTGCTGGGCGGCGAAGTCCGAAACGGATATCCGTATCGAATGCCTTGCCGAATAGCTCGGTTCGCGATCGGGCCGCCCACAAATCGACTTCTGGATCGCCGGTGGCCTCGACCGTCACAAAGATATGATCTGGGTGAGCAACTACCTCCACCTTGGAAACCTGCTGCCGATGGCTCCGATCGAGCGCCCCGGCAATTCGCAGGATGGCGGCCAATTGCTTCACTCGTAACTGATCATTGTCGCTCAAACGGGTGAAGTTTCCATGCTTCTTTTTCGGATTTGCTCCACGATGGTACCGAGCGACGTTGGCCACAATTTCCAACGCATGCCGCGAAAAACCGGGGAGTTGGCTATTCAAGATTAAGCTATAGCTGTGCTTATGGTGCTTTTCGTAGTTGATCAGGTATCCGACGTCCTGCAACATAGCCGAGGCAAAGATCGTCTCGTCGTCCGATTCTTTGAGATCAAAAATAGGGGCAAGTTGCTGAAACAACTTCACTGCCAGGTTCGCCACATGCCGGGTATGGATCATGTCGACGCCGCAGCTACGCGAGAATGCTTCCATCGCCTCGAGTCGACGCAGTTCCTCAGCGGCTGCTTTTTCCGTTCCCAATCCCGGCTGAAGATCCTCGATCATCGAGAGCATCAAACCGTCGCGGATACCTCGATCGTGAATCCGCAACATGTTGACGTCCATTCGATGCATTAAGCGATCGATAATCGCGATACCGGCCACAATAATATCGGCTCGATCAGCACTTAGCCCAGGCAGGGACTTACGCTGCTTAAGTGTCATTTTGCTGAGTTGATCGAGCATGTGACTCACGTCCGCTCGATGGACACGATAACCCCATTCTACTTGGCCGACTTCCCCACGCTGCATCATCAACATGCTGGCCAACGTGGTGAAGGTCCCGCCGGTACCGAACAATACCTGCGGCACGAACGGTCGCTTCTTCACCAGCGGTTTTAGTTCCTTATCGATTCCGGTAATCAGCCGCTTCAAGCTGTCGGGCGTAGTGAAAAGCTCGTCATTAATACCGAACTCTTCAGTCACTCGCACACAACCCAGATGGGTCGGAAAGATCTCTTCGACGTGACCGCCGCAAGCATACACGACTTCCGTGCTCCCGCCGCCGATGTCGGCGATCGCGACGTTCATATCACGAATGTCAAACGCTTGGGCAACGCTCTTGAACGCCAGTTGGCCTTCCATCTCCGAAGAAATGACTTCGATCTGGATGCCCTCTTCCTCCTGGGCACGACGGCAAAACTCTTCCCCGTTGCTCGCTTCCCGCACCGCACACGTGGCAATCGTACGAATGTCGTAAACACCAAATCCTTCGGCAATTTTTTTGAAACGCCTCA
Source organism: Blastopirellula marina (assembly GCF_002967765.1). Classification (NCBI taxonomy): domain Bacteria; kingdom Pseudomonadati; phylum Planctomycetota; class Planctomycetia; order Pirellulales; family Pirellulaceae; genus Blastopirellula; species Blastopirellula marina. The sequence continues at coordinate 166,030 of NZ_PUHY01000005.1, read as the reverse complement.
GAGCCGCGAGCGAAAGTTCGATCGCCCCTTCATCAAGTTTTCCATTAACTGCCAAGCTGTGAGCAAGGCGGGTCGACTCACGTTCTTCGTCCAACACTCGGTAGTCGAAGCCGGGCAAAATCTGCGCGACGACTAACCGCATGCTGTTTGATCCGATATCAATCGCAGCAACGCGAGCTTGCTCGTCACCGCTTTCTTGCGGGGTTCCCAAAGATTCGGTCGTTGCTTCAGAAGGGTGCTGACTCATGTTGATTCCATCCTCGCGTCAAAAGTTCGACGGGGCACATACCCCTAGGCGATACAAAGGGGCACAATAAAGGATCGGGCTGGCTGACATCGCGAATGTTTCGTGATGGGAACTACACAAGGTCGCTGACCTATCGCTTCCCGGCAAGCCGGCCCAATCAAGACCAGAAAGTCCCACGCATGAAACGAATGATCCTGATGCGGCACGCCAAGAGTTCTTGGGAAGATGATGTAGCCGATTTTGATCGCCCCTTAAATCGCCGAGGGTTGCGCGACGCCCCACGCATTGCTGCGGCCATCGCCAGTCTAGGTTGGAACCCCGATATTGTGGTTCACTCGGCGGCCCTGAGAACCACCCAAACCTGGGAGTTGATGGCAAGCACCTTCTCCGATGTTCGCCAGGTGGTTTCCTCGAAATCTCTTTATCATGGATCGCCCGCCGACATCCAGGCTGCGATCGAAAACTTGCCGGAAGATTGCCAGACTTCCTTGATCATCGGTCACAATCCTGGTTGGGAATTAGCGGTTAGTCAATTGTCGAATCAAAACTTACGCATGACAACCGCCAACGCCGCGTTATTCCAAAACGAAACTTCGGATTGGCGCAACTTGCTGCACGCCAATCAGTCGTGGCAGTTCGTCACCATCCTACGCCCCAAAGAACTCGCCGAGTGAAATCAGCCGAATCGCATGGGATTGCTTGGCAGGCGTTCACGAGACCTGCTTCGTGTTGGTGAGAAGTTTTTTAGTTTCCATTGGAAATCGCCAAGGAGGCGTAACGGTAATCGCGGTGCCGCAATGCTTCACCTTGGGGCGTATTGCCAAACGTTTCGATTCGCCACTTTACAACTCGCCGAGGAAGCTTCCAAACATGGCCTCGACTTCCCGAGCAGGCTCCCTATCTTAAATGGGAGAAGCGGCTTACAACGCGACCAGTAATTTCGATTCACGTTTCTTACTGGCGCGTCGATCCATCCATCCTCGGAACATCTTGGAGTAATTTCATGACACATCAGGTTTGCCTGCTTTCCGGAGATGGCATCGGACCAGAAATAACCAACGCCGTACGCGAGATCATCGCGGCAGCGGGCGTCGGTATCGAATGGATTCCCTGCGCTGCCGGGCTGAGCTCTTACGAGAAGCACGGCGATCCGCTTCCTCAGGAAACACTCGACAACATTCGTCAAACCAAATTGGCCCTCAAAGGCCCCTTGGCGACCGCCAGTGGAACGGGTTTCCGTAGCGTAAATGTATCGCTGCGAAAAGAACTGCAACTGTACGCGAACTACCGCCCTGCTAAGACGCTGAAAGGGGTGCCCGCTCCATTCGAGGACGTCGACTTGATTGTCGTTCGCGAGAACACCGAAGGCCTCTACAGTGGTCTGGAACATACCGTCGTTCCAGGCGTAGTCGAGAGTTTACGGGTCGTCACTGAAACGGGTTCGCGGCGAATCGCCAAGTTTGCCTTTGAGACCGCACGTAGCCTGGGCCGTAAGAAAGTGACCTGTATCCATAAGGCCAATATTCTGAAGCTGAGCGATGGGCTCTTTCTGAAGACTTGCGGCGAAGTCGCCCAGGATTACCCCGATGTCGAGTACGACGAGTGCATTGTGGATGCGGCCGCGATGAAGATGGTGATGAACCCACATCAATTCGACGTGCTGGTCATGGAAAACCTGTTCGGTGACATCCTCTCGGACTTGGCCAGCGGTTTAGTTGGCGGACTGGGAGTTACGCCGAGCGGTAACCTAGGAGAAGACGCCGCCGTGTTCGAGGCCGTTCATGGCACGGCTCCTGACATTGCAGGCAAAAACCTTGCGAATCCAACCGCGCTGCTGCTAAGCGGCACGATGATGCTGAAACACATGGGCGAGACTGAGGCCGCCAAGAAGATCGAGGCATCGCTATTCAGCGTGCTTGAGGAAGGAAAGACTCTGACCGGCGACATGAAGGGTACCGCCTCGACGACGGAATTCGCCGATGCCATCATCGCCAAGCTTGATAGCGTCTCGGTCTGAGCCACGAAGTAGCTATTTCGTTCCTAAATTCACAAGGCCCCACCACTTACGGTCGGGGCCTTTTTTTTGTGATAACCCCCGCCGCCGGGTAGAATTCAGGTGTTAAAGCCCCTTCATCCAAGCGGTTGAAGCCGAGTGGAGGACTTTTTGGGGAATGATTGGCATGTTTACATTTCGCAGCAAAATTCCGGTGACCGTCGATCAGGCTTTTCGCTGGCACGAGCGTCCAGGGGCGCTTGATAGGCTCATTCCGCCTTGGGAGAACGTGCGAATCCTCAAGCGTGCCAATTCCATTGAACCTGGTAGTCGTGTTGTTATGCGAATGCGATTGGGCGGCATTCCGATCAACTGGGTCGCCGAACACACCGAACTACACCACAACGATTATTTCCGCGATCGCCAGGTTTCCGGCCCATTCGCTCGCTGGGAACATACGCACCGCTTCTCACCGGTCGACGGCGATCATTGCGTGTTGGAAGACGAAGTCGACTACCGAATTCCCGGGGGATCACTAGGCGAGCGTTTCGGGAAATCGCAAGTGGAACAGATGTTGCTGCAAATGTTTCGCTATCGCCACGACACAACCACCTTCGATTTGATGGCGCACGCAAAGTACCAGGAACATCCCACCATGAAGATTGCCATCACCGGTGCGTCCGGGCTGGTCGGTTCCCAACTCGCTCCGTTTCTTTCCACTGGCGGCCATGAAGTGGTCAAGGTTTCGCGAAGCGACGGCCCGAACACCATTCGCTGGGACATCAAAAATCATGAAATCGACGTCGCTGCTCTGGAAGGGATCGATGCGGTCATCCATTTGGCAGGCGAAAGCATCGTGGGGCGATGGACGGACAGCAAGAAACAAGCGATCCGCCAATCTCGCATAGAAGGAACAAAACTACTGAGTGAGACGCTGGCGAAACTTCAAAACCCGCCCAAGGCGTTGGTCTGTGCTTCCGCGATGGGGTTCTACGGCGACCGTGGCGATGAGATCCTCACAGAGAATTCGCCGGCAGGGGAGGGCTTTCTCCCGGATGTTTGTCAAGAGTGGGAAGCGGCGGCCAATCCAGCCCGCGACGCGGGTATTCGTGTCGCTCACGCACGGCTGGGCATGGTGCTCAGCCCGAAGGGTGGAGCCCTCGCGCAGATGCTGACCCCGTTCAAGTTTGCTGTCGGCGGCCGTGTTGGTAGCGGCAAACAGTATTGGAGTTGGATTTCGCTCGACGACGTGATTGGCGGATTGCATCACATTTTAATGAACGATTCAATCCACGGCCCAGTGAATCTCAGTTCTCCCAAACCAGTCACCAATTGCGAGTTCACCCAGATCCTAGGCAAAGTGCTATCGCGTCCTACGCCATTCCCCGTTCCAGAATTCGCTCTTCATTTGCTGCTCGGAGAAATGGCAGACGATCTCCTCCTTGCCAGTTGCCGCATGGAACCGACAGTCCTCGAAACAAGCGACTACCACTTCCGCGATCCCCAGCTAGAACGTTGCTTGCGACGAATCCTCGGTAGGCTGTAGTGTGCACCATTACTCGTCGTCGTCCCAGGCATCCGAATCTTCGTCGCCGTAAGTTCGAATCCAGATATCAGCAGCGATCGGTTCCGTGACGGAGGACTGGAATTCCCATTGGTCGGTAGACTCCCCATTGCCGATTTCGACCAAGTTACGGAACACCTGTTGTGGAGGTCCCTGCTGCAAGGCGGCTCGCAACTCACGCAGACGCTTTTCCCACTCGGCCCGCATTTCAAGTTCTTCCTCGTCGAGGTCCTCGTCATCCGATTCGCCAGGTGAGGTCGGGTAGTACTCCTCGTCGAAGATTTCCAGCAACTCTTCGGCCCGCATCTTGTCGTGTACGACGACACCGTAATTCTGGAGATGGTCCCATTGAAACGAGTTGAGCTCGGCTGATTTGCGATATCGCTTGAGAACGCGTTCCTTCTGAAACTCTGAGATCGCCATACGCCATTGCGTTTGAATCTGTTGGACTTGTTCGTCAGTGCACTCGTCATCGTTCATTTGGGCAATCCGACGGATCTCTTCTTCCGTAGGTCCATCGCGTGAGATTCGCCAATCCATTTCCTCGGCGTAGGCCTTTTCGAACAGGGCAGGAAAATCCTCCTTAGTGGCGAGGATCGCGTCTTCTCTGGGAGCTTCCTCTTTGAACTTGGTCACCACTTCGGTCAAAGATTCGTCAGGAAAGAATCGGTGCGTCGATTTTGGATGAATGTCCATGCCGTGGTATTTGGTCGTTCCGAACGTCCAGCCTGTTCCATCCTCATACTTCCGGACCACATCACACCAGACTTTGATCAGCGGATGACTGTAGACAATGCCGTAAGTGCATGTTTTCTCGTCCACGAAGACCCGCATTTGGGTCATGATCTCGTCGACGTGGTAATCCTCGAGCTTAGTAAAGCCAAGGCTCTCGAATTCAGCAGATCGCGCCTTGAAGGCCTCGATGTTTTCATCGTCCAGCCAATCATCTTCGTCCTCCTCCTCATCTCGCTCTCGCTTCCGGAGGTGAATGCGGAACGGAGGAACACCGCCTGCGGCTGCCTCTTTCAAAGCATCGGCAAACTTATCAATCCAGCGACGAAACTTCCAGCGAATGAAAAAGAAGCCGACGACCAGCAACAGTACAAAGGCGATGAAGAAACCAGCGACAATTTTCAGGAAGAGCATCATGATTCGCGGCCATCATTTGGAGGAGTAAAGCGAGGTTTTCGCGAGGTGAGGGCAAATTAACAACCGTCGAACCTTTTTTCCAGCGTTTTTCAGAAATTCGGTCGATATTCCAGCGACTCGCAGTTAACCCCCTCGGGATTGTTGCGGTTTATATCAGTTAATCCTTTGATTAAAATCCCCTGGAAAAGGAATCCATCATGTCGGCCGAGTTGTGGCAACTTCGCATCCGCGAGATCAATCAAGCCGAAGTCTGTGACGACGGCAAGTACATCTTGTATTGGATGATCGCCAATCGGCGTACCGACTGGAATTTTTCGCTTCAAAGGGCCGCGTGGTGGGCGGAGAGGTTGAAGCGACCGTTGGTGATTTTCGAGGCGCTGCGTGTCGGTTACGAGTGGGCCAGCGATCGTTTGCATACCTTTGTGTTGCAAGGGATGCGTGACAACCGAGCTGCGATGTCCGATGCCCCCGTCATCTACTATCCCTATGTCGAGCCGAAGAAAGATGCAGCGAAAGGCCTGTTGAAATCACTCGCTGATGACGCTTGCGTTGTGGTGACCGACGACTTCCCTTGCTTCTTCCTGCCGAGGATGGTCGAAGCAGTTGGTAAGAAGCTAAAGGTCAAACTCGAAGCGATCGACGGCAATGGCCTCTTACCGATGCGGGCAGCCGATCGCGACTTTCCTCGGGCACATAGCTTTCGACGCTTCCTGCAAAAAGAACTCCCTAAACATTTGGAGAATGCCCCAAAGGCAAATCCACTCTCAGGCAAGTCGTTCCCGGCCGCCGACAACAAACTGATTGCGGACATTCAGAAGAAATGGCCTGCCATCGACACTGATACATTAGAAGATCCGAGCAAATTCATCGCCGAATTGCCAATCGATCACGAGGTACCTGCCGTAGAAACCATGGGTGGTGCGAAGGCTGCGCGAAAGCAAATGAAGTGGTTCCTGCAAGAAGGGCTCAAGCGATACGCAGAGCAGCGCAACGACGTCGAAAGCGAATGCGTCAGCCAGTTGTCGCCCTATCTTCATTTCGGTCATCTTTCGGTTCACGAAGTCTTCCACGAGTTAACCCAACAAGAAAAATGGGAGCCTTCACAGCTGAGTGAAAAAGTGACCGGCTCTCGCGATGGCTGGTGGAACATGAGCGACGGAGCCGAATCGTTCCTCGACGAGATCATCACCTGGCGAGAACTGGGTTACAACATGTGCCACCTGCGTGGTGACTACGACCAATACCGCTCGCTGCCGGATTGGGCACGGCAAACCTTGGAAGAGCATAAAGAAGACGAGCGTGAGCATGTATACACGCTCGAGGAGTTCGAGCACGCGAAGACACACGACCCTCTCTGGAATGCTGCACAAAGGCAATTAGTGCGAGATGGACGCATTCACAATTATTTGCGGATGCTATGGGGCAAAAAGATCCTACACTGGACCAACACGCCGCAATACGCCGCGAAGGTGATGATCCACTTGAACAATAAGTACGCCCTCGACGGCCGCAATCCCAACAGTTACAGCGGCATTTTTTGGTGTCTTGGTCGTTACGATCGAGCCTGGGGCCCGGAACGGGAGATCTTCGGTAAGATCCGCTACATGACCAGCGACAGTGCGATGCGAAAACTAAGCTTGAAGGGATACATCAAAGAGTATGCCGAGGGCCAACTATTCGACTAACGGCCTGCCGTAGGGGGAAAAACCGGCCCAAAATCAACGCATTTAGCCCATTTTGACCAAAGTTTACCCAAGAAAGGCCATTCCTGGGGGCGATTTTTCCTAAATGGACTAGATGCACCGCTGGCCCGGGCGGTATATTACCTGCTTGCCTTTAAGTTCATGCAGCGTCCTGTGTGACGCGCGTTTTTCAATACACGATTTTTTCCGGCGGCCTGGGCTGCACGCCGAACTATCAATCCATAAGGAAGTCTTTAGGTAACCAATGGTTAAGGTACTCGTTCGCGACAGGGAATCGATTCAAGAAGCAGTTCGTCGGTTTGGTAAGTTGGTCATGCGTAGCGGTCTCAAGAAAGAGATGCGTCGTCGCAAGTATTACGAAAAGCCGAGCGACTTGAAGCGCCGAGCCCGTCTGCGTGCGGAACGCCGCTCCTTGAAAGAAAAGCTGTTGGTTCAAGACTAGTCGCCGTTTTATCGCGACTTGGCTTCCTAAGCCCAAAGCAAATCAAACAAAAGACGCCTGATTCAACCGATCAGGCGTCTTTTGTTTCTTGAGTATCATCGCTCGACCTTCTAAAGCGAGGCATATCGGAGGTGGATCTCCTCGTCCGTTTCTGCCCGACAGACATATAGCACTCCAAAACTATCATCATCCTGCTTTGGTCCGATGACCATCTGAAGCGATTGGGCTTCGTCATCAGTCAACGGCTCCGCTCTTCCAAACAGTTCGCATGGTCGTGCAGCTTGGGGATAAATGGTCGGAATGGTCGCTAAGACCGTCAGCCCATCCCAATCGCCGTCACAAACCGAGTGGGCAGGTAGGAAGGGGGTCGGCCCAATGCTCAGCCCCAGCGGCGTTAGATACATAGGCAGATTCAATAGCTGTCGATCCGGGAAGTTCTCTTCACATTCGAGCTGCGTGTCTTCGTCAAGCTCGAAATACCCGTATCCACTCGGATACGTGCTAATCTCGATCGGTTGGTCCCCGAATAAACGCGCCTCGTTGAGCTCCGGGCCTGTTTCCCAGACTTGAAGTTGATTGACCCAGCGATATGCAAACTCGCATTGCCGGTTGCCAAACACTTGAATCGCAACATGGCAGCCACGATATCCATAAGCATCGCGGAGATCAATTTGCGCAACAAACGGCATCAGTTCGCCATCGCTTGCCTTCGGCCAAGGGGAGATTCCCTGATGGACTTCTCCCCCGCCAATGTAGGTGACGCACGCATTCTTGTCGCTTGGCTCAAACGCCAGGGGAAAGATGGCCAGCGGCGTCGTGGGTGCCTGGAGCAGTACGCGCGGCAATCGACGACGCACTTCCGACAACATCAGAAAGTCGTAAGGGCCGACAACGGAACTAAGCGCGAGATAATGGGACGCGGCGATATGGCATTTTACCTCAGCTTCGTTCGGTTCAGAAAGTCCTAGCCGTATCCGCTGCACTGCCATATTCCGTTAGTTTGCCAGATGTGGCTCAAGTTCTTTCGCCCAGATCACGTAACCTTCGTCGGTCATATGCAGGCCATCGTTCTTGAACAGTTCTTTTCGCGGCTTGCCATCTTCGCCTAGCATTGGGGCATCGATGTCGATGAATTCACAGTGATCGGTCTTGGCACATTCAGCAGCGATCAGCTTATTGGTCGCTCGCACTTCCTCGATCATCTTCCAACGAGACAGACTAGGTTTCACCGCGATGTATAAGATCTCTGTCTCTGGGAGTTCCTTGTGGACCTTCGCTTCAAACTCCTGAAAATCTTCGAGGATCTGCTCTGGGGTGTACTTCGCCGCGATATCATTATCGCCAGCGTAAACGACGACAGTCTTCGGCTTGTAAGGAAGAATAATCTGATCGGCGTAGTAAACTGAGTCTTCAAGTCGCGAACCACCAAAGCCACGATTCACCGCGTCCAGCTCCGGGAACGACTTTTTCAAGTCCCACATCCGGATACTGCTGCTACCAACGAATACCACGCCGCCTGGCATCACTGGGTTCTTCTTGTCCGCGGCGGCGAACTTGTCCATGTCTTTCTTCCAGCGAGCGATGCTTTCAGGCACTTTGGCATCTTCGGCAAATGACATCGTTGTAAACACAGCAACCAGCGAGAGACATACGAGCGAGCGAAGCATGATAGGGAGTTTCCTCATTGTGGCAGGAAGTCAAAGCGGATCTTAACAGTCTGTTGATTTTCTGCTTCGTTAGCGAGTCATTGAGATCGGGGCGAGGGCAAGGCGTGAGTCCGCAGGCATATCCACTAGATATGTCGAGGAATTCACAACGCCGCAATCGCCCCAATCTCAATTACGTAGCCGATCTGAGAAATTCAACAGACTGCTAACGGCGAGTTGTTTGATTATAGCCAAAAAGAAAGGCGGGACCGAATTGATCCCGCCTTCCTGGTTGGTCTTAAAACCACCGATCAGCCAAGCACGTACGGAGCACGATGAGCCCGGTGAGTCATCGCGGCGGCTTCTTCATCACCAGAAATCTTTTCCGAAACCGGATCCCAAACGATCTTACGCTGCAAGCGACAAGAGATGTTGCCCAGATGGCAAGCGGTCGCGGTGCGGTGACCGATCTCGACATCGCAGATCGGCTTTTCGCGCGACACGATGCACTCGAGGAAATCCTTCTGGTGATTTCGGCTCTTGTAAAGCTGAACGTCGGAGTCCTTCAGCTGGATCGCGCCGATCTCTTCCGACGACGGCTTGAACACGCCACGGTTGACGTAGATCTCGCCCTTGTCACCGATGAAACGGGTTCCCATTTTAATGTCTTTTTGACCTTGGCCGACAATCATGGTCACGCCCTCACCGTAGTCGTACGTAATACGACAAGCTTCAGGCACTTCGTGATAGCCTTCCGGATGGAACTCGACTTGTTCCGCATGAACCGACAACGGGCCGCTATCGTCCTTGCCAAGTCCCCAGTGGGCGATATCGATGTGGTGAGCACCCCAGTTAGTCATCTGACCGCCTGAGTAATCCCACCAGAAGCGGAAGTTGTAGTGAACTCGCTTTTCGTTGTAGGGACGCTCAGGAGCTGGGCCGAGCCAGTAATCGTAGTTCAATTCTTCCGGCGGCTTGCTGTCGGCCGGGAGCTTACCTGGGTCATTTGCATTGGCCAGTCCAACATGTACGGTGTGGACCTTACCAATATATCCGTTGCGGACCAGTTCGCAGGCTCGGTGGAATTCGTTGGACGAACGCTGCATCGAACCCGTCTGCACAACGCGTTTGTTGGCGCGGGCAGCTTCGACCATCTTGCGACCTTCATTGATGGTCAGCGAAAGTGGCTTTTCGCAGTAAACATCTTTGCCGGCTTCGCATGCATGAATGGTTGGAATCGCGTGCCAATGATCTGGAGTACAAATCACGACGGCATCGATATCTTTGCGATCAAGGACTTCGCGGTAGTCACCATAGACATCGCACTTGCCCTTCTTGTCTCGAACCATCTTCGCGGCTTGTTCGGCATGCTTGGAATCGACGTCACACACAGCCACGGCGTTGTTGATGAACTTACCGAGGTTACCGCGTCCCATGCCACCAACACCAATGTGCCCGGTCTGAATACGTTCGTTGGCACCAAAAGCGGTCGCTGGAATGAAGAGGGGAGCCGTCGCCAGACCAGCTACCACACTCGAAGTCTTGAGAAACTGACGTCGCGAGACGCGATTACGAGCACTCATGCATTTTCCTCGTAGGGTATGGAATCCAAATGGAATATTCTTCGCAAAAATCCAGGTCGGCAGGGTGGTCCTGGACGTAGAGACAAGCATCTAATGATACCTGAAATTGGTTTCGAGGCAAAGTGACAGAACGCCCCGCTAACAGCCGGTTATTGGGAATCAGTCCATTTCTTCCCAAACCGTGTGATAGCCATCGACCGCCTCGGTGTACTGTAAGAACCGCTCATAGAACAAGTTACCACCGATCGTCGAACTATCTCCCACCACAATCAGTTTGCGGCGAGCTCGGGTCAACGCGACGTTCATACGACGCGTATCGAGCAAGAAACCGATTTCCCCGTTCGTATTCGACCGGACAAGCGAAATGATTACGGCTTCGTTCTCGCGGCCCTGAAAACCATCGACCGTATCCGCCTCGACCCCCGCTGGAAGTAAGTTCCGAAGTCGTTGGACCTGCGCCGCGTACGGCGAGATCACCGAAATTGCTTCCGGCTCCATACCCGCTTCGATCAACTGCTGGGCCTTTTTGGCGACAAATCGGGCCTCGGCATCGTTCACTCGACTCGACGTTGCGTCGTCTTCCTCTTCCTGAAAGTCAGCGCCAGCCGTGTCGAAGTACTGCCAAGGCTTCACGTCGACATAAGCTCCGTCCCCCAGCAGCGGTTGCAAGTCGTGCGTGGCAACGGCGTCGTCCGCCTCCAACAGGCAGTCGTAAAACTCCTGACTGCTGAAATCCATGATCGAGGCGTGCATCCGATATTGCCGTTGCAGAAGCTTAGCCACATCGGGCGTCTGCCGCACGACCCGCTCTTGCATGCTTTCAGCAAACCCTTCGGCGGCCGCTTCCTGAGAGAGGATCGTCGGCGGAAGCTGGCAGTGGTCGCCGGCCAGGATCACGCGGTCGGCTCGAGAAAGGGGAATCCAACAAGCCGGCTCGACCGCTTGGCAAGCTTCGTCAATCACCACGGTTTCGAACCGCCTTCCCGCGAGAAGATCGTCGTCGATCCCGGTAAGGGTCGTACATAAGACATCCGCGCCGGAAAGTATCTGGTCGAGCGTTTGTCGCTGAAGTCGCTGCGCATCATCGAACAAACTGCGTGCTTCCTCACGCAACGCGGCACGCTCACCGGGAGCTGGCTTGGCCCGCGTGTAACGACCGGCACTCCGCATCTTCGCTTGCCCTTCGCGAATCAGCTTCTCCGCCAATTTGGCATCGGTATGCGAGCGGGCCAGATAGTCGAGCGTTGCATCGTGGAGCTGTTCCGACACGCGGGCTGGATGTCCCAGCCGGACCGCCTTGACGCCTTGTGCGAGTAGACGCAGCATCAAGTTGTCGACGGCCAGGTTGCTCGGAGCACACGCCAGAACGCGTTCACCGCGATCGACCAACGCTCGAATCAAATGGGATAGGGTCACCGTTTTTCCGGTCCCCGGCGGGCCATGAATCACGGCGACATCGTTTGCCCGAAGTGCGTTTTGTACGGCCTCCCACTGCGAATCATTCAGCTCCCGTGATCGCTGAGGCAAGGTGGCGGACAAATCGAACGTTGGTATCGCTTCCCCAAGTAATACGTCGCGTAGCTCGGCCAGTCGATTTCCCTGCGCACTGGCGGCCCGCTTGATGGCGAACTCCATCCGTCGCCGTGTGACTTCGTCGTTACTGGGAATCAGGGAGTAAAGATCGTCGTCGTTTTCCAGGAAGTCTTGCGTGACAACTTCGATAGAACCATCACGTACCGAAGCGACCAGGCCGCGAATCTGGTTATTTTCGACATCCTTTAACAGAACAGGCGATCCGCTGCGAAAGCGATGAGGTGGCAGCGAGGTCCCTTGAGTCTTGGGTCGAAACTTACAGATCACCCGTCCCGCAAGCGCCGACCACTGTTCGTGCAGCTTCAGTCCTTTGAGCGTTCCCTCTTTCTGGACACCTTCGGCAAGCCGTTGCGACTCTTCGTTCGCTTCCCACTGCATCCAGCGCCGAAACTTTTCAAATAATTGCGGCCACTCAATCTGGTCCGGCTCGGAGAAGGCGTCGACCTCCGGCATCAATTCGCGCAAGGTCTTGACCGCGCGACGAGCTCGATCCTCGTCCAGTTCTACGGTCGCTTGACGGCGGATCAGATCGATCGCGCCGATCTCTTTGCCAGGGACGTCTGCCTGCTCAATCAGCAGCTTGAACAACTGGTTGCGGTTGGTTCCCGGAGGGAGGCCCCGTAAATGGAGACGTGCCATGGTTTACGTTAGGAAGATTCGATTGCGAATGAGGGTCGGCGATTTCTTTGCGTTCAGCCGGGGGCGTCGCAAAGAAGCATGCTACAGCCTGAACCAGGAACATGGTAGCAAACAACCACAGCACTTTATCGTAGTTGCCCAAAAGTTCTTTCCCTTGGGTCATCAGAAATGGCCCAGCGGCACTTCCCGCAACGATCGACATCATCTGGAAACCTTTAATTTTCCCAAGATGAGCCCGACCGTAATAACGTGCCAGCAGGGAATTCGAGCCAGCACTGGAAACCCCTTGCGCCATACCGAAGGTTAGTCCGTAGACGCCAGCCATGATCACTGAGTCGATCGCCAAATAGGTTAAGACCCCGATCCCCAGCATGATCGATCCGATTGCCAGCAAGTAGTTCAACTGGAATCGATCGGCCAGGATGCCACCGAAAAACTGGCAAGTCGCCATGCTGACGGCCATGGTCAAAAAGACAACCTGAGCGTCATCTTCCGTCAAACCACGTGACTCGATGTATGGCACCACCATGAACATGAGGGCCGTTCCGACCATTGCCCACATCGTCATAAAGGACAGCACAATCCAGAACGAGTGGGTCATCATCGCGTCCCCCAAGCCCAATTGCGGCAATAAGAACATCTTGCCAGGATCGTGCTTCTGACCATCTTCGCGGACGACGTGCTTGTCGCCATCGGGAAGTTGGCCTATTTCTTCCGGCTGATTTCGATAAATGAAAATCAGGATCGGGAACATGATCAGCCACACGCCCAGTCCCAGCGCTATGTATGCCTGCTGCCATCCCAGGGTGTTGATCAGGAAGATCGTAATTATGGGAAAGGTACCAAACGCAATTGGAGCGGAAAGGTTTCGAATACCGTTCGCGAAGCCCAGCTTCCGCTGAAACCACATATCGGCCGTGTTGGTCGCCAGGAGTGTGAGAGAGCCTTGCCCCAAAGTTCGGATCGCCAGGAACCCGATGAACAGCGTGTAGAACCCTTGCACCTGCGACATGAACATACAAGCCACACCGAACAAAGCCACAATCGCCGCGATCGTCTTTCGAAGACCCCATCGGTCGGCAAGTGCTCCGATCCAGGGCACCGGAAACGCGGCCAAGATCGTCCCCCACAGATAGGCGGTGGTTACCGTCACCATCTCGGCGTCGATCAGTTCTTTAGAAAGCACGACCGCTTCACCGGGATGTGCTTGTTGAAAAGTGGCGGTCGCCAACGTAGTGGCAATGTATTTGTTAAATAAGGCCACACCGTAGGTCTGACCAGGGCTAGTACAATACTGGGTGAACATCGCCACACCAAGCATTACCCAGCCATAGAAAAATGGAGTCGCTTGAACGATCGGGTCGCGACGGACAGAAGCTGCCTCTAGCGAGGCGGCGTCAGTGGCCATGATGGACGGTTGCCTGAATCTATTCCACGAAGCAAAGGCAGGCAGCAAACGGCCTGCGCGGAGTCATATACTATCAACGGCTCCCCAGTCAGGAAACATCTAATGGCGTTTCGGTTCGCCGTATTTTCTAGCACAAATTATCACCCCCGTAAGCCGATTTAGCAGCGGCATTCTCGCCACCCCGCTTGGGCCAATTGCAAGGGTCACCGCTTACCGATACGTTGGAACGTCTTAGACACCCCGTTAGGTGGAAACAAGCACGTCTCCAACTCGAATTCAGAGTGAAGTGAATGGGCCGTATCGGTTTAGCTTTCAAGCTCTTTTTCCAAATCATGTTCAATGCCGACGTCGCCAAACGAGCGGAAACGCTATCGTTGCCGGCTCCTCCCAAAGAGGAAACCAAGCCTGCGACGCCACCACCTCCCCCTAAGCCGAAGCCAGTGGCACCGCAAGGGATCGACGCCCTCGTTCTATTGGCAACGCTGCAACGCGAGGCCCGCTTTCTTGATTTATTTCAGGAAGACCTCTCGGAATACGAAGACGCCCAGATTGGTGCCGCCGTGCGTGACGTGCAGCGCGACACCAAAGCGACGCTCAACCGCTTGTTCGCCATCCAACCCGTTCGCGATGAGGAAGAAGGGAATCGAATCGAGTTGCCTGAAAGCATCGATGCCGTAGAGATCCGCCTGGTAGGAAACGTGCAAAACCAGAAACCTTCCGGCGGTACGCTGGTCCATCGAGGATGGAAAGCCACCAAGTGCGATGTTCCAAAATTCAACGGCACCTTGGCCCAAGCCCAAGTGTTGAACCCGGCTGAAGTGGAGGTTTAGTCGATGAGCGCAAAGTATGTCGTCGGCATCGACCTCGGTACCACCAACAGCGTGATCGCTCAAGCCGACCTCGAAGCGGAAGCCCCAGTGGTCGAATTGCTAGAGATCCCGCAGTTGGTCGCCCCCAGTACGATCGAAAGCCGCAAATCGCTTCCCTCTTTCTTGTACTTGGCTACGGAAGCCGACCAGGAAGGGGGTAAGCTCGAACTTCCTTGGTCCGCGGATCAAAACTATGCGATCGGCGAGTGGGCTCGACGTCAATCGGCTGATACGCCCGATCGAACCGTCGGTGGAGCAAAGAGTTGGCTGTCGCATCACAAAGCGGATCGCCAAGGCGATATCCTTCCCTGGAACGCACCAGAAGAAGTCGGCAAGGTTTCCCCAGTTGAGGCTTCCCGTCGCTACCTGCAACACGTGGTCGCCGCGTGGAACGACGCTCATCCCGATCACCCTCTGGCCGATCAGGAAGTGGTGCTGACGGTACCCGCCTCGTTCGATGCCAGCGCTCGAGAGCTGACGCGCGAAGCGGCCGTCGGGGCGGGTCTGCCGGAAGATTTCACGCTACTGGAGGAACCACAAGCAGCCGTCTACTCATGGCTCGGCCATATGGGTGACAGTTGGCGAAAGGCCCTGAAGGTCGGCGATAAGCTGTTGGTCTGCGACGTGGGTGGCGGTACGACCGACCTCACGCTGATCACTGTTGAAGAAGAGCAGGGCGAGCTAATCCTCAAACGGATGGCGGTCGGTAATCACTTGTTGGTGGGCGGCGACAACATGGACCTGGCACTCGCCTTCCATGTGGCGGAACTCTTCAAAGAAAAGAACGTCACCCTCGATCCTTGGCAATCGGTCTCGCTCTGGCACTCATGCCGAGCCGCAAAGGAAGATCTTCTCCGCGAGGAAGGCCCGGACAAGCATCCGGTCAGCATCCTCGGACGCGGTAGTAAGCTGATCGCCAAGACGATCTCGGTCGACGTCGAGCGCGAGCCAATCAAAGCCATGCTGCTGGAAGGTTTCTTCCCGCAGTGTGCCGGTGCCGACAAGCCGCAGCGTGGGTTCGTTTCTGGGTTCCAGGAATTAGGCCTACCATTCGAGTCTGATCCAGCCGTCACACGGCATCTAGCGGAGTTTCTGGCCGTGCACGCCGAAAAGGCTGGCAGTGCGATCAATCCGACGCATGTTTTGTTCAACGGCGGTGTGTTTAAGAGCCAGCCGTTCCAGACGCGTCTGATGGAAACACTCGCTTCGTGGCAACCCGATCAACCACCGCAGCGTTTGGAAGGTCCCCACGACCTCGATTACGCGGTGGCGCGTGGTGCGGCATTCTACGGATGGGCGAAAGAGAAGGGGGGCATCCGCATCCGTGGCGGAACGGCCCAAGCCTATTACGTTGGCATTCAAACTTCCGGCCTTGCGATCCCAGGCGCCCCGCGCCCTTTGCATCTGCTGAACGTGGTTCCGATCGGTATGGAAGAAGGAACCGAAACCGACGTTCCCAGTGCGGAAGTCGGTCTGGTGGTTGGCGAGACCACGAAGTTCCGCTTCTTCTCGTCTCCAATCCGTAAGGACGACAAGCCAGGCCAAATGCTCCAGCGTTGGGACGAGTCCGAGATCAGCGAAACAGATAGCATGGAAGCCAATCTCCCCCGCGACGATAAGATCAACGAGCCCTACGTGCCGGTCACCTTCCACAGCAAAGTCACCGAACTGGGTATGCTCGAGCTTTGGTGCGTCAGCTCGAAGACGAACGGCCGTTGGAAACTGGAATTCAACGTCCGCGAAGAAGATTAGCTCCAACAATAAGCTTCTTTCCTTTGCCAATCCCCTCGCCTCTGAGTGGAGCAGGCTAGGGTGAAAAGCTCTAGAAACCGACCCAACATGTCCATCGTTCAAGCAAGCTCGGTCGCACAGCCAGGACTCGAAGAAGAACTCCCCAGCCGATACATCGTGGGGATCGACCTTGGCACCACGAACTCGGCGGTCACCTTCCTCGACACACGTCAGGAAGGGACCGTGATCGAGACGTTTCTCATCCCTCAGGTCGTCGCTCCTGGCCAAGTTGAAGCCCGCCCCACGTTACCCTCGTTCCACTATCAAACCGCCCAGAACGAGTTTCCGCCGAATTCGCTGAAACTCCCCTGGAGCAAGGGGGAAGAATCAAATACGGTGGGCGTGTTTGCCCGCGATCACGGTACCAGCGTCCCTGGCCGCATGATCAACTCGGCCAAAAGCTGGCTTTCTCATTCAGGCGTCGATCGAACGGCGGCACTGTTACCTTGGCACGGCAGCGCCGATGTCGAGAAGCTTTCACCGTTCGAAGTCAGCAGCCGCTACTTGAAGCATGTCCGTGCAGCGTGGAATGCTCGCTACAAGCAAGAACCGCTCGAGAAGCAAGACATCGTTCTGACACTGCCGGCCTCGTTCGATGAAATTGCGCGCGAGCTGACCGTTGAAGCGGCCAAGCAAGCCGGGCTAAAACGCGTTGTCCTAATTGAGGAACCACAGGCCGCGTTCTATGACTGGTTAGCTAAACATGCGGAAACCTGGCAAGACAAAGTTTCGCCAGGACAAACTATCCTGGTCTGCGATATCGGCGGCGGCACGAGCGACTTTACCTTAATTCGCGCCCGCGCTGGCGATGAAGACCTGGTTCAGTTTCATCGTGTGGCGGTGGGCGAGCATTTGATTCTGGGTGGTGACAATCTCGACCTTGCGCTCGCTCATTACCTGGAAGGCAAGCTTTCGCCAAAAGACAAGCTGCCAGCTGATCGCTGGTCGGTCCTGGTTCGCCGCTGTCGTCAGATCAAGGAGATCTTTCTCGGCCCAGATGCTCCCGAGTCGCAATCGATCAGTTTGCCGGCGGTCGGCTCCAAGCTAATCGGCGGAGCCCTCCAGTGCGAAGTCACTCGAGACGAAGTGCATCAGGTGCTCGTCGAAGGCTTCCTTCCAGAAAACGGCCTGGACGAAACGCCCGAGATGCGTTCGTCTGGTTTTCAAGAATTCGGCCTGCCGTACGCCCCCGATGCTGCAATCTCGAAATGGCTGGCCTACTTTCTACGAACCCATCACGAAGTAATCGAAGAGGAAAGTCGGCATCCCAGCGGGGCCGTTCGTCCCGACTTGGTGCTGTTCAACGGTGGTTTCTTCGAGTCTCCCGTCTTGAAGCAGCGTTTGCTCGACGTGTTGAGCAGTTGGTTTCAAAAAGAGGATCCCGCCTGGAAGCCGACGCTGCTCGAAAACGCCCACCTCGACTTGGCAGTCGCTCGCGGTGCTGCCTATTACGGTCAGGTTCGTCGTGGCACCGGGGTAAAGATCACTGCCAACCTGGCTCGAACGTACTACATCGGGGTCGGCGCTGACGATTCCGGTGAAGCGGAAGCGATGTGTCTTTTGCCGGCCACCACCGAGCCAGGCCAAGAGATCGACCTGCAGCACAGCTTTCAACTGCGCGTCTCCGAACCGGTTGAGTTTCCGCTGTTCGTTTCCAGCACGCGCCTGATCGACACGCCAGGCCAACTGGTTCCGATCGATCCACAGCAGATCAAAGCTTTGCCCCCTATTCGAACCGTCCTCCGTGCGCGACGTCGTAGTGAGGCAGAGACAATTCCCGTTCACTTGCATGCCAAGTTAACCGAGATTGGCACGATCGAACTTTGGTGTGGAGAAACCGATTCCGACCGTACTTGGCGACTCCAATTCGATATCCGTAGTGCCACGCAAACCGATGTCGCCGCCCATGAGTCGGCTCGCGAATCGGAAGGAATGCTGGACGAATCGCTATGGAACGAAGCCGCTGAACTGCTGAACGAAACCTTCGGTGACAACGCATCACGCAAACCGCAGCCGCTTATCAAGGATTTGGAAGCGTCCTTAGAAATGAAGCGAGATGCCTGGCCGACATCGCTTTTGCGAAGGATGTGGGAACACCTGATGGATCTTGAATCAGGTCGCAGCAAAAGTCCCACGCACGAATCGCGATGGCTGAATCTCACCGGCTATTGCTTGCGACCAGGGTATGGTTTGGCGTTGGATGATTGGCGCGTCTCCGAAACCTGGAAACTGCTGCAAGGCAAAGTGCTGCACAACGATGATAACTGTCGTAATCAATCGCTCATCTTGTGGCGACGAATCGCTGGTGGCCTCAATCGCGGACAGCAGCTGGCCATCGCGGAGCCTCTTCTGCTGGCAACGCGCGTGATGCACAAGCGCATGACCAGCGGAGGTGGCGGTACCTCGACCGCTACGTTCACGCCGCAGCAAGCCATCGAAGCTTGGCGTTTGCTGGGAAGCCTCGAACTGTTGGGCGCACAAGAGAAGACCGAGATCGGCCGCATGCTGGTCGATTTGCTGGGGAAGAAGAAGTTAGAACCAGCCCGTGGCGCGATGGGCTGGACGATCGGTCGCCTCGGCACCCGCGTGCCCGTTTACGGCCCGCTCAATACGCTTGTCCCCAAAGAGATTGTCACCAAGTGGTTGGCCACATTCCAGCAGCAGAAAACGACCG
This sequence comes from Blastopirellula marina, assembly GCF_002967765.1. Lineage (NCBI taxonomy): Bacteria > Pseudomonadati > Planctomycetota > Planctomycetia > Pirellulales > Pirellulaceae > Blastopirellula > Blastopirellula marina. The sequence goes on along the minus strand of NZ_PUHY01000005.1, from coordinate 146,729 downwards.
ATCTAGCCGATCAATTGGCCGTTATGCAATTGGCCCGCAAAACGGGAGACCGCTACCGCGATCTGACCGAATCAACTCGCACCGAAGCCGCCCAGTGGCTTGAAGGGGAGAAAGCCCCAGAGCACTTGGTACGAATCGTTCGCGAGGGAGGCCAATTGGACGAAGAAGAGCAATCGCAAATCTTTGGCGAGAGCTTACCCACGGGCCTCACGCTAGTGCGATAGACTTCGTGCGAGGCGTTTGATCAAACAGTCGGAAGCGCATCGATATAGATATACGTGGCGCTCAGATCGGCATCTAACAACTCTTTGCATTGGACATAGTCCGGCAAAAAGTGCCACGCAAATGTTGTCTTACCGGCACCGTGTGGACCGGCGATCACATAGAGTTTTGGCGAAATCTCTACGTCTCCGAGCGATCAATCCAACGGGGGTTTTTCGTTGGATGCGCTTCGCCTAGAAGTTGTAAAATCTCGCTCGGATCGTTCGCTGTGAGGAGTAGCTCGCGGTTACCTTGGTAAAGGAACGCTTCGTTATTGGCGTGATCGAGCATTGCAAGCAAGGCATCGAAGAAGCCTTCTACATTTAACAAGCCACACGGTTTGTTGTGGAACCCAAGCTGAGCCCAGGTGACCACCTCAAACAATTCTTCCAACGTGCCGAATCCGCCTGGCAAGGCCAAAAAAGCGTCGGATAGCTCGGCCATCTTGGCTTTCCGTTGATGCATCGACTCGACGACGATCAGTTCGTTTACACCATGGTGAGCAAGTTCGCGGTCAACTAAGGCGCCAGGTATCACGCCGATCACTTCGCCGCCAGCGGCTAGAGCGGCGTCAGCCACGGCTCCCATCATGCCGACTTTGCCACCACCGTAGACTAGACGTATCTTACGCTCGGCCAGCAGACGGCCCAGCTGAGAAGCAACTTCCGTGTAGGCAGGTCGGCTTCCAGAGGCCGACCCGCAAAATACGCACAAAGTTTCCATCATGGGTGCCGTTCGGTTAGGGCGCCCAAGCAATGCTTACTTCGCCGACAAAGCGAAGTCGCCTCGCATATCGCGCCACACGCAGTGAATGTGATTGGCCGGGTTGCCTGAGACGTCCGGCTGAGCGTTGACGAACTCAATTAAAAACGTTCTGCCTTGGATGCGGTAGTAATGCGGAACACCTTTCTTCAGTCCACCGGCCCAGGCAAAGTGGATGCATTCCCAGCCAGCTTCCTTCAGGTCGGCATAACGCTTGGCGGCAACATCTTGCGGCATTGCCGTGATATAGGTGTCGATCAACGTCGTCAGCGTTGCCATTTCGTTTTTATTGAGGTCTCCCCAAGCGATGCCTTCCGGAGCAGTTTGCGGCGGGTGAGGTTCGCCCGCGTTACGAATTTCGGCTGGGCACTTTTCTGAGATGATCGCCACTTCACGCTGGGCTGGGGCCATCATGTTGATTAAGTGGAATCCAAGCTCTTCTTCCTTCTTCAAGATCTCCATCCCCTCGGGGAAGCCATCGAAGTTGTAATCTTCTTTCAGCTCGGCTGGGTTGGTCGCGAAGAACTGTGGCGTAGCCGAGATAACATTATCCCCTTCGACCACGAAGTTCAACGAAAGGTGATGCCCTTCAAAACTCAACGCCCAGCGTTCGCCTTGCTTCGGTTCGCCAAAGATCGAAACGTAGTAGCGAAGCGGATCACGAATCGGGCCCGACTTTTGGACGTGCTTCAGCAATGATTCGTTTTCCATAATCTTGTCGGTCTTCTCGTAACCGATTTGGCTTAATGCAACTTGCAGCAACGCGTGCGTTTTGGCTCGCTGCTCGTCGGTCATGTCCCGCATCATCAACCCCTTGCGTTGGTCTTTGGGGATGAAGTGCCAACCGAGGCGTTCTTTGCTGTCGTACGGATAAAGCACCACTTTTCGTTGATCTTCGTCCAGCGAATCGACAAACAACGCGGCAGCGCCGGTCATCTTCGTTCCAGTTCCGGCAAGACGGTAGTAAGTGTAAGCGGAGGTAACGCTCGCCAGAGCAACGATCAGCGTGACAGCTGCAAGCAGACTTTTTCGCACGGCAAATCCTTTAGCAGGGGAAGCAAGGAAGGTAGGATTGGTGGGACAGGTTTGTCGCGACTTTGTGAAATCGCTAGATTATCAGTCGGTTGAGTTTCGGATTCGGACGCGAGTTATTGAGATCTGGCCGATCTGAGGAATTCAACTGGCTGTTAAATAAGTTACCATGAGAATTGGCCATTTGCATCCCGCAACCCCCGATTGCGTCGAACTTTGACACCTACCTTGTTACCTGCCATCCGGAGACCATCATGCGAAAGTATCTGCTTCTGGGGTTTTTAGCCGTCATGTTCACCTCTTCGTCGTTGCTCGCGGCCGATCCTGCTAAAGAGCCTCTCTGGCCCGAGGGAGCCCCTGGCGCAAAAGGGACGGAAGAGAAAGACATCCCCACAATTACTGCCTATTTGCCAGCTTCTGAAATTAACACTGGCTGCGCTGTCGTGGTTTGCCCAGGGGGTGGTTACGGTCATTTAGCCACCGGACATGAAGGGGTTGAAATCGGAGAATTCTGGAACAAGCAAGGTGTCGCGGCCTTCGTCGTCGAGTATCGTCATTCCGGCCGTGGCTACAAGCATCCCGCTCCACTACAAGATGCCCAGCGTGCCGTACGAACCGTGCGTGCTCGAGCAGAAGAATACAATCTCGATCCCAACCGCATTGGCATCATGGGATTCTCGGCCGGTGGTCACTTGGCCTCATCGGTCGGAACTCACTTTGACGCAGGTAATCCCGATGCGAAAGACCCCGTCGAGCGCGTCAGTTCGCGGCCGGACTTCATGATCTTGTGCTATCCTGTGATCGCTTTCGACAAGCCTTACACGCACAAGGGATCGCAAAGAAATCTGCTAGGGGATGACGCTCCGGCAGAGTTGATCGAGAAAATGTCGAGCGAGCTGCAAGTCACCAAGGACACTCCACCAACCTTCTTGTTCCACACGACCGAAGATACGGGTGTGCCGCCGCAAAACAGCATCGTGTTTTACATGGCATTGAAGGAGAAGGGAGTTCCTGCCGAAATGCATGTCTTCGAGAAGGGACGTCACGGTATCGGCCTGGGTAAGAACGTCCCTGGTTCATCCGCATGGCCTCGTTTGTGCGTTATGTGGCTCAAGAACCAAGGAATGATCCCAGATAAGAAATAACCCCCATTTCTGGTTCCATCAGCCGGTTATCTTGGCGGACCGGCCCCGGTTAATATCATGCCCACGCGTGGCAGATCAACATCGGCCGAGCGCGGCGGACTCCACATCCGTCGATGCTCGCCGATAGCAGCCGGCCAAGCAAATACCTCTTCGGCGTCATCTCACGCCCTACAGCCGGCATAATCCAGACAGACACTCCAACAAAGTCTCAATACCGGTGTGGTCCAAACCGCACGAAAGCGGGCTAAACCGTAGACTTTCACAGGCATTACCTTGCCAGAAAAGCCTATTGGGACAGAACGATATCATGATCGTCAGTGAAACGTTTCTTAGCCACGGCCTCGAGTCGTTGGTTACCTTTAATCCAATTTGCATCCGGCCTGAGACACAGTTGGACGAGCTGTTGGAACGCCTTTACTCCACCGGCTTCCACCACTGGCCGGTCGTTGATCTGGACAAGAAACTAATTGGCATCATCTCCGATCAAGATATCGTGCGGGCCGCTTCCGAACGAGAAGCAGCTTCCGAAACGTTTCAAATGCCGCGAGAATCGCTGCGTTTGTCGGTCTCTGAATTCATGCAGAAGCGAGTCGTGACGATCGATTCCCAAGAAAAAGGTTTCACCGCGTTATCCCGTTTCCTGCAACATGGCTTTCATTCGCTGCCAGTGATCAAGGAAGAAAGAATCCTGGGAATGATCACGACCAGTGACTTCATTCGAGAGTTCTCGTTGAGCGCCCATCCCGCCAAAGAACTTCCCGTTACTGAGGTTTATGACAAGACCCCCGTATTGTTCGACTCGGAAGCCACTCTTGACGACATGCGGGTCGAGTTATTGTGCGAACGAGCCAAATACTGCATCGTCACCCAAGGAGACTGTGCTCTAGGGGTTCTTTCCGATCGTGATCTTCGCCGCTACAAATGCCGCGAGATCGCTCAGACCCTTTTCTCCCAAACTCAGACGAAAGCCACACGCGCGATCGACATGATTTGCTCAACGCATCATGTCCCGAGTTGTGCGACACTCGGCAGCGTTGCCCAGTGGATGCAGGAAGAGCAAGCGACGGTGGTGATGGTTCGTGGTCGCGACGCCTTAGAGACCGGCGTGATCTCGCAAGAACACATCCTGGCTTACCTAGCGGAATACGAAGCGAACCTCAACTGATGGAAAGCTCACTTGCCCAGCAAAGTGAGCCGTTCGACTTCCAGAGGAAAGTCAGCGTACGTTCGAAGACTGCTGGCCTTCGCTGAAAGCACTCGCACCTTAGCCGTATTGCCGACCGCGGGTCGGTTGTTACGGCGTGCTTCCAAATCGACTCGCTTCTCAGCACGATCCAAATCTTGCTTTCGATCGTTGTTCTGTTTGATCTCAGCCTCGAACTGTTGCTGCGTTTGCAGGCGACGCGTACGCAATACATCACGACCGGAGGTCAACCGTCGCCCCTCGGCTTGGACCAGAGTCAGATCGCGCTCGTAGTTGTTCACCAAACGTTCCAAACGGAAGATCTCGCGTTGTAGCCGATCCCGCCGCGTCGGTTCTTTTGTTTTATTCAGCTCTTCATTAAGGCGAAAGATATCGTCGACCAGGAGCGACAATTCGCGTCGGATGACGCGCTGTTGAGCTTCAAGCTGCCCGATCGACACATTAAGCGGGGCTTCTGCCTGATCGAACTTCTGTTGTTCTTGCGCCCAGTCGCTGCGCAATTGATCGATCCGATCCGAAGCTTGTTGTTTATCAATTTCGATCTGCTTGCGTCGAATCGCGATCTCCTGTTCCGTTTGCATCTTCTGCATCTGCTCCTTCTGCAACGCGTCGTCCTTGGCGTCTTGTTGCTCGGATGTCGAGGCAGTGAACAGGGTGGTTACGTCCTGAAAGTTGTTGTCAAACTCGACCTGACGTTTGCCCACCAGGGCCGGGGTGATCGCATCGCGTGCTCGCTGAACCAAGGCGGATGAAACATCGCCAGAGCGAGGCCCTTCATAAAAGCCAAACAGTCGTCCGAGCATGCGGATTGTCTCGACCACTTCGGTTTCGTCCGTTCCGTTCAATTCAGACGTAGGCATCCCTTTACCCAGCCGCATCACTTGGACAAGCGCCGTATCAAACTTCTCTTGTAGCGTTCGCACCCAAATTAGGCCGCGCCAACTTGGATAGTGCTTGTCGTCAACTTCAATCGCTGCGGCAAATGCTGCGGCCGCTTCGTCGTATTGATGATGTCGTAAGAAAGCTAAGCCGGTCGCATAAAAGACATCCGGGTCGCGCAATTGCTGGGCGGTTACTTTACCCCGCCGAACCACATCCATTCCGTCGGGTCCGACTTGCCAACCATCTTTGAGAAGCAATTCAACCAATGCATGGGCATCGTTTGCTTCCGCGACTTGCGACGCACCGGGCACACCAAGAGCAAGACAACAAGCAAAAGCCGCTGTCCACGAGAGAATCCTTGGGGTTTTCAATATCACGAACCACTCCCCGCGCCTGCGAACATCAAGAAAAGCGTCTTACGGGCCTAACAGAACAGCCCACCGTATCGTAGGAACGTTCTGCAAAATTGACAAGAAACTTTTCATCGAGCGGCGTTGGAAGCCTAGGTCGAGCCGATCGAACTCGGATCAAATAGAAGAGGGAAGAACTGACCTTCCATCTTTTGTCCTTGAGCAATCGGTGGTACGCCGGTCAGCAGTTCTTCATTCTTGTCGCTGACGACCCCGTCGCGGAAGGCGTTCACCACGACAGCGCGGCGTGGGCGATCAATGCGATTTTCGAATGAACCGTGCACGGTCAAGGCATGATGGAACGTCGCTTCGCCAGTTTTCAGCTCAGCAGCTACCGGATGCTGAAATTGTTCCCACTGCTCGTCATTCAACACTTCGCGAATTGCTTCCATGTTGCCCGCCAAGCCGGTGATCGGCAGCAAGTCCCACTTGTGACTTCCCGGGATGTACTGCACGCAGCCGTTCTCATTGGTCGCATCGTCCAAACCGATCCAACAAGTGAGGTGAGCGATCGGTTTGGTGCGCGTCCAATACGAGTAATCTTGGTGCCAGGCCACCACGCCACCATGCTTAGCGGGCTTACAAAAAAGCTGATCGTGCCAAAATCGGACGGAACCACCCAATAACTGGCTGGCCGCCATCACGAAGCCCGGTGCCCACAACACGTCATGAAATGCGGGCCGAAGTCGCCACGCCCCCAGCGCGTGAAAGAGAACTGTTTCCGGAATGGTCGACTCGTTGGTGTGATACTCGTACCACAGCTCTTGCCCCTCGTGATCCGCCTCGAAGAACTCTGCCAGTTCCGACTTCAGTGCTTCGATCTGCTCATCATTCAAGATCTTCACGCCGGCGAGAAAACCTTGCTCGTGGAAGGTATCGATCTGATCTTTCGATAATCGATACGGCTCCCAACCGGCGGCATCGGTCGGCCAGGAAAACAAATCGGTGGCAAGCTCATGAAGTTCAGACCAGTCTCGGGCCATGGGGAGATTCTCACTGCGGAAGAGGGCGGGGCGGGTAATCAGAAGCAGGCTTGTTTATCGCAAGCCTGCGTTGGGAAATCAAGTCATCGAGCCGAGCGACCATGCTTTGCTTGGCCCAGGTTAATGGGAATGGTCGTGGCTATGATCGTGGTCGTGCGAGTGATCATGCCCATCGTCATGAGAATGGTCATGCGAATGATCTGCCTGGCTGCCGGCCGGATGCAGGTCATTGAAGTGAATGTGCAACTTGGGACGCGTTTTGACGAGTTCCGACATCCCATCGTCGGTCAACTGGGTACCATCTGCATAGAATGACTGCAGTTGCTCGATTTTGGCCAACGAAGGCACAGCCGCATCCGTGATCGGGCTATCGATCAGATGCAAGTAGAGGATCGTCTTACTTTCGCTAATCTTTTCGATTGCCGCATCCGTTAATTGGGGTGATCCGACTCGTAATAGTTCCAACTTCGGCAGTGCGGCGATTTTGGCGAGTCCCTCATCGGTCAATGCACTAGCCGGCAAGTTGACGATCTCCAGGCTTTCGATCTGGGCGATGGTTTCCGCTTCAGCATCGGTTACCGCGGTTTGATCGAGTCGCAGTTCGCGAAGCGTCTTGGCCTTCGACAACGCTTGTAATTGTTCGAGAGGAACCTCGGATTTTACGACGTGAATGCTATCGGTAACGCCAGTCTCAACATCTTGCAACTGACTCTCAAAGCTTGACTCACCAGCTTTCTGCTCCTCCTGACTCGGAGGCTTCACGAAGCAACCAGAAAGCAGCAGGATCAGTGATAAAAGGAAAAAGGAACGCATCAGTCTCTCATTCAGAAAGGGGTGTGAGCCGTCACTTAGCCACATCGGGGGCATCGTATTCGATAGCGAGTCAGTCCACCGCCGCGCGAAGTGCCGGATGTCATGATCTCGCCACATTTCGGGCAATAGTCGGGCATCGTGTCATCTTCGCCGTCGTCATCTTTTTGCTGACAAGCAACGCAAATCTTCGTGTCCGGAAAGATCTCTAACCGCTCGGCAGGAATCGTCTTTCGGCATTGCTCGCAAACGCGACCATCCCCCCAATCTTCTTCGTCGTCTCGCGGGTAATCGATCCGCAGCCCAACTCGGCCACATTCGCCGCAAACGAGCTTGCTGCCGTTCCGCTCAAATAATTCTTCAATGATTGCCGAATCAGGATTTTCTTCCCGGCGCAGCATTCCAACCTGGTGCAAAAGCCGTAGTTTCTCCCCCGTGGCGACCAAGCGGTGCCAGTGACAATCAGGGCAACTAATTTCTCTCAGCATGAAATATCGGGGCAATCAACCGCCGTGCAGTTAGGCTATCGTTTTCAGACCGGGGGCAAGTTAAGATAGAAAATCCCACAACCACCCGTCCTCTCCCCCATTATGGGGCGAGCGGATCCAAAAGTAGATGGCGGATCCATCTTGGCGAATCAACCGTCCACTTCATCCCGTATTGTTGCAAAAATCCCCTCCCTCGGAGAGCACCATTCATGTCGACACGTATTTTTCTGTCTTTGGCTTGTTGCCTTGGTTTGGCTTCGTTTGCCCACGCTCAGGAATTCCTCAGCGGAATCGAATGGCCCGAACCACAAGTCGTGACCCCTGGCGAAAAGCCATCCGATGCACCTTCCGATGCGACGGTATTGATCGGTACCGACGGTATGTCGGCTTGGAAGGGTGGCGATCAGTGGAAGTTTGAAGACGGTGTCGCCACGGCTGCCAAAGGGGGGATCGAAACCAAAGAGAAGTTTGGTGACGTGCAAGTTCACCTGGAATGGGCCGCCCCTGAAGAAGTGAAGGGAAAAGGTCAGGGCCGCGGTAACAGCGGGCTCTTCTTCATGGGCAAGTACGAGATCCAGATTCTCGACTCGTACGACAACGCCACTTACTTTGACGGCCAAGCCGGTGCTGTCTACAAGCAATCGCCTCCGATGGTCAATGCGATGAAGAAGCCAGGCGAGTGGAACACGTATGACATCATCTTTAATCGTCCGGTGCGAGACGAAAAAGGGGATGTGATCGCTCCGGCTCATGTCACCGTGATCCATAATGGTGTCGTGCTGCAGAACAGCTATCCGGTCCGCGGAAGCACCAACTGGCACAAGCCACCAGCTTATGAACCGCACGGTGAAAAAGGGAGCCTCAGCCTCCAGTTCCATGGCAACCCTGTGAAGTTCCGCAACATGTGGGTTCGGGAAATCAAGCCAATCGAGCCGACCTTCGTTCCTGAAGACACGGAGATGGTTCGCTACAAGGCCGACTGGCACACAGAGAAAATGAAAGCCGCCCCCGCGGAAGAAACCTCGGCCACCCCAGAAGAAAAGTCGGAAGTGCCAGCCGAGACGAAAGACGAAGCAAAAACCGATGGCGAAACGAAGCCAGAAAAAGCTACCAAGGAAGAGAAGTAACGCCTCAGTAGTTCTCGTAAGAAGCAGCAAACCAACACGCGACGCACTCGGAACGGGTGCGTCGCTTTTTTTAAGCAGGATAATCTTTCATGCTTGTTCGTGTCCTTGTTTTGGTAATTTGCTCATTTTCGGTCTGCGTCTCCCCGGTTCTAGGCGATGAATCAAACACGCAACTAGATGAAGCGTTTCGTCCAAAGGCGTTGTGAATGACCCCTCCGCTACTTACGACAGGTAAAGAATTTAGGAAGTACGTGGGAAAGTTAGTTGCGATTCGCGGCAAAGTCTCCAATACAAAAATACCGGATATACTCGGTGTGGCGATCGCCTATCCGCCGGGGGAACTTCGCGGGCAGGAAGCTTATGCTGTCGGGATTCTCGGCGAATGGACGGTCACCAAAGAGCAAATGGAGGAAACTCTTCGTAAGAACGGCCCCATTGCCACCCGCGGTCCCGGAACGCACTACACGCTCTACAGCGACCTGTCATTTACGCCCTCAGAAGCAAAGCCGTGGCCCATTAAGCAACCAGCCAAAGGGGATCGCTAGCTCTGCATTCCCCCCAAATGCCGCAAAAACCCCCACCTTGAGGCAGTCTGCAAGCCTGGGTCAGGGGCTGTAACTCGTGTGATAGGCCGCATTTACATAACTATTACACAGCTTCGACACGCCGTTTACCCTAGCCGAGACGATTCCTCTTACAATTCTCGCATCAGAGCAACTCTTCAGCCGGACTGCTAAAGGATGCTCTTTGTTACTCTCCCCCGCACTGATCGAGATTGAAGGAATACCCATGTCGATCGTAACTGAAAAAGATGATCCATCGCTGTTGGGCGAAAGCAATCTCGCCGAGAAGCGTAAACCTCGTAATATTAAGAACCGCAAGAACCAGCCGAACCGCCCGCGACAATCCAAGCCGATGTCGCAGCGTTTCCGCCACGGTGGAGCCTGGCCTACGATCATTTGGATCGCCCTGATCCATGTTGGCGCCTTGGCCGCTCCATTCTGCTTTACGTGGTCTGGCTTGTTCACTGGTATCTTCCTGTACTACTTCACTGGTTGTGTCGGCGTGACGCTCGGTCTGCACCGCTACCTGACGCACGCTGGTTTTAAGACCACCAAGCCGGTTCGCTGGGCGTTGGCGTTCATCGGTCAGTTGTCAGGCGAAGGTTCGGCCCTGGACTGGGTTGCTACTCACCGTAAACATCACGCCCATAGCGACAAAGAAGACGATCCTCATTCGCCGCTTGATGGTGCCTGGTGGGCTCATATCATCTGGCTCTTCCCACACCACACCGGTCCACAAAAAGACGAACTGCACATGCGTTGGGGACCTGACCTTCGCAAAGACAAGGTCATCTGGTTCTTCCACAAGACCTTCATCGTCTGGCACTTGCTATTGGGTGCTGCTTTGCTTGGCATCGGCTACGCGATTGGTGGTTGGTACACCGGCATCTCGATGGTTGTCTACGGCATGTTCCTCCGCTTGACGGTCCTGCTGCACGTCACCTGGTTCGTGAACTCGGCCACGCACATGTGGGGCTACCGCAACTACGAAACGACCGACAAAAGCACCAATCTCTGGTGGGTTGGCTTGGCTGCCTTCGGCGAAGGCTGGCACAACAACCACCATGCTTATCCCCGCATGGCTGTGCATGGCCACAAGTGGTGGGAATTCGATCTTACCTGGAATGTTATCCGCGTCATGCGAATGACGGGCATGGTCTGGGATGTGGTCGACTACAAGCAAAAGACCAAGGATGGGGCGTTGAAGGTCTAAGTTCGCCTCGCATCTGATGGACAATTAAGATGGCTGCACCACACAAAGGTGACAGCCATCTTTTTTGCGCTCATATAAATCCCAATGATTGAAGCTCTCCATCGGCTGTTGCCGTCCGCCCAACGAATCATTCCGACAGCGTTTCATGTGACGGTAGATAACGTCATCCAAGCACTGGAAGAATCCGACGTTTCCTTCGTTATCCATCGCTTAGGCAAAACCGATTGGGAATTGGAAAGCTCAGAGATGGATGACATTGAGATTCTGGCCTTGCTCAACATGCACGAGGTTGGCCATCAAGGGTTGCTGCTGATCGAGACCGAAGCTTGCTCGACGCACGGCATTTCCTATCTGTCGTGTCCCGCCGAGCGACTCGGCGAGTTCGTCAGCGCCTATCCGGCAAATCTCGAATTAGACGATAAGACAGTCGGCACCTTCTTCGATAGCGACGTCATTATGCTTGGCGAGACCAGCCGTACGCTGACAATCTATCATCACGGCGGGGTTTACTGTCACGTGAGATTACCGGCCCTCTAAAGTTCCGTTTGCCCGACTGGCGGCTTCAAGACCGTTTTCAGAAATTCGAAGTACTTTGGATCTTCGTCAGCAAACAAATCTCGGCCCTCTGCCATGTAAGCCCGGGCAAGTTGATCGCCAGCTTGCTTATTGTCTCCTAGTTCATACGCACACTGCCCCAAACGCAAATGTATGAACGCATTCCCTAGCCCCCCAGGACAATGCATCGCGTCAGCAAATGAAGTGATTGCGTTATTAAATTTCTGCAATTTAAAGTAAGCATCGCCCATAGAAGCCAATATCCAGGTTGAAGCTTCCCAACGTTCTCTCGGCTCGGGGACAAGCTGCCAGGCTTGATTGAAGGCGACAAGTGCTCCTTCACAATCGTCTCCCTCAAGCATCATGTTGCCATCGTCACAATGATTTTGAATTCGATAAAACGTTCCTCGATCCATTTCCATGAATCGCACTCCAGTCGATTTCGGGTTAGTTATGTTGAGCCATCGTCTTGGGGCTCGACGTCAAGAGAATCCTTCTCCTCCTCATCCCCGTTAGGAATGAACTGATAGCCTGCATCGCGAATCGTGATGAAGTACTTTGGCTTCGACTTGTCCTTTTCAAACATCTTTCGCAGCCGGGCTATGAACTGGTCAGGCGCGCGGGTTGAAACGTTGGCTGGCATCTCCCATACTTCCCGCAACAATTCCTGCTTGGGGATAATCCTTTGCGGGTGGGTGACGAAGTAGTGCAGCAGTTTCGATTCAAGTTGTGTCAGGCGAATCGGTTTGCCACCAACGAACGCTTGAAAGCTGTCGAAGTCGATCTCGACGTCACCAAAGCTGTATTGATGAATCAGCTCGGCTTCCGGATCTTTCTGCGGTTGCCGACGACGTCGTAACGCCAGCAGGTTTTTGACCCGACTGAGAAACTCGTCCAGATCGAACGGTTTCATCATGTACTGGTCGGCTCCCACATCGAAGCCGCGCGTGCGATCCTCGGAAAGCGTGCGAGCACTGAGGATCAAGATCGGCATGTCCTCGCCGTTACTTCGCAAGGTCTCGCAGACGGCATAACCGCTCATGCCGGGCAACATGAGGTCAAGGATCACTAGGTCAATGTGGCCGGTGTTATCATCTACGATGCGCAGCGCCGCCCGACCATCTTCCGCGACCGATACCTGGTAGCCTTCCGCTTCCAAATTATATCGAATCCCGATCGCGAGATGCTCTTCATCTTCGACCACCAGAATGTGCGTGTCAGCGTTCGATTTCATCTTCTACCCAAGTTCCTACTTGTGTCCGCTATCTCTCTTTGGCAGCGGCTTCCTCCATGGCCTCTTCGTTAGCACGGGACTCGACCAGCGTTTTTGCCCCCGGTAAGGTCACCACGAACATCGTCCCACTTCCCTTAGGCGAATCTTTGACCCGAACTTCGCCCCGCATTCGCCGCACCAGGGTGCGAACCAAGTACAAACCCAGGCCGGTACCGGGCTTCTCGCGCTGAAGCTCTAACCCCAAACGCACAAAACGGCCGAAAATCTTACGCCGCTGCGAAATGGGGATACCTGGTCCATTATCGATAACTTCAACGACCGCTTCGTCATTGTATTTTACCCGCAGCTGCACTCTTACTTCGGGATCTTTCCCCGAATATTTTACCGCGTTGTCAATTAAGTTTCGAAAGATGATCTCAATATCGCCATGCAGGCCATGCATCGTGCAAGGAACGGTCTTCACCTTGATAGTATCCGGCGGCAGCCGGTAGAGCAGGGCGACCGATTGGGCACAGCCTGCCAGCACCTTATCAAGCCGCACCTCACCTTCCTCGGCATCATCACGGCGTCGATCGAGTCGCCCCGCTTCAAGCAGATGATTGATCAGGTGATCCAACCGCTCGACATCTTCCAGCATCGTTTCGTAAAACGCCCCCACCTTTTCCGGCGGAATCGAGCGACGATTGAGTGTCTGCAGGTAGAGCTTCAATGAAGCGATTGGGCTCTTCAGTTCGTGCGTCACGCTATCGATGAAATTTGCTTGTCTCTGATTGAGATTGATCGCCTTGATCGAGAGAATCATGTAAAACACAACCCCCGCCAGAATCACTGCCAGAAAGGTCGCCCCGATCGGCAGAAACGTGAAGTAGAAGGTGGCCGAGTTTGGATCTTCTTTGGCCGCAAAGACCGTGATAATGACCCAGCCGACGATCATCGCGATCAACAGCACGATCATGATCACGGCGATCGTGACGAGCAAACCTAACGGACGGCGACTAGACATGGTGGGGCAGTGGATCTCTCAAAGAAGCGTTCAGCAGTGTCAGCAGTCTGTTGATTTTCTGCTTCGTTAGCGAGTCATTTAGATTGGGGCGAGGGCAAGGCGTGAGTCCGCAGGCATATCCACTAGATATGTCGAGGAATTCACAACGCCGCAATCGCCCCAATCTCAATGATGTAGCCGATCTGAGAAATTCAACAGGCTGTTACCTGCTTGATTATACCCAGATTCGTCAATTCGCCGAGGCGGACATTACTTGTCCGCCTTATCACCCCAATCAGGCGTCAGCATTCCAATCCGCCAAGAGAACGCCCCATATGATTTGTCCTGCTTATCCTTATCCCACATACCCTGAAAAACAAATCGCAAGTCGTGCGGATCGATGGTCAGGGTCTGGTCATTATTCGCCCGCACGAGTTCACCATGGCTGACATTGTCCGTCCAAGCCGTTACGCCATCGGCTGGGCGAATGTTGGTATCGGCCGCGAACGGTTGTTGACGCGTTACGGCAAGCGGCTGCCAGGTGCCGTCGAGACGATCGGCCAGAAACGCCTTGAAATAGCGTCGACCATTCTCTTCGATAATTGTCAGGTACTTATTCATCCCCGCCAGCCGATAGGTGTGGCTGGCCTCGAAAATCTTAGCTTCCAAGGCCAGCTCGCAATGGTCCATCCCCTTGGGGAATTGCTCGAGCGAGGTCCACATCCGCCACATTTTGCCGTTGAGCGATGTAAAGAAGAGGTAGGCTCGGTCATCGTCACAGATCACCCAAAAGTCAAGGCCACCGACAGTGCGCGGATCATTAGGCCCGCCATCGAGCATCGGCGCGGCCTTGGTCCAGCTCTTCGGGTCGGCGATATCGGTCGTCGTGGAATACGCCACCATCATCTTCTTGTTGCCCGGTACGCCGACCTGGTAAACGAGATACCACTTTTGATGCGGCGTGAAGAATAAGACCTGCGGCGCACAGTAGTAGTCGCTATCACTAACATCCAAGATCGTTCGCGCTGATTTGTCCGCTTCTTCCCAATTGGCGAATGAACAATACTCAATTACAGAACGTCCCTCTAACTTCGCTGTCATGAAGACGTGCCACCTGCCGTCGTGAAAAACAACCGTCGGGTCCTTTTGGGCGTGGCTCGGATCTTTTGTGCGCTGTTCGGGGCTAATCAGTGGCGCACTACAAATCCATTGGCTTGGCAGGCGAAACTCAGTCGATTCTTCAGCCTGGACGACGCAAGGAAATAATACGACCACAACCAACAAAAGCCGCAGCATGGGGAATCTCACTGAATCGCGGACAAGAGGGAAGCAGGAAGATCAACTCACGATATCATAGAAGTGATCTCTGTTCGAGTATTTCGGCCGTCATCCCATGAATCGCCTCGCACCTTACTTGTTTGTCGTTTGTATCCTCGGCCTTTGCTGGCAGGGTATGATGGGGCTGCACGAATTGGGGCACGTGATCGCCGGGCTGGCAACCGGCGGGTCAGTCGAAAAGGTCGTTTTGCATCCGTTGGCAATCTCGCGCACGGATGTCTCCCCCAATCCGCATCCAACCATCGTCGTGTGGGGAGGCCCACTTGCTGGTGTCATTCTGCCCATACTCGTCTGGTTGGCGATTCCGGGACGCTCGGGCTGGAGTAAGGGAATCGCTCAGTTCTTTGCTGGTTTCTGTTTAGTTGCCAACGGAGCGTACATTGGCCTCGGTTCATTCGCACGGATCGGGGATACCGGCGAGATGCTGAAGCATGGCTCGCCGATTTGGCTGCTCTGGCTGTTCGGCCTCGTTACCTTGCCGCTTGGCTTCTGGCTATGGCATCGCCAGGGTGAACCGAGGCAACTTTTCACAGTCGAAGCGGTTCCGGCGAAAGCTGCTTGGATTGCGCTGGCGTGTCTGACGGTGGTCGTCGCGACAGCGTCTATTCTGTCTCCTGCATAACCAAATTGTTTTGCAGAGGTTCTCAAAATGTTACTCTGAATGGATCCACTGGAGTTACTTTCCATGATTCAGCTAACACCGAAATCTGGTTTCCCTTGCTTTCTCGTCGCCGGACTTTTGCTGGCAACATATATGCAACTGAACTGGGCATTGATCATATTATGGGGAATGGGGTTCGGACTCTTCGGTGCCTGGGGATCGCTGCTGATACTGGATCGTGAAAGAAGAATGCAGCCACTTCGCCAGCCCGTTCTCATCTACTTAGTAGTGGTGCTACGTATTGTGGGAATGTTAACCGGTTTTGGGCTGCTGTTCGCCAGTGTCGCGTTGACAGGAGAAGGTGAAAACGAGAGTGATCCGCTCACGTCGCTTTCGATCACGTTCCTCTTTGGCTGTGTCGTCGCAATCGCTTTGGTTGGGCTAATCGCCGTCATTCTTGACTTGGCTGGCTACATTAAGCTACAGCCAAACGAAAGCAGATGAGAAGGCGATTGGATCTGATGAAACCGAAATACACGTTTCTGTTGACGCTACCTCTAGGATTAGCGATCGGAATCTATTTTGGTTCAGCGTTGGAAGATACGACGTGGTGGACACCGCTAACGATGATGATCGTCGTCAGCCTGTTTGCGGCCTACATCAATTGGCTCAGCTTCTACGACCATCTGTGTTGGAATCAGACGATGTTTCCACCGAATTTCAAGGCGTTCATCCATGTACCAACCATGATTATGTCGATTGGTGGAACCTTCTCAGGTGCTTTCTTCTTCGCCATTATTCGCTACTCAGGTCCATTCGAAGACTTACTAGCGATGGCGTTAATTGCGATCGTTGTCGTCACCTTCCTGGGAATCGCTGCCAATCTACTTTTAGGGGCGTTAGCCGTGATCCTTGATGTAGCCGGCTACTTCGCCCCTCAAGCAAGCGAAACAGGTTCGCCCACGTAACTAGATACTCTCCACATCCCCGGTAAACTCAGCCGGGTTGGCAAAACAATCTTGGTAAAGCTCGTAGCACGACGCAATCGACTCTGCCATTTCCCCGGCGGCTTCCAAGGTATCTTCGTAAGCTTCGCCATCTTCGATCAGAAAGTATTCGATAAAGAACTTCAGCGTGCGACCAAGCTGGATATCGTACGCTTTCGGCGGAAGCGCCATCGGTCGCATTTGGATTTCGCGCCCGCTGCGTGCCCAGTCCCGAACCCACCACGCTAGAAACTCGATGCTGAGCCACGCTTCAGCCGAACGATCGAAGATCACTTCGGTCTGAATCATCACTTCATTCTCGCGACCACCTTCGGTGCGCATGATCGCTACTTGCGGCAGATCACCGAACTCGCCGGGTAGTGACAGATCGCTGACATCGATCCCGGCCAAAGGCTTTGGACTGCAGAAACATCCAGCAACGCCAGGCAAAGCAGAAATGGCGTCCACGAGTGCTTGAACTGGGGGAGGTAGTTCCATGGATTTCGACTTTCGATAAGGCATGAAGGGTGATTAGAAACGCCAACATACCATGATCCCATTTCGGAATCTCCTCAAAAATCGACCGCCAAATGCCAAGGGATCTTTTCCTGGGAAGCCTTGTTGAGCACCCTAATCCAATCTTCTAATTCTTCCACGATGCGATCCGTATCGGGCATCGTCGCTGGATGGGCGAGCAGATGATCACGTAGCGTTTGAACGGTTTGAAGTCCCTGCAGCGACGAGAACCAGGTTTCCTCTGGCAACTCGACTTCGCTCGGATCGACGCCCAGATCTTCCAGAAATCCTGCTCCTTCTTCGGGATCTTGGCTAAAGAACTCCATCAACGGCACGACATCGATCGTCTTCGCGAGGCGTGTGAGAAGCGGTTCTCGCTCCGACAGCATCCGCCCGTTAACCTGAGAGTCAAACCCAGGGATCTCGCGATGTAGCACGATGAAAAGCTCTGGCATCCATCCGCCTCAGTTCGAAGGACCGATTATTGCAGGGAATCCGATAGCTTCATCAGTGTATCAACGATCTTTACGGTTGCCTTCTCTTCGACATAATTTGTTCCCAGCCAAGTCTCGTAGCCCCCTAATCGGTGCTGTTCCGGGGTTGGCAAATAGCCAAACGAACCGTTGGCCAGCTCAATTGTGAACGCATCCTTAAAGGGGCTGCGGCTTTTAATTTCCAGTCCCGTCTCGGTGAACGTTTCAAACGGAATCGCGGTGATCCCCAGATCACCGATCCGCAGCACTTGCAAAGGAACGTCAACGGAATCTGGGGCATCCTTCAAATTGTCGATCCGTTCGGCATAGATCATCTCGCGACGGTGCTGGGTGGGTTCCCCTTCCGCCTTGGCTTTGACAGCGGCAAAATGCTTCTTCATTTCTTTCGTCGGCTTGCGAACTTGCAGGGGTAACGCGGTCGCGGCTGCCGCCAGGGGAACCCATTCGTGAAACGTGATCTTCTCGTTAGCAGCCGCAACCTTCGTGGCGACCTTATCGGCGACTTCCTGCATTTTCTCGTAGGGACCGTATCGCTTTGGATTCTTGTCTTGGAAGTTGATGTTGTTGACGTCGCCGCTGGTCCCGTTAGATAGCATGCCGACGAACGCTGGAGACTGGTCGCCCGCGCCGAGCTTCTCTTCAATGAACTTGCCGAAGTAGGCAAAGTAGTCGCCTGAGACCTCTCCGTTAGGCACCCCGCCAACATAATGCAGCGAGTAGTTCGCCAGCAGAGCGATTGGTTTCCCTTCGGTGCTTTGGACCGTGATAAAGCTGACTTCCGGATCGGTCGGGCCGGCTGGCCGATCCAACGCCGCGCTACCGCGAGGAGGATTCATCCGCACGCGATCGACACCGCCGAATGGGTTCGTCGTGTGCGCCGAGTCCTTCATGTACCAGCGGCGATTAAACACTTCGCTCGGTTCTTCTGCCGAACCCCAGCCAATCATCGCTGGCTCCAACTGATTGGTCGCTCGCCGCACACCGTCGGCAATTCGCTGCACGATAAACTTCTGATAATCGGTGAGTTCGGCTTGGGCGAGCATCTTCGATTTTCCGCGAGCCGTGGTTGCCGAATGCGTATGCGTTGCCGCCATCAACTGATGCGATGCTGGGATACCGGTCGCTTCCTCCACTTTGGCCTTCGCCTCGTCGAATACTTGCTGCGGAATGCCTACGTTATCGCACAGCACAATCGCGAGCTTCGTTGCGCCGTCGTCTAGCACCAAGCAGCGGGCAAACAGTTCATCGTGAATATGTTGTGCCGGAACAGGCACCCAGTTTCCCACGATCAATTCGCCCAGCGGAGGTGTAATGTTGCTGGTCGCCGCGCCAGCTTGAAATACTTTGTCGGCCGCACGAAGCGGAGCCGTGCCGAGAAGCAGAACACCAACAGCAAGAACGAAGATCGCGAGCAAAGATCGAAGCATAAGTCCGTCCAAGTCAATGAAGGGAGGTGAGGCGGGTGGGCATCGCAGGGTGGGATCGCTTCAAACTATCCGATCCCGAACCGATGTCAAGAAAATGTTTTCTACCTCAAGTGGGGCGTCGGCAACGAAGCACGATGCTTCGCCGCAATTGAACGATCACCTAGCTTCGCGCAAAATAATATCCAGCACCCCACCATAACTCTCCCACCTAACCACAGCCTGCCTAAGCATGACCCATTCACTCGATCGTCGTATGTTTCTCTCCGGTCTGGCAGGCTTGCCGCTAGTCGCCGGAACCACTCACTTGATGGCGACAGAGACAACGCCGCTTCACTTGCCGACCGATCCGAGTCGCGGCATTCGCGAAGGATGGACCATCGCTGTTTTTCCCGATACGCAGAACTACGCCAAGTATGGGAAGAACCAAGTCAACTTCGAGCGGATGTGCCAGTGGGTGGCTGAGCATCTCGATGCCTGGCGGATCAGCTTGGTGATGCACGAAGGGGACTTCGTCGAACAGAATAATATTGCTGAAGGAGGTGGCCGCGGCTGGGGAGACCAGCATTCTGAGTCGCAGTGGGAAAGTGCCAAGCGAGCACTTAGCAAGCTGGAAGACAAAGTCCCTGTTGTCTTCGCTACTGGAAATCATGATTACGGGTTCCGCAATGCCGAAACCCGTGAAACCCAAGTCAACGATTACTTTCCCTTGAACGGCAACAAGCTAGTTTCGGACGGGCAGGGGGGTGGCATTCTGATCGAGACCGGTAAAAACGGACTCGGCCAGCACAGTCTAGAGAATGCTGCCTACGAAGTCGCGTTACCCGATGGCCGTAAGCTATTGGTCATTGCTCTCGAATGGGGACCACGCCGCGAGGCAGTTGCCTGGGCAAAGGAATTAGTCCATCGCGAAGCGTATCGCAATCATACAGGCATGTTACTGGTGCACGACTTCGTCACACCAGAATCGAAACGTGACGGACAAGATGGAAACCGCAAGCGAAGTGGTAACCCACATACCTACCCAACAGGGAAA
Organism: Blastopirellula marina; assembly: GCF_002967765.1. Taxonomy (NCBI): domain Bacteria; kingdom Pseudomonadati; phylum Planctomycetota; class Planctomycetia; order Pirellulales; family Pirellulaceae; genus Blastopirellula; species Blastopirellula marina. Next base: position 126,683 of record NZ_PUHY01000005.1, on the reverse strand, counting down.
CAAGGGAACACGCACGACGGGGAAGATCTGTGGCAATCGCTCGTCCACGATGCTCCACAGTTTCAATTGGTGCTCAACGGGCACGAGATGGGAAGCCACGTCGGTCGGCGTGTCGATCCGAACGCCTTTGGAACACCGGTCCATCAAATGTTGTTCAACGCCCAAGGACTTGGTGGCGGATCTGCCGAGAAAGGGAACGGTGGCGATGGCTGGATGCGATTGCTAACGTTTGAACCAGATGGTGTGACGTTAACCGTGCGGACCTTCTCGCCCCTTAAGATGGATGCCGGAAAGTCCCCTTGGTGGAATCATCCGTCATGGTGCTTCACGCTGCCGCTGAAGCCGGCCTAGGGATTACCTAATGACCCATCCAGCAGGCACAACATGCCTCGACGCATCGAGGCATGCTGTGGTTCTGGTGGTTAACTTAGTGCGTGAACGCGAGCTGTTCTTCTGTCGGAGCGTCGAACTTACCGGCATGCTTCTGACAGTACTCGATCGCCCGCTGCATGTCTTCCAGCAACAAGGTCGCCAGATCGCGGCTTACTCCGTGGCGAACTAAAATTCGCTGGATCGCCAAGTCTTCACGATTTGCTGGTAGCGAATAGGCAGGGACCTGCCAGCCACGAGCCCGCAAACGATCGGCCACGTCGTACAGCGTGAAACCATGTTCTTGATCTTCGGTCAGCTTCCAACAAATCGCCGGAATTCCGGCGTGGGCACTGCCGTCAAAAATAACTTCAAACGGGCCAAGCTTGCCGATTTCATCTGCCAGGTAACTGGCCGTCTCGTAGCAAGCCGATTGAATCTTGCGATAGCCTTCCTTGCCAAGGCGTAGGAAGTTGTAGTACTGGCATACAACCTGACCACCGGGACGCGAGAAGTTCAGCGCGATGTCTCGCATGTTCCCACCCAGATAGTTAACCCAGAAGATCAGGTCTTCCGGCAGGTCCGCCGACTCTCGCCAAATCACCCAGCCAACTCCCAGAGGCGCCAAACCAAACTTGTGACCGGACGTGTTAATCGATTTCACGCGTGGTAAGCGGAAATCCCACTTCACTTCGGGTGCACAGAACGGGGCGAGGAAGCCACCACTAGCCGCATCGACGTGAATCGGAATATCGTGGCCGACCGCATCTTCGTACTCGTCCAATGCCTTGGCGATAGCTTCGACCGGTTCGTACTGACATGTAAACGTCACGCCCAATGTGGGGACGACACCAATCGTGTTTTCATCGCAACGTTTCAGCACTTCGTCCGGCGTGAGGATCAAGCGATCCCCTTCCATCGGCACTTCGCGGAGCTCGATATTCCAATAGCGGGCAAACTTGTGCCAGCAGATTTGAACCGGGCCAGTAATCAGATTGGGACGTTCGGCCAGCTTACCTTGTTTCTTGCATTTAGCTTGCCAACGACGCAGCATCGCCAAGCCGCCTAGCATGGCCGCTTCGCTGGAACCGGTAGTCGAACAACCAATAGTGTTGGCTTCCTCCGGCGAGTTCCACAGATCGCCCAGCATGTGGACACAGCGTGCTTCAATCTCAGCCGTTTGTGGGTACTCGTCCTTATCGACAATATTCTTGTCGAGGCATTCATCCATCAACTTATGAACTTCCGGCTCCATCCAAGTTTGGCAGAACGTGGCCAGATTCTGACGCGAGTTGCCATCGAGCATCAGTTCGTCATGGACGACACTGTAAGCGTGGCGAGGATCTTGCTCGTGCTTAGGAAAGCGATACTTGGGAACGCTCACCGATAAGTTGACCGAAGCGTAAACGTCGTCCTCGATCTTCCCGCGAATCGAGTTCTTGTCGTGCAGAGCCATTATCGTCCTCTCAATTGTTATAAACGGTTTCACCGAAACCGCTGTCTGCGTTGCTGCCTGGCCGCAGGGCCGAAAACCACGATGAATCTCCTGGGCAAACGTAGCTCCCAGGTAACCGCCGGACCGAGAAAACGTGACAAAGTTTTTGATGCCTCGAAACGAGGCGTGCGTATGAGCCCCTTTCGAAGCACACGGTGATACGGCTCATGATTCCTTCAGCTTCGCTATCTACACTTATCCTGTAGCGAATTCATGTCCGATCCGTCCAGCAAATCGTTCTTACTCATGACGGTTGTTCGTAACGATCCGCTTTGCTTCTGCCTCCGCCATTGATTCTCGGTCGGCAATGCGGTGCTGACTGTGTAGTGCCAAGCGTCAGTGCCAACATTCAGCGCCGCAGTGAGAGCTGTCGACGAGCATCGTGTTGGGCTGGAGCATGATTGGTGAATTAGTATTGACGATTACTCTGTCAACGATCGCGGCGATCATTTCATTCTGGCGAGTCGCCTCAATACACCATGTGCTGACCAAGGGTAACCGCTTAGAAGCGACGATCACCCACGGCGAACTCCGCAAATATGGGGTACGGGTTCAACTGGCATACGAATAACTGAATCGAACCTACACGTCTGACTTTTGTTGACCACGACGGAAGCCAGCGAAGCACTTCGGGTCGCGGTGAAGATGGAAGTAGCCGTTGCTTCACACAATCCTCGTCGGGCGTTTGTCGTGAAACCATTTACAACCTGAGTCGGTTCGAGATGATAGCGTACTTACGGCTTTCGCTTTGGCAAGCTATTTTTTAACTTCTGTATTCCATGCGACGTCGCCTTGGTTTTGATAAGCCACAACTCCTTCAGGCGAGGCATATTGAACAGATACTTGAGGCCTTCGTCACCAAACGATGTATTCGCCGCTTTAAACGTGGATAGGCTCTGCAATTTGGCAACCGACTTAAGCGACTCATCACTCAGTTGCGGACAGTCCGAGACATCAAGTGATTCAAGATTTTGTAGCGACTCTAACTGTGCCATACCATCGTCTGTAATCATGTTCTCGCTAAGATCAAGCCGTTTTAGATTCCCCAACAGTGACAATGATTTCAGATGCTCGTCGGTGATTCCAGTCGCCGTCAATTGAAGCGACCACAGATCCTTCGCATTCACTAAAGCAGTCAAGCCAGAGGGGGATACTCTCTGCAGGCCCGATAATTTGAGTTCCATTAGTTGTGGTAGCTGAACAATTCCTTCTAGTGCCTCATCGTCGATCTGACAGGGAGTGCGATGCATTTTCTCTTCCAGCTCATGGCCTTCAAAATCATAATACTTTTGCTCTTTTCTATCCGATCCAACAACAACGGTTTGCATATGGGGACAAAACTCCAGGAGCTTCCAATCGTCTTCCTGAAACCGATCGTCCCACGAAATCTCAGGCCCATGCATCGTTTCACGCAATGCGAAAGACGCGTTACGATCTTGATACGCTTGTTCAATCACGGAAAGTTGACGCGCATGAACACCGTAGATTGCAAATAAACTTGAAGTGGTCATACGTGTGCCATGCAGACTCATCGATTTGAGTCGCGTTAACTTTTCTGGAGCGACAAGTCCGGCATCGCTTACCAGCACCTCGGTCAAATACAGATGGGTCAATCGATTGGCAAGTAGCATTTTACGGAGTTGATCGTCCTGCATGGCACTTCGATAAACCGCAAGGTGAGTGATCGTAGGATGATCCCAAAGGAAATCGGCCCAGGCATCTCCTTGTAGTTCGATCAGCGTAAGCTTGTTTCCGGTAAAGCGATCTCGAATCCACTGAAGACTTTCCTGTGATAAGCCTTTGCAACGCAGCGACTTCGTTTCATAACTGGGCAGTGTGGAAAGATGGTCGATCCCCGTATCGGTCAGCTCAAACGGGCCTTTCCAATAGGCATCAGTATTGACGCGCAAATCTGTGAGATTCGGCATTCCTCGCAAATACAAAAGCCCGTCTTCAGTAATCTGCGTACTCTGAATGTTTAGCGATTCCAGCTTACGAAGATTTCCCACATACTTCAGGCACTCATTGGTTACATTCGTCCCTTCAATTCTTAGCTCGCGAATCCTTGGCAGTTCGTACAAGACGATAAACCCACGATCGGTGACCGCGGAAGTCGAAAGATTAAGCTCCTCGAGAGAAGAAATCTCGCGCAGCAATTTCAGATCATCATCTTCGATATGACGGTGATTCATATTCACTTCGATGATTGATCGGAAGTAGAAACTGCCAAACGCCGTATTCAACCAATCAGGTCCCCAGTTCTCCCAGCGAACGCTTCCGTTTCTTTCGACGATTTGATTCGCTAACTGATGCTGCCGGTATGAAGCGCTCACTCGCCAGCGAATAAGCCCGAAGCAAATCGCTGCCAATGTGCAAAACAGCAGCAAGGTGCGAAGTCGGTACTGGCGAAAACAGCTAGGCAAAAAAGAGATCCTAATCTACTTCAAGCGGTGGCTAGACAATACAAAGAATTATCGATCTCGGACACAACTACTTCGCAGTAACGGGATTGTTTACGACCGGAAGCGAGTTCCTTAAATCGCGTATACCTTTCGTGGTGATGCCGGGGCCGCGAAAATCGACGGTGACCAGGGCAGGCATTCCGTGCAGATGTCTCAGACCTTCGTCGCCGAGTGGCGTGAGTTTTGCCGTGATTGTTTTTAAGCTGGTCATCTCGCGAATCGATTTGCCCGCTTCGCTGTCCAGTCTCAAGCAGACCGACAGTTCTATGTTCTCAAGTTTGGTAAGAGACGTTAGATGCTGCATGCCCTTAGAGGAAAAGCCGTTGCCAGAGAGGTTCAATCTCTGCAGTTGGGTCAGGGAGCCGATCGGCGCGATATCTTTGTCGGTGAGGCCTGCGGAAGTAATTGTCAACGCGCGAAGCTGCTTAGCATTGGCTAGGGCGGTAAGCCCCTTTGCCGAGAAGTCTTGCACACCAAGGATTTGCAGATCGCTCAGCGCCGGCAGTTGAGTCAATCGCGACAAGCTTGCATCATCAAGCTGAAGTTCCGGTCCTCCATCCATTTCTTCGTTGACGACCTTGGCCTCAGCGAAAACACCGCGAGCACCGGTTGGCGATTGAATGTAGAACTTCTCCATGTTGGGCACATGCTCGACGAGCGTCAGATCTTGGGAGTCAAGCTTTCCGATCCACTCGACGCTGGGGCCAACGATGGGCCGATTGAAGTAGATACTCGTTCGATCATGAACGTTGTTCGAATAGATACTGACTTCACGTGCTTGCGATCCGTAGATTTCAAAGACGCCAGCAGGGGTAACCTTCGTGACGGCAAGATGTAGTGATTTCATGTTAGTCAATTGCTTCGCCGCAATCAGTCCCTCATCGCTGACCGGCGTATTGCTAATGGACAGATATTGCAGACGATTGGACAGCATCAACTCACGAAGCTGCGCATCGCTCATCTCCGCGTGGACAATGTACAAAGACTCCAAGGTAGGATGATCCACCAGGAATTCCGCCCAACGATCGCCGTAGGGACGTTCGATCCGCAACTCTTTCACATCGATTCGTTCATGAATTAACGAAACCGTGGCATCCGTCAGGCCAAGCGTTATGAGGCTTTTGAAGCTGAGTCGAGGGATCGTAGCAAGATGTTCGATGCCTTCATCATTGAGCCACATCGAGAGTAACAATCTTCGCAGCCTAGTCATCTCCCGGAGATGAACTAAACCTTTGTTAGTGAACTGGCTATGCTTGATATCGAGTACTTCAAGATTTCGCAGTTTCCCAACACTGGCCAACCCATCATCGGAGACACGAGTGCTCCATAACGAAAGCTTCCGTACTCGCGGCAACCGCTCCAAGACTTTGATTCCGCGATCGGTAATCGGATTGCCGGCGATGTAGACCTCTTCGAGCGTCGAGATTTCGCCCAGCAGCTTAATGTCGTCGTCCGAAACGTTGTCGTGCTCCCAATGGACGGTAACAATCTCCGAAAAATACCGACTTCCAAAGGTTTCATGAAGCCACGCTGGCCCCCAGGTAGACCAACTAACATCTCCCCGTTTCTCGGCGATCTGTTCTGCTAATTGATACTGCAAGTCGATCCAAGTCATATGCCATCGCCACAGCCCGAAACAGACGGCTGTCAGAGTGCAGAACAGCAGTAGTGTACGAAGGCCGAATTGACGTAAGAAGCGTGGCATTGATGTTAGGGGGCTGAACTCAAGCTGGGTAACGACCGGAGCAATTTTGCCTTTCCATCATCCGTGCAGTCGGTATTGTCACAAAACACCTGGGTTAGGGCAGGCATTCTATGGAGGTGTTCTAATCCTTCATCATCAATCTGCAATTCGACTAAATAGAGAGACTGTACAGCACGAAGTTTACTTATCCAGTGAAGTGTCTCATTGGTAAGACGCGTACAGCCAGAGATCTTGAGCCAGGTTAAAGCTTGAAGCGATTGAAGCGACTTGGCACCTTCATCACGGATGAGGTGACTCGACATCGATAAACTAACGAGATTCGTCATTTTGCCAATCACCACGAGATGCTCATCGGTTAGTGGCATCGCCCCGAAGTCCATCCCTTCAAGACGATTCGTCTCTGCCAAAGGAAGAAGCCCTTGCGGGGTAATCTTGAGTTGGCCATTAAGCGTCAAGTTCTTCAGTTCTGGGAGCGATGCCAAGATCCGCATAACATTGTCATCAATCTCGCAAGACATTGGTGGCTTGTTCTTGGCTAAAGTCCGCTCGAATACATCTTGATTATCCCATCGATGGATCTCCAGTCCACTCAACCTGGTCAGGTACGTCAATGCCTGCCAATCGTCAGCTTCGAACGATCCAGTCCAGATAGAAATCAGGCCATTTGGTGCGCAACGAATCGCGATCAATGCTTCATCCGTTCGTGTCTCCAAGCGGATGCCACCATAGATTGCATCGGCTCCATAAATCTTAAACAGTCCTTGCGGTGTCACGTTGGTTCGATTCAAATCAAGTCGACTCATATTCTTAAGACTGAGTGAAGAGACGAAAGCCGCATCACCGATGGGGACGTCACTTAGAATCAGCTCTTTCAGGTGATTTCCGCGCAGGACGTTGCGTAATTGTTCGTCCGTTATTTTTCCCCCGGTAACGATCAGTGCTTCTAAAGTAGGAATCTCCAGCAAATCGCCGTCTGCCTGATCTGCTTGCGGCTGGATCAACTCGAGCCTCTTGACGGGCCACCTTTCTTTAATCTGTCGGATGCCTTCCGCCGAGATATTCTTGCATCGCAGCTTATCGCATTTCAGATTTGGAATGCTTGCTAAATGAGAAATCCCAGCGTCCGAGATTGGCATCCCGCATTCCAATGCCTTTAGCTTTGGCAAGCCACGGAGGAACTTCAAACCCTCTTCGGTCATCCGCGTATCATCGATTTTCAAGACCTCCAGATTCTTGAGGCCGCCGCCGACATATTCTAGAGTCGTGTCGGTCGTGGGCGTATCGGAGATCGAAAGCTTGCGTAAGCGGGGGAGTGCGAGCAACGCTTTCATGCCGACATCCGTGATTCGATTGCCGGAAGCATCCAATTCTTCCAGCGTTGGAATTGCCCTGACCATCATCAGGTCTTCGATGTTGATACGTCTTTGATTCCAATCGACCGCAACGATCGATTGGAAGTAATGACTGCCAAACGTACGATGCAACCACTCTGGGCCCCAGGTCTTCCAGCTTACGTCACCCCGTCGATGCGAAATCCTTTCCGCCAATTCGTGCTGTGAGTCGACCCAAGTCATATGCCATCTGACCGTACCGAAGCAGACGGCTGCCAGAGTGCAGAACAGCAGCAGCGTACGAAGGCCGAATTGACGTAAGAAGCGTGGCACTGGTGTCTGATCGTGAAGTTGACGGTTAATTGATCGGAATGGCGCCGTTGATGACGCGAGCCGGCTGCGTGGGGCGTTGCCAAATCATATTATTATTAGCTTGGTGATTCATCATATAAAGATTCGGATTGGCCTTTTCCAATTCGGGACTTATCGCCCCAATCTTGGTTCCCGAAACATCGAGATACTTGAGGTTCTTCAAGGGAATCAGCCACGCCATGGCTTCGTCGTCGACTTCGTGGCAGTCGGTCAAATCCAAATGGGTTAGCCTCGTCAGGACGGCGAGCTTCCGAATTCCTGCACTCGTGATGCGATTGCCGGTCAGGTCCAATTGTTCCAAAGACTTCAGCTTGCCGATTGTGTTCAGATGCTCGTCTGTGAGCTTCGTCGATCGCAGTTCCAACGTAGTGAGGCTCGTGAGCTGATCAATTGGACGCAGACCTTTTACCGAAAGCCGATCCGTGCCGGTGATCCGTAGCGACTCCAAACCACGCATCTGGGCGATCATCTTCATGTAGTCATCATCGACCTTGCAGCAAAGATCGTACTTCCGGCGAGCCTCGGTATCGTCGCCAAAGTCCAGACGAGGATTCGGAAGCCGTAAGCCAGTGATCGCTAACTGTTTGATTTCCCCGCAGTTATCCAGGTGCTGTAAGTCGGCTGGATCGAACGAACCCATCCAATAGCAATCGGGGCCGTACGCAGCGCCCGTCAGGCTGACTTTAACAACTGGCTGGAACGGATCGACGGCGACGGAAACAAATTGCGAACCTGGCCCCAAGTTCTCCAGAATCGCTTGCGCACTGATCTTCGTTCCAAAGACGGTGAAACGCGTCATATGCATTCCTTCGAGACGAGGAAAAAGTGCGGCATCGCCGACTGGTACATCCTCGAGATGCAGACTATCGAGTCGATTGGACAGCAGTAGCTTTCGCAGTTGCGAATCGCTCATTTTGCCCTGATAAACCTGAAGTGCACAGATCGTCGGATGATTCAGAAGGTAAGATGCCCATTGGTCACCGGTCGGTCGCCGTACGATCAGGTTTTCGACATGAATATGCTGTTGAATTCGTTCAAAGCTTGCGTCGGATAAATCATTGGCTCGAATGGTGTGCATTTCGACACTCGGCAGCGACGCGATCCCTTCGATCCCAGCATCGTCGAAAACCCAATCGTGCAGCAGCCTTTTAAGCTTTGGTGATCCATTCAGCAGATTAATTCCGGCTGGGGTCATTTTGGTTAGAGAGAGATCGAGGACTTCGAGATCTCGCAGTTTGGCGACCGACTTCAGTGTTTCGTTGCTTAACTTTGTGTTCCAGATTGCTAATTTGCGAATCCGTGGCAAGTGCTCCAGAACTTTCATCCCTTCATCCGTAATCTTGTGATTCCCCGGAACGTACAGCTCTTCCAGCGTTGGGATCTCGCGCAGCAACTGCAGGTCTTGATCGCGCAGATTCTTGTGCGAAAGGTCGACCGCGATGATCTGTTGAAAATAGTAGCTAGTAAACGCATCGTGCGCCCAGCCTGGCCCCCAAGTTCTCCAACGAACATTTCCATTACGGTCCGCAATCTGCTTCGCAATTACATGTTGCTGATCGACCCAAGTCATATGCCATCGCCACAGCCCAAAGCAAACCGCCGCAAACGTGCAGAATAGCAGCAGCGTCCGCAGACCGAACTGGCGAAGAAAACGAGGCATTACTTTTCCTTTTGGAAACAACTGGGATGAGGATCAGTACGGAACATCACCAGAAGCTACCACCTTTGCTGGGCAAGGAATCTCGGAGGGCATTCAGCGCTGCCCGAGTATGGCGTGATCCAGAGATGTTCACATTGAGCAGTCCAGGCATTCCATGTAAATGCTTGAGTCCTTCGTCGCCAATCTTGCTACCTCGGCACTTCAATGTTTGCAGTTTCTCCAGCTTGGCGACCCAGCGCATCGCCTCATCGGTAAGCTGCTCGCATCGGTCGAGTTCTAAGAAAGTCAGCCTTCTTAACGAAGTAATCGCCCGGAGGCCGTCGTCGGTGATCGGATTGTCGTAAAAACGCAAGCTGGTCAAATCTTTCAGCTTGCCGATCTCCATCAGTTCGTCATCGTCAACCCCACCTTGCACGATGAAAAGACTTTCCAGATCTTCGCAATCCGCCAGGTGCGCGTAGCCAGCAGGCGAGATATTCTGTTCCCCAGAAAGGATCAACGATTTGAGCTTCGGTAACTGCCCGAGTGCCTTCATCCCGCGGTCATCAATTGGGCAATGAAACGTGACGTTCTCTAACGCTTTCATCGAACCAAGGAAATCAGGATCGACATCCTTCGGCAGCCATACGTCGCATGTGAACGATGTTGCCAGTTGACATTCCGCGAAATACGGCCACATCTCGCTCGTCACATGACCATGCCACCCGAAGCGTGCGCCTGTGGCACCATCTTTCACGACAATCGACGTCGGATCGATCGACACCTGCGAGGCGTTCGATCCTAGTTTTTTCAAGAACGCACGTGGGGTAATTTCCGTCTGGTAAAGGTTTAATCCTCGTAATTTTCCTCCGCCAACCGGCAAAGCCAGGCCTTCGTCGGTGACCGGCACACGATGGATATTTACATAGGAGAGCGTATTGGCCAGCAACAAATTCCGCAGCTGTTCGTCGGTCATCGCGGCAAAACCGACATCAAGCGACTGTAAGAAGGGATGCCCGATGAACCTTTCCGCCCATGCTTCTCCCTTCGGATGCATCACATGCAGGCCAATTAGCTTTCGCTGGTTTGCCACCCACTGCAAACACGCGTCAGAGAGTCCGCGGCACTTGACTCCTTCGAGTTCAATATTCGGAATCGTTGCCAGATGGCCGACTCCTTCATCGGTAAGCTCCAAGCTGTGCCGAAACAACTTCAGCTTTGGTAGACCACGTAAATGACGAAAGCCTTTCTCGGTCACTTCGGTTGCATGGATATCGAGCGCTTCGAGATTCTTTAGTTTCCCGATCGTCTCCAGGCCACGATCGGTGAGTTTCGTTCGCCAGACCGCCAATCGCTTGAGTCTCGGCAAGTCGGCCACCACCTCGATACCTGCGTTCGAGATGCGTGTGCCTGGCACGTACAGTTCCTCCAGCGTGGTAACCTCGCGGAGGAGTTGCATATCCTCGTCATGAATTTTTTTGTGATGCCAATCGACCGTAATGACATGCGTGAAGTAATGGCTTCCGAACAGGTCATGCACCCAAGCCGGCCCCCAAGTCGCCCAGCGAACATTTCCTTTGCGATCCGCAATTTGCTGCGCGATCTGGTACTGGTGATCGACCCAGGTCATGTGCGATCGCCACAGACCAAAGCAGACGGCCGCCAGCGTGCAAAATAATAGCAGCGTCCGCAGACCAAACTGGCGAAGAAAGCGAGGCATCGCGCCGCTCATGAAAGAGAATTGGGTGGAGAAGGGATCGGATAGTTTCGACCGTATCAAATGCACCCAGCCATAGCAAACAATTGACTACGGATCTTATTTCTGCCGCTATACTACCTTCTATCTCAAGCGGACTTTCACACTTGGCAACGCCTCCTGCAGCCGCAGCAAATCGGAAGGCGAACGACTGGTATGACGAATACCAAGCTCGGTTAGATTCGGCATTTTCCGCAAATAGCTAATCCCCTCGTCCGTTAACAGCGATCGTCCGATCGTTACCGTCTCCAGACCTTCCAACTTCGCTAACTCCGCCAAAATTTGGTCATCAACTTGTTCCGAGAAGTCGATTTCAAGCGCTTTTAGATTTTTCAAACCGATCAAACGTTGAAAGCCTTCGGATGTGACATTCGAGTCAGGCCCAAGGATAAGGGCCTCCAGCGATCGAAATTCACCAATTGCCGCCAAGTGCTCGTTCGACAGTTTTCCGATGTCTAACCGAAGAGACCTCAGCGTTTCGCGGTCCTTCATCGTCAATAAGCCTACAGATGTGAACGGCTGGTCTTTTCCAATGACGATGATCGTGTGTAACTCCTCTTGCATCGCCAGCTTATGCCAATCGGCATCTTTCAGCGTGCCCTGAATCCAAACCCGCTTGAGCAGCGTTTTGTCAGGCAGATGACTCAGGTCGACAACGTCTTGCTTCGCGACGAGACTCAACGTCGTGGTGTTCTGAATACCATCCAGGCCTGAAATTCTCTCCATCACAACCTTGCCGGAATACACAACGTTTATCCACGGCATGCCATTCTCTAACATCCGAACGCTAACGTCGTTAATGTAGATTTGCTGAGGATCTCGTGCGGCGAACTGGCGAAGAAATTCGTCGGCGGTGATCTCCGTTCCGCTGAGTAGCAAGTTGCCCAAACTTTTCTGGACGGCGAGCTCCGGTAGGATCTCATCCGAAACGGGCACGTCCTTCAAACGGATAAGGGTGAATTGCTTGGAAGCTAACATCTGCTTGAAAGAAGCACTGTTTGTCCTTGATTGATGCCCGACAATCTCTGTCATCGTGGGATGAGAAATCAAATGTCGCGGCCAGTCGGCGTATTGCGTGTTTTCGATCGTTAACTGGGTAAACGAAATGTTTTTCAGCAGCGCGAAGCCTCGCTCGGTAAGCCCGTTTACCTTTAAGTCACGAATCTGAAGTTTGGGAAGTTGCGCAATCGCCGTTACTCCATCATCATCGAGCAAGAGTCGATGGTGCAATTCCCGTAGATTCTTAAATCCCACCAACTTAGTCAGCCCAGCTTGGGTTACTTTGGTGTCCTTCAGATCGAGTGCCTCCAACGCTTCAAGATGGGAAAGTTTGGACAACCCCTCATCGGTAACTCCAGTGCCCCAAAGCGACAAGCGGCGAACATGCTTTAACGTTCGCAGGTGATCGAGCCCCTGATCGCTGATCAACGGATTGCCAGCCAGGTAAAGTCGCTCAAGCGCCGGCAAGTCTCCAAGCAGCGACAACTCTTGATCCTGTTGACCACGCATCTGCAGATCAACCATCACCAGTTCCGTGAAGTAGTAGTCGCCCACCACATCTCGTAGCCACTTCGGCCCAGACGTCTGCCACTGAATCCGCGCATTCCTTTCCAGCAGCTCCTTCGCCACCGCATGCTGACGATGAATCCCGTCCATATGCCACCGCAACAGACCAAAGCAGACCGCTGCCACAAAGCAGAACAATAACAACGTGCGAAGACCAAACTGGCGAAGAAAGCGGGGCATCGTGCCGCTCGTGAAAGAGAATTGGGTGGGGAAGGGGATCTGATAGTTTCGACCGTATCAAATGCTTCAACAGCAGGCAAACATTTCGCGGTGCGGCAACTTGCGTCTTACCGATCAAAGACTTCCATCTTCACCCCGGGCAGCGCCTTACGTAGCCGCTCATTAGCGGCCGGGGACATGCGGGAGTGATAAATTGTCAGCTCTTTTAGATTTGTCATTCCCACCAAGGACGGGACGTTTTCATCCATGAAATCAGATTCTATGATCGTCAACTCTTCCAGTTTCTTCAGTTGGGCGGCCTCTGCTAAGACATCATTCTCGATCTGATCCTCAAATGCGATAGTCAACATCGTCAGGCGCGGCATATCGGCCAGGCATGCGATACCCTGTGGGGTTATCTCTCCGTGCGAGTGAATCGCCAGCGATCTCAGCTGCCTGCACTCACTGATCGCCGCAAGATGTTCGTCGGTCATTCGCGCGTCCTCAACCAGAAGCAGTTCCTCAAGCGATCGGCAATCTTTCAGAGCTTGCAGCCCAGTTGGTGTGAATTGATCGCCAGCACTCACGATGATTGTCTTTAAGCCTAGCTGAGGGGCCAGTCTCGCCAAAGCCGTGTCGTTAATTGGTACGTCAAGCACTATCAATTCCAGACTCGGTAGCGGAGGGAGATGGCTTAAATCAATCTTCGGATAACTAGTTTCGATACTCAGAAATCCAACATCGTGAAGGTTGGCTAACCCTGGTAAATCGTGCAGTGGCACCTGTCCTGTATACGATAGATACATACCCGGGATTCCCATGGACGACATCGATATGATTTCGTCACTTATATGCATCCTACCCGGCTGGCGATCACCAAGATGTTTCAGGAACCCATTGGCCGAGATCTTTGTTCCCTTGAGACGTAGGGTAAGCCCATTTCCTAAAGCGACGAGGGCGGGCAAGATCTCGTCAGAAACGGGAACGTCATTCAAAATCACGTAGTGTAGGTCATTGGTTGCTATCAGTTGCTTTGCTTGCTCGTCGGTAATTTCCACACGATGGAGTTCAATCTGGCTCATCGTAGGATGATCGTATAGATACCAAGGCCAGTCCGTCACGTTCGCGTTCTGTAGCGTAATCTTCGAGAACCGAATCTTGGGTAGCTGCGCAAAACCTCGCTGCGATATTTCGCCAACTTGTAACTCACCGAAATAAACCGTCGGCAATTGAGCGACCGCTTGCAGACCTTCGTCGGTGAATTCAAATCGGTGATAAAGTTCCTTCAGCTTGGGCAGTGGCGACAACCTCGCCAGCCCCGCTTGGGTTACTTGGGTATCTTTGAGATCGAGTGCTTCCAACGCGTCGAAATGGGAAAGCTTGGAAAGCCCGTTATCGGTGACTCCGGTTCCCCATAGCGACAAGCGGCGAATATGTTTTAACTCTCGCAGGTGATCGAGCCCCTGATCGCTGATCAACGGATTGCCAGCCAGGTAAAGTCGCTCGAGCGCCGGCAAGTCTCCAAGCAGCGACAACTCTTGATCCTGTTGACCACGCATTTGCAGATCAACCATCACTAGTTCCGTGAAGTAGTAGGCGCCCACCACATCTCGTAGCCACTTCGGCCCGGACGTCTGCCACTGAATTCGCGCATTCCTTTCCAGCAGCTCCTTCGCGACCGCATGCTGACGATGAATCCTGTCCATACGCCACCGCAACAGGCCAAAGCAGACCGCTGCCACAAAGCAGAACAGTAACAGTGTGCGCAAACCAAACTGGCGAAGAAAGCGGGGCATCGGTTAGACAGCCGGGGGAAAGATCTCGGACAAGGCACAACGCAAGTTCGACGGTAGCAGACCTTACCAGGATAGGCAAACAATTCGCTACTCGTATGCTGGCTCCATCAGTGCGGCTCGGTCGATGCGGCCGAGCTTGCGTCCCCAGTTGTAGATCTCGTCGACCAACGCAGCATCGACCAAGGTGTTATGACCTGGCTGGGCGTCGGGGGAGTGATCGGTGATAATTTGTTTCGCCTGCCGTTTTCCCATTCCCAGCGCGACCAGGTACAGCCACAGAATCGTTGGCGATCGGATTTGTCCCGCGATACAGTGCAAGTAAACCTTCGAATCTGGCTGGTTCAACATCGCATGCAACGTTTGGACGGCATTCAATGCTTGCTTCGTCGGAATCCGCACATAGTCATCAATCGGAATATCGCGGACCTCAGCGAAACCAGCGCTGCGAACCGTCGCCAGGCTATCGGCATCACTCACGTTTAGAATATGCGTGATGTCCTTCTCTTTTAAGAATGCACATCGGTCAGGCGTCGCGAATCGGCCAATCGCAATCCGGGTGGTAACTGGGAAGATACCTTCCTGAATCGCGGCGATCAGCTTCGGATGCATGGTTGCCCCTTTTTCGGCGGCTATGCGTTTCGAGTTCGCTCCCACAATAGCCGAAACCACTCGGCTGACTCAAGTTCACTGCGAAGCGGCGTTTGAATGAATTCAGGCGCGCGGAAGATATATTCCACGGCTTTCGCTTGCCCGATCTCGTCCAACGAGCGGATATGCGCACCCGCAGCCGCTAGCGAGAAATCGGCCTGACCGTAGCTAAGCTGTTTGAAATTGTTCGGTAACCCGGTCCACAACACATAATCGAAATCGGTTAGGCGTGCCCACTGATCGATGCTGGGTGGGACTTCCCGCAGTAAAGGAATTTCGGAGTGGGGATCTTTTCGCCAGACGCCCACCTGCTTCGGCGTCGCGCCTTCACGAATCTGTAGATCTTCAATCGCGTTTCGGACATCTTCCCGGTGACTGACCGTGTAAGCGACCTGACACTCGGAACCAATCGTCTTCTCGATCACCAGCGTTAACGCCTTTTGCCGACGTACCGACACCCGCGAAAACTCTAGCCGCAACCGCGGCCCATCGTAGAACCAAGGGCCGTGATGTTGATCGAATTGCGGCCGGTCGTCCCAAAGCAAGGACCCCCAACCGATAATGGCGGTTTTCATGCGTGATATCTCGGTGTACTGCACCCTCTATCCTAGCCGATTTTCAACGAGAGGTGAGTGCTGCTTCGCTGGCTGGTATAAAAAACATCGCCTGTTGCTCGACCATTTCCGATCAAAGCCCGTTCCTACGCGACCAAGCATCCTGAAACGTCTGAGAGAATTGCCGATCTTCTCGGCTGTATGAGAAACATGAACAACCAAGCTATCACGCGAGCCCTGATCGATCTGCTTTGCTTCCTGGAATTCACCGGCGATGAACTGCTTGACCCCGACGTTGCGGTATCGCAAATGGAACAGGTCGCGGCCACATTGCGAAGCGGCGGCGATCTGGCCGTGCACGCGTTTTGTCAGGCGTGTGAAGAGTACGCTTCCGCCATCGAGCGTACGAAAGCCGAACGAAGCGAATTCCTTCGGTCGCTGCCTGAGGCAATGGGATTGGTTTAAGGAAAAGACCTACACGATTAACGAAACTGGATAACATCGGCGAATAAGTTGGGATGTCTCAAAATGGAAAGTGAATTCCAGCATCTATCGAATCTCGAACATCTGCTACAAGGTCAAGAAGATGATTGCGATGACTTCGACGAAGGTTTCTGCCGAATTGCTGAAATGAGTCCCGCAGAGTACGCGTCGTTTCTTGAGTTAAGGGCTGCCACGACGTTCGGACAAGTCTGGTCACGCTATCGAAGTGCGATGTTCAAGATCGCTGACGACTACGGCCGCGGTAGTTCCGATCGTCAGAAGGCAATTCGGGAGACGATCCTTCAGTATCCCAACGTGCGGTTGTATCTCGGCACATTAATCGACGAGCAATCGTGGCGGGTCAATACGCAGAACGACGAACAACTCACCAATACGCTGCTTCTCATGTTGGCAATCGCGGATTTCGGAGACGACCCCGCAGCGCAGTCAATCATGACCAATCTCTACCATCAAGCCAAACAGGCAGGCATCAAGATCGATTCGCTGGTATCGTCCGTCGCAATAAATGCTTCCGACACACCGACAGGCAACCGTGGATACTCAACACAGCAATTCTTTAGGACATTCGCCCCGACGAAAGGATGGTGATAGGTTAATTGGAAAGCACCCTCGTAATCCACCGTATTTCCGACGAATTCCATCGGCATAAAATACAACGAGACAACGGCGATCTTCAACAACAGGAATCACATTGGGGATTTATCGGATGAATGTTTTTGATCCTTCGACTTGGCATACGCTTGATGATCATCCTGTAATGCTAGGGCTGGGGGATCCGAATTGGCGGGAAAACTACAGAGAGGTTGGGGATGCTCCAGATGCTGCCTTGCACGTTGTCCGAAAAGCAGCTCTTCAAATAAAGTCAACTTTCCCATCCGCTACTACAGAACTGGTTGTCTTAGATAGCCTGGACTGGTTTGCCATGGTCAACGCCTCAGAATTTGATGGGCAGATGGGGCATTGTGAAGACGAAACTGTGTACGTGAGATTTGACACGGAGAACAGAGAATCGTTTTATGAAGACGACATTCCTGTAGAAAAGCTAAGTGAGACGATCCAAGAATTCTTTGGCATTGATCGATGCTCTAACTAAGTAGGTACTGGTTTGATAGCATCTTACATTTGTTTCTAGCGTGCCTGTCTTACGAGAAATCTGTTTACGACCAAATACATAAAAAAGGCTGCCCATCCGTTCCAGAGGAGTAGGCTTGTAGAGCGAGAGCAGCAGCAATGCGAAGGCTTGTGGCTCGATGACAAGAACGTCGTCATCGGACTGTCGATGATCAATCCGTTGACACGGTATTCAGCGGTCAACAAGAGCTTGAGCAGAAAGCCCAAGCCGCCTCCATCAGGCGTGCCCGTGTTCATACCGTGGAAGCCTGCGAAGATCGTGATGCAGAAGCCGAATAGTCAGTGACCGATTGTTTACTACTTCGACACGTCACCGATCAAGTATCTCGATTTGCCTGTGCAACCGCATCGCAAGAGAATCGGCATAGAATCCTGTTTCGACCAATCATCGCTGTAAGCAGTCTCACAGAATTGGCATATCCAATTAAGGTGGCCTTCTCCGTCTGCTATCGACAACTCAACAGTAATGAAATACGCCTCCACCTCATCTTTGCGAATTCGCCAACCCACGTCTGACTTGGTTTCCGCCCACACGTTGCTAACAGCGTATTCGCTCTCTGTTGGATTGCCAAATGCGAAATGACTTTCAACCAATGCCTTGGCAGATTCTTCAGTTAGGGCAAAAACGTAGTCTTTTCCATTGCATTCACCTACGAATACGTTGATTGTTTTCGGACTGGAAGTCATGGACATCTCAATTCGATATTGTTGAGTGCATTGCGAACCAGACGGCGAATGTCGGTTCTCAATTCTGCCGAAACCTCAGAGGAGTAGGCTGGAGTAAGCGAAGCGCATTCCAGCGATTTCCGCCTGCGGTTGGCGGATCATCATTCCGCGGAGTGTTTCTCCTTGTATGATTCGATCAACAATGCAGAGTTTATGTCGGGCGCCGGTTTGTCTTCGCGGGGTCGCGACCCAGCATACATTACTTATCAATCTCAGGCTAACTCTGCCTTCCACCGCACAAAAAAAGGCCGCCCATCCTTTGCAGGGTGGGCGGCCTTTGTGGTCCTTCACAAGACACAATCCTTGGCTCTAACAAAGCTGCCAGTTAGTCCCAGCTGAGACCGCTGGAGCTTTGGTATTCGGTGACGCGGGTTTCGAAGAAGTTCTTTTCTTTGGCTAGGTCCATCGTTTCGCTCATCCAAGGGAACGGGTTGTTCGGTTGGTTGAACTGTTTGGCCAAACCAATACGTTCCAGGCGGCGATCGGCGATGTGGTGGACGTAGTCGCGGAACAGTTCGCGGTTGAGTCCCAGGATGCCGTTGGGGAGGCAGTCGGTCGCGTAGTTGATTTCCAGTTCGACCGCTTCCTGAATCAGGTCGATGATCGATTGCTGGAATTCTTCGGTCCAAACTTCCGGGTTTTCTTCCTTGATGCCGTTGATCAGGTCGATCCCGAAGTTCAAGTGAACCGTTTCGTCACGCAAGATGTACTGGAACTGCTCGCCAATTCCGGTCATCAAGTTGCGGCGATGGAACGACAACACCATCACGAAACCGGTATAGAAGAAGATACCTTCCATAATGATGTAGTAACCGATCAGGTTCTTCAGGAATGTTTGAATTCCCTCGAACGAGTCGGTGCGGAAGTCTGGGTCGAGCACTTCGCGGGTCAAGTTCATCTCGAACTCGTCCTTCTTCGTGATCGCGGGGACTTCGTGATACATGTTGAAGACTTCACCCTCGTTCAAGCCGAGGCTTTCCACGACGTACAAAAACGTATGCGAGTGGATCGCTTCTTCAAACGCTTGACGCAAGAGGTATTGGCGTGCCTCGGCGTTGGTCACGTGTTTAAAGATCGCCAGGACCAGGTTATTGCCAACCA
Source organism: Blastopirellula marina (assembly GCF_002967765.1). NCBI lineage: Bacteria > Pseudomonadati > Planctomycetota > Planctomycetia > Pirellulales > Pirellulaceae > Blastopirellula > Blastopirellula marina. Next base: position 107,369 of record NZ_PUHY01000005.1, on the reverse strand, counting down.
GACTTTCGGCGGTCGAAAAGAAACCGAGGTTCCGCATGATGACCTTACGTTCATCTTCGGTCAGCTTGTCGCTGCGCCAAGTTTCGATGTCCTTGGTCATCGGAACTTCGGTCGGCATCCAGTGGTTGGCACAACCGTTGAGGTAATGCTCCCACGCCCAGTGATACTTCAGCGGCATCAGCTGATTGACGTCGACCTGATGGGCATTGATCAGTCGCTTTTCGCTGGCCCGAACACGCTTGGTTCCGGTCATTTCCGTATCAAAGCCAAGGCTTGGAGTAGACATCGTGTTTCTCCGAGAGGAAAAGTGGTTCAGGAAAATTGCGTCATGCAATCGCGCCGGCCGATTGGGTCTCGACGGCCGACGCGTTCATCATCAGGGCCTAACCGTGCATGATCGGGCCAGGTTAACCGATACGGCTTAACCAACGTTTACTGGCACGATTCGCAATCGCCATCCAAGTTGCAAACCTTGGCTTCCGGTTGCTGTTCCGGAAGTTGATCCAAGTCGGCTTGGCTGGTCTTTTCGCGATCGACCTTGATGTTGGCCGAAGCACTTTGATTCTTCATCCAGCGTGGCTGAATCCCGAATCGGTTGACGTCGACCGTCGACTTTTCGACCTGAGTCGCACTAAGCGTTCGCAGGTAATAGGTCGTCTTCAAGCCTTTGTTCCAGGCCAGGAAGTACATCTCGTGCAGCTTCTTCCCACTTGGCTCGGCCATGTACAGGTTGAGCGACTGCCCCATGTCCAACCATTTCTGGCGACGGGCCGCACATTCGATCAACCATTCTGGAGCGACTTCAAACGCGGTGAGGTACTTCAGCTTGATGTCGTCAGGAATACGATCGATTTCCAACAAACCGCCGTCGTAGTACTTCAGCGATTCGATCATGTCGGAATCCCACAAACCCAGCTCCTTCAGATCGTGCACCAGGCGACGATTGATCTGCGGGAACTCGCCAGAGAGGTTGCTCTTCACGAATAGGTTCTTGTAAGCCGGTTCGATCGATTGAGCGACACCAATGATCGTGGAAATGGTTGCCGTCGGAGCGATGGCCATGACGTTGCTGTTACGCATACCGTTCTTGGCGATCGCGTCGCGAACGACTTGCCAGTCCATCTTGCCATCGCGTTTGATGTCGATCTTGACACCCCGTTCCTCTTCCAGAATATCCAGCGAATCGATCGGCAGGATGCCGCGATCCCACTTCGAGCCCTTATAGGTCTCGTAAGTGCCACGTTCGGCCGCCAGTTGGCTGGAAGCGAGCAGGGCATAGTACGAAATCGCTTCCATGCTTTCGTCGGCGAAGTCAACCGCTTGCTCGCTGGCATAACCAACGCCCAGGGCATACAACGCGTCTTGGAAGCCCATCAACCCCATCCCGACCGGACGATGCTTGCGGTTGGAGTTGCCCGCTTCGACCGTGGGGTAGTAGTTGATGTCGATCACGTTATCGAGCATCCGAACCGCCGTGGTCACGGTTTCTCGCAGCTTCTCGTGGTCGAGCTTGCCATCTTTCACGTGGGCGACCATGTTGATGCTGCCCAGGTTACAAACGGCCGTTTCTTCCTTCGAGGTGTTCAGCAAGATTTCCGTGCACAAGTTGCTGCTGTGCACCACGCCGACGTGATCTTGAGGCGAACGGATATTCGACGGATCTTTCCAGGTAATCCATGGGTGACCGGTCTCGAACAAGCGAGTCAGCATCTTACGCCACAGTTCCAAAGCATTGATGCGGCGGAACAAGCGGATCTTGCCTTCGTCGGCTTGCTGTTCGTAGTACTCGTATCGTTCCTGGAACTTCTTCCCGTACAAATCGTGAAGATCGGGCACTTCGTCTGGGCTGAACAAGGTCCACTGACCGTTCTCGCGAACGCGTTTCATGAACAAGTCAGGAATCCAGTTGGCCGTGTGCATGTCGTGCGTACGACGACGATCGTCACCGGTGTTCTTTCGCAGGTCGAGGAATTCCTCGATATCCAAGTGCCACGATTCGAGGTACGAGCAAACCGCACCCTTACGCTTTCCACCTTGGTTGACGGCAATCGCGGTATCGTTGACAACCTTCAGGAACGGAATCACGCCTTGGCTTTGGCCGTTGGTTCCCTTGATGTGGGCGTTGGTCGCCCGGATGTTTGACCAGTCGTTGCCCAAACCGCCAGCCCACTTGCTGAGCATCGCGTTGTCGCCGACCACCTTGAAGATGTGCTCCAGGTCGTCCATCACCGTGCCGAGGTAGCACGAACTGAGCTGCGGGTGCAGCGTGCCAGCGTTGAACAGCGTTGGCGTGGCCGAGGTGAAACGGAAGGTCGACAAGATGTTGTAGAACTCGATCGCCCGAGCTTCTTTGTCGTCTTCATTCCAAGCCAAGCCCATCGCAACTCGCATCCAGAAGTATTGCGGAGTTTCGATGCGGCGACCTTCGACGTGCAACAGGTATCGGTCGTAAATCGTTTGCAGACCGAGATAAGGGAACGCCGCGTCACGTTCTGGACGGAGGGCGGCCGCGATCTTGGTCAGGTCGAACTCACGCAGCTTGTCCGAGAGACGCTTCGACTCGATACCGACTTCGATGTAGTCTTCAAACTTCCGCTGGCAAACTTCGGACAAATCGTCGCTCGGGTGGATGTGACCCAACGCTTCGTTGTAGATCACCATCAACATCAAGCGGGCAGCGACCGTATCGTAATCGGGGTCGCGTTCGATCCGGCTCCGGGAAGCCAGGATCATGGCGCGGTAGATTTCCTGCGGAGTGATGCCGTCGTACAGGGTACGGTAGGTCTCTTCGACCAGCTCTTCGGCCGAGCAGTTTTGCTCCAGACCACGCACGGCGGAGTAAATCCGACGACGCATGCGAGTCGCGTCGAACGGTAGCTTCTCGCCATCTTCCTGCTTCACGAAGATGCGTGGAGCGTCCAGCGTACCGGTACCTTCAGCCGCACGCAAAGCACGCAGCTTGGCATGTTGCTCACGGTACAGGATATAGCGACGAGCCACGGAGAAGTGCCCGTGTCGCATCAGCTGAATTTCGACGGCATCCTGAATCGTTTCGACGTCCACCCCATCGCGGCTGAACGGGCGATTCTCGATCTGATTGACCACGTTCGTCGTGATCTCAGAGATCTGCTGTTTCAAGGCCGCTTCGATCGGCTGAAGATCTGGGATACCGATCTCCGCTCGGAAAGCTCGCTCGATGGCTTGCTCTACGCGGGTCGACTCGAAGGAAGTGATCCGGCCATCCCGTTTGCGGACGTCCAAAGATACCTGGGTCGTCACTGTCGTCATGACATCGTCTCCTACAGGTTGCTCATTGCCAGCCGGTTTCATGCCGGCTGTGTTCCTTTTCGATTCCATTGCCGTCGCCTTACGTTCCGTTGGGAAACAAACCTTGTATGAACCACACCTTGTGGATGACAACGTTTCGAATTTTGGCAGCATCAAGCGCAAGCAATCCCGAAGGGCATGCGTGGTCGTCCATGACACAATGATCAGGCGAGATCTTGAGACTCCTAACTTCCGATCCTCTCGCAAAGAGAGGCTTTGTCACCCACCCAGTTTGACTGTTTTCAGCCGAACTGCCTTGAGGGCACCACTACAAGATATTGTATCACTGGATCCCCAAGGCACAATATCCTGGGCCGTCAAAAATGTTATATCGCCAGATGTTGGGGGCGAATTGAGTCATTCTTGACGACGGGAGCCCAATATATCGTGGTAGCAGATCACGTCAACCACATTATCTTCACATGTCGTAAACCATTGTTAGCCAACAAGTAATGTCAAGATCCGACAACTCTTTCCACACTCGCTTTGCTAGCAATGCATGCCCAAGACCTAGTTCGCAGGCACAATACAATGGCTCGAATCACCACCACAAGTCCCTGAAATTACGACACTTAGCAGAACCGGCCGCGCGATAGCACTAGATCTTGTGCCTCGACGACACCTGAGCGAGTCGCCCGCGAAAAATTTTGGAGATTTCATCCAACCACCACCACTCGCTTCACCAGACCAACACAATATCTTGTGCCCAGGCCTCGCTAGCTAGAGGCCCCCATTTCGCGCTACTAACGTTTCCGCCTGCCCGTTATGATGAAGTGAGAACCCGCCGACAATCCCCTCCAGGCAGCGATCCTGCCCAGTCGTTCCCCCTTCACATGGGGACGCCCGTCCTCTCCTTTCTTTCCGGTGAACGATGACGACGTTTGCAGAACTGGGAATGCCCTTTCCGCTTTTCGATGCCCCAATCGAAGAGGCGAGCGGTTATCTGGCCGAGACTCGCTGTTGCGTCTGCCACACGCCTGACCAACCAGGCTTTGAACTTGGAGTCGGCGACTGTCTGGTCGTTGCCTGTCCTTCGTGCCAAGCTGACAACGGCCTGCGTGCTCGTGATCAGGCAGATGGATCGTGTCGACTATGCGAAACGACGGTTCCATTTCCTGAACAAGGAAAGCGAAAGCGGATGGCAGTCTGCTACGCCTGCCTTCGCGAAGGCAAAGCCGCGTTGACCAAAGATACCGAGTACGGCGCCATCAGTTGGGAACACGCGATCGAAGGACGTACGCACGGTGTGCCTGGTCTCGAAACCGATCGATACGAAACAATCGTTGTAGATCCTGAAGATGATTGGGTCGCGGTAAAGATGCCGCCTGAGCAACTCTTCGAATTGCTGCGAACGCCCAGCTTTCCAACGTGGCAGGGGGATACCTGGCTTTTCTGTTGCCAAGCCCCCATGACCTACGTCGGTACGTGGCAGTCGTTCGCTCAGCGCCGCCTCTCCCAAGAAACGGCGTGGCCGCAGTTTCAAAAATTGATGTGTCAGTCACAGTTTTCGTACGTCGCCGAAGACCAGTATGAATCGATGATCGATGCCGTTTACAACGAACATATCTGTCTGTACGTCTTCGAGTGCCAAGCATGCCGCCAGTTTCGCGCGACGATGGACATGGATTGATGCCCTATCAATTCGAGTCCTCTCAACCTCGTGTCTCGCCCACCCTAATCGCTCCTCGCACCCTCACGCCTGACTATGTCCCTCAAATCCCAAACGGCTTCGCTGCTCATCTCGCTCGCGTTCAGCTCGGCTGCCGTGGCGATCGAGCCAGAAGCACCTGATCACTTCGAGAAGCAGATTCGTCCGATCGTTGCTCAGTTCTGCGCTGATTGTCACGATCCGGAAGATCCCGACAATCATGTCGACTTTTTGAAGGCCGAGTCGACGGCTGATCTGCAGCAGCATCGTGGGATGTGGGCCAGCGTTTCGGCGCAGCTTCGCAACCGCACGATGCCTCCGCCGGATGAATCGCAGCCGAACGAGAAACAACGCCTGCAAGTGGCGCAGTGGATCGACGATCATCTGCGTGCAACCGCTTGCCAACTGGGGCCGTATGCCGGCAATGTGACCACGCGCCGATTGAATCGCTTGGAGTACGAAAACACCATCCGCGACCTCGTGGGACCGCAGCTTGGCTTCGACGAAACCTTTCCGACCGATGGTGGTGGCGGTGAAGGTTTTAACAACAACGGCGAGACGCTCTTTCTGCCGCCAATGTTGATGGAACGTTATGTCGAAGCGGCGCAAGCGATCCTCGATGCCGCGATCATCACGCCTCGCTTACAGGAAGAATTTCAGGGGAGCCAATTTCTACCCGCGGGAACTTCCGCCGACAGCAATCGGCGCACGGTCGAACCGAATCACGAGATCACGGCCGGCGTGGTTATCTATGTCGCAGGCGACTACGAACTGACCGTCGATACGTTGAGCAAGTCCGACAAAGCGATGAAGCTGGTCCTTAAACTCGACGGGCTACCGGCCGATCGGTTCTCGCTCGATCCGAAGTACAAGGAACAGTCGTTCTCGACCACGGTGCGTCTGAATCGTGGCTTCCATGCGATCGCCATTCGCAATCCCAAAGATCAACCAGCAATTGACGTCCGTCGACTTCGCGTGAAAGAGAACGGTATCAAGCGGCCCGATCAGGCCCAGCAGTTTCACGATCGCCTCTTTCAGGCGAAGGATGGCAAATACCAGCGAAATCGCGACGCGGCCACCAAGCTTATCCGCGACTTCACGACAAAAGCGTTCCGCCGTCCGGTGACCGATGATGAGTTGACGCCATTTCTCACCCTCTACGATCGCGCCTCGCAACGGCACGATCCATACGAAGAATGCGTCAAGCTGGCACTTAAAGGGGTGCTCGTTTCGCCTCACTTTTTATTCCGAATCGAGAACACCCCGACATCGACAAATATCGCACCAATCACCGATTACGAACTTGCCACACGGCTCTCGTACTTCCTGTGGTCGAGCATGCCTGACCAACGTTTGTTCGACTTGGCCCAGCAAGGCAAGCTGCATGAAACGCAGGTGCTGCAAGCGGAAGTCACACGGATGCTGCAAGACGAAAAGTCGGATGCGTTCTTCGATACCTTTACCGGGCAGTGGTTGGGAACGAAGGAAGTGGGTGGTAGCGTTTCGCCGATCAACGGTGAGTTCCGCGAGATCTACTCCAGCGAATTGGCCGCCGACTTCCGGGCCGAGGCCGTTCAGCTTGTCACCTTTATGGTTCGCGAGAACCGCAGCATCCTCGAATTCCTCGACGCCGATTACTGCTTCGTCAACAACCGCCTGGCCAAGCATTACGGCCTGGCGGAAGTGAAGGGCTCGAAGCTGCAGAAGGTCGAGGTCAACAATGGCCAGCGCGGCGGACTGTTCGGTTTGGGTGGCGTGCACATGGTGACTTCGTACCCGCAGCGGACCAGCCCCGTGCTACGGGGCGCGTGGGTTTTGGAAACGCTCCTCGGCACGCCCGTTCCCAGCCCTCCGGCAAATGTGCCCGCCTTGCCGAAGAAGGTGAGTGCGAAGAACAAAATGACCTTCCGCCAACAACTCGAAAAGCATCGCGATAACGCCGCGTGTGCTGCCTGTCACGACCTGATCGATCCGATCGGATTCGGGCTCGACAATTACGATATCTTCGGACGTTGGCGCGATAAGGCCGAGAACGGTAAACCAGTCGACGCCACGGGCACGCTTCCTTCCGGTGAAGTCTTCTCCGGCCCGGCCGAACTGAAGGTGATTCTGCTGGAAAGAAAGCAGGAATTCGCTCGTCATTTAAGCCGAAAAGTTTTAGGCTATGCGTTGGGTCGCAGCCTGGAAGATCCCGATAGCTGCACCATCGAATCGCTGGTCACCGACCTTGAAAACAACGACTACCATTTTCAAACCCTGATCGAATCGATCGTCCTCAGCACCCCCTTCCGCCACCGCCAACAAACGACACCCCACGCAGCTTCGCATTCGGAAAAGGATTAGCTACAAAGGTCACCGAGTGCAGAGAGAAGATTCGTAGAAAAGAAGATGCGTAGGCTGGAATAAGCGTCTTCGCGCATTCCAGCTTTGATAGGATGCTCGAACATAACGCAAGCTGGAATGCGCTGGTGCTTATTCCAGCCACGTTCCCAACGTTTCATCAGCTCCCAAGGAGCGACCGTCAATACATGCCGCCCAAACAAGACGGCACGAAGCCCCGATCATCACCATTCCGACGACCCTCCCCCATACGATCCCACCAATTCCCATCCAACCTTGGAGCTTAACTCATGCCTCAACCTATTTCGCGACGGACACTGCTCAAAGGGACCGGGGCCGCGTTGGCTTTGCCTTGGCTGGAATCGATGCGACGCACGAGCTGGGGATCGGAAACGCTCAGCGAACCTCCGAAGCGGGCAGCGTTTCTCTTCGTGCCCAACGGCGTCCGTTCCGATCAATGGAACCCGCCCCAGACCAAAGATGGCAGCTTCGAGCTGACGCCCATGCTCAAACCGCTGGCAGGTGTTAAGGAAGAGCTAACAGTGCTCGAGAACCTCTGGCATCGTCAAACGGTTGGCCGCAACGGACACTGGCCAAAGGTTCCGGCCTGGCTCTCTGGCGGTTTCGTCGAGCGAACGTCCGGCCGCGACATCAACACCGGCGGCATCTCGGTCGATCAGGTATTAGCCAGCAAAATTGGCGATCGTACGCCCCTCCCATCCTTAGAACTGGGCGTCGACGCGGCTTACACAGGCGTCGATAACGTCGGTGGAGGCTTCACGCGGATTTACGGTTCGCACATCGCTTGGCGCGATCCGCACACGCCGGTCCCGAAAGAGATCGTCCCACGCCTGGCGTTCGATCGCTTGTTCCGCACCACTACCGCCGGGCCGGTTGTCTCTGGCTTCAATCCGAATCAAAAGGCGGTCGCCGACTCGCTGGCCCGCGACGATGCCAGCGTGCTCGACCTGGTGCTGGAAGATGCTAAAGCGTTGCGGGGCAAGGTAGGGGAGAGCGACCGGGCCAAGCTGGACGAATACTTCGAATCCGTGCGGAGCGTTGAAAAGCGAATCGAAACGGCCCTCAAGCCGCAAAAGCGGTGGATCAACCAAGGCCGCTTCGACCTGCCGCGCCCCGGCCCTGGCATCCCGGACGACCACCAGGAACATGTTCGCTTGATGCTCGACATCATGGTGCTGGCCTTCTGGACCGACACCACGCGGATTTCCACGTTCATGCTGGGCAACGCCCAAACAGGCCGCAACTTCGGTTTCCTCGACGGCGTCCGCGGCTCGTTCCACGGCCTGTCGCACCATCGCAACGAAGAAAAGGAACGCCAGCAATATGAAAAGATCGTCCTCTGGCACCTTTCGCAGTACGCCTACCTGATCGACAAGATGCGCAGCCTGAGCGAAGGAGACCGCACGCTGCTGGACAACAGCCTGGTGATGTACGGCTCGAGCATCAAAGACGGCAACACTCACCAAGAACGCGACCTGCCGCTGCTTCTGGCCGGCAAAGGAGGCGGAACCCTAAAAACCAACCGCCGCATCACCGCCCCCAAAGAAACCCCACTCTGCAACATGTACGTATCCTTGCTGCGGCATATGGGAGTCGAGGTGGAGAAGTTTGGAGATAGCACTGGGGCGCTGGAAGGTTGGGGGTAGAAGAGGAGAAGTCAGATCTTGGCCAACTCGTATACGATTTTGTCGAGCAATACCTTGAGTTCATCCAATTTCACATCGTCTACATTCACGCTAGAAAGTGCGTGCTTCATAACGCGGGGTTTCTCGACAGAAAGCCCTGTAGTCTCCTCAACCCAACGGTCTATTCGCTTCGAAAAGGCCATTTGTTGTGGCAGATTTGCACCTTCATTCCACGCCTCAAATTTCACTATTGTAAAGTCGTTCACCGCATTGTCGTAATACTCTGACATTACCTCTGCGAGCGAGTTAACATAGACGTCGGTGGGAATGATCTCTTCAAATTCCATACTTCCTTCTAACAGAACAACCGGAACATTGGGCAAAGCATTTGTGATGCTATTCAAGCGTTGGCCTTTCTTGTCGCCGTCTAAGAAAACAACGGGCCTAGTTCCTTGAGAAATCGCCACCTTACACAATTTGTCAAATTTGTCACCTGATCCATCCAGAATGTGCAACAAAGGTAAAAGCGTTACCACTTTTTCAAATCCTGGAACACCTTCTTGCCAGAGTCGTCGAAATATAATGGGTATTCCTAGTACTTCCGTCGGTCCCTCAACAACAATTGTCACTGGGCCGTAAAGAAGTGAATCGGATGCGTTAAGTCCCAAACTACTCCGCACTGGCAAAAAGTTTTCATCGATTGGACGCTCAATTACTTTAGACCGGGCAAAGCCACCATCGTTACTTCTTTTTACAAGACGCAATGACTCTCCACGCATCGAATTGATCATGGAAGGAGAATGCGTAGCATAAATAATTTGTGCGTTTTGCGAATCTCCGAGAGTCTCGAGAAACGCCCGAAGAACGTGTTGCGCATCTGCATGCAGTGAGTTCTCAGGCTCATCAAACAGTACAATGAAATGACAATCATCGAGCGATTGAGATGTAAGTGCCGCCATCACGCTCACAAGACTCTGAATTCCTGCTCCACGCAACTCAAGTGGTGAGTGCCCTTCATGGTGGTCACGGATATTGACACTCAAGCCTCTTCTATCAGGATCAGTAGGTACGAAATCAAACTCAAGCGTAATATCGTCAGGAAGAAATCGACGTAGTTTTGAATTGAGGTCACCTTTTGCTTTTGAAAGCAAGTTGGAAAACATCCCTGGTGATAATCCTTGAATTTTCGAAAAGGAAAACTCCGGATCGAAAGCCGACTTAAGGAACCCCAACTCTGAATTATTCGGACTAGTTAAATCAATAACGGATCTGATCGGTTCATTTAGCGGCAGTTTAATAATCTTAGGAAAACTACCAACACTTACGGCACCACCACTGCGCCAACCAGCTTCCGCATTCGCCCTAAATCTCACACGTGTTACTTTTCTACTTATGGGTGCGAGTTGGCATTCAATGAAAACTTCTTGCCCCGCCTCTACTCCCTTAACGTGCGATTTCGACAACTCAGTCATCTTGAAGACGGCTTTGCAGCTAATCTCCGTATCATTCTTCCACCCGTTATTACCACTCAATATACGATCGAAATTGACGTCGCTTTCCGTGAGCTCTCTATCGTGTCCGGCTACTCCACACAACAACTCTACAGCATTCAAAATGGAGCTCTTTCCGCAGTCGTTCGCTCCTGTAAACACTGTTACGGATTCTTCAAACTTTACCTTCTCCGATCCGTAGAACGGACCGACATTGCTGATTGTCAATTCGGTAAGAATCATGGAAAGCAATCACAAGTTTAGATTGATCGTATGGCGAAGACTCAAAAACACACTATCGTTGCCAAGAATATACTATGCGCGAACGTTTTGGACGACCGCATGTGGGGTAAAGCAGGCTGAGGTCACGCCCCAGCGGCGCCCCAAGTAACTCCGGGTTGTTAGCACGATCAAAACAGGCAAAAACACTGCGCTGAATCACCTGCCAACCGCAGGCAGAAATCGCTGGCGCGCTCTTACGTGCGTTACGGCAACTCCTCCCCCATCAAACTTCCAGTCGATTCGCCAGCCGCTGCAGCGAGTACCCGTTCAAACGGACGACGCCTGCGATGATGAGGATGATGATCGCCGAGGCGGTGTTGATTCCGATGAAGTGTTCGATGTTGGGCCCGGGGCCGAGGGGGGCGAAGACGGGGATTTCGGCAAACGTGGCGGCGGCAATAAACACGAGTGACAGCCCGATTGCCGGAATGGTCCAGCGCTGCATCAGCACGGCGACCACCAGGGGGAACATCATCACCACGCCTGCAATGCCGAGCAGCACGAATGCATAGACTTCGCCACCGGCGGTGATGTCGATGTTAGCCACGATCACGCGGCCGATCCCGAGCAAGACTCCGACGATCGCCATCGTAATGAACAGATCGCGAATTCCGAAACGAATCGAGCTGGCTTCGGTTTGCGTGGGGAGATCGTCCCGGTATCGCAGTTGAAATCCAAAGCCGACGTAAAGCGACCACAGCGGAACCTGCGTTAGCAGCCACTGCACCAACATCAGAACTCCCACGACGAATACACCATTTCGCGGGCCGGAATGGATCGAAATGTTGAAGCCGACGGCAACTAACAGAAACACGATCCAAACCATTGAAAGGGGAATCCGCCAGATCATTCGCCCCGGACCAAAGGCAGTCCAGGTAGCGGCAAGCGTGGCACATCCCGACAACGTTCCGAGAAAGTAGCCCAAAGGCACGATACCGCGAGGCTCGACAGAGACCACCGAAATCCAGTGGATCACGACCAACAAACTGACCCAGACATAGACTCGCTCACGTGCCAGCAAGATCCCACCCCTCGTAGAAAAGACAAACGCCCACCAATCGCGGCGCGTTAGCGTATTGTAAGCGGAAGAGTCAGGCAATTACCATTCGCTGCGGCGGGAAAGAAGCGTTCGTTTCAAGGGGCCGTTTCTGCGGATGCTAATTCGTGTTGCCGATTCGCGGTGCCGCATTCTACATTGGATGATCACGACCGATCGACGCTTCCGCGAATCGTACCGTATTCAGAGACATCTTCGTCGGAGAAACTGTTCCATGAATCGCCATCATTCCCTGAACTTGCCCATCGCAAATCACGCCGCATGGCTACCAATCTTTCTGCTGGCACTCGGTATCGTTGCTTACACGGCGAGTTCCGCTTACGCGTTGATCAGTATCGGAACGCTCAGCAAGCCCCAGGCCAAAGACAAGTACGGCATCACCATGCATGCCCGGAAGAACGGTGATGCTGGCATCCAGGTTTGGCTCGAGTTCAAACAAGAAGGCTGGCTCGAGAAGTTCACCTACGCCGAACTTCGCGTGCAAGACGAGTACGGCAAGCATCTGGTCTCTGCCAAGCTGGAACCTCGTCCAGTGAAACATGGCCAACCGGATGAGATGACCAGCGTATCTTTCTCCGCCGCCCCCGATCAGCTCAAGAACTGCAGCTTCCTAGTCGTCTGCTACAACAGCAACGAAGGGGACGTCGGCTACTACTTGCACGTGAAAGACTTTCTCGACTTGAACCATTGGGTTAAGGAGAAGTAGAGGAAAGTGAACGCAGCCGTGGAGCCCTCGCGATCGTCGCAACGCATGGCCGCAGGAATGGCGTTCGATTATCTTAGAGGGTTGCTGCTACCGCCCCCTCGATGCGAGCCCCACCATGCCTCAGCCACTTCCTACCCTTGTTTTGCTTACCTTCACGATCTTGTTGAACACCAACACAGCGAACGCGGAACCGCCTAACCCACCTGACATCGCCGTGGCAACTTCCGTGGCGGAAGCAAGAGCCAGGGCGATGCTGCTTCACGAAACGATCCACGGAACACTTCAGGTCGTCCATCGCGATTTCTTCCTGGAAGACGAATCGCGTGTCATTCCTTCGGCTTCGCTGGAAGACGTATTCGAGTCATTAGAAGAGACCTTCCACGTACAGCTAAAATGGCTGGTCGTCGAAACTGATGTGGTAAACACCGATCACCAAGCGGAAGACGCGTTCGAGAAAGATGCCGTCAAGGCGCTTGCCCAGCGAAAACCTTACTGGGAAGCGACCACCAACGAGCAGTACCGCTTTGCTGGCCCAATCCGCCTGGCTTCGCAGTGCCTGAAATGTCATGTGCGAAACCGAAAGGACACCAAAGCTCGCACCGCCGGGCTGATCATCACCATGCCGATTTCACGAGACGTTCCCCAGCCGGCAACGCCTCGTGATATCCCGTAGAACAGCGTCCGGCGTTGTGTGACTCTTCCGCCTGATAGAAACCGTTTCATGCGACGTATCTCGACCATCTTTACGATCTGCTTTTTCGCTCTTTGCCTGGGCTGTTTCGGCTCGAACGTGGAGCATGGATTGGTTCGTTTCGACATGTCCACCGACGGGCGAAAGGTGGTGTTCTCGTCGGCCGCTGGCGATCTGTTCTTACTTGTTTTAGGCACGAACCAGGTCACACAGCTCACCGAAACCGATCGCGTCGAAACGTCTCCTTCGTTCTCGCCGGACGGTACGCAGGTTGTGTTTGCTCGGTCGTACGACGACGGGCTTTCGTTCCATCTATTCAACCTCGATTTGGCAACGCAGACCACCACACAATTGACCGACACCCCGCAGACGACCGATACCTATCCCCGGTTTGGGCCCGATGGGAAGGAGATCGTCTTTTTTCGTGGGCACTTGCTTCGTAACTACTCGATGGGAGGCAAGACATGGGACGATTGGGACGTGTACGTGATGGAAGCCGACGGCACCAACGTTCGGCGGCTAACCAACGAACAATACCGTTCGCCCGGCTGTGTTGTGCAGCGGGCCGGTAAAGCGGTGATCTTCGCGGCGACCACCAACACCAGTGAACTCGCCGAGCAGTTGCTCATCTGTTCTCCTGATTCTGAACCAACCGTACGTGAACCAACATCAAAGGAGGCGAAGCATTCGCAAGATCTGCTGATCCGCGATCCAAACTTAAGCCCGGACGGAACGCGTTTTCTCTATCTCGCAGGCTGGAACCTTCGTTACAAATTTGACATCTCGGTCGAAACCAGCGGCGGGAAGCCAGCGATCTATCCGATCGAACATTCCCACATAACGCGTATGCCTGACTTGGCGGATGACAACAACACATTGCTCTTTCTCCGCCAGGTCGATAGCAACGCCGGGAGCCGGCCGATTTACGCCTTGTGGAAACTAACACTCGCCGACGGCAAGCTCTCGGAAGTCGCCTCAGACCAGCTGTTCACCGAGCCGCAAGCCTGGAAACCAAGTCCGCCCGACGCGTCTTCTAACCCGAGCCTAAGAGCTGCGATGCCGGATAAGAGCTGATGTATTAGACCCGCCCCGGTTGGACCGGCTGGGTTGCCATCTCATTCGACGATGGCCAAGTGTCTCACATCGATGTCCAGCAGTGATGCGAACTCTTATACGACGGCAGTCAACGGCCTTGGCAACAGCGACGGAAGGAGCCCAGGAATCACTTGGAGGCTTCTGTTTCCTTAATCTGACTCCGGCCGATCCAGCGTGCTAGTTTTGCAGCCAAACGGTTTGGACGCTACGGGATTATCGGTACAACTCTTCAACGAGAATTATGCCGTCCTGGCGTCTTCTTTTTGCTCGTAAATTCTCGATACGGCGAACGATTCCGCGGTCACAATCGCCATCACGACCGTTCGTCCTTGGCACGGTTTTCGCCTTAACCAAGTTCCATCTCATCGATCGCCGCGTGGACGTGAGTCCTTATCGGAGAGAGCTTTTCTCATCGAATCGTGACTCGGGTCCGCACAGGCCAATCACCCCGAAACCCCAAATAAGGAGCAGTCAAATGGTTCATAAATCGCTTGACTATACGAAGGACGAATTGAGTACCTGGGAACGCGTGAAGAAGGCGTTTGCCAACGATTGGGAACAAACCAAGGCTGACTTCGGCATCGAAGGCAACCGCGACATGGACCAAGACGTTGACGACACCGTCAAGCAAATGGCCGGTTCGGATGATGCGTTCGAGAATCGCGAACAAGCATTCCGGTTCGGCTATATTGCCCAACACCGCTATCAGTCAAAGTACCCGAAATGGAACAACGAACTGGACGAACGTCTGCGTTCCGAATACGACGGCGACTACGATACCGATCGACCTTATGTGCGCCACGCTTATGGATACCACGGCGGTATCTAAGCCGCGCACACCTTCGGCGCTAAACCGTTTTGGTTTGCGCGGCTGAAGGGAGAGAAGCCGCAGGCCGCGTCCTGCGGCTTTTCTTCATTATGATCACCAATCACCACTTGAAGCCTGCGCCAGCAAGCTAGTAGGGGCGACCAATGGAAGCCCCGGATTCGCGGCAAATCGGCCCATTACCACGTTGGATTACGGGCGTAAGCACCAATAGGTATCGCTTAAAAGATGATTGTTCTACCCCAAGCTTGGCGGTTATCCTGAAGAAGTCAGTCCCCGTTATCAGGACAACTTCCAATGGTAAGCGAAACCTATATTTATCGCCGCCGATTTCCTCTCGTGGTGATTGTGAGCGCCTGTTTTCTTTTTACGGTCATTCTCATCCTCGATTGGCTGGCAGTTCTCCATTTCGGTTGGTTTCAGCACGCGCCGTGGCTATCGTTCAGCCTCTTGCTTTTCCTGGGACTGTCAGGATTGTGGGTATTTTACATGTTGGCGAATGCCTCGTTTCCTGTCATCACAATTAACGGCAACGAAGCGACATTTATCCGTAACAATTTACCCTCGTGCGGTACCACCATTTCCCTCGAATCCATTCAAACAGTTACCGCCGTATGGCAACCTGATACGGTTCCCAGTTTTTTGGTTTTACAAGTTAAGAACATCGACTCGACTCAACTTCGCTCCAATGTCTGGACGAAGACCCGCGGAAACCAACTCTACTTCGAGTGTTCGAACCTTTCGCTCACAGCGCGACAAATCGCTGTAATCTTTCAGCAGCGCATCTCTGCCCAATCAGGATCCGCGAGTTCCGTCGTAAATTGAAATCGGCTGCTGGCCACATCATAATTGACGCCTTATTGGTATCACTCCGCCAGCGATCATGCGAGAACACCATGCCGGCCAAGAAATGGGAACATCCCGAACTCGGTTCTTTTCGTTGCGAACGTGACTATGGCGAAACGCGTTGGATCGGCACAGTCGAACTGCCTGCATTTTCAGTCTTTCGCTTTCGCGGCACGCGTCCATTTCGCGGTACAAAACGCATCGAACTAGCCTTCGAATCGTTCGCCGATGAAGAGGAGATGTTCGTCCCTTCGAAGGTTATGGCCCGGCTCGCGCTAAAGATCGTTACCAATCAAGAGAAGCTTGCCAAGAAGATCAAACAGGCTTACTTCGACGAATTGTGGGGGAAGGGGCCCAAATCTGGAATGTGGTGGCATGGCGATGAAGAGGCACGGCAGTATTGTGCCGACGTGCTGCAGAAGAGAGTCAAGCGGACGACCATCGCCTCGCCGGACGATTTTGAATTGCTGCTGGGAGAACCTTCGATTCAAATCACGGACGACGAAGAATCCCCCAAGCAATTCGCGAGAATTTCATTTGGTTCCGCCTTCGAAGACGAGCATGGCACCGAAGCCCTGACCGATGGAACGAAGATCGTTGGGATTGGCTACGAAGGGGAAGCCTCGCTCTTTCGCGGATCATAAGTAAGTGCTTCTCGATCGCGTGACGATTTACCACAAGATCTAACGCATCCGTCCCTTCCAGCCGGTACGATGATTCCTAAGCCGTGCGTTACGCACGAACAGTGGATGTAATCGCGGCCCCGCGATCTTATGTGCCGAGTCGATTCGGAAGTAGTGAACCCTGTTGTTCGCAACCGCAGCTGTCGTTTCCCTCTTCTTGTCTGCCGGAGCGACGTCGCGTTGGATCTCGAAGTAGTCGCGTAGTTCCAGAAACTTTACGATCTCGCTGGCGACTTGGTCAGGATGTCGCAGAAAGAAATCGTGACCACCGTCGATCTCTGCTTTCTGCAACCAGGGCGTTCCGTCCGCGCGATGGTAACCCGAGCGATAGAAGAATTCCGTCTCGCGATACTCGTTGACCACGCCATCGCTGCGAAAGATATAGTCCGTCGGACTGGTCAGCAGGAGGTTGGGTTGTTCGTTATGCTTTTGTAACCGGAAGAATCGCAGCACATAACGCAGTGTTAACTGCAAATAAGCGGCGAAAGGAGAATGCTTCAAGTGCCGACAGCATCCTTTTACCGTGCTGCTGCCGGCGTGCTCGTCGAAAAAGACTCGGCGAACCTCTTCCGAACGCCTGACGAGCGAAAGGACGCTCAGTGTCAGGATCGCCCGCGTCATGCCGAACGGTCGTCGCAAGAGCAAACGAACGAAAACGCCAGTCGCCCCCTGAACAGGAATCGGCGCCATCAATACCGTGGGCCGGCGAAGTTCGGGGTAGCGTTCTTGCATCTGTTCACCGATCGCCGCCCCCATCGAATGAAAGACATACGACGTGACCTCGTATTCAGGATAGGCCTCCTGAAATGAACGGATTGCAGCCGCCATGCCTTCGACGTATGAACCTAGTCCAATGCAATTTCGCCAACGACTGTCCTCCGACTGCTGATCGATCATCAGCACATGGACGCCCCGTTCGTTCAACTGCTTAATCAACGCCAGAAAGTGGGCCCAGCTATGTAGAATGCCATGATGCATGGCGACCACACGCCGATTCGCTCCTGCTTTCTCAGCTCGGTGAAATGAACATGTCACCGCGAGCCCTGTACCAGCTTCGACTGGTACTAAATCGATTGCTACCATTTGCCACACCCCCTGTGATAGAACGATCTCAAGCTAAGGGGAAAACAAAACGATGTCCAGAAAGAACTAAGCCAAGAATTGAATTTGCAATCGCTCGGTAAACTTCATCTTCCGCTCATCAGCGAACGCTGATTTATCGTGGCCAGATCCAACTCACAAATTCGATGTCCGAAAGAACTGATCAATGGAAAAGTAGCGCAACCAAGGGTTGCACCAATGGAGGCGGATTCTCCATTGGCAAAGCAACCCGTCGTAAGGAAGGACATCCAATGGCTTAACCGGTTCTCGCAAACACCTCTCGTCTGGGCGATCGCGTTTACCTCTTTGGTCGAGGACGTTTTTTTTCTCACAATTGCGCAAGTGGTGCGTTACTCGGCTGCTTCCGGGAGCATCAACACAGCCCCGATCCAGAAACAAATCGCGCCTTGCAGCGTGAAGGTAACCGCAACCGTCGACATCCAGTCCACTTCGCCCCCAGGCAGTACCAGGGCGAACACCGCCGAGACCATAAAGCCGACGCATCCCAACAGATTCGCGAACACCACCCACCACGTAATGCTCGCCGGTTGCCACGTCCACCAGCGGTGGGCAACTTCGATGAATGCCAGATAGCCGGAAGCCAGAAACAAGACCGACCCGACGAAGTTCGGCAGCCAGACGATTAGTTCACTTTGCCACCACGCCAAGCCTGGCAACATCGCGTCGAACGTATTGAAGTTGAACAGCACCGTGCCAGGGAACTGCAGCGCACAGCTCAGCCAGCCAATCTTGTGTGGTTTCCAGCCGAACCATTTCCAGCGGCTTTGGTCGAAATCTGGCTCACCCGGTGCTGGGTCGGCATTGGCAGCTTGGAACAGTTGGAGGTAAGCGGCAGTGGTGAAGGGGATCGAGCCCAGAAAATAGATCGCGTTTACCTGCATCGAAGAAAGCGAAACGGCCTCCGCTAGGGCAGGCCAAAGTATCAGCACACTGGCCGCGGCGAACAAGGTCGACCCGAACGCAAACGCCACTCCGATCCACCAGTTCAGTTGCCCTGGCTGCCATAGCTGAGCCAGAAACAACCTTCCAAAGTGGACAACACTTCGCACCTCCCGCAATACCAACCGCTTGCGATGATGCCGCGAATGCCAATGCCACAGCTCGCCCCCAGCGCGGCGTAGTAGTCGATGCGAGACAAATGGCCAAACGCCGTCCGCCTCTAAACATTCATCCTGATTCGATCGTTCGTCAGTCTGCATGTCGCTCGATTGTCGACATCTGGCCGGCGATCGCAACCCAGGCAGCGGACTCGAAATGATGTCCGTATTGAATTCAATACACACTTACCAATAGGCGAACCCAGTATCTCCGGCGATGAAGAGCCCCATGACGCTCAGAGGAATCAGCGCGACACACATCAGAATCGACGGTAGGGAACACTTTGAACGGATGGTAGCAATACATCCAAAGATTGCCATGAAGAACGCACCAACCCAGTACAATGCGGGAACATAAAAGAAGGTGACATCGTAGTCATCCCAGATTTGTGTTTGGATTTCACTATCGTCCCATTCCGGATAATGCCAGACATCTCGCGTATTCTCGGCCCACACCGAGAATACGAACAGCTGAAAAAACAGCATCATCAGCGATAGCCCCAGCAAGAACGAGACCGCGCATTCGACGGCACGCTGTCCGGGCGTGAAAGCGGGCTGTTCTCCCTTTGCATCTTCAACAACCTCTACTGGTGAGGCAAAGGGGTGCTTCGGATTTAACTCGTTCATCAAAACGCCTTCTACGTCTCGGTCTGCACACGCTTGGTGTCGTGCCTATCTTAATTCCTTAACGATCCGAGTGCTCTTCCTGACGGTCTTGCTCACGCACTTGCTTGGAGCCGCAGATGACATCGCATGAGAAGAGCACCGCCAGTTCGCTGACGAACGGCAGGAAGAAGGCAAGCACCAAAAGGATGCCTGCCGGGATGGTCGACAGATGGAGCCATCGCGACAAAGGAATCGACAACAGGGCTGCCGCCATCATGAATCCAATTCGGCTGAGGCATCCCATAGTGGTCATGCGTGGTCTCTATCGCGCTGGTTGGCGAATCGCCCCTTCAAGCAGGTTGTTGAAGAGGCTGGTCCTGTTTTCCATTGAAGTTGATCGACTCGATCAACACTGCAAAATGCTTCGTCCCTCACCCTAGCCCTCTCCCCGCAGGGGCGAGGCGACCAGAGAAGAGCGCGAAGCGAATAGGGGCCTCTACCGGCAACTCGCCACTGAAAACTTCAAACTAAAAACTAGCGCTGCTCCAGGGAGAGGGCTAGGGTGAGGGGCGGAGCACGTAGCGGTAACCAATATTCATTCTTTACTGAATTACTTCAAACTACCCCCAAGATATCGCATACTGCCACGAGGTTACCCGCCACAATTGGATTCCGACGCCGATCAGCAACATGATCAGCAGAAAGTGCCAAATCCGGATGGGATAATTCTTGTCTTGGAAAAATATTGCCAGGATTGCCAGGCACGTGCTGGCTATCTGAACGCCTCCCAGCCAAAGCAGGGCTTGGGTGACCGGGTCCACGCGAAATTGAATTAAAAGATCGTTCGGACTCCACATGTGGTCGTAAGCATCAAAAACAGGCGACCCCTTACCCGTCAACCACGAAGTCCACGTACTTTCTTCAAGAAACCAGATCAGTAGCCCCCAGTACATCCAAAGCAGAATCACCATGACTCCGCTTTGCCATAACCGCATTGTTTTCGTTTGAAGACTTCCAACAAAGAGGGCGAGCACCACAGCGGAAACTATCGCCAGCGCAGCAAAAAACGGATCCCAGGCCAGTGAGCGGACAACCCATCCGACTCCCGAGTCACTGGCAACTTCAATCCGCGGTCCTCCCAGAAACCAAGTCAACTGCTGCGCAAGGATCGCCACCGCCAGGACCACTTGGACACACAAAACCAACCCAAGTATTCCCGTCAAACGTCGAGGCCCGGTGATCCCTTGCTCAGTCAAGTTACGAACCTGCATCACCACTTTTCTGTAATGAGTTGCCGGTGGTTACCTTTGCGTGCTGCTCCCCCTCACCCTAACCCTCTCCCCGCAGGGGCGAGGGGACAGGATTTGGTGGTTAGCAAGCTCCAGCATACCAACATCTCTTCAATGAAAACTTCAAACTGGAAGCCATCAATGATGAAACCCAGACGCTTCCTCTTCCGTCAGGCTTGTCTGCACCGGGTGTCCTTCGAAGTGCTCCAAGGCCCGTCGCATATCTTCCAATAGTAGCAACGCCAGGTCGCGGCTGACGCCGTGCCGGACAAGGATGCGCTGGATAACGAGGTCTTGGCGGTCGGCCGGCAAGCTATAGGCCGGCACTTGCCAACCTCGAGCCCGCAACCGGTCCGCATAGTCATACAGTGAGAAGCCAGGGTCTGTACCTTCTTTTAGTTTCCAGCACAACGCTGGGATACCGCCGTCCATCTCGCCGCCGTACAAAATCTCGAACGGTCCCAGCTTGGCAATTTCTTTGGCCAGGAATTGGGCCGTCTCGTAACAGGCATGATGGATCTTGTGATATCCTTCCTTCCCCAGACGCAGGAAGTTGTAATACTGACACACGACCTGACCGCCAGGCCGCGAGAAGTTCAAGGCGATATCCCGCATGTTGCCGCCCAAGTAATTCACCCAGAAGACCAACTCTTCCGGCAAATCAGCTTCGTCACGCCAGATCACCCACCCCACACCGAGCGGCGAAAGGCCGAACTTGTGGCCCGAGGCGTTGATCGACTTCACGCGTGGCAATCGGAAATCCCACGCGATCTCTGGCGCGCAGAACGGTGCCAGAAATCCGCCACTGGCCCCGTCGACATGAATCGGGATATCGATGCCGGTCTCTTTCTCATACTTGTCAAGCGCTTCGGCAACGGCCTGGACCGGTTCGTACTGGCACGTGAATGTCACGCCTAACGTCGGCACAACGCCGATCGTGTTTTCATCGCATCGCTTGATGACTTCCTCAGGCGTCATGATCAGGCGATCGCCTTCCAGCGGAATCTCGCGCAGTTCGATATCCCAATAGCGGGCAAACTTATGCCAGCAGATCTGAACTGGGCCGGTGATCAGGTTCGGCTTGTCGATTGGCTTGCCATCTTTCTTTCGCTTGGCTTCCCAGCGGCGTTTCATCCCCATGCCGCCAAGCATTGCGGCTTCGCTGGAACCAGTCGTCGAGCAGCCGACCGAATTCACTTCGTCCGGAGCATTCCATAAGTCAGCCAACATCCGCACACACCGGGCTTCGATCTCGGCGGTCTGCGGATACTCGTCCTTGTCGATCATGTTCTTGTCGAGGCATTCGTCCATCAACTGATGAATCTCGTCCTCAACCCACGTCTGGCAAAACGTCGCCAGGTTTTGACGCGAGTTGCCATCAAGCATCAGCTCGTCATGAATGGCCGAATAGACGTGCCGCGGATCCCGTTCGGCATGCGGAAACTGCGACTTCGGCAGCCCTCGTCGAAGATCCTTCGAGGCATAGATATCGTCGTCCACAATCTCCCGCGCGGACTTCTTGGAATGCAACGTCATGATAGCTCCCTCTCTTAGAATAAGAATTGAGAAGCTTCATGATAGCGGAAGCGGCGTCCCCGTTGGGGCTTGCTACTTGGAAGTTTTCCGTGTTCCGTTTTCAGTAGAGATATGACGTCGGACGATTGCGCGGCTCCCTAGCGAACCGCATCCTCAATCACACCCAGAAGCGACAACTCACCGCTGGCATCTTGGCCCAACTCCCAGATCATCACGCCGGCCAGACCTTTTTTTTTGGCGAAGGCGACCTTCTGCTGCACCATCTGCGGGCCATTGAATGCATAACCATCGACTAAAGAAGTATCCTTGCTGAACGTTGGTCGCTCGATCAGCTGCGCATAGGTACGCGTCTTGCGATCTTTGTTTCGTCCGTAGAAAGGCATTCCTAGTGCGATCTTTTCCGCTGGGCAGCCATCTTCCATCAATCGCTGGACATCTATCTGCGACTTCTCCATCGTCGCTTGCGGAAAGCCATGATCGTACGACATCAGATGGACACGATCGATCGCGTCGTAGCACGCCTTACCAAGCGGTTGCCAACTTGCCTGGGCGATGGTGACCAGCCAACCATGCTCGGCGAATTTACTCTTCGTTTCGGTCAGCAATTGGGCGAGCGCTTTGATTTGGGCGGCGTCTTCAGGATGTTCCCAGTCGTAATCGACGCCATCGAAACCGTTCTCCTGGCAGTAAGCCGCGATCTGCTGCACGAACTCCTTTCGCAGCTCGGGATCGGCCGACATTTTGGCGAAACCGCTCGACTTGCCCCAGCCGCCGACACAAAACAATACGCGACAGCCCGACTTTTGCTTTGCTTCTTGAACCGCGGCTCGATGCGATGCCGAGATTTTCGATGCATTGAACTTCCCATCTGGCGAAACCGAATAGCCAAACAATATCACATCGGTCACCGGTCCCACTTCGCCTGACCACTCAGCGATCCGATAATTCGGCAGGTAGCCCGCCACGACCCAATCGGCATCATCCGCCCGAAGTTGAGCTGACAGAATCGTGCAGAAAAGCAAAGCGGCAATCGATAGGCGGGCAAGCATAGCCGGGTGATCTCAAGCGAGGGCAGGGCGGGGAAGAAGTTGATTCGATGCTATCGGGATTGTGGACACCGTACAAGGTTGTCACGCCCAATAGAATCAGTAAATAACGCCCTATTTTGCTTTGCGCTTCGCCAGGTTTTCATCAGCTAGAGTCAATGCGTCGTCTTCACGTGGGGCATGAAAGTAAAGCTTCTTCTGCGGATCGCGACTATCGATCATCCGGGTTTTCTCGGGCACTTGTAAATGAACTTCCTGATCGCCCAGCTGGATGTTGTATTCAGCTTTTTCAATCAGGAACGCTTCAAACGTCCGGACTTTGTCGTCGAGGACCGTGATATTGAAGCCGTAGGTCGGCATCACAATTTCGCCGGGATAGGTCGTAAGCCCACCACGAACCATGTAGTTCGTCGCTGGCGTCCCGATAACCCACTGCGTCATGACATTCGATTGCGTATCGAAGGAAAAGAACAACGGTAACTTTTCCGTCCGACCAATCGTCACCGTGCCAGTGGAGTTCGCAGGAATCACTTTCCAGCGGTCCCCCGGGTCGGCAAAGACCGGGCGAAGAAATGTAAGCGACTTGATCACACGTTTGGCAGGCTGATCTTTCGATTCAATCTCCGCTTGCTGAAGCCCGTTCTCGTTCCAGTAATACGTTCGATGATCCGCATGGGTGGCGAAGTCATTGCTTATCTCGCTTTGGGGAAACGTGCGTCGATTCCGAATCGATTCTCCTTGCTGAACCAGCAGTACCTCACTCCATTGATCGCCGCCGGTGAGCTCTTCGACTACCTTCTGAAACGCTTTCCGCGACGACGGCAGATCTTCGATCTCCATCGCGCGACGCAGTTTTTCGATGGCTGCGTCGACCTTTGGTCCCGATAGCTGCTCTCGCGCACCACCATTACGGTACTTGAAAACAACGCGGGCCGATTGAATCTCGTGAGCCTGTCTTCGCCCAGCGACATCGATCGCTTCCAGCAGATCACGATCCGCTTGTTGTGCCAGCAGAGCAGGGGAGTCGATACCGATCAGGACAATCGCAAGTGACCAGAATATGCCCACACGGGAACTTGGCTTCATCATTCACCCCAACCTCAACCAAACGCGTATCCAGTCACCTTCGACGTCCCATCTAATATGAGGATTCTATGAACTTCGATCAACAAAATTGATCACCCGGGAAATCGCATTCGTTTCCGACAAACAGCCAATTTATTCCCTGTGAGACGGTAACAATCTTGGCAGCTAGGGGTTATCTTAAGGATCGGCCACGGCCAGCGCGCACTCACCGGTGTATGGCAAAGATCTCTCAAAATGGCCGCTAACGCTGCCTGCCACAAGACTGGTGTATATGACATTATTGCACATATCAACACAAGGCACCACGATCCATGTATCGTAAGTGCGTAATACTTGCATTAACCATAGCGGACATGTGCATTGCGGCAGCACCCATTCCTAATCTATGGGTGGGTGTTCGATTAGCCTGGATATTGTATTGGCTCATGGTGGCATGTTCTCTGGCGAGCTTGCTTACTGATTATCACTGGTTAAAGTACGTGATTGGCCTAAGCGTCGCCGGGGCAGGGGCAATTCTGATGTTCCTATTCTCCGGGTACGACATATTCAATGATTCATATAATTTTGGACTAAACCACGCAAGCAACAGTTTTGGTGCCATGCTGCCATCTTGGACCCTTCTTTCGTGTTTGGCGGTGCACTGCACTCGCATGGCAACTGCCATGATAGACAAAGACAATAACTTCAGTTCACAACATTTATTAGTAGTAACATGCCTGTCATGCATTCAGCATGCACTAGTTGTTTTGGTTTTGACACTTCCTTATTGGTGGTCCGTCCCACCAGCAACCTCTCAGGTCGGTGTTTCCCTAAGTCAATTGTGTGGACCAACTGAGCGCGGGAGATTCACATTTGCACTGACGATGGCCGCTTCCGATTCTCTTGCCATGTCTACCTCGATTGTGATGGCTATCGTAAATCGCGTGCTTGTTATTTCGTCCGCGTTACCACTTGGGAATACCAAGCCAAGTGATTTAAGAGCCAGTGGTCAGCACGGCCAGCGCGCACTTTAGTAAATCTACGGTAGCGCGTTCAATCTCTTTCTGCGATGACAATGCTTTTCCAAGTCCGTGTCTCACGCCGTAGGGAAGAGCCGATGCCTCGCCAGGTTGATCAGGATGATGTCGTTTCGACTCGACTACTTTCAAGAACTGGACGATCCGCGTTGCCATATCAATCGCAAACAATTACTAGGCGATCTGTTGGTCATCTGCGTGTTGGCGGTGATCGTCGAGAAGGTAACCGACGGCGAAGGGGACTTCGTGCTGGCCCTCAAAGGGAATCAGGAAACGCTGCACGATCACGTTCGCAACTACATCGTAACGCACATGGAAAATGATTTCGCGGACGTTACTGATATCCGCGCCCGTAATCCAACATGATAATTGGCCGATTTGTCACGAATCCGGGGCTTCCGTTGGTTGCCCCTATTAGATTGCTGGCGCAGACTTTAATAAAGCCCAGAAGCACGAAGAAGAATCGCGTGGGCATGGGCAAAGTCGACAAGTTGGTTTACTATCAGATGAGATGGCCGAAGCAGTTGCCTGGCCGCGATCGTTGGCCAGGCGTGCGAACGATCGGCGTGGCCGTTCGGATGAGCGAAGAAAACGGACGACATACGAGTGATACACGATATTATATAAGCTCGTTACGACTGGGCGTGAAGCAATTCGCCTCGGCCGTTCGCGGTCACTGGGGGATCGAAAACACGTTGCACTGGTCGCTCGACGTGACGTTCCGAGAAGACGACAGTCGCGTCAGAAACCGTTACGCGGCCGAGAACCTCGCATGGCTCAAACGGATGGCGATCAGCTTGATCAAACAGCAGAAAAGCAAGGAAAGCATCGTGATGCGAAGACGCATGGCAGGCTGGAACGTGAACTTCCTCGCGGAAATCATTGGTCTGCCAACGGGTTAGTGTGCGTTAGCCGTGGCTATCCACCTCACTGACAGATACATATACCGTCGCATATATCACAGGCAGTGTCTCTAAGACATCTGGGCTGGGTGTTGTCGCAGATGTAGCACATCTTCTGGGGCTTATTTTTAACTATCGTGCACTGAAGACGGCATATCACCTTATGATACATGTAGAAGTTAACACTCAGTTGACATGATACCAGGTATGGTTGTTAGATCCCGAGTTTACAGCTATCGAAAGGCAGGCATTTTATGCCCAATAGACGCGATTGCGAACAACTTATTCGCATCGACTAGGATGTGCTTTCGGCTTGGAGGATACGAATGGCGAAGCGTGATGCTGTACCTCATGTTGTTTATGCAAAGGCATTTAGCTGTGTGTTTATCATGGCGTCATTTATATTGTGCATTTTATTTATTTCGATGCTATATCATAAGCAGGGCGTCGATGGTAATTGCAGGCGTGCACTGCATGACGATTTTCACAAAATAGCCTCAGCAGTCAGTAGTTATGACAAGGACCACTTTGACCTGCAGTGGAATCGCGTCTCAGAGACCGAAAAGATTGGTAGGTTAGTCGAAATCTTGGTGGATGAGGGGTATTTAAGTCGTGCATGGTGCTCTTCTCGTTGCTGGGACTTGGTAGATGGCATTGATCCCTGGGGAACTCCTGTTCAGATTTACAAGAGGAGTGACAAGGAGTGGGTGATATGCA
The DNA here is from genome assembly GCF_002967765.1 of Blastopirellula marina. NCBI lineage: Bacteria > Pseudomonadati > Planctomycetota > Planctomycetia > Pirellulales > Pirellulaceae > Blastopirellula > Blastopirellula marina. The sequence continues at coordinate 80,315 of NZ_PUHY01000005.1, read as the reverse complement.
GCTTTGGAAGTAATAGAACTGATAATGATGGAAATGGAGATGATATTCGCGTACTGGTATTTCGGTTATATGAAGTGCCGTAATGCGCACGGCCATCGCCCCCCACGGCCAGCGCGCACTTTAGGCAATCTACGGTAGCGCGTTCAATCTCTTTCTGCGATGATAATGCTTTTCCAAGTCCGTGTCTCACGCCGTAGGGAAGAGCCGATGCCTCGCCAGGTTGATCAGGATGATGTCGTTTCGACTCGACTACTTTCAAGAACTGGACGATCCGCGTTGCCATATCAATCGCAAACAATTACTAGGCGATCTGTTGGTCATCTGCGTGTTGGCGGTGATCGCCGAGAAGGTAATCGACGGCGCAGGAGACTTCGTGCTGGCCCTCAAAGGGAATCAGGAAACGCTGCACGATCACGTTCGCAACTACATCGTAACGCACATGGAAAATGATTTCGCGGACGTTACTGATATCCGCGCCCGTAATCCAACATGATAATTGGCCGATTTGTCACGAATCCGGGGCTTCCGTTGGTTGCCCCTATTAGATTGCTGGCGCAGACTTTAATAAAGCCCAGAAGCACGAAGAAGAATCGCGTGGGCATGGGCGAGTCGACAAGTTGGTTTACTATCAGATGAGCTGGCCGAAGCAGTTGCCTGGCCGCGATCGTTGGCAAGGCGTGCGAACGATCGGCGTGGCCGTTCGGATGAGCGAAGAAAACGGACGACATACCAGTGATACACGATATTATATAAGCTCGTTACGACTGGGCGTGAAGCAATTCGCCTCGGCCGTTCGCGGTCACTGGGGGATCGAAAACACGTTGCACTGGTCGCTCGACGTGACGTTCCGCGAAGACGACAGTCGCGTCAGAAACCGCTACGCGGCCGAGAACCTGGCATGGCTCAAACGGATGGCGATCAGCTTGATCAAGCAGCAGAAAAGCAAGGAAAGCATCGTGATGCGAAGACGCATGGCTGGCTGGAACGTGAACTTCCTCGCAGAAATCATTGGCCTGCCAACGGGTTAGTGTGCATTAGCCGTGGGTAAAGAGCTCAGAAGCTCTAGAATTCCCTCGTGTGTTGTACCTTCACCTGAAATATAAACTATCATCAAATTAGGCATTCCGTGCAATTGCTTGATGCCATTATCGCCGATGGCAGTATGGAAGGCTTCCAAGCGTTGGAGCTTGCGCAGTTGACTGATCGAAATACCGGCACGATCGTCCAATCGCTCGCACGTATTTAAACTTAGTGTTTGAAGCTCACGCAAGTGTGTTAACTCTTTTAGTCCTTGATGCGAAATCGGATTGTAGTCAAGCGATAAGTGTTTTAGAAAGCTCATGGCGCCAATTTTGATCATATGATCGTCCGTAATACCACAACAATTTAGGGTAAGGTTTTCTAGCTGGCTTTCCTCTGCAAGGCTATTTAGCCCTTGTGACGAAACTTTGCCTGCGGCATTGATGACGAGGGACTTCAGAGCAGGGAGTTTCGAAATTATCTCGATGGCTTGGTCGTCGATGGGAATGATATCTTGATTGCGGCTTGCTGGGTGGGCCGCGCCAAGCAGCGGTGAATCGAGATCGAACGGTTGGGATGACATTATCGGAAGTGGCACCCCAACAACGATTTTTTCAATGTCTTGGCAGTGATGTAAGTCCTTCCAAACATTAGGTTTCAAAATCCCTCCCCACGAAATTGACGGCCCAGACGGTTCACTACTGCACTTCAGTTCGATCGAATGCCAGTTGTTATTGTGAACGCAATTGATCTCTAAACAAGAGGGACCAAATGTTGAAAGGACACCAGTCGTTGTCACGTTTGTTTCTCTAAGCGTTAACGACTTCAAAATCATTCCGTTAAACGGTGTAACAAGCCCCAGGTCTCCGATTGGAACCGAGTTTATTTCCAGATATTCAAGCGTATTCGCTAACAGCAAGCCTTTCATCTGATCATCACTCATCAAGCCGCGATTTACTTCTAACTTTAATAGGGTCGGATGTCCGATCAAGGAATTGGCCCATAGAGTTCCCTTAGGGGTTTCAAGCATCAAATGTCTAACGTGTATCGAATCTTGCAGGTACTTTGCTCCCACTTCGGTGATGTTTTCACAGAAAATCGTTTCAATTTCGGAAATGGGCAGTGATGCAAGATGACGGAGGCCTACGTCGTCGACAGGGGCCTATCCAATGTCGAGTTTATTTAACGTTGGGATATCGCAAAGTAGCTCGAGATCCTGATTATTAACGCTATGCCATTCAACAGCGACGATACTCTGAAAATAGCGACTATCGAAACTCGCATGAATCCACGATGGCCCCCAAGTTTCCCATGTGACATTTCCATCACGTCTCGTGATTTGCGCTGCTAAGTCGCATTGGCTGTCTACCCATTTCATGTGCCAACGCCATAGTCCTAAGCACGTAGCAATCAATGCACAGAAAGCTAGCATTGCACGAAGGCCGAATTTATGAGTACAACATCGCATCAAAATTGTCTTCACTAGCGCAGGAATTGATGTCGGAACAAGCCTCACGGCGATTGCGCCATGATGGGTAATTTGCGACAATCTGGCAAGTGCTTCTTGGGAAAGAAAAGGGGTCAGGATTGAATGGCACGAGCTTAATCTCTAACTCGTTGTAGCCTCCTGGATCCTGATCGACTTTCGGGCTGACTGCAGTAGCTCGGTACGGTTTCGGGCCGCGTTTGATCTGGCGTGATTCTTTGCGATTAGAGCGATTGCCTACCGTCAACTTGGCGATTGTTCGCAGCAAGCATTCCCACTGTTCGCAATAGCGGCCAGAGCGTCGACTAAGGTAGGCCGCGAACTCTTCGCTCGCTTGCAGGGATCCGGTAAAACTTAGCCTGTTCGGACGGCGTTGGGATTTGAGTGCCGACCCGATCATGGCCGCGCCGACAATGTTGTAGCCGATTAAGTGGCAATGGATTTCTTTGCGAACCATCGCGCGACGCAGTTTTTCGATGGCTGCGTCGACCTTTGGTCCCGATAGTTGCTCTCGCGCACCACCATTACGGTACTTGAAAACAACGCGGGCCGATTGAATCTCGTGAGCCTGTCTTCGCCCCGCCACTTCGATCGCTTCCAACAGATCACGATCCGCTTGTTGTGCCAGCAGAGCAGGGGAGTCGGTACCGATCAGGACAATCGCAAGTGACCAGAATATGCCCACACGGGAACTTGGCTTCATCATTCACCCCAACCTCAACCAAACGCGTATCCAGTCACCTTCGACGGCCCATCTAATATGAGGATTCTATGAACTTCGATCAACAAAATTGATCACCCGTGAAATCGCATTCGTTTCTGGCAAACCGCCAATTTATTCCCTGTGAAACGGTAACAATCTTGGCAGCTAGGGGTTATCTTAAGGATCGGCGGCGGCTGATCTGTCTTTTCAAATTGACTTCTCTTCCTACAATCAGTTTCCATCGACCGAAAATACCACATACGAACTTAATCTCAGCGAAATGAGATTCTCATAAGGTTACTGACAAACTATTAGCTGGCTTTTCTGGATCACTCGGGTCGAATCGATCTCTTCTCTTCTAAGGAATGGTGCTCTCATGAGTTCCCCAGCACGACGCGTCGCTACCGATCGGAAACAGGCATTCACACTGGTTGAATTGTTGGTGGTGATTGCCATCATTGGTGTCTTGATCTCGCTGCTGTTGCCGGCGGTTCAGCAAGCTCGCGAGGCTGCCCGGCGGATGCAGTGCTCGAACAACTGCAAGCAGCTTGGCCTGGCGTTCCACAACTACCACGACACATTCGGTTCGTTCCCTTTCAGCTGGAACTTTACCGCCGACATGAACGCTTCGAGTTGGGGCATTCAGATCTTGCCGTTCCTGGAGCAAGGCAACCTCTCCGACGCAATCGATCCGAAGGTTCCTGCATTCAACGAAGCAACCTCGCTGGGCTACCCGGCCGCCTCGGTCAACTCGAACATGGCTGCGATCGCCACACCGGTCAACGTGTTCATGTGCCCCTCCGCCCCCGAAGCGGAGAAGCATGATTACTTAATCCCCCAAGGAGCGATGGCCAGTGGAATTCCACCGCTGGACTTAACCTGGACGGCAGCCCGCAGCGACTACAGTGCGACCTCCGGCGTATTCGGTGATTTCTCGACGCTGGCTTACTCAGGCGTTGGTCAAAGTGATCGCAGTGGCGCGCTGGTGAATACCGGTTACGGAGCCGCTGGCAAAGCGTCTCGCATGGCCGATATCCAGGACGGCACATCCAATACTTACCTGATCGGCGAACGCCTGGGTGGATCAAACGTGTATAAGAAACGCCAGATCGATGCCACACTGACCTCCTTACTCGGCTCGACGCAGGGTGGTGCTTGGGGTGACGTGCTCAACGGCGAACAATGGGTGAAAGGTTCGCTGTACGATGGTTCGTACACCTCCGGCGGTGGCCCGTGTGCGATCAATTGCTCGAACATTCGCTCACGAGGTTTCCTTTCGATGCATCCTGGTGGGGCAGAATTCTTGATGGCCGATGGCTCGGCACAATTCATTTCGTCGAACGTCGCCGCGCACACGTTCGCCTCGCAGATCACCGCCAAGAACGGCGAAGTCATCGCGAACAACTAACCGCAAGGAAGGGACACGCATGAGTCGACGACGGCTACTTTGTTTTGTCGGCCTGGCGATACTGTCGTCCGGCCTCGGGTGTACTGCCAACGAGCACCAATACTACGCCAAGCCCACCACCAAAGTCACCGGCACCGTAACCGTCGACGGCCAACCGCCAGGCAGCCCGATCGTGATCGAATGTCATCCTGAAGGAGGTCTCGACGCCGAGCATCCTTCCATCACCCAGGCCCTGACCACGCCGGAAGGAACCTTCGCTTTCTCCACCTACGAAGAAGGAGACGGCATCCCAGCCGGTAAATACCAGATCACCTTCTTCTGGGGCAAATTCAACCCCGTCTCCGCCAGCTTCGTCGGCCCCGACAAACTAAAAAACCGCTACGCTAAGCCAGACAAAACCCCCATCACCCTCGACGTTAGCGGCGATCAACCAATCGACATGGGCGTGATCGCATTAACCACGAAGTAGAATGCTCCTATCTGGCAAGCAGTAGAGCCTCGGGCAATCCTGGTCGAATGGCGGTCTGATAATAGTAAGTTTTCCAAGGGGGTAGCAAAGCGAAAGGACTACAATGAATCGCATTTGTATCGTGTCGTAGGCCACCGTGCAGCACGAGAATTCGTGCGACTTTCTTTCCAGAACTCACGGAGATAAGCTCCTGAGATCCGAAAATGCCAACTGGATCAAGTTGGGGGTGAACGTCAAAGGCTTGGTTTACTGGCTCAGATGTCGGTCGTTTTGCCCGGATCGATCAATGATTTGGACGACGAGACATCCTTAAGGGATTTACCTTTGCGATAAAACTGCCGAACCGCTTTGCTCCCTCCACGGTGAGGTGAGTTTGATCAATGATAAGAGGGTCGCCCTCTTCGGTCATCAGATTGAATGCCATCCTACCCGCGTTAGATGAAGGGTCAATCTCAAACATGCGATAAACGTCTACGAATGGAATGCCACGTTGTATCGTGACTTTTTGGACTTGGAGCGAGGCGTCTTTGCTTCGGATATGAATGTTTTGTGCGAAGAAGTCAGGCCAATCTTCTCTTGGAATGTTGCGGCTCGAAATCGCAAAAAAAAGAGAGTTGATCTCGTTAAATGAAGCGTTGCCAAAAACCACCACATCGGCACCACCGCACCAATCAAGTAGGGTCTCCAGATTTTCAGCACTACCCAATTGCCAACCGCAGGAGATTAGAATTATGTCTGGCGATTCAACTTGAATACGCTTAAGAAATTCTTCTGCCTCTTTACGGCATTTACCGCCGGAAAGTGATTGCGAATTTTTGAGCGTGGAAAAGCACAGATCGTCTAGACGCTGGTAGCGAAACTCTGTCTGAGGAAAAGAGCTCTCATTGAGCTTTAGCGAAACATACAGATCCTCTCCTCGTGAATCGCCTACCACTAATACGCGTTCTTGCGAGTTGTTACCCGAGAATTGCTCAGCTGATTCCGCCAAGATTTCTTTCCAAGCCTTATGTCTTTCACGGGAAAGCTGAGCCAAGCGTTCGTCAAAATCGCGAAACAATGGCCCGGCTTGATTGTATTTCATTTTCGCAAATCCATCGGTTCGATCCCCGATCAATCCTAGTACACAAACCGAAACAATCGGCAATGCGCAGTAAACGGCAAGCTGCTTTCGCGAAACGAGCTCCTTATTCCGAAATGGTTTTTCAATGTAACGCCAACTGAGATAACCAAGTCCGATCGAAACAATTACCAATGCGATGAAGAGCCCCAAAGGAGGTTCGCTAATGTAATAAACCCGCACGGCCGCAAATAGAGGGTGATGCCATAGATAGGTACTGTAACTGATGAGCCCCAGTCCAACGAACAATGGGCTTCCCAACACCTTACCGGTGAGATTGTTAGGAGACGCACAGTAAATTGCCATTGCGGCGCCTAGCGTAGCGGGGATTGCTAACAGGCCAGGAAAGGGCATTTCTGCAGTAAGTTGATTAATCGATATGATCATCAACAAAGCGCCCAGTCCCGCTCCTAACTCCCACTGAAACCCCGACCGCTGCTTAAACCTAGGCAGAAAACTCAAAAGAGCCCCAATCATCAATTCCCAAGCTCTACCCAAGGGCAAAAAGAAACTTGCGGCCGGATCGTAGTTGAGTTGTGCCTGGGCCAATGCGAAACTGGCGACTCCCAACAACACGATTAACGGTATCAGTGCCTTACGAAGCCAATAATGCACAATCACCAGAAAGACAGGAAAGATAAAATAGTACTGTTCCTCAACCGCTAGACTCCAAGTGTGCAGCAACGGGCTCAGCTCGCTGTTCGGTTCAAAGTAGCCACTTTTGAGATAGAAGAAGATGTTCGCGCAAAAGACGGAAACAGCGACGAGACTTTGCGAAAAGTCCTGCAACTGGCTTGGCATCATCATGTAGTACGACACGGGAATCGTAGCGAATATCATGCAATAAAGCGCTGGCAGGATTCGACGTGCTCGTCGTTCATAGAAGCTCGTGATCGAGAACGAACTTTGCCTAAGATCCCGCATGATGATACCGGTGATCAGATATCCGCTGATCACAAAAAAGATATCAACACCGACGAATCCGCCACTGAAACCAGGAGCACCAGCGTGAAACAACAGAACTGCAACCACGGCCACGGCTCTTAAGCCATCAATTTCGCGTTGGTATTCCATGGAGAAAGCGATGAATGCAAGTACCTAGAAGGAGTGGACGTTAAACGGTGTTGGTATGTGGTCTGATCCGCACGAAAACAACCGAGGAAGAGAATAACGATTCGTCTCCCGAGCCAATGGACAGATTCTCGAATTTGACCAATAAAACAAGAACTGCAATGGCGCCAGCCTAGAAGACTCTATGCTAATCCACCCTCTCTTGCGAGTACATCAGTCGGGCCAAATTCCAGGGAGGTATCTATACAATTCGATCTAGTGAAGACAGAGAAGATGAGGATAGTTTCGATGCACTACAACAATGTAAAGATCTAAACGGAGAATTTCCTGCAGTATTGGAATCCGTCGTAGTATCGAGAGATCTTAAGAAACCAAGGTAGAACTGGTTAAATCGACACGACAGCGGCAGGGCAAACGCACACGAACTCGTTGACAGGCCATTGAATTCCGCAGGGATGTCGACGATCTAGCTTGCGATTATTGTTCGCATTGCGATGCTTTCCTTGCCTTTTCCGCTGTTTGATCAGGCAGATCGCTAGAAGTTTGGGTTATGCAAGTTTTCCGCCGCGAAGTCTGTTCCGCTGGATGCGTCGAGACGCACCCTACAGAAACTCATCCCTACAGGCTGAACTTCAGAAGCAATCTCACTTCGACGCAGTCCTCACTTCAATCAAAAGCTCATTCAGCCCATCGGCCGCCGTGGCAGTCTCTGGCAATTTGCTCTCGGCATAAGCGGTCTCCAACTTTGCTACCAGGCGCTCGTACTCGCGGTGGTGGAATGCCACGTCGGCCGCTTCGAGCATGCCTTTCTCTGGGCCCACAAGCTTCCTTTCGATTAGCTCTGGCAGTTGCGGCAGGCGGAATGTTTCGTTCAGGCGCACGAGGTTCGCTTCGACTTCGCCCGTCCGCATCAGATGGATCCCGGTTAGCAATACGCGATAGACGTACAGCAGCGGTTTGACGCGCGGCGGCTCTTCCTTCGCGAACAACTTCCACTGCGTCGTCGCGAACCCGAGGTAATGGTGCGCATGATGCTTCGTCACGCAGTCCACCGCCAGTTCTCGCAAGCGGGCATGCTCCGGCGAAGTCAGCACAACCAGAGGCGAAAGAACTTGCTCCAGCACGTACCCGTTCTTCTTCAGCATCAGCCCGCAGAACTTCTTCACATCGTGCGTTACCAGGTCGAGCTCCAGCCCATCGTAAAAGCCAGTCTTCTCAACCGTCTCGCGACCGGTCTTCAAACCAACCACTTCCGGCAGAGGCAGCACATGCACACCTCGCAGATCGAAGTCCGAATCAGGCGATGGAAAGCCATATAGATGCGCCCCGCTGATCGTAGCGAACAACAGCGGGTAAGGATGCTGGTCAACGTGTTGTTGCAGACGTGGATCGTAGTTCATGGGATGGTTTATTTTTCTCGTTGGAAGTTATCAGTATTCAGCGAGAGTTGTTGATGAACGCTGAGAACTGCTTAACCGTTTCACCCTAACCCTCTTCCCGTAAGGGGCGAGGGGAACAGATGCGGTAGCTGGCGATATTGGGCTTCGACGATAATTCGGAGTTGAAAAGGGAATACGGAACACTTCACTCTTCTCATGAGCGAAACTCGTAGATGACTTGAATCGTTCCCACGATCTGATCGTTGAACGTCTCCAACTCTTCCGCTGGTACCCACAACTCAAGCGACTCTGGGCCGCCAACGTTTTGCACAGGGAATTGCTGGACATAGTCCGCATCGATGTCGAATTGCAGCACATAGCCGACGAAGCCTGAGTTGGGGTCCTTCGTGTTCCACTGCTTGGCAATAAAGATCGCGTACTCTTCGGTGAGCACCGGGTAGAAAATCGGTTGCCAATCGAGCCGCGGCGGAAAACGCCGCCAAGTACTAGCCGCGATCAAATCAAGCTCGGCTTGACCGACTGGGCGGTACAGCGTTTTCGTGTTCGTGGTGTTCATGTGTAAAACCCAAATCAATTCAGTGGGCGTAGCCCTGCTTCGCCCCCTGACCCCAGCCCTCTCCCCGCAGGGGCGAGGGGACCGGATGGGGTAGGAAACGCGTTCCGATTTCCATCTGCATCTCTGCACTGAGAACGGAATAAGGAAAATTTCAAGCTAACCACGTTTCTCTTCCATCAAACCGGCCGCCTCGCGCCGAGCCGTTACCAGGAAAGCATTCGCGGTTTCATAATCTGGTCGCTCCGGCAGGCGGGTGTTCCTGACTGCTTCGTTGAACTGCCGATGCAGTTCGGTCCGCAGCTTTTCGGTTTCTTTCCACGGAAGTTCCCCCCGCTTGATTGCCAGCAACTGATCGCGGTGCTCTTCGACGCGAACTTGGACTTCTCCTTCGCGCAGCACATGAATGCCCGACATCAGCAAGCGGATCAGGTGCATCACATGCTTCCACTTCACACGCCCCTGATTGCGAAGGTCGGCCTGCATCTTCTTGAACTGCGAAAAGACATACCCGTTGTACGTTTGGAAGACCAGCTTCGAGAGAAAGATCGATCGCATCGCGAGCAACTTCTCTGCCAGCGGCGTTGCCTTCTCCACTAAGGGTGAATAGAGACACTCCAGCACGTTTGGGTTCGCCTTGAGTGCCAGCACTAGAAACTTCTGCACTTCCCAGTACGCTTCCTGCGTTTGGTCGCACTCAATTTGCTCTGGCACACCTGCTAAGGACCAATGCCGCTCGGCGGGAGGGAGAAAGATGCCGCGTCGGTCGATATCGGATTGATCGTCTGCCAGGCCGTACGCTTGCGAACCAATAATGCACTGGTAGATGACGTGCTGGTACAGGTCACTGTTCTGCTCGAGCCCTCGACCAGCGCTCAGTTGTCCTTCTTTGAACAACGCCAGCTGCGAGATTTCACTCGGCTTCAGCGATTCTTCCACGCCGTCTAAGAAGCGAACGCGATAGTCGTGCGTCAGATCGACCGGCGACTTGACAATTACGCCCACCGCACCACGCGGGTGCAAAATTCGCCCACCTTGTCCGACAACATCGCGCAGGCTCACCACCTGGGTGCCGGGCGAATAGATCAAGTTGTCGTGATGATGAACGGTCATAACAGAAGACATACCTCAGTTGCGTGAATAATAGCCATGTAAATAGGTGGCGTTTACGCGACGCACGTTCGCGCATCCATGGCGAAAATGCATCCATGATGATCTATTCGACAATTGCGTTAACTTTGCGCATTCAAGCCGGTCAATTATTGCGTTGCGATGGAATCGTACCGCATAATTTTTGGTGGCTAGACACTTTATCGCACGCTTCTCATGCACTGCTCGCAACTTTCTAGCCCCAGACAAGGAATCTACGATGCGTCGAATTACCTTGGTAGCCGCTTTCCGATTCAGCGGACTTGTCCCTTTGGAGTAATCCTCTCCATTCGCCTCAGCGTTAACACCGGACAACCAATGAACGATCTCAACAACAACTACTTCTTCGACCCCAAGCGAGGATTCACCATGCGATACTTACTCGGTTTACTCGGCTGCCTGGTACTTTCCAGTACCACGTTTGCCCAAGCCATGCTTCCCGAACCTCCGGCTCCCTTCCAAGGCAAGATCGGCCTGACGTACAAAGACTCGGAAGCCGTCAAACCCGAGTTAAAGATCCCTGCCACGTTCGGCCTGAAAGATCCGCCGAACATTTTGATCGTTTTGATCGACGACTGCGGCTACGGCCAAATGGGAACCTTCGGGGGCGGCATCCCCACGCCCACCATGGACCGTATCGCCAAGAACGGTCTGCGATACACACGCTTTCATACCACGGCACTTTGCTCTCCCACGCGGGCCGCGCTGCTCACCGGACGCAATCATCATTCGGTCGCCAGTGGTGTGATCGGTGAAGCCGGAACAGGTTTCCCCGGCTACTCGGGCGTCATCCCATCTTCCGCCGGCACCTTCGCGGAAATCTTGCGTGAGTATGGCTACTCAAACGCCTGGTTCGGGAAAAATCATAACGTGCCAGACTGGGAGACCAGCCTGGTTGGTCCGTTCGATCGCTGGTCGGATGGACTTGGCTTCGACTACTTCTATGGCTTTGTCGGTGGCGACACCGATCAATACCATCCTGCCTTGGTCGAAGGCCGGAAGCGAATCGAACCCCCTGAAACCAACGAAGATGGCTCGCCGTATCACTTCACCACCGATATCGCCGACAAAGCGATTCGTATGATGCGGGCCTCGAAAGCGGTTGCTCCGCAGCGTCCGTTTTTGGTTTACTTCGCCACCGGGGCCACGCATGCCCCACACCAGGTCCCGCAAGAGTGGATCGATAAATTCGACGGCAAGTTCGATGGCGGCTGGGATAAGTATCGCGAAGAAACGTTCGCCCGCCAAAAGGAAATGGGCATCATCCCGGCCAATGCCAAGCTGACGCCTCGTCCCGAATCGCTACCTGCTTGGGATTCACTGCCGGAAGACCAGCGCAAGGTCTATGCCCGCATGATGGAAGTCTTCGCTGGGTTCACCGCCCATACCGACCACGAGGTCGGCCGCGTGATCGATGCGATTGACGAAATGGGCGAACTCGATAACACGATCGTCCTGTATATGGCCGGTGACAACGGTTCCAGTGCGGAAGGGGGCCTGGAAGGTCTGCTTAACGAAATGACCTTCTTCAATGCTGTGCCCGAGCCGTTAGAAATGAAGCTCGACGCGATTGATACGCTCGGTACCGACCAGCACTACAATCACTTCCCAGCCGCGTGGGCCCATGCCATGGATACGCCGTATCAGTGGACGAAGCAAATCGCCAGCCACTTCGGCGGCACACGCAACGGCATGGCTATCTCGTGGCCAAACGGCATCAAAGCACGTGGCGAGATCCGTGATCAATTCCACCATGTGATCGACATCGCCCCAACGCTGCTCGAGATCGTCGGCGTCGAAGCCCCGGTCGAGATCGACGGGATCGCTCAGAAACCGATCGAAGGGGTCAGCATGGTCTATACCTTCGACGATGCCGACGCAAAAGATCGCCGCACGACGCAGTACTTCGAGATGATGGGCAATCAAGGGATCTACCACGACGGCTGGATGGCCAGCGCGATGCGTGGCGCGCCGTGGCTCAGCGAAAACGAACCGATGGATCTGCTGAACATGCCCTGGGAACTTTACAACGTCGAGGAAGACTTCACGCAGACCAATAACCTGGCGGAGAAAGAACCTGAGAAGCTGAAGGAGATGGTTAAGCTCTTCTTCGCCGAAGCCGCCAAGTACAACGTGCTTCCCCTGGACGATCGTAAAACGGAACGACTCAACGTCGAAAATCGCCCCAGCTTGACCGAGGGACGCACCAAGTTCGTTTACCCGAATCTCTTACGTCTTCCGGAAGGCGCATCGCCCGATCTGAAGCACAAAAGCCACACCATCACCGCCGACGTCGAAATTCCTGAGTCTGGGGCTGAAGGGATGCTGTTCACGCAAGGGGGTCGCTTCGCCGGGTATGGCCTGTTCGTGAAAGATGGCAAGCTGGTCTATCACTACAACCTGGTTGGCGTCGATCGCTACACCATCGAATCGACCCAGCGTCTTTCCCCTGGCAAAGCGAAGCTGAAAGCGGTTTACGAGACCGACTCCGACAAACCCTTCGCCGGGGCGGATGTCACCTTGTTCGTCAACGATCAAGAGGTCGGCAAAGGCCGCGTCGAGAAAAGCATTCCCAATCGTGTCACCTTGGACGAAACCTTGGACATCGGCTTCGATACCGGCACACCGGTCATGGAAGGGTATGACATGCCGTTCGACTTCACCGGCAAACTGAAAACCGTGACGATCGAACTGAAGTAACTTCTGTAACTTAGCGTTTCACGAACATTTCCCGCAGTCATGACGACCTCCTTGAGAAGAAAGGTAATTCTGTGAAAACCCTCCACAGAACCGCAGTAGCCACGATGCTGGCCTGTTTCACGCTCCTAAGCGGAGCGTTCACGCCAGCAACTTGTGCTGCCCAAGAGACGAAATCGAAACCGAACATCCTCATCATCTGGGGTGACGATGTCGGCATGTGGAACATCAGTGCCTACCATCGCGGCATGATGGGTGGCTCGACTCCCAATATCGATCGCTTGGCCAAAGAAGGCATGATCTTCATGGATCACTACGCCCAGGCCTCGTGCACGGCAGGCCGCGCGGCGTTCATCCTCGGTCAGTACCCGATCCGCACTGGGTTAAGCACCGTCGGCCTTCCTGGCGCCAAGGAAGGGATTCAAGCTTCCGATCCGACCCTTGCGCAAATGCTCAAGCCGCTTGGCTATGCGACCGGGCAGTTCGGCAAGAATCACCTTGGCGATCGCGACGAGCATCTTCCCACCAATCACGGATTCGACGAGTTCTTTGGCATTCTGTATCATCTCAACGCTGGCGAATACCCGGAACAGTACGATTACCCCAAGGATGAAGCGACTCAGGAAAAGCTCCACCTCAAGCAGCGGGGTGTGATCCATTCCAAGAAGCTCGCCGATGGATCGCAAGAGATTGAGGATCTCGGCGAATGGGGACGCGAACGCCAACGCAATCTTGATGAAGAAGTTCTGACCGAGTCGAAGCGATTCATCACCGACGCCGTCAAAGCAGACAAGCCATTCTTCGTCTGGCACAACACCACGCGGATGCACTACCGCACCAACCTCAACGACGAATACGACGGCAAGAGTGGCTACGGACTGTACGCCGACGGCATGATGGAAATGGACGACGACGTCGGCGCACTGCTCGACTTGATCGAAGAGCTGGGCGTGGCGGACAACACGATTGTGATGTTCTCCACCGACAACGGCGCCGCTTCCAACTCGTGGCCTGATGGCGGCAATCAGCCGTTCCACGGCGAAAAAGGGGCCGGTGCTTGGGAAGGAGGCTTCCGCGTCCCGATGCTTGTCCGTTGGCCCAGCAAGATCCCAGCCGGTGTTGCGACAGGCGAGTTCATGACGATGGAAGATTGGATGCCAACCCTCATGTCGTTCGTCGGCCAGAAGGATGTCAAAGAGCAACTCCTCAGCGGCACCGAGATCGGCGACACGACCTATAAGGTTCATCTCGATGGCTACGACCAGAGTGATCTGCTGTTAAACCAGGGACCATCCAAGCGAAAAGAGTTCTTCTATTTTACGGAAGACAAATTTCACGGGATGCGCCATGGCGATTGGAAACTACTGTTCATCGACCAGGAAAAATGGTTCCGCGCTCAACAGCCCGCACTTTCAACGCCGTTCGTCATCAACCTGAAACTCGATCCCTTTGAACGCTTCATCGAAGCCCGCGGGTATGACGAATGGGCCGAGAACCACAGTTGGATCCTCGGTCAGGCCGGCTCGAAGATTGGCGCTTTCGTGAAAACGTTCGAGCAATTCCCGCCGAGCCAGAAAAGCATGTCGCTGCAAGTCGATGCCGTCAGCAACATGATCAACTCCCGCGCGGTCGCCCGCTGATTCGCTTCCGCGTTGTTCAATCCAACCATCACGAGCACGCTTGGCCTTCCGGTCGAGCGTGCTTTTTTTATCGCTTTCTCCTGCCGCAGCATCCGCGAAAGATTTCGAAAACTTTTGCTCGCCAAGTTTACACGCGGCGCAGACAATCTTCTCTTGCACGTGACCAGCGAACCGCACGCGTCCCGGAGAACCGCCGATGAACCGTCTCGAATATCCCACCAGCGCCGCTACCGGCCACCTTCTTCCCAGCTTCCCGGCGACAGCCCTTCCGCCGGCGCTACGCCGTTACGTCGAGGGGGAATCGGCTGCCTCGCAAACACCGCTCGACTTGGCGGCGACCTGGGCCTTAGGCGTTTGTAGCGCGGCGATTCGCGGGAAGGTTCATATTGAGGCTCGGGCTGGTTTCTCGCAACCTGCCAATCTGTTTGTGGCTGCGATCACCTCCGGAACTGACCGCGAAGCGAGCCTCTTCACACGAATTCGCCGCCCGCTTGAAATGCTCGAAGTCGGCCGCATCAAGGCCGCCCGCAGGGTGCAAGCCGAAGAGGAGTCACGCCTCCGCCAGGCCCATCTACGCCTCAAACAGCTCGAACGTGAGTTCTCCCGGCCGCAAGCTTTTAAGTTAGCCCAAGAGATCGCCGATAACCCGCTTCCTCCCGTTCCGCGGACTATCTTGGACGATGGCACGACGGTCAAGCTCGACCAGGTTTTGGCCAACCAGCAAGGTCGCATTGCCCGCTTCTCCGGGGAAGTGGCCGCCCGGGAGCTGCTTTCCGGGACCACCGCGCGCACGCATCTCGCCCGTCACGAACTGTACCGCAAGGGATTCCGTGGCGAATCGATGATTGTCGACCTTCGCGGCGGCGCGCGCGTACCGCTACAGCAAACCGCCATCACGTGCACATGCGCTATTCCTTGGCGGGCAATCGAAGCGATTCACAAACGTCGCCATCAGGGCCGGGGAGTCGCCGATTGCTTTCTCTTCGCGATGCCCGAGAGTAACCTCGGCCACCGTCAGCTCGCGTCTGCGCCCCTCGCCGAAGAGATCACCGACCAATACGCGCAGCTATTGGAGAAGTTGGAAGCGATCGAAGGGCAGGCCACGTTACGTCTCACCGACGAAGCTCGTCAGCGGTTTGAAACATGGGAAGCAGAAGTCGAAATGATGCTGGCCCCCGACGGTCCACTCGCTGCGCTGCCCGCTTGGGGTGACAACCTCTCCGGCAACACCTTGCGAATCGCCGCTTTGCTCCACTGTTTGGAGAACTCGCCCGAAGCGCAAGTCACGCGCGGAACGATCGAAGCAGCCATATCGATTGCCCGCTATTACTTGTCTCACTCGATTGCCGCACTGGAGGTGATGCAATCGCCAGAGACACAAACGCAGGGGACTCCTCAGTCCCAGGCATCATCGACCGAGACCTCTCCCCAGGACACCCCGCCTCAGCCAGTTCCCCCTGCCACGATTTCGGACGCCCCGCCCGCGTTGCCGCAAGCATCGCCTTCTTCGCCACAGCGCCTCACGCCGCGAACCCCGCTTCCCGGACAGCAACTCGATTTCCCCGCAGCAAGTTCCGGTGCCGATCCACCGCGACCAGGGCGCCCGCCCCGCAAGTTCCGCGGGCATCCTATCGGTAGTGGTCGCAAGAAACGCTGACCAATCCGCATCTTCTCATTACGATCGATCTCGCTCAACAAGAAGCGAGGCCAGTGTTGGATTCATCCCCGCAACGAATCAGGCGGGGTAAGTATGTTGGTTTCAAATCCAAGGAAGACGCGCGTCCTTAACACGCGTCGATCGAGACGAACGCCAACACGACACTCTCCCCAATCAGGGGACCTCTAAGGGGTTAGCGACCACGATGTCGCCCGATTCGAATCTATTTCCCCCGACCGTGTGAAGACCGTATTACCCGCAGACAACCAGAGACCGAGACGCGTGTTTGCGGGTTGCCCCATATGAAATCGTGCCGTGACTGAAAACTTTAGTTGTGGGCAATTCCGTTCTAAATGGAATCGAGATCGAAAGTTGCGAACAACAATGCTCGGCAACGGCAATTTCTCTAACTTCCTGAAAAGCACCAAAGTGATTTCTGACCTAGAGTTGCAATGGCACTTTCGATAGGGCAGAAGCGTTGTCGCGTTGTCTAACAATCACAACGGAACAACGTTGCCAAAAAGACTCACGGTTCATTTTAGAACCAAACTCGTCATCCACCTGATCGTTCGTTGAAACTCGGCAGCCGTCTACGGTGATGGTTCACTTTTCAAACTCGAGGACACGCTGCTAAACGTGTCTCATCAAGCTTTTCCCTCGATAGCGATGAAGATCTTGCGACGCGAAGCCCATGACCTTGGTCACGCGGTTTCGCTTCGACCGTTACGGAAAGAAGGACGTTTTCTGATCGGTACCCTCTTATCAAAATTACGACCACTTACTGAGCGAACCCATCTATGAATCCATTCGTAATCCTCTCGATTTGTGTATTGGTAGTATCGACCGCTGTAGCACACGGTCCTATCGATTCGAGCCAGGCAACAGCAATTGCGATGCAAAGTGGTAACTGGTCGGAAGAGAGTACTTGGGACGGCGAGATTCCGGGTAGTGGCGACAAAGTGCTGATTCCCAAAGGGACCAGCGTAGTACTTAATTGCGATACGGACCGGCTTGATTGGCTGCAAATCGATGGTGTACTCGAAGTTGATTCATCCATCCCAACTTCGATCACCGCGCATACCATTGTGACGGGCATGGTATCGCGTTTAGAGATCGGCACGGAAAAAAGACCGGCCCACTGTACCATTACCTTTACTGACGGCGATTTCTACGCCGACGACTTTGCACAGCACGGACGCGGACTGATTGCGATGGGAATCGTTGAGATCCACGGCGTTCCCAAGACACACGCGAGCGAAAACGACGTTCCTCTCGACTGGGACCGTGATGATGACATCCTCGTCCTTGACCCTCACGCTGTGAACCTGACTCGTAGCGTCGTCTTCCGCAGTGAGTCGACAAAGCAACGCGGGCACGTGATGTTCATGAACCCTCGCGTTAACTGCCGTTACGCATCTTTCATCGATCTCGGCCGCACCGATAAGAGTCAGCCGGTGACCGACCCCGAAGCAGGCAACAATGAGAACCCTCGAGCACGATACGCGCTCCATTTCCACCGCACCGGCGCGCCTTCGCCAGCGGGAGGATCACGGTTTGACTCAACTGGCCGAGGACAGATTCTATCGGAGGTTGTTGGCTGTGTTGTCGATGGATCGCCTGGCTGGGGATTCGTTAATCATGTTGGCAACGTCGAGTTCCGAGAATGTGTTGCCATCAATGTATTCGGCGCCGGCTTCGCGACCGAAGAAGGAGACGAAGCAGGCGCCTTCATCAATTGCATCGCCGCCAATTGCGTAGGCTTGGCCAAAGATGGTAATCCAGACAACGTCAAGGGAATCGCGGAGATCGCAGACTGGGGCAAGGCCGGGGACGGATTCTGGTTACAGGCTCCGCTAGTCGAGACACTATTCTGCACGGCCTACAATTGCTCAGGATCTGGCTACAACATCTTTGACTTTGAATTCAACATCGGCGGTGGCCATGGTTCGATCGCAGAACATCTGAAATGGCCGATCACAATTGAACCGAGCCGCCTGCCGAAGCCTATCCTCTCCGATGTACCACTGAGAACGCGCTTCATTCCATGCCAGTTCTTTACGGCTAACCGTGCCTATGGTTGTAGTCAAGGCCTTCAGCGTTGGTCAGATCCGAATCCATGGGGAGCGAGGGCAATGATACGCGATTTTCGTGTCGAGGAATCATTCCGGTACGCCGTAAATCTTGAATACTCACACGGGAACACGCTGAACGATATCTCGGTTATCAACTGGAATGAAAGCAGAGCTACAGGGATCTTCGCGCGTGGTGGTGAGCTAACGCTGAATGGATTTTATGTACTTGGTCGCGGAAGCGGAGTTCGAGTTCCAACGTCTGGCGTGAACGTTATATCTGGTGGGCAGATTCGCAACTGCGCTTCTGCATTTACATTAACTGGTCCTGAAGGTGAGGCGATCACGATGATCGAAGATTGTCAGATTGACGTCTGTGGTATCGACGTAAAACTGACACCAAATATTAAGAAGCGTTACTTTCCGAACGAAGTCGTATTCTCCCTCGGCAAGCGACTATCTATTAATGCAAGACAAGTTGATGTGAACGGGGAAACGGGAGAAATGGAGCTTGGAACTGGGAGTTATGAAGCCACAAACG
This sequence comes from Blastopirellula marina, assembly GCF_002967765.1. NCBI lineage: Bacteria > Pseudomonadati > Planctomycetota > Planctomycetia > Pirellulales > Pirellulaceae > Blastopirellula > Blastopirellula marina. The sequence continues at coordinate 61,335 of NZ_PUHY01000005.1, read as the reverse complement.
ACCGCGGTTCCTATTACTTTTCTATCGAATAGAAACACATCTCGGGAAAGACGTCTAAGCGGTCAAAAAGATCGATTCGATAGAGCGCCTAAGGCGGTGCAACCTTATACATAGCCGCTCGCAGACACCAGAAGACTTCGTGGAAGCCTCAACTTCAAGTAGCTTCATGCTCGTCTGCTAGAGAAACATGTCCATCCAGCTAGCAATCGCACCGAAATCCGAATTTTTCCGCTCCAATCGCGCATGAAAAAACCCCGGAGATCCGAGGTTTGTGATTCCCGAGCCAAAAATGCCTGGGAATAGAGTGGGCGATATTGGATTCGAACCAACGACCCCTGCCGTGTGAAGACAGTGCTCTAACCAACTGAGCTAATCGCCCGATATGTAAGTTGTTCGGCTGAAAGGAGTTGCTGCTTTAGCGGAAGATGGATACTAGCAGCGGTTTGTGTACCTTTCGTGACGTAGTTTACCTCTCAAAACGCGTTTTTGAAAGCGGAGGTGGCCGAATTCCCCTTTGTCAGATGAGACGGCCATGGCCAGGGTGAGGTTCAGGGGTTGGCTTTCGATTTTTGTGGGGCCGATTTCGCGAACTTCGGCAGCGGTCAAGAAACGGTTCCATCCATGAAAAACGCCCTGGCGTCGCGCGGAAACCATGGCGGAATGGCGGTTTCAATGGTGCTCACGTGGTCCGGTGGGTAACTAGTACGCAGGAATCGTGCTGGCCGCGACTGGCTCAACTTCCGGCTTAGTGGCTTGCTTCTTGCCGGTTTTGGTGGGTTGAGCAGGCAAAGCTGGCAGGGTTGTTGCCGCTGGCGTGCTGACCGTTGGGGGTAAGGCCGGGCCCGCTTCGGATGGCTTCGGAGAAGAGTCGCTTGTCGAAGATGCCGGAGACGGTGAGCTGACTGAGGCAGCTTTCATGGTTGAAGCGGCGGCAGGCTGAAGTGCAGGCTTGGCTCGCTGCCCATACGCTGGTCCCCCTGCGGCGACCGGCAGCTGGGTTTGCATCGGCGGATGGTTGCCACTCCTTTCCGGAGCAGGATTCAGAAAGCCACCGATGTCCGAATGCTCTGGCCCGGCATTCCAGATCGGACGTGAAAAACCGGTGACGGACTTCGATGACTCATTGAACGAGGGAGACTCAGTTGTTCCGCCTGACTGACGACCGGAGGACTGGAACGTGTTGGGGGAAGAGGTCGGCTGCCCTTTCGACTTGGCCGGGACAGAAAAACTGTTATTCCGCGGCGGACTTTTCAGCGAACTCGGAGCATACGGTTTCGATTGATTCCAAGGGCTTGAGTTCGATTGAGGGGGCGCGTAAGTCGGTTGAGGCGAGCCATAAGGTGTTGGCTGCGGATCGCGATAGCCACTGGGAACCGAGAAGTTGGGTCCGCTGTTATTGGGTGGCGATCCGTAGGCTGGCTGATACGGCGACGCGTCGTTCCAGGGGAACGGGTTATTGCCGGTCAGGTCTTCGACACGTCGAGTGATAATTTGCTCGGCGTGCTCTTCTCGCTTCTGCAGATGTTCGCGGCTGGCCTTCAGCTTGGCTTCGGCCTGATCCAATTGTTGACGCTGCGTTTCCAAGCGACGCTCGAACGCTTGCTTCACCACGGCTCGCAGTTCTTCGGCCAGGCGGTCTTCCTCCTCCGGCTTGCCGGCCGCTTGCTTCACACGCAATGCGAGCGAGGCGGCTTGGGCTTCGAGTTGGCGATACTGCTGGTCGTCGGTCACTTGATTTGGCACGAATGACGGAGCATAAGACGAACCTTGCATGCCTTGGGGGGAATTGAACGTCGGGAGATCATTAAAGTCTGGTTGCAGCCATCCCGTTGATCCCACCACACCGGATGGATATTGGTTCGCAGTGGAAGGAGGCGTGGCTGAAGGAATCGATCCTTGCCCCATCCCGGCACCGTAACGCTGAAAGCTGTTTTCGGAACTCGACCGCTGCGAAGGCGTGCGGCTGGTCTTGGTGGCACTTAACAGTTCACTGATCTTTTGGTTCTCTTCCGACTTCAAACGATTACTCGCCTCGGTCGAAAGCTTCGTGAGAACTTGTGTGAGGAGCCTTCCGTAGCGGTCGTATCCCTCCTGCGAAAAGTGCAAGTGTAGTGCGTTGCGGCCTTCTCCAATCGGAAAGAGTTCGACGCGGTTTCGCGTAACATTCGGATCGTTTTCAAATGCACGGACGATTGCCTGAGCGAGCTTCTCGCGAGCCGTCGCGTCTAAGTATTGCTTTCGCTCGTTGAACCATTTGTCGCGATCGACGACCACCAAAAGGTATTCCGAAGTTTGTAGGGCTTTCTCGATTTCGGCCTCATTCGCCTCAACCGTCTTACCTCCAGGCCCTGGCGAGTAACCTTTCCCTAGATTCACAGAATTGAAAGCCATTCCCATGCTCCCAGTCAGAGCAAAATCCCTTACCAAGTTGGGCACCGGTCCGCCGCCCAAAACATCCATATCCGCCCTCATCGGCTCAGCGTCCGCGGTAGGCATGGCTTGCTGCAACTCGGCGTTGGCGTCGTCTGCGGCCAGTTGCGGCTGGATGCTTCCAGCCGGCTGATCGGCAGCGCCGAGCAGTTCCTCAATCCGCTGGACGGCGTTCTTGTATGAATCTTGGTCGTACCGCTCGAACAAACGTTGTACTAGGCTCGGCAGATACTGGCCGTACTGATCGTACCCTTCGCTTGACAGGAAGACATGCACCGCCCCATCCGGCACATCGCGCCAGGGATGCGTCTCGATGCGGTTCCCTTCGACGTTCGGATCCTTATCAATGGCCGCCAACAAAACACGAGCCAGACGTAAACTGGTCTCGGCATCGATGCCACGTTTGTCATCGACGATATATTCATGTTCCCATCGCTTCCGATCCACGACAAGCACAACGGCTTGCGCCTTCCGCAATGCCGCCGCCAGTGCTTCCGGTTCCGCTTCAACCTTCTTACCGGGCGAAAGCCCCTCGCCGTAACCGGGACGTAAGCGGTTGCCATATCGGCTGTCGAGGCGTTGCGAGGCAGGATTGGCCAGGCTCGTCTGCGATGGAGTGGTTGGATCCGACAACAGTTCGTCGACTCGATTTGCCCAACTGCCATTCACACGGGCTTGGGTCTCCTCGAACAGTCGTTTATACACGGCATTGAAGTACTTGCCGTATTGCTCGTAGCCTTCGCTGCTAAACCAAATCGAAAGGACATTCGCCTCGGTATCGAAGACAATCGGCTTTTCCACCGGTTTGGCAGGCGCGTCGCCTACCTTCGCCTTGAAGATTGCCGAAGCCAGGTCTTTGCGAGCCTGAGCGTCAAAGTTACGAATATTAAGACCGATGGAATATTGATCCTCGGCAAAGATTCCAACCGTGCCAACTTTTGTCAGCGCCTCGATCAATGCGGCTTCATCCAACGGAACCACTTTACGCGACTTGCTGTTGGTGTGGTCAGGATAGGCAATATTGATGAACCGATTATTCAACGTGCTTTGAAAACCATGATCATCCGCCCAATTCGCTTGCTCCTGGGCGATCTCCGAATTGAACATCGGAACAGCTGCCGAACTTGGCGGCGTAGCAACGGCGGTATTATTGGGGATTTGAAACCGTGAACTTACTTTGTCCGTCGATTTGGCTAACAGCTGCACATCAACGAACCGGGCAATGTCTTTGGTGTTTTCATCACCCGCTTTCGGACTAAAGTACACGACCAAGACCTTTTGGTCTGGCAACCACTCCAGTCGCTGGCTTGTGAAGGCCTTATCTTCGTGGATTTGGCGAATCATGAATCGCGCCAGCGACTCACGCTCTCGTGCGTCGAGCTGGTCAACTTGGCGTTCGGCCTTCGAGGCCCCTTCAACCGCGACTGACAGTGTCTTGGCTTCGGCCAGCTTGGCGAGGATGGCCGCTTCCGTTGCTTCAACGTCCTCGCGGGAAGAAGTTGCCCGGGCAGGTACGGAGAAATTGCTCGAACCTCCCAGGCCGTAACGTGACTGCGGAGCCGGAATGGCTTTAGAAGCGGGTTTCGCTTCTTTCTGGTTAGCAGTCGCTTGTGAGGACTCGGCAGTTACGCGATCTGCTACGGACGGCCGTTCACGATCCGTATTGTCTTCCGACTTCGTTTCGCCGGGGACCTGAGCCCACGCGACGAGCGAGCCGATCGCGATGACCGAACCACAGACCGTGATTAGTAGAGGCTTCCAAATCATTCTTCGACTCCTCGGGGGTGGATGTTGACGTTCCGTGTCGGTTAGTAACGGCTGTCAGGGGCGTTCGGAATTTGGGACGGCGGATCCAACTCGGTGTCGGGCACCGGCACAAGCAGCAGCCAGTTGGGTGTCGGTGAGGCGAAGGGGGCCTGCGTCTGCTCACTCAACTGGTGCGCTTCGTTAAGCAGCACATCGGGCGAATACTGAATGGGGGTGTCCCAAGACAGATACTCTTCCGGAATCACCTCTTGGCTGTCAGGCGAAACCTGTTGTGGCCGCGACGGAACCGAGAAGTTCGCTTGCTGCTTGTTCTGCGAATCGCGTTTAGCAGTGCTCGGCATTGCCGCTTGCTGGCCGTACGGTAGTTGTCGGGTTGCTTGCGGCACGGCCAGCGGCTGGTTAGGTGTCTGGCCAACGGCGGCTTGCGGCTGAGATAAGGGGACAGCCTGTCCGCTTGCGGCCTCGACTTGCTGAATTGTTGGCTGATTCAGGGCTTCGCTGGGTGGCAATGTTAACTGGTAGATCCCCAGCGAAACCAAGCCAAGTACGGCCAGGCCTGCCATCGCCCCGATAGTGCGACGCGAGAGTTTCCAGGTCGAACGCAGTTCGCGGGGCAGGGGAGAGTTCGGCGTCGTGGCGTGGGCCAGGCATTGCTGTAGAAGCTCGGCGACATGATGAGCAGAGCTAAACCGGGCGGCCGAATTCTTCTGTAGTAACCGGTCGATCAGGTTCGCCAGCCAATGCGGCACGTCGGGGTTAATTTCCCGCAACGGGCGCGGTGATTGATCGGTAATCTTACGGAGGACGCCGAATGTGGTCTCGGCTCGGAAAGGTGGTCGACCGGCACAGGCCGTATACAGCACACTACCGAGGCTAAACAAATCGCTGCGATGATCCACATACTCGCCGCGAGCTTGCTCAGGAGACATGAACTGCGGCGTGCCAGCGATGATGTTGGTGCGGGTGATGGAAGCATCGTCCACGGTGCGAGCCAAGCCGAAGTCGGTGATCGTGACGCGTTCGATCCCATCTTCCAACAAGATGTTCGACGGTTTGATGTCGCGATGGACCAGCCCTTGATCGTGGGCGGCGGCGAGTCCTTCCGAGATTTGCAGGCCAATCCGCAGCACATCGACCACTGGCAACGGACCTTCGCCATCGATCCGCTTTTGCAGGGTCGCCCCACGCACGTACGGCATGACGAGGTAGGGGAGGGGCGAGTCGACCGAGACCGCGTGAATGGCGATCACATTAGGATGTAAAACCGCGGCGGCCGCTTTCGCTTCACGCTCGAAGCGGCGGCGGGCCGCAGCGGTGCTGGCCAAATGCGGGGAAAGCACCTTGATGGCAACCGTGCGATCGAGCGAACGATCGACACCTTTCAGCACAACGCCCATCCCACCGCTGCCGATCACACCGGAAATCTCGTAGACACCGATTCGCCCCAGCATCCCGGGATCGTCGGTCGGGGCGAGCAGTTCCAACGTTTGTTGAATTGGGAGCGCGTTCGGCGAGGTCGCATCGGGCGGATCGCCGACGAACGAACTGCGCCATGGATCGTCCTGCAGGAACTCGGTGGCCTCGCTCCACGTGTCGACATCGGCCGCGGCTTGCTCGAGCTTCCGCTGGCAAACCTGGCAGGTATCGAGATGGGTTTCAATCGCCTGTTCTTCCTGAGCCACGAGTGTTCCGCTGACCAAGGCGAGTAGCTTCTCATCGGAGCAGCAGTTGTTTTGCATTGATTTCATGACAACTGCTCCTGAAGCTGGCGAACCACTTCCTTCATCCGGAACATGACCCGGCTGCGAGCCGTGTAGATAGCGCCGACCGATTTGCCCATCCGTCGAGCCGTGTCTTCCGGACTGAGCCCGTCGATGACGGTATATTGAAACGCTTCCCAGGTTTCGCTGCGGAAGTCGGTCTTCACGATTTCAGCCGAGCGGAGGTAGAGCTCGCGGCGGAGCTCGTGGTCGACCAGCGAACAGGTTTCGTCGATCGCTTTCAACTGATTCAGTTGCAGTTCGCCCGCCGAGCCGCCGATCCCTCGGTCGTGAGGCCGGCGGGATAAGGCATTGATGATCGCGTTTTTCGTGACCCGGCTAAGCCAATGACTGAACTTCGAGTTCGCGTCTTTCCGCTGCCAGCGTTCAACTGAGCCAGCCACCGAGATCAAAACCTGCTGAACCAGGTCTAATGCGTCGGCATGCTGCAGGCCGCGGGCGAGGGCTATTCGGAAGATCACCGGCTGATAGACAGCAACAAACCGGTCCCACGCCTCGCGGTTGGCCGGATCTTGCACCTGTAAAAGCAGGCTATCTCGGGTTTCTGGGAAATCGCTGACCATATCTCCTCCTTACCGGGACTAACACAGCCCCCACCCCATTCTGTCAGAAATCTGCCAATTTTTATGCACGTTGCCGGGTGAAGCGGGAAAATGCGGGGCAAAACCATCAGGAGGGCTCGCTTCTTACGTCGAAAACCGTGGCCAGGTTGGCGGAACCAGCGGGAATTCCGTTGCCAATTTCGTCAGACAAACGAATGCCCCTGGTAAGATAGAGGAATACCAGGCAAGCCAAATCGAGGAGATCGAAACATGGGCACCCGAGTCACTACCAAAATGTCGCTGCTCGTCGGCTTGATCGCCGCTCTCTGCTTTGCTCCATCGTCGATGGACTTGCCACCGAGAGAAGCTCATGCGGAAGAGAAACCAGAAGAGAAAGATCGCTGGGTCGGTACCTACCACCAGTTCGACTTTTACCAGCGAAACAAAGTAGAGGCAGGCCAACAGGTACCCACCCGCAAGATCACCAAAGACGAGCGAGGGTATCACCTGGAAGGCTACCCTCATTTCACCTTCATCGAAGTGGAAAAGGGTATCCTGCAAGACGGTAAAGAGGCCAGCCTCGGACGCATCTACCTCGGCGAAACGAAGTACGCCGATGGCCGCACCGCACGCACCTTAGAAGTTTCGTTCTGCTACGAAAGCTACCTCCTCTACGAACCCATCCAACGCGGCACCGCTCACTCGCCGCAGGGCGAGAAGTAGCCCTAGAGACGTTGATCTCGCCTTAGCCGACCGTCAACCGCCTGAGGTGGAAGCCTCGGGAACGATGCGAAACAACTCGTTTGGCATCGAGGTTGCACGCCTATTCTTATCTAATTTGTTGGGTGCAATGAGTTGGATTTGTTTGCTTGCTAACTTGAGAGAGAGAAACGTTGATTCCTACCTGGCTTCATGTTTTGTCGATTGCCATGCTGGTTCTGGGCGTGGTGTGTGCTTTGATTATTGTGGTCGACTTACTGCGCGGGCATGCGCAGCAGATGTGGATCATGAATGTGGTGTGGCCGGTTTGCGCGCTATTTGCCACGGGGTTCGCGCTGTGGGCCTATTTCCAATATGGTCGTCTGGCGACCAAGAAGAAGATGCAAGCCGCGATGGAGAATGACGAAGAGCCCCCCAGTAAGAAGCACACACCGTTTCCGGCAATGGTCATGAAAGGGGCCGCCCACTGTGGTAGTGGATGCACGCTGGGAGACATCTGCGCGGAGTTTCTCGCGATGGCGTTTCCTGTTGTCGCGATTTGGTTCGGCTGGAAGACAATCTTCCCCGACACACACGCCGGCAAGATGTTTGCCGTCTGGATTCTCGACTTCGTCTTCGCGTTTGGGATCGGCGTGGCGTTTCAATATTTTACCATTGTGCCGATGCGGAATCTTTCGCCTGGTCGAGGCATCGTCGAGGCGGTCAAGGCCGACACACTCTCGCTGATCTCGTGGCAGGTGGGGATGTACGGTTTCATGGCGTTTGCTCAATTCGTCATCTTTCGTCACGTATGGGAATACGACTTGGAACCGAGTCAGCCGGTGTTTTGGTTTGTGATGCAACTTGCCATGCTGGCTGGGTTTGTGACTGCTTATCCGGTAAATTGGTGGCTGATTCGGGCTGGCATCAAGGAAGCCATGTGATGCCGGGTGGGCCGGCACGAGCCATTTTTCGAGCAGCAAACACGCCGTTGAACATCCATCAACGGTCTTCAATCTGCGAAATTCTTGGCGACACCGCCTCTGCGGAAGTTGCTCGAATCGGGGTGTGACATACCTTTTAGATGACCCCTGTACGCGGAGTTTCCGCGCGCGGCACGCCCCTTGAACTTCATGACCGGACCACCTGAGATGAGCGACAACCCTGAGAACCTGGTTCTGTTTACAGCGGATAGTCCCGATCGCGAGTTATGGATTGATACGCTGTTCGGGCTGATGACTCCACCCAGCGAATGCATTCCTGACTATGCGAAAGAAGGGATCGTACAGCAGTTCGTATTTAACCGTGACAACTGCGAAGTTGCTTGCGACTTGTACGGTACCAAATTCTCGCCGATGGATGTCTTCACGCAGTGGGACGAACTCTCTTATCCGATTCATCTGAATCAGATCCATCGCATGCGCGACTTTGTCGACTTGATCGACACCAGCGAATTCACAGAGGAAGAACTCCGCGCGCATCAGAAGACGATCGACATCATGCGGCACGTGGTCGACTGCGCCGAGAACGGTCCAGAGAACTGCGAAGAACCACCCTGGCTGAAAGACGAAGACTCGCCGGAATAACGAACACAGCGTGTCTTCATTTCAACCTGGACTTCAATTGAGCACAGCCTACGAGCCCAGCCGACTAGCTGAGTTCGGACTTCTCGGTCGAGCTTGATTGTGGTGGGGGCTCGAACTTGGGAGCCGAGGCTTCCTCGAAGTCGTCGTAGTCGTCGAACTTGGCTGGAGCACTCTTCGAGCTATAGCCGTTGTTGACCGAGCTTTCGACATCGCGAGTTGCGCTGTTGAATTCGCTTTGGATGTCGGACAGGCCCTTCTTGAAGTCGCCGTAGGTCTTGCCCAAGGTCTTGGCGACGCCAGGCAGGTTCTTGCCGAACAGTAAGATGGCAACCACGCCAATCACGGCCAGCTCTTGCATGCCGATTCCGGGCAGGAAGCCAAGGATCAGCGGCGATGTTCCTAGATCATGCAACATGGTGGCGATATTTCACTCCTCGAAGACAGCCCTTACAGATGGGCTGCCTGATTCTGCTTCGTGAATGAGATGAACGCGCGAAACCTACAAGGTTTAGACCTTGGGGGATTCGCTTTCGTGATCGCCGTCGTCCGACGTATCGTTCATGCCACGTTTGAATTCGTTGACGCTTTGCCCCATGCTACGCATCAGGCTCGGAAGCTTCGTCGAACCGAACAGCAGAAGAAGGATGACCAGGAAGATGATCATCTCCTGCATCCCGATACCGCCAATAAAACCAAACAGTGCTAAATCGTTCATACCGATCATGCTATATCCTCACACTCAACGAAGTTGGAGCATTGAAAATACACGCAAACAAGTCGGCGAAAGCGAGTCAGCACCCGGGTGGGTCTAACTAGAACCAAACTCGTGCGGTCCCAAGATAAAAAAACGCGGAAGGTCGTAGATTGAATTCCGACACTTCATTCTATGCAGACCGGCCGATCTGTCAAAGGGTTTCAGAGGGGTGAAGCGGGCTGCTCAGCGGGGAATTGTGATCGAACGTACCGGTTTTTCCGCTACATGAGGCTCTTCCGGCAGCACATCGCGATAAATGGGCAAGTAGCGAAAATAGACTTCCAGCGACAACGTGGCCATCGCCGTCGAGTAGATTCGCCCCCCGTAACCGCCCCAATGGCAGTCAGGATTCCAGCTTCCGGCTAGTTCTCCCCCCTTAATCTGGGCGGAAAGCAGCCGTGGGTGGAGCGTATCGGCCCACTTCTTCCAGGAATCATCCTGCATTTGATACATCGCGAGGGTGCCGTAGTAGGCGTAGTAAAGGTCGACGCAGCCTTCGCTGGGCTGATTGAGCATCAGGAAATCGGTCGCCTCGCCAATTTGCTCCGGCTGGTCTTCAATTCCTAAAAAGAAGCGGCAAGTGAGCGCTTCGGCAGTCATGGTCGGGGTCGCCTTCTCGCCGGGACGGTAAGCCGCGAGTCCCTTGCTTCCGCCAGCAGACGACTCGTCGAGGAAGCGGGTCATCAGCTGACGGGTGTTTTGATCGATCTCGATGCCTGATAACGCCGCGCTATGCAGGGCGAGCACCTGCCAGCCAAACTGGCTCATGTCGCCGCGGTCGCCAGGATGATACCGCCAACCGCCCATCCGTGGATGTTGCGCGGTGACCGTGTAAGCCAGGCCGCGATCGAGAAAGGGTCGAATGCGTTCGTCCTTAGTCATCGCGTACGCTTCGCTGATTGCCAGCAAGGCCATCGCGTGGCAGTACATTCGTGCGTACAAACCCGCTTGCCCACTGAGCGAGCCATCTTGTGCTTGATGATTCACCAGGAATTCAAGCGCCTTCTGCACGGTCACTCGGTGTTTGCCTTCCAGGTGCGTGTGCCCTTTGGCCAGAAAGGCCAGCACAGCCAGGCCGGTGATGCCCATGTCGGCGTTGTTGCCAGCCCCTTGGCGATCGTGACCGGCGACTTTGTTCTCTTGGCCTGCCCCATGCTTCGTAGCGTTCCAGCGACCATCGTCCTCTTGCTGAGTCGCCATCCAATCGAGTGCCGCGTTGACCGCCGGATCAATCTCCGGTGAACCGCCGAGCATCTCAACCCATGCCTTGGAATCGTCCACCACGCGGGCCTGCATGATCAAAGGAAGCGGCTGCGCATCCATGCGGGTCCGGGTTGCCCGCGGCAGGGGCAAGTTGCGGGCGGCCATCCGGCTGGCCCACAGTTCCTGCATGGTGCTTCCTTTGAGGGAAGCCAGCGTCGCGTCGAGCGCCATGTGGGGGCCACCACTGGTCAGCGGAGCGCTGGTGGGCGAAGTCGTTCCAACCCCGCGCGACATGGCTTCCAACTGATTGGTAGAAGCGGTCAGCTGATCGCGTTCGCCTTGCAGAAGATCGGATTGATCGGCACGCGGCAGCGAATCACGCAGCATGTGCAAGTCTTGCGAAGGATCGTTCTGCGCGGCCGTGGCCATGGGGGGCGGCGTAACCTGCGGCATGTCACGCATCATCCGATCAAGCTGCGGCATCGCAGTCGGGGCTGGCTTGTTTTCAACCACACTGGGCTGAGGTGTCGGTCCCGGTGGTGTGATCGTCTTGGCTTCGATCGGTGTCGGTGGCATCTGTAACTCAGGCTGGGGACCGGTCGGCGAGATGCTAGGCTCGGTGTCCAAGGTCGGCAGAGGTGGATCGCTCAGCTGTGGTAAGTTCCAGTTTCGCTGCGAAGGATTCGGAATGGCGGGCTCCGGCATCGTGGCCCCGGGGAGCATCGGTGTCGGCATGTCGAGGCGATCGAGCGGTTTCATCAAGCCGTCGACCGGGGCTGGCGCCATGGCCAGTTGATCCCACGGTTTAACTTCGCGGGGTGAGTGCTTTTGGTTGTCTTCTTCGAATTCAACCTGGCTCAAACGAATGTTGACCGGAGCCGAGTTCTGCGCAATGGGGGGCTGAAACAAACTGGTCACCTGGGCATAGGTCATCAACAGCAGGTGAGCAAAGATCGAGAGGATCACGCACTTGGAAACGGGTCGAGCTTGTCCCCAACGCGTTTGCATGAGGATCAACAGCGAGAGCGTGATCAGCGCGAGGCCACCCCACAAGATGCCCCAGACGATCTTGGACGTCGCCTGGCTCATGTCGGCAATCAGCGTGAGATCTGCCCCAATCACGGCTTACCTCCGCTCGTTCGAGAGACGAACCGAGATGGCCATCTCGGCGATGCCGGCCTGACGCACGGTGGTCAGCACGGTCGCAACCTGCTGAAAGGGAACATCGCTATCGCCACGCACCAGCACCCCTAGATCTTGATACTCTGCCAACGAGGCGGCCAATTCGGCTTGCAGGTCGGTCAGATCGACTTCCCGCGTGCCGAGCATAACGCGTCCATCGCGGAAGATGTTAATCACCTTCTTCTCAGGTGCCGTGGTCAGCGCGCCCATGTCGCTCACTTGCGGCACGTCAAGGTCGACCGACTTTTCGATTTCGGTGAACTTCGAGCCGACCATGAAGAAGATGATCAGCAGGAACAAAATATCGATCATCGGCGTCAAGTTCAGCGCCGGTGCCTCTTCGTGGTGCGTTTTCAGCGGCATGTCACGACCTTTCGCTTGGCGTGGTTAAGCCGCTTTCGCGGTAGAGCGAGACGCACGGCGCGACGGAGACTTCTTCTTTTCCTTCCAACCATCCGAGGCGATCGCATTGACCACTTCCTGGCTATGGGCGTCGATCTCGATGATCAAGCGATCGACACGCCCCGAAAAGAACAAGTAAGCGATCAGTGCCGGCAAGGCGACCGTCAGACCAGCCGCCGTGGTAAGCAGTGCCTGGCTGATACCGCTGGCCAACAGTTCGCGTTGGCTGGCTGCTTCGCCGTTGGCCGCAATCGCATTGAACGCGCTGATCATACCCAGCACCGTACCCAGCAGCCCCAGCAAAGGACTGATCGTGCTGATTCCATTGAACAATCGCAGATACTGACGTAGTCGTGAAGTGACTCGTTCGCCGGAGTCGAGAATCGCTTGCTCGACTTCCACACAGCTTCGTCCCCACTTCTTCACCGCTGCGGCGAAGACTTCCGCTACGGGGCTTTGGTTCTCTTCGCACAGGGCGAGGGCCTGATCCTGATCGATGCGGCCATCTTTGACCTGCTCGATGAAACGCTTCACGAACGGGCGCGGAATGACTCGGCCTCGGCGGAGGCTGATTGCTCGCTCAAAGACGAAGACCAACAAGATGAACGAGCAAAGCCCGATCGGGTACATCAATAGGCCACCATCCCGAAAGACCTGCAACAGGTTCTTGGTGGGGATCGGATCCCCTTCGGCAACCTCTTGCAAGTTCGGCAGCGGTGCGGGCTGAGCCGCGGCGGGCGCGGCCTCCACAATTTGCGGAGCTTGAGCCGCGGTTGTACTGATCAAGGAAAACAACGCCAACGCACAAAACACGCTCGACAGAAGCGAGCGGCAAAAGCGTGAGGGTCGAATCCTTTCTACCCCATTGTCAGTCATCTTATTTCCTCGTCGTTTCCAGTTGAGCCTGCTGGGTTCGTTGACGAACAACACTCAGCCGCGTTTCCGCCTCTGGGGCAAAGGGCGAATCGACATGATCGGCTTTGACCTCGGAATAGTACTGGGTGGCTTTTTCCCAGTCTTCTTGAATCTCGTGACACTTCCCAATCTGCAAGAGGGCCGCGGCCTTCCATTTGGGGAAGTTGTTGGGGGATGTGGCGACCTTGACGTACGAGCGAATCGCTGCGTCGTAGTTCTTCTGATGGAAGTAGGTCTCACCGATCATCCACTGGGCCATCGAAGCCGTTTCGCTGTTGGCGGCCACCGGCGATTGAACCACTTTCATGTAAGCTGCGCGGGCCGCTTGGAATTCGCCCCGACGAGCCAGGCAACGACCAAGCAGGTAATCGAGCTCGTGAGCTTGGGCAAAGTTCGGATACTTGCGACCGATCTCTTGGGCTTGCTCGTACGCTTTATCCCAATCCCCTTGGTGAGCGTAGATCTGAGCAAGACGCATTTCGGCAACCGGCAAGCTCTCTTGCTGACGGCCAAGATTCTCGGTCAGAAGCTGGTCGAATTTGGTCTGGGCGTCCGCAAACTTGTCGCTGCGGAATCGGGCTTCACCGCTCCAGAAGACAGCCATGCTATGCAGTGGTTCCGTCTTTGCTTCCTCCGCTACCTGATCCATCAGCGGAATGGCTTCGTTCCATTTGCCAGCTTGAATCTCGACCTGACCCAGCATGTAGCGACCAAACAGTGCGACCTTCGACTTTACATCGGCCGGCTTGGCGTTGTCTTCCAGTAACTGCTTGAGGTACTCGCGAGCCTTTTCGGTGTTGCCTGCTTTCAGAGCAGCTTCGGCCAGACGATAGGTCGAGTCTTCCCACAGATCGCTCTCGCGGAAGTGGCGATGAATCTGCTCGAACGCGTCGAGTGCTTCGTCGGTCTTTTGCTGGTCTAAGCGAACCCAGGCGAGGCGATACCAGATGTCTTCGGTTGGTAGCACCGAGGTTGGATCGGTGGTCAGCTTCAGCAGAATCGCTTCCGCTTCGGCATCGCGATCGAGACGGTCCAGGATGGTGGCCGTTCGCAAACGGGCATGAGCCGCCAGGCGATCGCTGGGGTGATGTTCGATCAGTTGTCCATAGCGAGCCAACGCCAGGTCGAGGTCGGTCGCTTCCAACTGTTGGGCTTGCTGGTAAAGCGCTCCGACTGCCAGCGGACTGCTGGGGTTCTTGGCCATCAAGTTGTCGAGTGTCGCCGAAGCGGATGCGGCATCAGAAGACGCCAACTGACACCAGGCCAAACCGGCGAGTCCTTGTTCGACGAACTGTGGTGGGTTGCCTTCAGCGGCCATCTGCTGGTACAGCTGACGGGCCCAATCATTGTCGCCGGCACGATACACGCCGTTGGCAATCTGGGCGACTTCGCCCAAGTACTGATCGTTGGGAATCACGTTCCGATCGACCTGGCTCCAAACCTGCTTCGCTTCTTCCAGCTTTTCAGCGTGCACCAAGGCCGTTGTGCGACGGAGTTGAGCAATGTTGCGATGCTCGGTCGATTCCAATTGTTTCAGCGACTTGGCATACGCATCGGCGGCTTCCGCCCACTGTTGTTGTTGACTGTGGATCATCCCCAGCAGCAGCAGCGATAAGCCGGCGTAGCTTCCCTGGCTGTTGGCCGAGATCTGACCGAGCACTTCGCGAGCTTCGTGGGTACGCTGCGTAGCGAAGAGAGAAACGGCCGTCAGATAGTTGTGGCGTTGTTCGTTTTCGGCCCCCGCTTCGACGGTCGGAAACTCGGACGCCAGAACCTGCAATGCCTGATCGTGGCTGCTGTGTCGCTGCAGTGCGGAAGCCAAGGTGAGCTGAGCTCGCACGGTCAGTTCGCTGGCCGTCGGTAACTTGGCCAGTTTCGACCAGGTTTCCACCGCGGCGTTCATGTCGTCTTTTTCAAGCGAAATCGTCAGCAATTGATAAAGGGCTTCGTCGGCCCAGGTCGATTCCGGCCAGGCGGTCAGTTGCTCGTTGAACATCGCGACCGCTTCACTCTTCTTACCTTCTTCCAGGTAGATCTTACCAATGAGATAGTGGATCTCGTCTTGGAATTCCGGCAATGCTTTGTCGGTCTTCAGCTGATTGAGCCGCTCGAGGGCGTTCTTCCAATCGCGAACTTGGTAGTAGGTTTTGGCGATCCAGAAGTTGGCCTGATTGGACAGATCGTTCTGGTTCTTTGCAGCAAGTTCAAACCGGCTGACACCGCGGCGATAGTTGCCGCCACGATATTCGGCGATGCCAGCTTCCAGAGCGATCGAACCGGTGGGGTATTGTTCGGTCTTCTCTTTGAGGTCGACCAGCAATTGTTCGTAAGCGAGGCCGGCTTCCTTCCACATGTGCAACTTCGAGTAAGCTCGCGCCAAGCCAAGCCGCGATTCGATCACGACGTTCGGCGAAGCGGCCGCTTTGACAGCCTTGTTGTACATCAGGATGGCGTCGTCCCAATTCTTTTTGTCGGCGGCGATTTCCGCCAGGTAGGGATACGCATGGGGAGCCAGCTTGCTGGTCGGATACTTACTGAGGAAGAGGTCGAACGCGTTGGCCGCGGCTTCCTTCTGACCACTTAAGTAGTAACACTCGGCGATGCGGAACTCGGAATGCTCGGTGAACGGATGTCCGGCCGCTTTGCTAAGAAACAGCGTGTGGGCCCGCAGTGATTCGTCGTAACGCCCCAACTGCAAAAGACATTCGCCACGGTAAAAGTGGACAGAACCAACTTGTGGATGGTCTGGATTGTCGGCTAAGAACTGATCGAACGCTTCGATGGCCGGTTTCCATTCGCCACGCGAATAGTGGAACGACGACACGCGGTACTGCTCAGACGCACGATCCGCCAGGACGGTGCGGGCTTCCATGCCGCAGACCAACAAAACGATTATCAGCAAGCCATGTTGGATAAGGGGTTTCATTCCTTGAACCCGAGTAGCTTTCTCGATCCTTGAGAAATTTAGAGCGCTTCGTGGCAGATGATAGCCACGATGGCTGGGTCAGGTGAATAGCGGTCCCCCGACAATCGAAGAGACCAACCTGCCTCATTGGTAGAATTCGTCCTGCCTGAACCCCGGAGTTTACCTGAATTGTCCCAGCCCCGGATGATTTGCGAGGAACCCCATAAAAAGGGCATGTCCGCTAGCAGCATTGAGCCCTATTCCGCCCACGAAAGCCCCCCAAACTCCCGCCACGGCGCAAGCGATAGCGGTGCCAGCGAAGACGCGGCAGTAGCGGCGACCGTGGTCACCAGCATCGAAGACGCCACCAACGAGCCCGCCCCCAAGGGGCTAACCAGGTGGAAGGCGAGTCGACGGAGCCAAGTATTAACTCGGCGCAATAAAAAAGCCCTCGCGGGTGTGGAGGGCTTTTGTGATCCATGGTTGTTGATGGCTGACCGTGGTGACGGTGCCGGGGATCCGCTTATTTGGCGGGGAGTTCTTTGATTCGCAGGTTGCGGAATTCGACTTTGGCGCCGTGGCCGAGGAAGCCGATGTGGCCTTTCTTGCTGTTGAGGCCTGGGTGTTCCTGGTGATCGAGGGTTGGTTTGCTGCGAATTTCTTCCAGGTCGGCATCCAAGATCACGGTACCGTTGAGCGTGACTTTAATGTGGTCGCCGTCGGCGATCACTTCCTGGGTGTTCCATTCACCGACTGGCTTTTGGAAACCACGCTTGGCGGCGGCCAGACCGTAGAGCGAACCGTGATACTGGTAAGGAGCCAGCTTGGCGTAAACTTCGGCCGAGTTGTCCAGGATTTGCAGTTCGTAACCGACGTAAGCGGCGTTACCTTCCAGCGGGGCACGAATGCCCAGGCCATTGTTGGCACCGGCTGGCAATTTGAAATCGAAACGCAGGATGAAGTTGTCGTATTCCTTTTCGGTAAACAGGTTACCGCCGGAGTGCGGATCGCAGACGATACAGCCATCTTCGACCTTATAGCCCTTAGTCGCACCGACCCAGCCATCGAGTGTCTTACCATCGAAGATCGGGGTGAACCCTTCTTCGGTTTCCGCAGCCGAAACTACGGCGGTCGAGCAGATCAAAAGCGAGCCAACAAAAAGGGAAGCCAACAACGTTCGCATAGTCACGTTCTCTAATCAGGTGTGAGAAATCAGAAAGGTAGGCAAGCGGGGAAAACCTATTGTGCGCGAGATATCACCCGACGTCAAAGCGGTTCTGGGGGGTATTTTTGAACTAGGAAGCAACGTTTTTGCCTGACACTTGCCGGGCGTTAGCCAACCACCCGGGGATCGAGCCACCCCCACGTTCGAACTGCCATAAGGATTAGCGAACCGATCGCAAATGGATCGCCAGAATGGCAATGGCCAGACCCACCATACAAGTAATCCCGATCGCAGGGGTCCAGCGGTACTCGCCAGGATCGTCCGTCATCGACGCGTGCAGGCTGAGCATTTCGGCATCTGGAAAGTCGATCACCGGCGTATCGTCCACGGTTAAATCGGACGCATCAATTCGACTCGGATCGGCGAACGGCAATCCTTGAAAGCGATCGGCGTTGGTAATGCCAACAACCTTGGTCTTGGGCAAGATCGGCACGAAGAAATCGGAGTCGGCTGCCGGCGAAACCACGTTCGAGGCGGTCCACTCTTGCGCGATCCAAGATGCCGGTCGATCTTGTCCTGGCCGCATGGTATTGGAGGTGAAGTTGATTTTCGTGGCGATCATCAGTTCGCCACACGTGACGAACTCACTGGCTGCCATTTCCGACACCGTGCCCATCCCAACCGCGTAGTTCGCTTCGGAGTTATCAATCCGATCAACCACCGCCGGCGAGAAGTCGGTACGGAAGTGCAAGACCGACGTCATCAACAGATCTGGTCCGGGCTCCCAGGAAAAGACCAACGCAATATGATCTTCGTCGCGAACGACTCGCTTTAGCCGTTTGGAGATGGTTTCCAGGTCATCGCCGATGCCTTTGAACGGATTCATCGCCATCGAAAAGCCATGTGGGATGCCATGAATCATGATCGGCCTCAACGGTGAATCTTCCTCCGAGATTCTTCTGGTCACTATCAACAAGGGGCCCAGCGGTTCTGGTGCGGGTTGGTGGATCATATGAATGATCTCGTTAGCCGATTCGTCTTGCCAAGCGGGCAAGGTAACGTGAACCTCTTCATCGATCTCAATCGTTTCTGGCTCTCCTTCGAGATGCCGACTGAAACGAATCTGGCTGAGCCGGCGAGCAATCGTACCGGTGCACACTTCCTCGTCTGTCGGCGGATTGGCCTGGCTACCGAACTTCCCGGCAAGCCCGGCATCCTTCGAGTCGCATGAACCGTCCCGGAAGTGATATTGCAGACTCGCGTCAATCTGCCGGCTCCACTGCTGCGTCGCCTCATACAAATCCTCCAACGTCTGCCGATCCGCTTGATCGTCGGCAGCGCATACCGTGCCGAGTGGCATGGCACCAAGGAGCAAGCCAAGAATCAGCCATGTGGCTGGCGATTGAAATCGGAATCGTTCGGATTTGCAGTTCATATCCCTTGGATACACCGAAGATGCCAGGCGATCAATCACATGGTGACCAATGCCTGCGAAATTTCATCACCTACGGTGACGTTCAAGGTAGGACCCGCGGAGTCGGCGACGGAACATGTCCCGCTGATCGGCGGCCGGGGCCTGGGTTCTGATCGTCTCCCAGATCGGCGTGTGCCGCGGCGGCGAAAGTCAGCATCCGCTGAACGATCTCCGGGTTCTGCTGGGCGACGTCGGTGGTTTCCTGCAAGTCGGTCACCAAGTTAAAAAGTCGCACCTTCGCAAAAGCCTTTTTGTCGTCTTGCCAACCACCTTTGACCTGATCGAGCGGGAGGTACAACTTCCATGGCCCGCTGCGTACGGCTTGCAGTTGGTCGAACATGTAATAGAAGAACGCATCGTGCGGCGACTTCGCATTCGGCTGACCGGTAAGCAGCGGCGTGATGTCTTTGCCATCGATGGTGCGATCGCCGGGAAGTTTCGCTCCGGCTAATTTGGCAATCGTCGGGTAAAGATCCATCAGCGAGGCCAACTCGTGACACTCGGTACCTGCCGGCACCGTGCCAGGCCACCAGGCGATGGTCGGTACCCGCATGCCACCTTCGGCCGTGGTGTAACCCCAACCTTTCAGCGGCAAGTTAGAACCTTGCACCGGATTGCGGCGTGGGGCTCCGTTGTCGCTTGTCCAGACAACGAGTGTCTGCTGGTCGAGCTTGAGCTGTTTGAGCGTCTTCAAGATCTCGCTCATCGACCAATCAAGTTCTTCGATTGAGTCTCCCCATGGTCCATTCTGGCTTTGCCCACGAAACGCTTCGCTGGCATACGGTGCTCGGGTGCTGCCAGGCATCGCTTGCGGCAGGTAAAGGAAGAAGGGACGCTCGCGGTTGGCAGTAATGAAACGGATTGCTTCTTCCGTGTACAGCTTCGTGGCATCATTCAAATCAACCGGCGCATCGACCACCACCTCGTCTCGCATCAGAGGAAGATCGGGCCATGGTTTGCCAGGGCGGGGCGTCATGTCGTCGCTGTAAGGAATACCGTAGAAGGAGTCGAAGCCTTGCCGCGTCGGCAGCAGCGGAAGTTGATCCCCCAGATGCCACTTGCCAATGATCGTCGTGGCGTATCCCTTCGTCTTCAACAATTCGGCGATGGTGATCTCTTCCGGGGCAAGCCCCTTCGGCGAAACCGGCTGCAGTACCGCTCCGCCGGTATCGCTGACGTGAAGATTTACTCGAGGTGGATAACAACCGGTTAGCAGCGCAGCCCGCGACGGCGTGCAAACACCACTCGCCGCATATAGGTCCGTGAACTTCATTCCCTCCGCCGCCATCTGATCTAAATACGGCGTGCGATGCCGCTTCGAGCCAAAGCATCCAACGTCACCGTAACCCAGGTTATCGCACAGTACGACGATTACATTCGGGGGATGAATGTCCTCGGCGGAAAGTGAGCGACATGCAACGAGCGTAACAAAAACCAATCCAATCGTTCGAGCAAGCAAAAGCATCAGGCCGGCGGGATCCAAGGAGGAGGAGTCGCGACCAGAGCGGTCGCAGGAGGGCATCAACGACTGGGCAATTCACGAATCCGCAGGTCGCGGAACATGACCTTTCCGGTATGCAGTTGTAAGCCGATTCGCGTGCCAGGTCGAGTATTTCGAGGAAGTTTTCCGTCGACGATCTTCTGATCGTTACTCCAGACTTGGAGTTGATCCCCCTGAGCCCGGATGGTCATCCGATGCCATTGTTTGGGTGGCAATCGCAAACCAGGACTGGCTGGCAGTGCTTTCCACAACGCGCCATTGAGATGGGTAGTAGGGTCTTTCGCATACTTGGGCGCGGTATCGTCCAACAGTTGAACCTCATAAAAATCTCCGGTCACCGATAGCGCTGCATCGCGAACCGCCCGTATGAAGACACCGCTGTTTCCGCCAGGTTCCAGTTGATACTCAAACTGCAATTCGAAGTTTTCGTAACTACCGGTGTTCATGAGCCAGCGTTTGAATCGTGGTTGGTTCGGTGGAGGATTGCCGATGAGAATTCCGTTGCGAACGCTCCACCCGTCGCTGCCAAGCTGCGCCCATCCGGAGAGGTCTTTGCCGATGAGCGAGGTGAATTCCGCCTCTGTGGGCACGTTC
Source organism: Blastopirellula marina (assembly GCF_002967765.1). NCBI lineage: Bacteria > Pseudomonadati > Planctomycetota > Planctomycetia > Pirellulales > Pirellulaceae > Blastopirellula > Blastopirellula marina. Next base: position 40,435 of record NZ_PUHY01000005.1, on the reverse strand, counting down.
GATGTCGCAGGCAATGCGCCGAGTGGCTTGATCGCGATCTCGGCGAACGAAACGTTCCCATTGCTGACCGGAGGTATAACAAGCTCGATCGGGCCTGGGTTCTTGTTGCCTTTGACTTCCGCCACCAGCACCTTTTGATTATCCACTACAACACTTAACGTATCGTTGACCAAGGAAATTTGGACATCGAACCACTCACCAGGTCCAAGCGATGGATTGTTAAAGTCTGTCACGACCGAATCCTCTCGCTGCTTCATCGCTATCTTCGACCAAAATTTGACCATAGTCTTCGTCTCTCGATCCGGCCTGAAACTGACTTCAATTGCTTCCTGTTCCTGCCGCCGTAGAACAACGCCGCAGTAGCCCCCCGACGCGATGCGCATTCGCAGCCGCAGTTCGAAGTCGCGAAAGTTGGACTGCGTGGTTTTCATCTGGACCAGCAGATCTTCGGTGAACGAGGGCCAATCGGGATATGCTTTATTTGCTTGCAGCAGTCCATCCTGTACCGACCATAATCCCGACACGCGTCCGTCGTATTGCCAGCCAGAGAGATCTCGATGATTGAATAGGGAAAGGAATCCAGGTTCGGACTCGGTGATAGAAGGCTTACTGGGTCGTGCAGGCGTGGTTGCTCCTAACTTCCGAACCTGGATGTTGCGGAAGCGGACCTCACTGCTCATGAGTTGCAACCCAATTTTCTTTCCGATCGATTTTTCGGAGGGAAGCTTGCCGGCAGTCACTTTCACGTCGTTGCTCCAGATCTGGATTCCATCGCCTTGCACGCGGATGGCAAGGCGATGCCATTGGTTGGGAGGAAGCTTCAGCGATGGACTTGCTGGCCAGACCTTCCAGAGAGCGGCGTTTCGCATATTCGGTCGCACATCGTCATAGCGGAGCGAGGTATCGTCGAGCAACTGAACCTCATTCATGTCGAATTCGTTAATTTCGCTCGGGTTGGGTACGGCCCGGATGTACACACCGCTGTTGCCCCCGGGGGGCAGACGATATTCCAAGCGAAGCTCGAAGTCTTCGAAGTCGCCCCGATTCATGAGCCAGCCGTGAACCTTATTTTGATCATTCGGCGCGGTGCCGACCAACTCTCCGTTCTGCACACTCCAACCGGAATGACCAAATACGTCCCAGCCGTCGAGGTTCTTTCCGTTGAATAACGGATCGAATCCTGGGGCAGGGAACGGAGCAACCACGTCCCCCGTGGGAAATGCCGCCGGCAACATCGGCGAACTCGAAGCATCGGCTGCTGCCGGCGAAGCGGTGGAAGGTGTTTTGGAACTTGATGCGACCTTCGGTTCGTCACTGGGAAGCAGTTGGAGTTTGAGGAGGGTCACTCCATTTCTGGCGACGGTCAGCTTATCGCTGGTTAGCGTTCCTCCCTCGACTTGAACCGAGATGCGTCGCTCTGGTCCGTTGCCGTTGAGCACGAACGCGTTACTTCCGGGAGCCAGGGCCAGCGTTGCTTCGCCTAGCTTGAGTTGCAATTGATGCTCGGTCGCGGAGGTCGAGTTTGGCTCGTTCAGGCGGACGACGTTGCCATCAACGAGAACTTCGAGGTTAGGCAGGTCGCCAATCGTTTCGATTCGTAACGTTCCGTACGGTGTCTTCAGCAGCATGACGGCCGCCAGAATCAGTAATCCACCGCACAAGCTTGCTCCTACGATCCAAGGCCAAATCGGTTTTGCTCTTCGTCCGGAAAAACGTTGCGAGGTTTTCTGGGGAGCAACGTCTAACTGCGCCGCCACGTTGTGAAGCGACGGCTGCTCAGACGGAATAGGCTTAGCTGCGGGAACAGGTTGGGCAACAGGAATCGGTTGCGAGGTTGGAACAGGCGAGGGCATGTCGGCTTGTGTTGCCCGCGACGGCGTTTCATTTTCGATTGCGGTCGCCGAGGACAGATACTGGCGAATTGTCTGAGCGACCTCTTCCATCGATTGATAACGTTCGGCTGCCTCGCGGGCCATCATCTTCTCGACAATTGCTGCGAGCGTTGGATCGACATCGGCTCGCAAGGTCGACAACTTCGGGGGATCGGTCGAGATGATCTTGTAAGCCAGTTCCCCCAGCGAGCTCGCCTGAAACGGTAGCTCCCCGGTTAGCAGTTCGTAGAAGATGACTCCCAACGCATAAATATCGGTCGTGGGTCCGACTTGGCTGTGCTTACCTTGAATCTGTTCCGGTGACATGTAAGCAGGCGAACCGAGCAAGGAACCTTCGTGTGTCATCCGCGACTGCGAATCGGTTTGCAGGGCGAGGCCGAAGTCCATAATGACCGGCTCTTGCTTCTGATCGACCATCACGTTGCCCGGCTTCAAGTCGCGATGTACGACGTTGTGTCGATGGGCTTCCGACAGACCGTTGGCCAATCGCAATACGAGAATACAGCAAGAGCGAATCGCTGATTGTTTTCCCGACGCGATGTAGTCGGCCAGACAGCGGCCGTCGATAAAGGCCATAGAGATGAAGTGACGCCCGTCGATTTCGCCGACATCGTACACCTGGCAGATGTTGCGGTGCTGAAGCTTGGCGGCCGATCGTGCTTCGCGATAGAAACGCGTGATCAGTTCTTCGTTGCGATTGCTACGAAACTGTGGCGTCTTTAAGGCAACCTGGCGATCGAGTTGGGTGTCGTGGGCCAAATAAACTTTGCCCATCGCCCCCGTGCCCAGTTGTTTCAGAATCCGATACCTTCCGAATTCGACCGGCAAGTTCGTGAAATCGTCGGGCTGCTGAGGGTGCGTATCGCTGGCGGCCTGGTTGTTGGTGGCCAACGCGGCCGAGGCCTGTTGACGGTTTTGCTTTACAATGGCGACAAACTGCGGGAAGCAATTCGCGAATCGCTCGCGATACTGGCTCTCCTTTTGTTGATTACCAGTTGCCGAGCGGGCCTCGTATTCGCTGGCCAGCAAATGCGGGGGAATCTGCGGATCAGTAGAAAGATCGGGGAACTGCTGTAAATAGAACTCGACCTGACGCCCTTTGCCAGCTTCCCACGAACGATGCAGATCGATCTGAGCCAGCTCGAATAAGGCCGCCAGACGAGCAGTTGGGCTGAATTGGGCCGAGACCATTTCACCGACCTGCAAGATTTGCTCGGGGGTCCACGTTTCCTCGAAGGTCATCAGCAGCTGTTCCAGCTGGTTTCGCTCGGTGTCGGAAACGGCAGAGAGAAGTTGCGGACTGGTCATCAGAAATCCCGTGGGTGGAGCAATTCATTCGGCCAACGAGAGACTTGCCAAGTATCCCTCTGCCATACTCATCGCAATCGGGTAGGCGAAGTGTCACATCGAATTCAAAGATTTTCCGGATCAGGCTCGATCTCGTACTCCTGGAAGCGGTTCGCGAGGCGTTGTTTCAGCAGATCGCAGAGGCGATGAACCGTCTGGCGTGACACACCTAACTGCTTGGCAATGTCTGACTTAGGGTGTCCCTCCAGCCGCAGGGCCAGGATATCCCAGGCCTTGTCTGGCAGACCGACCAGGGCGACTTCGATCTCTTCCCACAGGGCTAAGGCATCTTCCGGTGTTGGCTGCTGATCGAGAAAATCGAAGCTTTCTGGGAGGGCTTGTTCCGCCGCCGCGTTCCGCTTTTCCGCCGTGTGTCGCCGGGCATGCGTGCGAGTCTTGAGAATGGTGATCGTGACCAACAGCTTCCAAAGCTGCTCGCGATGCTGAACCGCCAACTTGCCTTGTTCGTGGCGGCGAAAGAATGTCCGAAAGACAGACTGCACGACATCCTCGCCATCGAATCGCCGTAACAAGCCAGGGCTGATATTCCGAGCCGCCATGTGCGCGAGACGATCGGAATAAGCGGCGAACAATTGCCCGATCGCATCGTCGTCTCCTTGTTGGAGCCGATCGATCAGCGACCTACCGATCTGGCTGTGGTTGGACCAGACTTCCGTCATCGGGTTCGTAATTACTATTGAAGCGTGCCATGAAGATATTGCCATTCGACTGGCCCTATCATAACCGGCATTCGTACGAAATTCACACGTGAAATGCGGAAAACTGTGCTACGTGAAGACGTTCCGTAGCAATTGCTGGCTAGTCTCGGCATACTGCAAATGAATCAGCGGATAGGGGCGGCCTTGGCCGTCGACTTCGGAGCGGCCAGTGGGTATGAAGCCGAGATGTTGATAGAACGCGGCGGCGGCTTGATTTTGCTCGTTGACGTCGGTGGTGAGGTGTGGATGCTGTTGAAGCGCGGTGGCGACCAGGTGCTTGCCGATGCCTTGCCCGTGATAGCTGGGATCGATGAATAAGGCGTCCATGTTGCCATCTTGCACCAACATGAAGCCGAGCGGTTTGTCTTGAGCGTCGACTGCCAACGTTAGCGGTGCTGTGGCAAAGAAGCTGCGGACTTCCTGTTCGAGTGCGATTCGATCGTCCGGTCGAAGAAAGTCGTGCGTGGCATCGACGGCCAGGCACCAGATTTCAACGACGCGCTCGACATCGCGCGGCAGGGAGGGACGGAGAGTAAACATGCGAAGAAGTCTGCGCCGATTTGAAGGGCGATTTAGTTTCTTAGGCTTGCGAAATGGCTTACCATCGTAACACGGTGATGGTGTTCGTCAGGTCGTGTTGTGGATGGTGATTGATGACCAGCTTAATTCCAATGCTCAGCAACAGTGCCGGTGCTCTGGTGGCGCTCGCGGGATTGGGGGACGCGCTGATCGATTTTGCGCTGACACTGATGTGGCTTGGACTTTACGTACTTTGGCTGATGGTCTTCTTGACGACCATTCTTCAGTCGCGGTTCCTGTTTTTCGTCACGTTCGGCTATCTCATTTTGTACTCAATTTTGTTCAGGCCTTGGAATGCTGTCTCAGTACAGCCCGATATGCAGATGTATTATTCGGAAGAAGTGGAGAGTTTCCAGCTTGTGCGCAGTTGGTGGCTCGGCACGATCGTTCTTTGGTTTCTATCAGGCATTAGCTGTTGGGTGGACTGGCACCGCTGGATTTGGCCGCCGCTGGAAGACAAAGACGATTCGCCCGTCGAACCGCACTCAGAGTTCCTACTGGATGCTGACGGTTACGTCTATCAGCACGTGGGCGATCCAGGAGATTTCTTTCTGAAGATTGCTTTGCGATACGAGCACGCCGACGACATCCTCGTCACGCGACTTGCCCAGGAGCATTTTCGCGAGTTCGCTCCGTTGCCCAGGGAAGCGGTGCGACTGGCCGTGCAGAATGGGGTTACCAAGGCGAACAAGCAATTCGAAACCACCTATCAAGTGGCCCGCATCTGGTATCGCGAAGCAGACACGCCCTTCTTAGCGTTATATCAGCATGCGGCGGAGATGATTATCGAGCAACTGAGTCTGGATACCGATTCATTTCAACGATCGGCGACCGTTTCTTGATATCCTTGCATGGCTAACACACCTCGACAGACGGCGTACACCAGAAGGCCGTAACCTGCCAGGACGCAGTTGAGCAAAACGCCTTGAACGAGTGTCGTAACGAGTGTGGATACAAATTGCAGATTGGATTCCGTGGTTTGAAAGACGAATCCCGTTGCTGAGACAGCGATGATGCCGCAAAACATATCGACAAAGAATCCAATTGGAAACAGCAGCGAAATGGCAATTCTGGTTCCGTAGGTGATCGCCAAAGTTATTTTCACATCACGTCGCTGTCGTAATGGATGATTCCGGGTCCACACATCGAATATTGTGTAGCCGACGATGAACAGGAATACGCCCGTTGCCATCCCTGCAATGGCAGCCGACGTCGCTCCAGCAGCGATATACCAACTCGGGGCGGCGCTAATCGAGCATATCAAGAACCACCGAAGTGCCGCTTTGCCGGTCGCCCAAGCAAGATCGTTCTGCGTGTGCTGGTGCTCGACATCCGCGACATGCGAAACCGTTTCCGGCGACTGGAACGGGTTCTCGGGCTCTTGCGTCAACATAGCAGTTTCGAGTTTCTCTCGATTGGTGCGAATGATTTCCGGGAAGGATCGATGCCCTTCACATTGGTTTGAAGGACTTGCTATGTTGAAAGTCTCGTCGATAACCCGAGAGGTCGCAAGCCAATTTTGGCGAGGCGTTGTTGTTAACGGTCGATACGAACGACAAGGGCTCACCCCACGATGATGGACGAACTCGACAACATTCCCTGGCATCAGCTAACCCATGCGTACGGTTCGGCCGAGGATGTGCCGGAGTTGTTGCGCGAGTTGCGGACCGCTTCACCTGACTTGCAGGGGGAGGATTCGCCGCTGTGGCACTTGTTTGGCAACATCTGGCATCAAGGGACCGTTTACGAGGCGACCTCTTATGCAGTTCCTTTTTTGATTGAAGCGGCCGTCGATCCGACGACGCCTGATCGGGCAGGCATCTTGCAGCTGTTGACCGAGATCGCCAACGGCAGTTCTTATCGCGCCGTTCATGGCAATCTTCAGCAGGAACAGGACTTCACCGAAAAGCGAGCCCAAGAATCCGACTGGGCCGCAAGAGCCCGGCACGCGGTCGTGGCGGGTTACGAAAAGTTTGTGGCAATTACCAGCGAGCCAGGCGATGTCCGTTACGCGGCCGCCAATTTGCTGGCTCGCTTACCGGTGCGCAAGGAAGCGACCAGCCAAATCTTACGAACGATGCTGGCCACCGAAACGCGAGACACCTACCGGGCGGGTTTGCTGTTGCTGCTTGGCGTGACGGGCGATTCGTCGGAAGAAACGCGGGACGTGTTGTTGGCAGCGTTGGATGCCGAAAATGAAAACGAGCGACACGCCGCCGCGTTTGCAATTGGACACTTGAAAGTCACGGCCCTCCCTCCCAAGGCCTTCCAAGTGATGATGGACGCTGTGGTAGAAAACCATTTGGAAGAGTCACTCGAAGGGGAACTACCGTGGCAACTTGACGATGAAATCTTTGTGGAGGACTTGTTTGCCAAGCTGAGCCCTGGCAACCAGAAACAGGTGGTGATGCGATTGATCGCCGCGTTGGAAGCAGGCCGTCGCAAGGAAACCGAGGTCGGGCGACTTGTGATGCTGGCCTTCCCGCTCGTCAGCAATGTTGACAACAAGGTCACAGTTGGCTCGGCGAGCCGTTTGCAGATGCGCGCAATCCGCGCCTTGTACAACGCCATGAAGGGAGGCAAGCGGATCTTCTCGGGTCACTTTCCCAGTTGGGGTCTGCCCGATAGCATGCGTGACTGGCGAGCCCTGGCCAGCGGCCGCGACCCCACGCCACCGGACGAATGTCAACCTGTGATCGCCAGCGAGCACGCGCCTGGCATATCGATTTCGCCAGCCGATCTCTACGTGGGGCAACGCATCCTATCCCGCTACTTCGGCGCCGGCACCGTCCTGCAATTGGAACCGGAAGAGGATTTCATCGAAGTCACGGTGGATTTCGATGAGGAAGGAATCACCCACCTAGGATTGGCCCGCTAAGTCATGACTCGCCTTACTTCGGCGTCATTCGCATCGCCTGGCCTTCATTTGGCGCTAACGTGATCGTTAGCGTTTCCTCGGCGTCGACCGTTTGCTCGTCGATGGCGACTTGCGTGCGAGTCTTCAGCGTTGAGTCGTCGCGGTAGATGCGAGCCTGGTAGCTTTTGCCGGAATCGAGAAAGTTGAGCGGGACGGTGAGCTCTCGCTTTTCGTTGGCGTTGATCGCGCCCACGAACCAGTCGCTGCCGCTGCGGCGGGCGATGACAACGTACTCGCCAATGTCGCCTTGCAGGACGCGGGTTTCATCCCAGACAGTGGGAACCTGAGCGAAGAATTCGAGCTCAGGAGAAGGCAAAATCCGGTTACGCGTCGTCTTGCCATCTTGCAGCGGCGTCAGCGGGGTATCGTACCAATAGATGAACTGCCACGGCGAGTAAGTGCAAACCGCTTTCGCGAGTTGTTGAGCGTGCGACCAGTTCTTCTTCACACGCGGATCGTAGTAGCAGATCGTATGATCGGCCGCCCCAGCCAGGTTGCGGGTGAATAGGGTTGTCACCGCCAAGCTGGTCGATGGGGTCGCTTCGTCACCGCGAACACCTTCCTGGGTCATCAAGTTCGGATAAGTTCGGCTGTAACCGGTAGGGCGATACTCGTCGTGGATGTCGACCATCAGTTCATATTCGGCCGCTTTGCGAACCGCATCGTGCAACCAACTCGTCCACTTCTGCGAACCCGTATTTACAAAGCCATACTTCACACCGGCGATGCCCCACTTCTTGTAAAGGGGCAAGATCTCATCAAGTTGTTTCTCCAACGCGCGACGATTAACATAGACCAGAATGCCAATGTCGCGCTGCTTGCCGTACTGAATGATTTCCTGCAAATCGAGCGGACCAGGCGAACGCTTGGCATCGACCGTGATGGTAGTCGCGTCGGAGGCATCGTCGTATTCGTGCCCATACCAGCCGGCATCGAATTCGACGTATTGGAAGTTGTTCTTCACAGCGAAATCAATCGCCGCTTTGCCGCCGAGAGTGGTCAAGCTGATTTCACGCAGCACCTTGCCAGGCTTGATCCACGAAGTGTCAGCGATCGCGCAAGGATCGTTCAGATTAAGAAACAGGTCGTTGCTTTCCAGCAGTTGCCCAGGCGAGTACGCAATTAAGATAACTCGCCACGGTGTCGTCAGTGGTGCGGTCGCGGTCACCTCGCTTAGAAGTTGGCTGACCACGCCGGGTGCATCTCCCGCTGCCGAACGGAGTCGCATGACGGCGTAGTCGACCAGCTTTGCTTCACCAATAGCCACGTAATGTTGGCCAGCCTCGACGACCAACGGGCGTTCCACGTTTTTGCCGAGTTGATTGAGCGGAACCTTGTCGTACGTTCCTTGGGCGCTCGTCGTTCGCCAGGCAGGGTAATCACTCGTGAAGCGAAATTCGGTTCGCTCTTCCTTCAACTTCAGTTCGGTATTTTCTTTTCCCAGCGTCGTGCAGAATGCTACGCCGGTGTCGTAGCAGCGGAACTGCACCGCAAGTGGACAATTCGCTTGCGTGTCTTCCAGGTGAAACGTTCGCGAACGGTAATGATCGCGAATGCTACTGCGTTCGCCATAAACTGGTTTCCAGGTTTCGTCATGCGTGGTCGTTTCGCTGGTCGAAGCCAGCGTCACATGTTCACCGATCATCGCATCATCGCTACGCAGAAACGAGATCGGCGAATCCTTGATGACCACTTCGCCGGCAACTTTCACCTGATAAACAAGTCGGCTGTGCTGATCGGTCTGGTCGATTTCAACGGAAACCTCGATGCGTCCGTCAGGGGATGTTAACGACTCAGCATTTGCTGCAGCACTCACCATCAGGCAGGCAGTAATCGCCAGCAGACAGATCAGGCCATGTGCGACCGTGGTGAAGGAAGACGAGGAAAACTTACGAGAAAAGCAGAAAGGCATGACAACTTCAGCGGGAAAGGGTGGAGGGATAGGCAGCCCACTGGCCCCGTGGACTGCCCGAATGAACGGAAGGCAGGGGAAGCTTACAGCGGTTATTTTTCGAGGACGATCTGGCCAAGATCATTGCCATCGCTATCCGCTACTTCGACCGTGAGGCCCGACTTCTCAAAGGTACCATATTTCTTAGGGAGGAAGTCCTTTTCCACGGCGCTGCCAGGTTCGCGGATCTCAGTAACGACCTGACCTGCTTTGTCGACGAACAACGTTTTCTTAATCGCAACTTTGTGCGTACCGGCCGTCAGTCCATCCCCAGGCTCGTAGGTTTGCGCCTCGAAGAAACCTTCGGCATCGGTAACCGCCGACCCGCCGCGACCTTCAGGATCGACAGGCTGGAAAGTGACCGTCGCCTTTTCAACCGGCTGACCGTCGAGGATGACTTGCCCTTTCGCCGTGAAGACAGGCGGGCGTCCGTCGTTCCATTGAGTTTTTCCTTTTGAACAACCGACAACCGCAGCAACGAGCAATAACAAGAGCAGTGCGTGAGCACTGTTTCGTAGTGGGACCAGCATGGAGTAAACCTTTCAGAATAGAAGTAGCAAGCACGGGCAAACTGGCTGCATGCCCGTGCCTTTGCGGCAAGTTGTGGGAGAAAGCGGAAACTACAGCGATTGAACTTCGCCACCGCTCTTGGTGCCGATTGCTCCCCAGACGCCAAACGGGCTTTGTCCGGTTGAAACGGCCGAGAGAGAAAGGTTGCCGGTATCAATCGTTTCAGTCACAAAACGAACAGATCCGTCCATGAACATCGAAAGCACACCGCCTGGATGTCGGCTGGCCGACGAGTAGATGCCGTTACTAACCTGCGAACTGCACGTCGCGCTGTTCGGAGGCAGAATCGTGGTGACCGCACAGTAACCAGGTCGACCATCTTGCCAGCGCTGGCCATGGCAACGGAACTGGGCGATAAGCGAACCAGACGTGTACTGGTTGCGAACCATGTAAGCCCGACAAGCGAGCGGATCGGTAGTCGAGTTGCCAACAGCGCGCCCCAGCATATCACCGCTCGGGGCGACGATGATTTCCGACATTCCGACCGTATTGCTGAGCCCGTCGGTGATTTCGTTGAATCGCGTGTAAGTCAGGTAGCCGAAGATACCACGGATGTTTTGATCGGGGCGCGACGAATCGAAGTTGATCGCGTAGTTGTCTCCCATGTTCAACCCGTAATTCAGCGGAGAATACTGCGCGTTACGATCGGGCCCAGTTCCCGAAAACAATCCGTCGGAAGGACAGACGAACGAAGGGATTTCGCCAACGTAGCCTGAGTTCGCGTTGCCATGCCAGGCATGAAAGCCGCCTGCTTGAATCTGGTCGAATCGCGAGCCACCTTCGATGAACGGCAGCAAGCCAACAAAGGCACTCCAGCGGGGATAAGCCGTCGCGCTGCCGCCTGACCAGTTGGTTCCCCCTTGGCGAGCTGGCAATGCCAAGTAGGTGTCGTGGTAGTTATGCACGGCCAGGCCCAGCTGCTTCATGTTATTCGAGCAGCTCATTCGACGGGCCGCCTCACGAGCTTGTTGTACCGCAGGCAGAAGAAGGGCAATCAAGACGCCAATAATGGCGATCACCACCAGTAGCTCAACGAGCGTAAATGCATTTCGTTTCATAGAAGGGGTTCCCGTGCAATGAGGATGGCATGATGAAAATAAAGGGAGTCCGGCGATATCCCGTGATACGAAAAAGGGAAAAACTAGTTCCTACGGGTGCCGGTCGACCGGGAGTATAGAAAGGAAAACAAGCCGACGCAAACAAAGGATTAAAAGAAAGCAGAGAGTTTTAACTGCGCATAGCTATGTAAAAATGACGTCGCTAACGAATATTCTTGACAAACACCCCGCCTTCTTGTGTCCATCGCCGTCGACCTAAAGGGTAGCCAATGATTAGCTTAGGAGCATTACGGGCTGCTTGAGATCCATTGCCACCGATATTGTTTTTCTTTGCTATAGTTGATTAGAAAACCATTGCGAATCACCACGAGGTGACGAAAATGGGAAACTCGATGACGAAAATAGGGAATAACAACAACCCTTTAACCACCCGATTGAAGTGCGATGTGGCGAAACAAACCAACGATTCTGCTGCTGATCGAATCATCGCGCGGATATGGGCGTGGTTGTCTGCGTGGTGTTGCCGATTTCAACCGCATCTATGGCAACTGGCAGTTCATTCATGTCGAGCGCACCATGAACGAGCGACTGCCCCGCGGCATTCGTGATTGGAAGCTCGATGGCATTCTTTCGCGGGCCGAGTTGGCTTCGATTTCCGAGGAGATTGACGCCTTAGAAGTCCCGACGGTCGACCTGCGAGGCTCGTACGTGCCAGCGCATGGGGTCTCGCTGGACACCGATCCGGTGGCTTGTGCGCAGATGGCGATCGAACACTTCCGAGAACGGGGGCTGTCCGATATCGCCTTCTGCGGCTACGACGGCGTCGACTTCTCGGACGCACGCGGTAAAGCGTTTACCGAGATTGCCTCGAAGAAGGGTCTTCGCTCGTACTATTTTGCCAGCGTGGAAGACAACTTCTCGAATGTCCCTCGCGAACTGCTCGCCGAAGGGGACAATCCAGAGTTGCTTTCCTGGCTGAAATCGTTGCCGGTACCTTGTGGGGTATTCGCTTGCAACGACGTTCGGGGTCGCCAGGTTCTGCGGGCATGCAGCGAAGCCGGGATCGCAGTGCCGCAACAGCTGGCCTTGCTGGGGGTGGATAACGACAGCGATATCTGCGACCTGACCATTCCAAGTATGAGCAGCATCGAACCGGATACGCACCAAATTGGTTTCCTCGGCGCGACTTACCTGGCGGAACTGATAGCCGGTGAAAAGATCAGCCGCAAGACGTTTATCCTACCCAAAGGGGTCGTCGTGCGGGCTTCTTCCGATATGGTTCCGATTGCGGATCGCGAGATCGCTGGGATCTTGAACTTTATTGAACGGCGTGCCTGCGATGGTTTGACGGTCGCGATGATCTGCGAAGAGTTTCGCCTCAGCCGTTCGTCACTCGAGCGTCGCCTACAGAAAGCGATTGGACGCAACGCCAAGGCAGAGATCGACCGGGTTCGGATCGAGCGAGCGAAGTTAATGCTGCGCGAGACCGATCGAAAAGTTCTGGCAATTGCCAACCACGTCGCCTATTCATCCGCGGCGAAGTTCTCGGTCGCTTTCAAGCGAATTACTGGGATGACGCCCGGCGAGTTTCGTAGTCATCGTTCGTGACGTCAGCATACGTAGAGCGAACATCGACAGTCCGCTTCAAGGATCATGCGAGGCAGAATCAGATGGCGGGTGCATTCCCTTTAAGACCTTAAACTCAACCGAAGCTTGGCAACGGGTCGAACCGTTCTGGCTTTCTCTTACTTCGGCTGCGATAATCGCGATCGCACACACTTGGCCGAGCCGTCTTAAGTTTCGGCATGTGTTGTCGGTTTGCTCTTCATCCAAGTTAGAAAGCCTGCTCGAACCTGTGAACATTCCTGTCATTTACTACGACGCCGACTACATCCCCAATCCCAACCCCAACGGCGAGACACCTTTTGAAGAGTTCTGGCAGGTGCGTCAGGCAATTCTGGTCGCTTCGTAGCGGCACGGCGAAACAGGCCCAGAGTCGGATACGAAGTCGCCGTGTTATTGGTTAGTCGAAGATCAGTACAACGACGATTTGTATCAGATTATGGAAGTCTACCGGCCAGAAGGCTGGAACGTTCGGTGGCTGACCGATTTGATTGGCGAGCTAGAAAAGTACGATGGCTGGGGAATCAGCATTGGCAACATCGAACAGGGCCATCTCTTGATCTACGCCGATCGCTTAATGGCCTCTGGCCCGACCTTCGCAAATTGCCAAGACCTGGACGCCGTTGTCCAGGCCGCGAAATATGCGGTGCCAGATCGAGAAACCTAGGCGCCCTGACTTGCTCGCGACTTGCTAGAGCACCACACCTCCGGTAACAACGGGCTTCGGAGGTATTTCCTTCTCGCCGAGCATCTCTTTCAAGTTGCCTTCGATGGTGACGCTGATCGAGGTGAGGGGAGTGTCGCTGGGGCGGTTCTCGAAGGGGTCTTCGGTCATCTCGCCGATCTGGTCGAGGCTGAGGAAGATGAAGTTGATCAGCAATGCCAAGGGAATGTTGAACAAGCCCAACTCTTCCACAAATGCGAGTGGAACCAGTGTGCCGTGCAGGTAAACGAAGACCCTTGAGAAAAAGCTGTAAGGGCGAGGGAAGGGCGTGTTCTTAATTCGCTCGCTTTTCCCCTGATGGTTGTTGAACTCGGTGAGCGTTTCCCCCATTTGCACAAAACGAAAATCAGACAGCCAACCACGCTGATACGCCTCTTGCAGCTCTTGCCCTTGGATCAGCAGCAATTGGTTGGGTGGGTTGTGCTTGCTGAGCACTTCGTCCGCTTCTTCCTGAGAAAGAAATGGGCGGATGTCCGCATAGTCGTTCGGTGCTTCGATCAGGTCTTCACCGTTTTCGTTGTAATCGTGGGGATGACGCAGGAACACCCGCAGCGCGTGGACGAAGGCAATGTGTCGATAGATCAGTCGCTCGCGCCAAGCGGTGAGTTCTTCGCTGGGGATGCCGTCCGGCTCTTGACTTAGAGTCAGCACTTCACGACCCCAAGCCCGACTGTAGTTGACCAGCAATCCCCAGATCTTGCGTGCTTCCCACCAACGGTCGTAAGCGCTGTTGTTCTTAAAACCAAGAAAGATGGCCAATGCCGTGCTGAGCAGTGCGATCACGTTGAACGGCACCGTCAACTTCTCCATGTCGAACTCGTGATGCAACGTATAAACGATCACCGAGAGAATGAAGAAGTAGAGCAGGCTCTTCCAGGTATAAAAGAGAATGTGCCGCCAGTTGAGGTTCCTATTGACGATCATGGGGTGCGTTTCACCGACGGGTTCGAGTCAATTCAAATTCCATTTCAAGTAGGAACCTTGCCGCCCCCAAGGGGCGGAGGCTTCGTCCTACACGCAGTTAGGACGCAATTCGCGTACCGTAAGACTTCAGCATAGAACGAATCTTACTTAGGCATAGAAATAATCACAGCCCACGAATTTGCTCTGGCAGTCCTGTCGCTAAACCACGGGAAGCAACTTAAAGTGCGTGGAACCCACATCAATTCGAACGATTTCCCAACTGTTTTGACAGAAAAATCATGGCAGGACCTGCTGCATCCGTGATCGCTTGCTTACCAGAATGCTTGCCGACTTGGCGTGCGTTGATGTCTCCTTACGCATAGCTCTGGGAAGTTCACGACGAATGCGGCATCGCAGATACAAGTTTCTTCGGTGGGTCGTATCAAGGCGATCCGCTAGAGTACCCTGAAGACGCCGCGTTTGCGGAGGCACTGCGTCGTTTCACGCGTCAGGAACAGAGCCACGCGGTGGTAGTCGCCGCGATGTCGAATCAGCCGCAAGATCACCAGATCCAGTGCGAAGTCGTGATCGATTTGGCGGAACGCTTAGATGGATGGATCGACTTCGATTGTCTCGAGGTACCGACTAGCGCTGGCATGCATCGCATTGATTGGCCCAGCGATTCCCCATCGAACTGGACGACCCTTGCCACCGCCGAAGCAGCCCGGCATTGGCTACGGCACCCGCTATTTCGCATGCTGAAGTAAGGAAGATGGAGACATTTAACCACGGATCACACGGAAGTCACGGATCAACGACAACCTCCCTTTACCAAATCGGCATTGATGTCTTATCCATGCCCATTGGTGGAATCCGTGGTTGATCTTATTCTTCGCCGCGAATCGAATTAGAACGACCAGATGTCGACCTCGCTGTCAGGCTCTGGCTGCTCCAGAGAGTACGTTTTATCGTACAGACGCTTGTTGTAGCCAGCCCAAGTCGGGGCAGAGATAAACAGCGGGTTACGTTCCAGCGAGGTTTCCCAGGCCACCATCTTCTCGAGCAGACGCTTGGCGATTTCTGGATGTTGGGCAATCAGGTTGTTAGTTTCGCCGATGTCGTCGGCCAAGTTGTATAACTGAGGCAACTGCGATTCTGGCCGCAACAGTTTCCAGTCTCGTTCACGCACGGCCGCACCGCGGATTGCCATCCGCCAGTACAACGTCTCGTGCGGATCAGACTTCGTTTCACCCAGGAAGAACGGCACCAGGTCGACTCCGTCATAAATGGGTTGGTTATTTTTACGACGACCAGCACGCGGCTCGGTAGCGCCGTCGGCCGGTGGTTTGCCTCCAGCGGCGGTCACTATGGTTGGCATGATATCGAGCGCGATCACAGGCTTCTCGAAAACAACGCCTGGGGGCAGCTTCGCTGGCCAATGATAGATGGTCGGTACACGGATGCCACCTTCCAGGAAGGTTCCTTTCGTCCCTCGTAGCGGTGCATTGACCGCGTGCGATACCTCGACCGAGCCGCCGTTATCTGAGATGAAAACGATCAGTGTGTTATCGAGTTGGCCGGTCGTTTCCAGCTTGTCGAGAATCTTGCCGATGTTCACGTCCATGCAGTGCTGCATCGCGCAGTAGATGCGGCGCGTTTTATCGTGGATGTGAGCGAACTTGGCGATGTCTTCCTCTTTGGCCTGCATCGGCCCGTGGGGCGTATTGTACGAAAGATACAAAAACCACGGCTGTGTCACTTCGTCCGCCGGTACATCTTGCTGGGGCTTAATAAAATCGAGCGCCTCGAGCGTGAACCAATCGGTCAGGTAAGGGGTGCGAATCTCGGTCGGTTTGTCATGATTCCGCAGCAGTTGGTTCTTCTTCACCGTGGGGAAGTACGCATGACTGCCGCCTAGCATGCCGAAGAAGTAGTCGTAGCCACGCTCGCACGGATGATGCCCTGCAACCGCTTCCCCCAGGTGCCACTTGCCGACGATGCCAGTCCGGTAGCCAAGCTCCTTCAGCCGCTGCGGCAACAGGACTTCGTCGAGCGGAATGCCGGCAAACTCGTCTCGCAAGCTTTCGGGATGACTCAGGTTATGTTCGAAACCAAACCGCGAACCGTACCGTCCCGTCATCAGCCCGGCCCGCGAAGGAGCACATACGGGTCCCGACACATACCCATCCGTGCACCGCACGCCACCGGCCGCCAAGCGATCGAGATTGGACGTAGCAACCTGCTTCGATCCATAACAAGACAGGTCGCCATAGCCCATGTCGTCAGCGACAATCAACAACAAATTAGGCTGCGCCGCCGACACCAGCGAAGTTGCCGTGAGCCACAGAATCAGAGGGAAGCCCGCGCGTAGCATGGCAAAGATCTCCCGGGATATCTTATTTAAAACGGTGATTCTAGTTGTTTGCATGGGGGATGGCGATAGTGCTCGTCGCGATCCCGGAGGACTAAGAATGAGGCGGACTGATTCCGACGCATTGCACAAAATCACGCTTTCAACTCAAGCTGTAAAATCCACTATGAGAACCTAGAAACGCAATACGTCTTCCTTACAAGTCAATTGTCTTGATTCAGTTATACTGCAAATTTGAAAACTCGAAATTTGCATTTTAAGTTGCGATGTCTCTTACCGCGAAACAAAAAGAATTCGATAGACTTCAGCAAAGCCTAGTTCATTCGGGCTTGCAAACTGTACGTTCGAACGAACTTATTTGTCCACTCTGTTGGCAGAGTACGCCATTTGATGATTTATCGCTGGAACACATTGTCCCCAGTTCTGTGGGCGGTCGACAAACGACGCTGACATGCCGAACGTGCAATAACGATCATGGGCGCAAACTAGACTCTCATCTCGCGAACTTCCAACAAGTCCATGACGCATTTCGTGGTCACGGACATCTCAGGACCAAATTGAACATCAATGGGAACGAGATGGTTGCCAACCTGCAATGGAAAGAGGGGCAGAAGAGCTTTCACATAGTTGGCAAAGCATCAAACCCTATCGCACTCACTACGTCTGAAGCAGACTTCCACTCGGGCAATGTTGACGAATTTACATTTACGATTTTGTACAACTACGCTCGAAATAACTTCAAGACGTCTTTATTACGCTCCGCTTACCTGGTCCTATTCAAACACTTCGGCTACGAATACGCAAAACACAGCATTGCGAATGAGATACGCAAACGAGTGATGGACCTTTCGCTAGAACAACCAAATATTGATTCGCTTATCGTAGAAGCTCGTGGTTTTCGTCCGCCGTTCGATGATCAACAATATGTCATCCCAGGAAGCATAAATGACGCTGAATTCTGTTTGGTCATACTACGAATTCGGCGAGCGACTACAAAATACATGGGTGTCTATTTACCTTTGCCGTGCGATGATTGCGGTAAGTTCTTCAAGCTCATGAATTCTTTCGCAAAGGAACAAAATGGCTTGAAGATGTCGATTCCTGCGGAAGCGATATTGAAGAGCAAGCAGTCCGAATAAGGGTACTCTCAAAGAATCACCTCTACGTATTCCTATCCTACAGACGCATTGGTTGCGTCCAAGGTCACTCCCGCAGCGAGCCGAATTCCTCTTCCGAGATCGGCACCAGCGTCTTATCTTCCCCTTGCTCGTAATAACGACGACCGAGTGGCGTGTCTTCGAAGACGTAGGCTCCAACGGGAAAGTCGATCGTGAACTTCTCAGCAACTGGCTGATTGACCGTTGCCTTGCTTAGTCGGGCGTTCGTGGTGGACGAGCGGCTTCCGTCCGCTTCGTCGATTTTGTCGTTCCAACCGGCGACGTAGTTTTCGCCTGAATCGGTTTTACGGAAACGAAGGTAGAGATCGCGGATGGGTTTTCCTTGATATTCGACAAGCCAACGCACCGGCAGAAAGTCTTCGTCGGGAAGCAACAGCAGGGTGGTACGGCGATCGGGAAGGCCATCGTCGAGCGTGACGACCAGATAGCGTCTCTTGCCCGATACCCCTTGCCGCTCGATCGTCATGCGTGAAGTTATGTCCCCATCGGGATGAAGAAACGCCGCCGGGGCGTGGCAGAGGTAGAACGGCACGAGCTTGCTGCTGCGTGTCAGGTGGCTGCTGATCTGGCCGCGGGAATCGATCTCGCCCATAGGTTGAGGCTTAGCAATCCCTTCGATCTCACCACTTACGCACTGCCGATACGTTTGCCCGTCGAAGACTGCCTGGAACGCTTGCTGATAGATCCCTTTAAATCCCTGCTTGTCGCCGGAATAGCGATAGGCCCGCTTGGCGCCGTCGAAGCAGTAAGTGAGTTCATTCTGCAGCTTCGCCCCCGTGGCTGGCGGCTCGCCAAAGGGATCGCTCGAATTTCCCCGGCCGACCACGTCCATCGTCGTCTCGAGGGCGTAGGTCGCTTCGAACTGTGTGATCTTCTGACCACTTTGCTTCCAGGCCGCAACGATTTGCTCTGCCGTGTAGGCATCGTCCGCCGACACGCTGCCGGCGCATAAAATCAGGATAACCAACACTCTGATTCGAAAAATGGCCGACATCTGCTTGCTCCTGACGATTGCCCTAGTCATCCATTCGCTTACGTCCCTTTGTAAAAGAGAGACGCAGTGGTGGCAAAGTATTTGTTTACGCATCGATTGGAGTAAGCCGTGGAATCGCCTACGGCCATGGCGCCCACTGAGGAGCACCTACTCGGCCAACGACTGCTCTCGTTTTTCAATCAACGCTCGCAGCGGTTCCAACGGCAAGGCTTCGACCTTGCGGCCGTCGCGGCCTTGCATGGGGGTCGCTTTTAGCAAGGCGTTGTAGACCGCTTCTTCGGTTGTTTCAAGTGCGGCTTGAAACAGGGGAGAGACGGCGTCGTTGGGGAGCGTCGGTTGCGTCTGAATTTTCTCTTCCCCATAAGCGACGCGGAGATCAGGGTTCGTCGAGAAGGCGATCGCGAAGTCACCGCTGCCGTTGGTATAGGAAGAACCCGTTCGCGCAAGGCCAAATAAGGCACGTGCGGCGAGTCGTTTTAAGTTTCTCGGATCGAGCGGAGCATCGGTGGCAACGACGATCATGCACGAACCGTCGCCCGGCTTTAGCGGGGCAGGGGGGCTGACCGGCGGCGTCTCGGCGAAAGTATGCTTGCCTAACACTTTGCCAACGGGAAGGCCGTCGACTTGTAGCACTCCGCCAAAGTTGGCTTGGACCAGCACACCCACGGTGTAGCCGCCATAACGTTGCGGTAGGGTACGGCTCGATGTGCCGATGCCTCCCTTCCAACCGAAGGCAATGCAGCCGGTGCCGGCGCCGACGCAGCCTTCTTCCACGATGCCTGATTGGGCGGCCTCGATCGCCTGGACGACATGCGGCCCGCGAACGTGCTGGCCACGAATATCGTTCAGGCCGCCATCATTGGTTTCGCCGACCAGGGCGTTGACGCTACGGACGTTCTCATTCCCTGGCTGCGTGAGCGACCACTTCACGACCGCCTCGACCGCGGTGCCGACCGAAAGGGTATTGGTCAGAATGATAGGGGTTTCGAGATTGCCTAGCTCCTCGACCTGAGTCGAGCCGGCCAACTTGCCAAACGCGTTGCCAATGAACACGGCGGCCGGGGTCTTCTGTTGAAACAGGTTTCCTTCATGCGGAAGAATCGCGGTCACTCCGGTACGGATGTCTTTCCCGTCAATCAGCGTGACCTGACCGACCTTCACTCCAGCCACATCGGTGATCGCATTAGATTTGCCAGGCTTGAACACGCCAGGAGCAATTCCGAGATCACGCGTCCGCGGCCGAGCATCGGGTTCGTCAGCGGATATGGAGTTAAGCGAACTGACCATCATGGATAACAGGAGAACGAGAACACGCAGATGCATGGGTGACCTATCGTACGGCGTGCAGACGCGAGTGAACTGGGTGCCAGGTGATAATGCAGCCTAGTCGACATCGCCTCGACCTGCCATCTACGAAATGCGCAAATGGCTAGTTACCTTCCATGATCGTCAGCAAACGCTTAGCACGATCAGCGTCGGATAACTTGAGAAGTTCGATCCTCCGTTCTCTTGGCATTTGAACGTGATGGATCAGAAGGTTTAGCAATCCCGCCGTTTGATTCATCGCTTCGATCCGTTCGGCTTCGAAATCGGGATTTTCGATCTTAGCGCGATAGTCGCTGTTTGCTTTGGCGTAAGCCGCGAAGGCATCTTTTAGCTGTTTGACTTGAGACAGATCGACCTCGGCTGGGGCTCTTTCGAGAAACTCGACTTGCCCGTGGGACCATTCCGAGTCGCCCGCTTCCATGGTGTTAACGGTGACTAAACGCTTCACATCGAATGACATCACCCACGGATTGCGACCCTCGCGACTGGCCCCCGACGGCTTCACAATCGCGCCGAGACAGGGAGGCTGATCACTGGTGGCGATCACCAACGAAGTGATCCGATCGGGCAACGCTTGATTGCCCGAGGCCCCAAAAACCGCCTTGTAAAACTCGCTCGATACTTCCAAGTTCACTTGAAACCCCGGCACGGGCACGTTCAGTGGATCGACCAGCATCACGTAACGATCGGCCAGTTCGACTTCTGCCTCGTCGAATGGATCCGCGAAGTCATAACCTTCACTTGGGGGACATTCTCGCGAACACTCAAGCTGCGGCATGAGCGTCGAGGATGGAATGGTCCGTAGATCATCGACCATAGTGAACTGGACTACGTAGTTCGTCAACGCGGATTCGGTGGCATTGCCTTCGTCATCCAAGGCACCCGGCTCGCTGGACCACTCGATCGCATGGACCGTAACCTTGTAGTTGCCGTTGGGCAATTCAATCCACGACTCGGGGTAGTCCTCCCAATCGGCGCGATAGTCGTCACTCGGCACCGAGTAGCCGCCGTCGAAATAGACTCGTCCGTGCAAAACAGCCAAGCGAAAATCCCACGAACCGCACAGCCACTTTCTTTCGCGTTCGGAAAGCGGATCGCTAGTCGCTCGAATCGCATAACCTCCATCGCTACCGGTGCTGAAAGCGACCAATCGCCCGGCGGCGAATTCGCGGCCGCAAGCGAAGTGATAGTTCGGCCAGTCGATGGGGCTTGTTTCGCGATGCTTGAGATCGTTGGGATGATACAAATAGATACTCGCGATATCCGTACCGATCATCATCCGCTGATCGAGTTTGAACTGCGATGCGTCCGCCATCGGTGAATCCTGTTCCTTAGAGACATTTCGAGAATGATGTTCCGACGCGTCCTTCGCCTCCGGCTGCTGCTGGCACCCGGCAATGGTTATGGCAATTACCAAAGCACTGAGAATCGCGGGGTTTGAATTCATTGCCCTCATGGTAAACCGCCGGTTAGTCCGATAGACGCGTCAACTTGTCGAACGGCATGATGATAACGGCTGCACGTGAGAGAAGCACGTCGTTTTAGGGACAAAGAGTGAAGCGTTGCCGCCAGAGATACTAAGGTGAAGCGTACTTCGCACGGGTTGCGGTATTGAACGCTGCGAGATCTTCATCACAAGTATGGCTTTCGAACTCGTAGTTCCAAGGCTCGATGTAACGCATTCCGAGTTCTTGGGCTAGCTTGAAGACGCTTGTGTAGTCGCCGTTGGGGAAACGGTACTCTTGGTCCGAGCGGCCGATGACTTGACCGTAGAGGTCGCCGTCGTACTTCTTGAGCAGCGTGATCAGGTTGCCTTGGTAGTTGGTCTTGCCGGAGATCCACCACATGCCGATGCCAACGCGATTATCGTAGCTTGGCTTTTGAAACTCGGCGATCAGGCGAGCAGGAATTTCGGTGCTCTGAAAGAGTTCGTGCACCTCGAATGCGACCGCTTTGCCAGGAAATGCTTGCAGCACGCTTTGCGTCGCTTGGGCGGATGCTTGGAGCCAGAGATCGCCGAACTTCCTTTCGGCGTTGCGCTCGCGCGGGTTGATGCCGGCGGCTTGCAATAGCGTTTCATGCGGGACTCCGTTGAAATGCCCTTCGGTGCCGTTGCTCGTCATTTGCGGGACATAGATCAGCTTCAAACGATCGTCTTTTCCAAAACGATTACCCACCGCCGTCAGCATGGCTTTCAGGCGTTTCTGCACGAGCGGGTCCCAGTACTTCGGCATCTGAACCGGATTGCCGCGGAAGCTCATCGCGAAGGTTTCGACACGCAGCTTCAAGACCAACCACTCTGGCGAGAGCGATTGACGTCGCCGCCAAGCGGGCGAGTCGTTGGCCGAACTCTCAGTGGAAGTCCAGCCGCCGTGGACGGCGAGCGTCCAGTTCATGTTCGGTTTGAGAAGTTCGACCTGACGCATGATCGGGGCGAAATCGAACTTGCTTGGCTGCGGCTCGATTTCTGCCCAGGTCACACGGACGAGCCCTCCTTGCATGTGCTGATTCTGGACCGCACGCGGCGTGATCTTACTGGCATACGTTCCGGTCGGCTTGTCGACTTCTTGACCGAAGGTCGGGGAAGCGAGCAGCAGGAAACCGATCAACAGCGAGGTGGTGGCTTGAGTTTTCATGCTCATTGAACCGCAGCAGTCGCCGGAAAGTTTCGCTGCGGGATGTTCAAGAGCAGACACTGCCCCGTTTTCGATGTGCATTCGGGCAGGATAGGGGGGAAGCAATCGCCGTGTGATCGCTTTTAGTCCACCTTCGCACGTCGCCAGGCACTGGGCGTCACGTCGCGCATTTTGCGGAAGGCGCGGTAGAAGGTTGAGAGTTCGGCGAAACCACATTCGAAAGCGATCGACGTGATCGGGCGGTCGGTGTTCTCAAGCAGGCGACAAGCATGGTCAACGCGGAGTTCCTGGACGTAGTTCAACCAGGTTTGCCCGGTGATACCGCGGAACAGCTGCGTAAAGCGGCGCCGCGGGATGCCAATGCTGTTGGAAGCTTCGTCAATCGTCGTTGCCTCGAAGAAGTGGGTGTCGAGGTGACGGATGTAGGCCGCCATTTCGTCGACGCCTGGCTCTTGCGACAGATCGGTGATCCCATCCGACTTCGCGACCTGATGACAGGCGATCAGCGAGAGGATCTCTAAACCGTTGGAAACCATCGCCAACGGCGTCAGAGGGTTATTCTGCAGTTGCTGGAACAACAATCGACGGAGGCGACGTTCGATCCGCTGGGCAAAATGAGCCTGACGTGGCAGGAGGCCAAGCGGCAGGGAGGCAACGGCCTCGCTATCGAAGGTCAGTAAGGACCGGTGAATGCACAGGACGTAGCAAGAGATTGGCGAGTTCGGCGAGTCTTCCACCCGGTTACGGCGCCCAGGCAACACCATGACAATGTCGCGCGGTGCGAGCTCGTAAACTTCTTCCCCAACATGCGAACGGCCGTTACCGGCAATCACGTACAAGACTTTGACGAAGTCGTGAACCCGAAATTCCATCTCGAACTCGGGACCATGGTGACTTTCCAGAATCAACACCCCCCATGAAGGCAGGGTTTCATCTAGCGCGCGGTTTGTAAGTGACGGGGACAAATTCACCGTAGGCCCTGTTCGGGTCGAAGGGGAGAAACGCTCCCTAACTGAACTGAAATCGGCCTTACTATAACCCAGATTCGGTGATTAATGAAACATCTGGGTCAAGATTCCGCCAAGAGAAATCGCCTAGAAACGCAAAAAAAGCGTCGTATCCGCGGGGGATACGACGCTTTCGCTGATTTCGCTTTTCGTCCGAGGCGGCTTACAGGGCCGTCGGGGTCGGACCGACTGGGCCTGGCAGGTCTTCCTGGACGTTGCCAGCACGATGCAAGTGGTTATGGTCGATGTAGATCACTTCGCGGCAATCTTCGTCCCGGATGGTGTGCGGGAACGGCCAGCCAACTCGCGTGACCTCGGTGTAGTAGACCGTGCACTTGTAGTGAGCGTGGTGCAGTTGAACTGGGCCAACCAGCGGCATCACGCGAGGAGGATCGACGTAGTCAGCGATCTTTTCCTTGGTGATACGAACGTTGTTGCGTTGGACCTCGTGCAGGAACGGCATGCCGCCTTGAACCGGGTGCGAGCGTTCCAGCGAACGCATGACTTCGTCGTCGCTAGGCGGATCCAAAGCCACGTGCGGAGCACCTGGGGCGAGCGGGCCCAGAACCGGAGCACGATCATAACGCTCGTGGTTGTGGAACTGGTCCTCTTTCATCTGCTGGTAGTACGGGGTAACCGGAATGGGAAACAGCAGCGGGCCAAGGTAAGGTCCCTGGGTCGTACAGCCAGTGCTGCCGAGAGCAGCCAATCCCACACCCAAGATCAAGCTGAGCTTCAGAATGCTTCGTTTCATCGTTTTCCTCAATGCCTTCCAGGGCGTTTATAGGGCTGGGCCCCTATTCGTTCGACCCGCCGGAGATCCACTTCACTCCACGAAGTGGGCACTTATCTGTTGTTTAGTTATCGTGTGAAGCTGTAACAAACTTGCGGCTTTTTCCGCCTGGCACGAAATTTCCAGCAATACCGTCGCTAGCACGACAGCAGTCTCTGCCGGCTGGCCCACAAGTGGCCTGTGACAACGGCGAAACCAGGTAAACGGCACAAAAAAGCCTTCGCCAAAACGGCGAAGGCTTGAGGAAGCTTCCTAGGAGGGTGCCTCGCTCGCAGCTTGTTCGCGAGGCACGTTTCCTCTGCTTAGAAGGCGTTGTGACGACGAGCTTTGAAGTCGAGCGTCCACCAGCCATCTTTCCATTCCATTTCGACCTTACGCCATCCCAGTGGGACTTGTGGGTAAGGGTAGAACGGGCCAATGTATGGCCAAGCCTGCGGCGAGTACTGACGTGGGTACGTCACCGCAGCGTAGTTCGGGTAGGCCGCATAGGCTGGCCAAGCGTAGCCAGGCATGTGCGGGTGATCGTACCGAACTGGGCGGTAGTAGTTGTAGCCGTACTGAGCTGGGTAGTACGCTGGCGGAGCAACGACCTGCTGCTGAGCCATGTTGGCACGAGCATTGGTGTTGGCAGCGACCTGGTAAGCTGGCTGAGCAGCTGGGATCGGGCGAGCCTGTTCGGCAGCCGGAACCGGGCGAAGCTGACGCAGTGGGGCAGCCGGAGTAGGCTGATTGACCAACACGCTTTCGTCAGCGGCAGGACGTTCAGCACTGGCAGGCTTCACTGGCGAGAAGCTGAAATCACCTTGAGGTGCTTCCAACACAACTTCTTCCATCGCTGGCATCGCAGCCGGAACTCGCTGAGGAGCAGCCAATTCCAGTTCCGGAGCTTCTTCGGTCAGATCGGCGGCAGCCAGATCGCGAGGAGCCGAAACAGGTTGAGCTGGCACTTCTTGTTCGGCCGAAGCAACCACGTTGCCTTCGATACGAATGCCGTCCACAACGCGTTGGACGCCAGACACGCGGCGAGCGATATCGACCGCGGCGTCATGCTGAGCCGGATTCGAGACGTGACCTTCCAGCCAAACGACTCCTTCTTCGACTCGCAAACCAATGTTAAAGCCCTTCAAGCTTCCTTCAGACTTCTTTGCTTGAAGTTGTTTCACGATGGACTGGGCAATTTCTGCATCCCCACCCATAGCGATCGCGGGCAGGGCCATCATGGCCGCAATCATCGCGAATTGAAATAGACGTGACATCGTCCCCCCTCCTAGGAATATTCTCTTCACGCGTTACGTACTGCGATCCGATCGGCCCGATTGTTACTGGAAAACAGCCGGGACCAAAATCTGTTTGCAATCTGCTGGATCGTCCAGCAATGGCGCAGATACCGATCACAACGGTCCTGCCTTCCCTTAATTCGGCTAACGATTGGTCCGGAAGGCAGTGTTTTTTCGATTTTGCGACCTAAAAGGGACGAATCGACAACGGCTTAACCAGCAGTCAATAGCAATCAGCGCATAAAAAAAGGCCTCCGCACCAAGTGGGGAGGCCTTTGAATTGGCAGCATTCACCGGTTTAGTGATGCTTTGGCTTACGGGCCGACTTGAAGTCGAGGTACCAGTAACCGTCGTCCCATTCCAGGGCAACCTTTTTCCATCCCGGTGGGATCTGCGGATAAGGATGGAACGGACCCGAGTAGGGCCAAGCGGCCGGAGCGTGTGTCTTGGGGTAATCCATCGCACCGAAGTTGGGGTGCGGAGCGTACGCTGGGTAAGCGTAGCCAGGCAAGTTGGATTGGTGGTGGTGCTGGAACATGCCATGGTGGCCTTGCGGTGGGCAGTAAGCACCGCCGTAGGCTTGAGCTGGCATCGCAGCGTTGTAATTCACCAGAACGGACTGGGAAGGAACGCCTTGCGGCATGCCTTCTTGCGACAGCCCCGTCGCTGGCACAGCGAAGGAGCATAGCACCAACGCGAAATAAAGGACTGACAAACGCATCGCATTCTCCCGAAATTGCGCGGCAAAGTATTGCGCTGTTCCGAGCACTTCCAGGCAGACGCTTGCCAACTGAGGCACGCGCGATCCACCATCGCTCGGGTCATGGATATAAGTTGACCTAGCATGGTGTTTCGGCAGATCGCCCCGTCCGACCAAAGCAAATTTTCCAATTCTGCCAGTCGTAACACAAATTCGGGCCAGCCAGTTAGCAGGGCAACTGCCGCACGCCCATCAAGAATCGGCAAAAAGCGGGCACAAACTCGCCATCTTCACATTTGTGAGTAAAGCCGGGGAGTAGATCGAAGTCTTGGGCTATGCCAGCATGAAGTTGACAGGTGGATCTTTTCGCGTGCCCAATTGGGGCTGAGGACGACCGGCCTGGCCAACTTCCCGAGACTTTGCTGGAAAAACAACCGCCCCTACGAGAACATAGTGGCCCAACCCACTCCTCGTTTCATTCTTCCTGGAGCCCTCAATGGCAATTTCTTTCCCGCCACGTGTCTCACTCAGGGCACTCATCGTCGCGATCACCCTGGTATCGGCCTTCGCTGCCTATTGTGTTTGGCAGGCGCCCAAGTTGTACTCTCGTTACGCGGCCCCCCATTACGTTCTTGAGATGATGGAAGAGGTTAGAGTTGAATGGGACCTCGACACCCCAGGGCTCTGTGCGGGAAGAATGATCATTGACTACCCGCGCGATCCAGACCACAACTATTTTGAGGTGCTGTCCTTCAAGTCTCCCCGTCACAAACTCTTAACATCCGCAGGTCCTTTGCAACCATTCGGATATCCACATAAAGGGATCGGGCAAGCCATCACGGGAATTTCGCAAACTAAGTTCGATCAATACGACTTCAACAAAGACCGCACGACGATCTGAGGCGAGATCATCATCGAAGACCAATACGGCAAAGTCATCTTCCACGGTGTCAAAGAATCAATCCCCTACGAAGAAGCCCTGGCAGAACGAATGCGAAACGGAGGCCCAAAGAAACCATCCTCTCAATAGGCTCCATCCGCGAGGGAAAAAAAACTAGGGGAAAGGTGCCAGAACTCATTGTTCCTTTGGCAGCTTTGCCTTCCGCACGGTTTGAGGATGGAATGCAAATTCAGGCGGCGGGCTGCTTAGAAGAGAGAAAGATTCCTTAGACTTATACTCAGTTAATACTACTTCCGCTCAGTGTCTTTATTCATTCCAATCGATTTCACGACAACGGGAATATCATCCGCACACTTTGCACCTGTGTGATTGTCGGTTACCTCGACTCGAAGTGCGAAGTTGCCGGGGCGGTTCGGACTAAAGATCTGCCGAAAGCTTGCTGTTGTTGAGAGCTCGCCGTATCTCGACTGTTTCATTTCATACTTGGATGAAAGCACCAATTCCGATAACTCCTCTCCCGTTGCACTAACGCCCCGGACGCTCAGTCCCAGGCTGACGGCTCGCTCTTTCCAAGAGAATCCGACTATCTTTCCGTGCAAATAATAGATTCGTCCAGCGTCTAATACTGGTCCAGCTGGCACAAGACCTTCTTCGTCAAGTGTTATTGAGTGTGCGGTGGTATGAAGCGCCGCGTCGGGATTGAATTCAATCGGCAATTTAGCCGTACGACTGGTCCCTGATACGAGATCGGTAGCGTTCAGGCTAAGCTCTAGCTCATGTGGCATCCCGCCCACGAAATTTGTCTCTAGCAGAAACGGAAATTCTCGCGAGTCTCCACCGAAGAACTCCTCGAATTCTACGGGCCCAACTTCTTTTTCGTAGAGAACAGTACCATCGGTTTTGGCGAGCCGAACACGACCGGCCATCTTCCTGGCACCTTTTTCGCTCTTCTTCAATCCAGAGACGCGTGCTGCAAAAAAGACTGTTTCATTCTCAAAGTACATGTTGTCGCGTCGAACAGGGCCATGAGATCCCTGTGATAGAGCAAGATCGACTCTCAATTCTCCGCTGTTTTTCGCCAGGTCTGTTGCCTTGGCGGAATCAAACAGGCTGGTCACGGTTATTGGGAAGTTACGCCTAGTCGTTTTGCCGTTCGTCAGGTCCTCAACCGTCACGCCTAATTCAAAAACACCGGCACGCGGAATTTGAAACGGGCAATTGATAAACGTGCTTAGACTTTGTTCTGTACCGTCACCTACATCGATCTCGGCGTCCTTGGAATTCATCACTCCTGGAAATGGTTTCCCCGATTCATCGCACCCTAACACGGTGACTCGACATCGAACTTTTCCGTCGGTGATCGCCAAGTTTCGGACTTCGAGGTAGAGCGAATAGTCCCTGCCTGCTCGCAACAGAGTTCCGACATCATACCGACTATCAGAAGAGTTGCGGATTCGGTACTTCGTGATAGTTAGCGTGTCCGCCGATTTCCAGCGAATGGTACGTGATGCCTTAAATCTTTGACCTGTCTCTAGGCATCTAGCTTCAACCTCCAAAGTGATGGGGCCACCTGCGGCTTTCCGGCCAGGGATCACGGACCTCATTCTCATCGCGAGTGAACCTGGCCCTAAGAGCTCTCGAAATGGAATGTTTACAAACCCTAAATCCGAAATGATCGCTCCATCTTGCTCACGCAAACGAATAGCACCGGTAAGATGACCAACACCGCTATCTTCAGCTCTTGCCCGAAGTCCATTGATCCATAGCAGATAATCTGGATCTTCATTGAAGAAGAACTTATCTCCATGAAGATCGCCAGACTTTCCATCGGTAAACAAGATTCTCGCTTCGATATCCCGAGCTTCGTCCTGGCCATAGCTTGTGTCAAATGACAACAAGAGAAGGATTGCCATCGCAACCCATTTCAAACAACGGAAATCCGTTAAGAAGCTCATTTACATACTCCGTTCGATGTTTTTCGGGATTCGACCTGGGAGGAAACGTTGGGAGGACTCATTATTCACTTAGGAGCTTGCCTTATTAGGCCTAACGAGTGGGCGAAGCGCTCAACCCACATTCAGGCGCCGGACTGCTTAGAAGAGGGAAAGAATCCTAACAGCTTTACTTCCCTCTGGGAGTTTCGGCTGGGAACGATGGAATTGGGATACAAGCAGTTGTCGGAAAAAGTGGCCTAGACTGGAAAACAACCGTCAAATACACAGTACCAAACAGCCTTTTCTGCTCAGGGTTCGTTACGGCACATTTGGAAGGTACGAATGGGAAACTCAAAGACGGTCACGTCTCAGGAAGCACTCGATATGTCTTAGATAACAAAGTGCCCTTTCTAGCTTCGCCGTTTGGATCTCATGGAGACTTGATGTTGACGGCAGCTTGTTTGGACAAGTTTCTAATGTTTCAGTAACGATTTCAGGTGACCATAGTCTTACCGACAAGAAGTACCAATTGGGCGCCCAAGCCCTTATACACGTCGGGGACAAGGTCCGAGTGTTTGACGTAGGCATGATAGCGAATACCAGTCCAACTGGTAGTGATGCCGCAGTCGCAATGCAAATAAAACTTGCCAAGCACGTGAAGGCTGCAATGACTGCAAGTGCCACTGAAGGATTAAAGATTTACGGAGAAGTGACATGGTAAGATGTGCTGCAGTGCTTGCAGTCTTTGTGATTCTGCTGGCGGACACATCCACCGGAAAGTTCCACGCGCTCGGCCAAGAGCTTTCAGGCGAAAACGTTCAGGATGCACCGACCGCATTCCAAAAGGAATATTATAACGCGTTTCTATCGGTCGATATTCCTAAGCAACGAGAGATAATTGGCAAACTCCGTGCATTCATGGAACGAAACGAGTCGGCAAGAATCGCTCTCTCAAGCAATGAGATCTCGTTTCTACTTGAAGATTTGGACAGGGCAATTTCGGGTTCGAACGAGATTCAGAATCGCGCCAAGCTTCAACAACAACAGGTAGTGGAAGGAACCAGACAAGAGCTTCTTGGCAACTTGCCAAAAGCACTCCAACACTACAGAGACTCTTTAACCCAAGCAACTTTGCTGTACGGCGAAGACTCGTTTCACGCCATAGCAGTGCGAATTAACATCGCAGATGCTTACTATGAAAGCGGTCGCAATTTGGATGATGCGATCGCGATATACAAGGAAGTTCAGACCTCGCTCGAAACGAAAGAGCTGACTTCAAGTGATTTATATTGTCAGGCGATCACGGGGCTTTTCGGTTGCTACTATGAAAAAGAAGACAGACCGAATGCCATAGCGTTCGGACGACTAGTTTTCGAGACGCATCAACAACGACGATCAACAGACTCAAATCAATTCTTTAATGCTGCCTCCGTTCTCATTAGGGAATTGAACACGGCAAAAAAACATCAAGAAGCCGTGCAACTAGCCAAACAGATTCTGGACGGGCCTCACCCAATGACGGGCTTAGAAGCGTTCTATTCGCTTAATATCTACCAAGATTATGCCGTCGCGCAGATGCGATTGGGCAATGGCCAGGGAGTCTCCACCGCATTTGATCAAGCACTATTGCTTGCAAACCAGCTCCCAAACTATCCAGATGACTCCAAGCTGATTCTGCTGAAACAGTACCAGGAATTTGCAGAGAATTCGCATGACAAGGAACTGTCGAAAATCCTTTCAAGCAAGATCGCGGAAATTGAACGGCGTCACGCGCAGCCACGAAGTCGCTATACGTCGTCGAATTAGAAAGTACTGTACAATTTCGCGTGCATGCTGCACTGGATGGTTTGGCGTGTTCCACAAGTCTTGGGCATCCATTTGGCAGACGGCAATTTCGCTTGCTTTAGGACTGGAAACGTTGTCAGGACTCATTATTCACTTAGGAGCTTGCCTTATTGGGCCTTCCATGTGGTCGGAGGGTTGAGCTCAAATGCAGGCGGCGGGCTGCTTAGAAGTGGGAAAGAATCTTGACAGCTTTGCTTGCCCCAATGCAGCGTAATGCGTAGCCGACGACTTTCGGACTGTGCTCACGGCGGTATAATTCGGTTTGAGGCTTTGCGTTTTACATAGGCAACACAAGCGTGTTATATATCACGCAGGAGACACATGCATATGTCACGTAACAGCGGAGGCAGTTGTGCGTAACCCAGCAAGGTCACTCATGGCGGCCGTAGCCGTGCTTGCATTGGCCGCGATCTCCTGTGAGCATCAAGCGGCTCACACAGGAATGGTTTCAATCGAACACAAGGGAAGCACCCACCAAGTTCCCTCCATTATTTCGTTTGACGGTGATGAATGGACTTTCTCCCGCGTTACGCCAAACACACTATCGGATGGAATGACTTGTACATACGAGAGTAGTACGTACAGCAATGAATCACTTACGCTGTCTGTGGGAGGAGTCAATTCCATGAGCAAATGGAGTATTCGTAAGTATCGTTGTGACGATCGTCATTCGGACGAAAGAACACTGCTAAAGACATTGCGCCGTTCAAACGCCGGCTTTGGACACTTGGTTGATTGCGAAAACGGCACACTGGACGGTCCAACAAAACGTTTCTATGCGAATGGCAGTGTGAAATTCATTGGCTATATGGCAGATTACGCTATGGATGGTGACTGCCGTGGCTTCTACCCAAATGGTAACGTGTGGTGGATAGGTGAATACAGGATGAGGACTCCGTTGATTGACAAGGCTGTGTTCTATAATGAAGACGGTAGTGTTAACACAGAGATTGATACGATTGACGAGAGGCTAAAGGAACACACTCGGTGGCATCAATTTCAAACCAGCGATTCCTGTGACTCCATTCAGGAATTCATCCAAAGGGTGGAATCTGGGCTTTAAGTTGCCATTCGTGTCAGGACTCTTTGTTTGTGGACAAGAACAAGTTTCGAGGCACCTTTTCCTACCTTTTCACAACAAGCCGTCGGCCTGTTTCGAAGCCTTGTTATGAAGCTGCTCGACTTCGTCCACGATTTCTAACAAGCGTTGGCCAAAGGTAGTTAGGCGATATTCCACACGCGGCGGGATTTCGGGAAAGGCTGTTTTCTCGACGATTCGATATTCGACCAACCGCTTGAGTCGCTCGGAAAGGACCTTTGCGGAAATGTCTTCCAGGGCCCGCTCTAACTGGCCAGGCCGCGCAGTACCTTCTCCGATACGGCGCATCAGCGCGACCATATAACGGCAGCCAAGGCATTTTTCAAATAGGTCGGTGGTTTCCATTGCCTTATGTTCGCACAGTCGGCCCTGAAAGTAAGTACCCCACAAATTTGTTCCCGCTTGTTCGACCACGACCAGCGGCGGAGTATGGAAGCAGACGATTGAGGTCTGCGTCACGAATCGGCCCGTTTCCATGGTGGATTACGGGAGCAGGCATCAACCAACACTCACGCTGGAGGTTCACCGATGCAACTATTGCACATTGATTCAAGCCCACGCCGAGCCCGATCTCACACGCGGCAACTTTCATCCTCGTTCGTCAATGAGTGGCAGATACGTAACCCGCATGACACGATCGCCCGTCGAGATCTAGGAGCCGATCCGCTGCCGCATGTCACCGAAGAGTGGATCGCAGCCGCGTTCACACCTCCGAACGAGAGGACAGAAACGATGCAAACGGCATTACGAATAAGCGATGAATTGATCGACGAACTCCTGAAAGCAGACCTGATTGTGGCCGGAATCCCCTTTTACAATTTCGGCATGCCTAGCGGCTTTAAAGCCTACGTTGACCAAATCGTTAGGATTGGCCGCACGTTTGCCTTTGATCCGAACTTGCCTGAGTCTCCCTACACGCCCCTTGTAAAGGGCAAGCGAATGATTGCTTTGATCTCAAGAGGAGACGGCGGCTACGAAGCAGGCGGGCCGAACGAATCAATGAACCATCTCGATCCTCATTTACGCACCGTCTTCGGTTTCATCGGCATTACCGACATCGAGATCATCGCGGCTGAAAATGACGAATGGGGCGGACAGGCACTACAAGACTCCCTGCAAAACGCCTTGCAGAGAGCCCAGCAAATCGCTGTCCAAGAAACCTCGACTTGCTAGGTGCGAGGGAAAGAAAAAAAGGGCAGGGGGTGGTGCGTCCAGCCGGCAAACTCCGGAACGACAATCGACGCATAAGGAGTAAGCCCAAAGGGGCAATCATTTCTGGCTGCCTAAGGCGGAGAAAAAAGAGCCCTGACACGAATGGCACCTTTTCTTCCTCCCATTCAGTCCTGCCCCCTTTTCTTTCCCATTCGGGCCTGAGGTCATCAAGCGTCGCTTGGTTTTGTCTGCAGCTCGAGATCAGGCTTTCGCTCCAGCAGCGTTTGAAAGAAGGCTTTGAGGTCTTCTTCCTGGAAGTAGGCCAGTGCGCCGATCCAGTGGATCTGTTTGCCATCCTGTTTGGTCAGGGTCAGGCTGCAGTCTCGTAGTTTTTGTCTGCCAGCTTGGGCCCCTTTGATTTTATGCGAGGCCGTTATCGGGTTTGCAGCGATGACGGCCGCCTTCTCTAGGGTCGAAAAGTTGCGTTCCATGAAACCTTGAAACTGTCCCGTTGAAATACTCTTTAAATCGGTCAGTCTGACGCTGGAGCTACCAAAACAAACCTCCTCTTGATCTATCGACAGTCGCTTGCCGCGGTGTCGCTTACTCAAGTACCACTCTAAAAGAATCGGCGGTCCCAAGGTCATCAAGGGGGCCATCACCCACCAAACCGGATCTTTGAACAAGGGGGCTGGGCGGCCCAGCACCACCGCGCAGAGGACTACCGACAAAATCAGCCCGCCGAAGAGCAGGCCAACCATCAAGAAGCCTGCGAACGTCGCCCCGGCCGATGCAAGTCGAGGACATTGGCTGCGCGGGAGCGGTTCCCACATGGTTTTGTTACGGTCGCCGTGAAAATCCGATTCTGTCAACATACGGCGTTCCTCTGGATGGGGTATCGGGAATAAAACGGGACGGGGAGGCTCTGGAGAAAACTCAAGCCCACCAGAGAATCATAACATTGCCGGAAAAGAAAGCGTGCCACGGGAAAGAAAGCGTGTCAGGACTGAATGGCACGAGTTTAATCTCTAACTCATTGTAGCCTCCCGGGTTTTGATTGACTTTCGGGCTGACTGCAGGAGCTTGTACGGTTTCGGGCGGCCTTTGATCTGGCGGGGTTCTTTGCGATTGGGGCGGTTGCCTACCGTTAACTTGGCGATCGTTCGCAGCACGCATTCCCACTGTTCAAGTTAGCGGCCAGTGTATCGGCGGAGAAAAAAAGAGTCCTGACACCTTTTCTTGCTCGGCCCTGCCTTTATCTCATTAACTATCTCAAGCCACCGTCGTCGACATAGAAGAAGTTTACGACCTCCTTTTGCGTCAAGGTACGAGCTAATCGTTCCAATTCAGGAGCAATTTTCCGCATTTTTGCAGCTCCAGCAACGCCATATCGAACCTCAAGTGCGTCCTTGCTATTGAGCATTTTGATAACTTCTAACCGGTCCAGAACAATTAGATGTTTTAAGCATGTTTTGTGAGTACCTTTCGTGGACTCCGGAAACTGGTCAAAGTCGAGCGCCATGCGAATCATATTCACATTCGCTAGGCAGGTATACCCAATTGCACGCGATCGGATAAATAAGTCTTGATCCTCTAACATGCATGCCAGATAACCGAAGTATTCCGGCCGATCCTGAGAGGCACACCGAAACATGACGTCCGATGCATATAACCTTGTCCAAGGGGATGCATCACGCATAAGAGTCATTGCTTCCTTCACGAAGCTGCAAGATTGCCCCGACCTGGAAAGTATCAGAGCGCCTGCCGTTCGGACATTTCGATCTGGATCAGATAACAGTGGACGCAGTTTCTCTATTGAATTGCCATAGCAAATCGATTTTAGGAGATTGGCTTTGGTGCCAACATCATCATCTTTTATCGGCAATGCCTTGAGCATGTTTAGGAGCAGCTCTTCCAACTCTTGCTTCATAGCAAACCTAAATCACGTAACAGTTTCTTAATTGTTTCAGCCAACTGTTGCTCTTTGAGCGGAGGAAAAAGAGTCCTGACACTTTTTCTTCATCTGACACTTTTTCTTCATCCTGCAGGGATTGATGTCGCGCGTTGGTTTGACCCCTTCTTTGAGGATGCTTTTGAAGCGGTCAGGTATCTTCGTGATCATCCGAAAGAGGTTTTGGCAGAGGGCCAGAAGGAAAGGGATGAAGCTGAAAAGGGGATGGATGAACAAAACCGTAATTCGATTATAGAAGAACTAAAGAAGCAAGGTGATTGGCCGGAAGGCGTCCGTTAGATAAGACAAAAGAGCCTGAATATTCAATGAACCGACTCCGCATAAATCGATTGAAGACGTACTTGATTCAAATAGCCCTGAAAGGTAATTCGGCAAAGTAATGAAGGATATTCAATTATCGGCGGTGGGCCCTCCCATTGATCAGCAAGCTCTTGCCGATCTGGAAAGCTATGTGGGTGGCCCCATTTGCAGCGAGTATAAGGAGTTTCTGCTCGCTCAAAACGGTGGCGCCTGCATGCCTGAAGTCTACTCGACGCTACTTACCTATCCCTTGTTGTTGTTTCTCCAGCTACGAGACGAAGGCGGCCTGAAAGAATTCTTTGATGATGTGAATGAATATCGGAAGGATGATCATCTCTTGCCTATTGCCATGACCTCAGGCGAAGAATTCGTCTGTCTCGAAATCGGGAAGACTCCCAGGCTGATTCTGGTCTCCACGTGCGAACCTGATCGGGTTTGCGCGGATAGCTGGGCATCGTTTGAACAAAGCTTGTCACAGCCTCCGGAGCCGCCACCTCCCTTCTTGGAAGCCATCGCGCAACAGCCCTGGGAGTCGGTTCGGCAATACATCGAATCTGGCGGCGAGGTGGTTCCGTCCGAGGAGCTGTCGTTATTTAGCCAAGCCATCCGCGTCGACAACTTCGAACTATTTAAGAAGCTGATGGACGTGAAGGCAACATGGGGCGATCTGGATCTCGCGATGGAAGTGGCAATCCTCAGTCGACGTCTAGAGTACGTAAAAAAGTTGCTGGAAATGGGAGGCAACCGGGCGCTGGCAATTGAACTTGCCAACGGCCCCGATCTTAAAGAGATTCGCGAATACCTAGAAAGCGTAGCCCCCCAAAAAAAGAGGAACTCCCACGATGAAGAATGAAATTGCTGTAGGCGGTTGGGCAAGTAAAGCGGGACGGGGGCATGGTACTGTGCTCACAGCTTTTTAACGGTATGTTCGGGGACGAATCGTTTGAATGTAACCGTCCGGCCAGCCTTTCAATTACCCACAACTTCTATTTCACTCTGGGGAATTTGTCGGTACGGTTGGCGTCTTGTGCGTTTAGAGAAGAAAAGGTGTCGGAGAAGAAAAGGTGTCAGGACTCTTTTTTCGTCTAATGAGAGGAAAGCAGACAAAAGCCTGGAACCAGTGGGCGATTCGAAATCAAAACCGCTTCGGCACGGGCCAGATGCCCGGTGGCACACCGTGGGCTTAAGAAAGTCGTGTGCCATTTATTCCGTTGATTCGGCGAACTTAGATATGCCGAGTTGGGCGGGTTGTTTTCGGTTCGAAGACGCACAGGACGGCTAGCACCACGAAGACGATCGCTCCGGCGAGCCAGAAGCCTGAGCCGCTGGTGATTTCGTGCACCAGGTGGACCGTCATCACGACAAAGCAGACGACCGAACTGACCTGAGCAAGCTGCTGGCTATGCACGTCGCGGGCAAAACGGACCCATGCGACGCTGGCAATCGCACACAGGTATACAAGGGCGGCGAACCACCATACCTGCAGTGGTACGTAAAACGGAAACATCTGCATTCCAATCTTTGGAAGTATTCTTCGAATTCCTTTCGAGGAGGCCAAGTTTTACTAAAGTCGGCCTCATCTCACCAGAGGAATTCGGCATTTCATTCAACGAAAAAGGGCACATCTCGAACCACGAGAAGTGCCCCTTAAGTTATTATCGACATCCATCGACCAAAACTATTTGATCAACTTGCCGAGTTCGGAATCGAGCTGCGAAATATGCAAGCCGCGGCTAATGACCGTACCGTCGGGACCGATCAAAATCATGGTCGGCAACGTCAGCACACCCATCTCCAAGGCGTATGGGCTATCGAGACCGCCATCTTGATACAACTGCGGCCAAGGCAGGCGGTTGGCCGTCAGGAACTGACGAACTTCTGCTTCGCCTGAATCAAGGCTGACCCCGATCGGCTGAAAACCGCGAGCACCATACTTGGCCTGAAGTTCGCGAATCACCTTCATGTCCTCGACGCAAGGTTCACACCAGGTCGCCCAGTACTGAATTAGCACGGCCTTACCCTTGAAGGCCGACGAATCGAGCTTCTTGCCGTCCAGCGTGGTTCCGCGAATGACGTACGGCTTGCCCACGGCATCCAGGCGGCGGATCGCACCGTTGGCCTTGTCGCCGAGCGTGCTTCCCTCGAAGTCGCTGCGAATGCGGGCATACCACTTCTTAGCGTCGTCTTCCTCACCGGCAAATTCGTGCGCGATTGCCAACTGCATCATCGCTTCGGCCGAGTCAGCACTTTTCGGGTAGGCATCAATGAAGCCTTCCAGCTTGGCGAGCCAGGCATCTTGAATCTTGGCGTAGTCCGCTTTCGGATCGTTGAATTGCTGCGTGTAAGCTGCACTCATCTCGCGGAAGCGAACATACGCGGCGAGATCGGTCTTGGGGGCCTGCTTTTCAACCTGATCAGCCAACGATTGAAGTTGATCCAATCCTTTGGTGAGTTCGCCGGTTTGAATGCCACCACTCAGGGCATCGGCGAGTTGCTTGATCCAGTTCTCACGCATTTCCGGATCGTTGGCAGCACCAATCACCTTCTTAATGACTTCCAATCGCTGCATGGCGATTTGTTCGCGCTGCTGTGGCGAAGTAGCTTGCGCCATCTGCTGATCGAGCTTTTCGAGTTGATCTAGCAATTCTTGCATTTCGGCGCCGATGCCCATGTTGCCCGAAGCAGCAGCGGGACCACCGTTATAGCTGACCGAAAAGAACGAACCTTGCGGATTGGCAGCGACTTCCGAAGCCCCAGCACCACCACTTGGAACACCAATCAAACGCCAGGCGTCGTTGATACGAACCAACGTTCCGAGTTCGATCTGGCCGTGTTGACCGCCCGTCTCGAGCATGGCGATTGCATTTTCGTAAACCACCAGGTCTTTCGTTACGCCGTCCGTCCCTGCTGGCACAACGCCAGGGCGGGTCGCACCAAAGTGCACCCATTTGGTGCTGTTATCAATGGCCTTCTGCGTACGCGCCCAAGCCGTGAACGCCTGCTCGCTTTTAGCAACCTTGTCGGCGATATCTTTGGCCCGTTGCCCTGTCAAACCGAGCGATTTCAGTTCATCTTGCGTAGGAATCAAGGAGATAAAGCGATCGACATCGCCCGTTTTGGCGGCTTCGACCAGTTCCGACGAGACCTCTTCGGCGGAAATCATCTTCCAGCCGTCGACCTTGCCATCTTCGTCGACATCCACGCCCCAGCGGGTTCCGGCCATACCGAGCCAACGATACTGATCGGCTTTACCATTGAAGTCGCTATCGACGTCGCGGTAGACCTCGACGCCATCTTTAAAGTACGACCACTGATCGACCTTCTTGTCGTCGTTGGTATCGAGAAAGACTCGTAAACGCTCGCCGTTGGGGCCGCTGACGACCCAGCCAGTCGCGTTTCCGATCTTTTCAGCGCCGATTTTGCACTGAGCAATTTCCCCTGCGGCGGGGCGTTGATAGTCAACATCTGCTTGGATGGGTTGTAATTGCAGGGCTTGTTCGGCGGTCGGCCCGGCTGCAAGTGCCGCACTTCCGCTGAAAGCCGCCAACCCCAGGGCCATCGCCCATCGAGCCGTAGGACTCTTCATTCCACACATCCTTGTCTTCTAATAGTGTCGCAAAAGCTTGTGACAGCAACTGGTTCATTGCTTGCGATAGCTACGACGGATTATCCACAAAACAGCAAATGAATTCACCATCAGTTTTTTGAGGTCGATTTGCCGTGAATCCCCCGAACCTTCCGTGCGATTTGGGGTCCTAAATCCTGGAATTCCTTCGATACGTAGTCGATAATCGGAGGGTTCCTTCACTTTTCGGCAAACCCCCGTTTGACAGATTGTGAAGCGTCGATAGAATTTGCTACTTCCCGTTGAGGCAATGGCTTCAACAGGGGGCACATAGCTCAGTTGGTTAGAGCGCGTCGCTGATAACGACGAGGTCCCAAGTTCGAATCTTGGTGTGCCCACTAGACGACTTCAGAAACGTATTCTAAAGTAGTCGATCCCATGAAAGGGGCTGTAGCTCAGTTGGGAGAGCATCTGCTTTGCAAGCAGAGGGTCGCAGGTTCGATCCCTGTCAGCTCCACTTTCGAGGCCACCAGATCCACGTCAGATCGGCCTCGAAAAAATCTCTCGAAAGTTTTTCGAGGGGCCCTTTACAAAGCAAACTTGCCGAGTAAACTTTGACGCTTCCCAGTTGGGAAACACTTCGCTGGTCGCAATGAAACGGAGTTCATTGAACTCTCTTTCATTCCGCTCAGCGGAATAAGACAACGCCTTCTAGGCCGCGTCGAAATGATCTTTGACAATTTGGTTGGTAGATGGCATTTTGTGTGACGAAGTGCTGTTTGATTGAGTTGCTTGTCGCTTGACGAGCAATGCAACGAACAAAGCTTTGTCGCCTAAAAACGATGCAATTTCATAGAGTTAAGGTTATTACAATTATGTGTTGCCTTTGAGTTCAGTTTCGACTGAATTACTTTGGCAGTGCCGATAAGAGTAATGACCGTTCTCAAAGAGAATCTAAACGTCTGCCGGTTGTGACTCAAGTCTTCTCCTGAGAGGGTGAAGCAACGAGTTGCGATACAGCAGCGTATTAGAATCGTTACAAGATACGGATCTCAGTGACCAGCTCTTAGACAAGTTGGTCACATTAAAGTAGTCCGAAATG